>JAURYL010000026.1 GCA_030653935.1 Pseudomonadota bacterium
TGGGCGCATTTCTCAATAGCCGGGGTTATTCGGGCTGAACCGTAGCACTAAGGAAACGCTGATTATTTCGTCACCCCGGCGAAAGTCAGGGTCCAGGTTATTGATTTCACTGGATTCCGGCTTTTGCCGGAATGACGGTAGTGACGTAGGTTGGGCAAAGCGAAGCGTGCCCAACGAACCGTCGCGATGTTGGGCACGCTTCGCTTTGCCCAACCTACGTCACTGATTATTTCGTCATTCCGGCGAAAGAACGTCACGCCGGAATGACCAGCGTATTTATCCAGCGCCTTCCTGAATCATGTAAATCGCTTGAATCGCATAAATCGCTTGACCCGGATTTCACGATTAACCTATGTTGACCTCAGTGTCTTTTTCTCCTTGGACACGCACCACAAGGGACTTCGTCATGGCAAGCGTGGCATCAGAAAAACCCTATCTCACCCCCAACGAGGCGGCAGCGCTGCTCATGGTGGCGCCGGCCACGTTGCGCGTCTGGGCGGACAAGGGTCTGTTGAAGGCGCATACCACGGCCGGTGGTCATCGCCGCTTCCTGCGCGAGGACTTGGACAGTTTCCAGCGCGCGCGCGGTCATGATCATGGCCATTCCGGCGCTGCGCTTCGGATTCTCATCGTCGACGATGAGGCCAGCCTCACCCGCTACCTGTCCGCCTTCCTGAAAGACATCGCCGGCACCGCCAGCGCCAGCGACGGCTTCAGCGCTGGTCAACTGGTGCATACCTTTCGCCCGGATGTGGTGCTGCTCGATCTGATGATGGGCGGACTGGATGGCTTCCAGGTCTGCCGCCAGATCAAGTCCGACCCCACCACCCGGCACATCCGGGTCATCGCCATCACCGGCTACCCCTCAACGGAAAACATCGAACGCATCCTCGCGGCGGGCGCGGAAATCTGCCTGCCCAAACCGCTGGACGAAGAAAAGCTGCTGGCCCTGCTCGAACCGCTACGGCGGGAACGCCAGCCATGACCCAATCGCCCGGCCACGAAATCCAGCCTTACAAGGTACTGGTCGTGGACGACGATGCCGCCCAGCTCCGCTTGGCGCAAGCCACACTGCGCGCGCCGAAATATCAGGTCGTCCTGGCCGTCGATGGCCGCCAGGCGGTGGAGCGGCTGCACGGCGAGGACTTCGACGCCGTGCTGCTGGATCGGCGGATGCCGGGGTTGGACGGCCATGCCGTACTGCGCCACATCCGGGGCATCATGGACGAACCTCTGTTGCCGGTGATCATGGTGACGGCCTTCGGCGGCGGCGGCGACGACATCAGCCAGGCGCTGGGCCTGGGTGCCACCGACTTCATCCGCAAGCCCTACGATCCACTGGAACTCATGGCGCGGGTGGATGCCGCCGTTGCCCACAAGCGGCTCACCGACCAACTGGAAGACGCCGAATCCATCCTGTTCGCGCAGGCGCGCATGGCCGAGGCGCGCGACCACCATACCGGCGACCATGTCGCGCGGGTGGCGCGTAATGCCCTGGTGTTCGGCCGGGTGCTCGGGCTGCCGGCGGAAGACTTGCAGGTGCTGCGCCGGGGCGCGGTGCTGCATGACATCGGCAAACTGGGCATCCCCGACGCGATCCTGCTCAAGCCGGGCAAGCTCAGCGAGGCGGAATGGGCGGTGATGAAAAGCCATACCGTGATCGGCGAACGCCTGGTGAGCGGTATGCGGCGCATGCGCCCGGCCGCCGAGATCATCCGTTCCCACCACGAACGCTGGGACGGCGGCGGCTATCCCGACGGCCTGCGCGGCGAGGCCATTCCCCTGCTGGCGCGAGTATTCCAACTGGTGGACATCCACGATGCCCTCGCCTACGAGCGCCCTTACAAGACCGCGCTGTCGGCTGCCGCAGTGGCCGGCATCCTGGAGGGAGAGGCGAAACAGGGCTGGCGTGACCCGCAGCTCACCACCCTGTTCCTGGAACTGCTGCACAAGCGGCCGCAGGACCTGGAACCGCGTTCGACCGACATGGACGATCTGGGGCAGTCCATCTTCGACGACATCACCCGAACCGGGGCGCTGGCCTGGACCCACGGCGAAATGGTGCTCTCTTGAATCACCAGCTCCGTAGGTTGGGCAAAGCGAAGCGTGCCCAACGAACTGGCGCGATGTTGGGCACGCTTCGCTTTGCCCAACCTACGTCACTGCGCGCTCGCCTTCTGCTGCTGATGCTGGCGGCGGCGCTACCGGCCATCGCCGCCCTGGTGGTGGTCGCGCTGCAACTGCCGGCGGGGGCGCTTACCCAGCCCGTGCTGCTGCTCACCGCCCTGGCGACGCTGATCATCCTGGCCATCGGCTGGCAGATCGGCGCGGCCTACCTCATGGATACCCTGCTACCGGTCGTGGCCACGGTGCAACGGGTGGCCGAAGGCGATCTATCGGCGCGCACCCAGCCGGAACGATCGCGCGACGACAAAATCAGCAAACTGGCGCACGAGGTGGACCGCATGGCCGAGGCCCTGTCGCGACGCGATCGCGCCCTCACCGAAGCGCGCGACCGCGCCCAGGCCTATCTCGACGTCGTCGGCGTCATGGTTCTGGTGCTCAACAGCAAGGGCAACATCGCCCTGGCCAACCGCAAGGTTTGTGAAATGCTCGGCTGCGGCCAACTGCACCAATGCCTCGGCGGCAACTGGTTCGACAAATGGATTCCCGCTGAGGACCGGGAGCAGGCCAGGGCCAGTTTCGCCCGCAACCTGGCCGGTACGGAATCTCCCGTCGAATTTCACGAGGGCCACATCCTCACCGCCAGCGGCCAGCGGCGCCTGATCGCCTGGCATGTCTCGCCGCTTTCCGACACGGCCGGGCACGCCATCGGCCTGCTTTGCGCGGGCGAGGACATCACCGAAAAACGGCGGACCGAACAGGCTCTGCTGGACAGCCGAGACCGCTACCAGGCCCTGGTGGAAAACATCCCCGGCGTGGTCTACCGCTGCGCGGTCGCCTACCCCTGGCGCATGGAATTCATCAACCGCCAGATCGAACAGATCACCGGCATCGCGGCCGAACGCTTTCTCGACCACTCGGTGTGCTATGGCGAACTCGTGCATCCGGACGACCTCGCGGCGGTCGAACAGGCGGTGGCCGCAGGGGTCGCCCATCGCCACGCCTATGCCTGCGCCTACCGCATCCGGCGCAACGGCGGCACCTGGCGCTGGGTGCATGAGCAAGGCCAGGCCATCCGCGATGCTGAAGGCCACCCCGCCTGGCTCGATGGCGTGATCGTGGACATCACCGAGAACAAGGCCTTGCAGCAGGAACAGGAACGCCTCCAGGCACAACTCCAGCAGGCCCAGAAGATGGAAGCGCTGGGCCAGCTCACCGGCGGCATCGCCCACGACTTCAACAACATCCTCGCCGCCGTGCTGGGCTTCGCCAAGCTGGCGCTGCGCCGCCATGCGCCGGACCCGAACAGCGAGCTGGCCGAATACCTGCGCGAAGTGGTCACCGCCGGCGAACGCGCGCGCGACCTGGTGGCGCGCATGCTGACCTTCAGTCGTAGCCAACCCGGCCGGGTGGCACAGCCTCTGGCAGCGCAACCCCTGATCAAGGAAGCGATGAAAATGCTGACCGCCACCATTCCGGCCGGCATCCGCATCGACACCCACATCGACGGCAAGGCGCCGGACATTGCGATCGATCCGGTGGATCTGCACCAGATCCTGGTCAATCTGGCCATCAATGCCCGCGATGCCCTGGACGGCAAGGGCCGCATCACGATCAGCCTGGCCCGGACCCAGGTGGGCCAACAGGTTTGCACCACTTGCCACGAGAAATTCACCGGGGAATACCTGGAACTGACGGTGGCCGACGATGGCCAGGGCATCGCGCCGGAAGTCCTGCCCCACATCTTCGAACCCTTCTTCACCACCAAAGCGGTGGGCCAAGGCACCGGCATGGGCCTGGTCATGGTGCATGGGCTGGTGCACCGTGCCGGTGGTCATTTTCAGGTGGAATCCAGTGTCGGCCAGGGCAGCGCCTTTCATATCTTCCTGCCGGTGGTCTTGCCCGGCGTCGGCAAAGCCGCTCCGGCGCAAGCAACACCCCTTGGCGCCGCCATCGACAAGCCCAAAGGGCATGTCCTGATCGTGGACGACGAAACCGCCATCCTGAAGCTGCTATGTGGTTGCCTGGAGGCCATGGGCTGGCGCGTCAGCGGCTTCGCCAGCCCACGCCAGGCACTCGCCGTGTTTCGCGATGCCCTGGACGATTTCGTCGCGGTCATCAGCGACCAAACCATGCCCGGCATGACCGGCGGCGATCTGATCCGCTCCATCCATGAGTTGCGCCCGCACCTGCCGGCCATCCTGTGTACCGGCTACAGCGACGGCCTCGACGAAGCGACCGCCCGGCAACAAGGGATACGCCGCCTGTTGCTGAAACCGGTGGATGGCGACGAATTACTGGCGGCGCTGGAACAGGCCGTGACGGAAGAGAAAAACCCATGATGGCCGCGAGCAGCCCCGGCATGGGCGTAGGTTGGGCAAAGCATCGCGTGCCCAACATGCAACGGTTATCTGTTGGGCACGCTACGCTTTGCCCAACCTACGTGGCTGG
>JAURYL010000042.1 GCA_030653935.1 Pseudomonadota bacterium
CCCAAGGTCGAGCCGCCACTGAACGCCCGCTAAATCCCCCCCAGCCCCCCTTTTCCAAAGGGGGGAGTCAGCGCGCCGCACGCCTGTACCGGGCTACGGTACAGTGCCATTGCCAATGCGCGGGGGATCAGGAAGTCTGAATCTGCATGATCGAAACACATGACGGCCTGATTTTTCAGGCTGACACCGTGCACACCGCCGAAATCCGTAAAGAGGCGAACGATGCCGGTGTGCGCGTCATGTTGCTCGGCGTGATCGATGGCGCACGCTGCCAGATTCAGATCGATATCGGATTTGGCGATGCGGTGACGCCAGGGCCGGAGAGTATCGAGTACCCCGTCATGCTGTCCGAGTTCGAGGCACCGAAGCTGCGCGTCTATCCACGCTACACCGTGGTCGCGGAGAAATTCGAGGCGCTGTCATCGTTGGGCATTGCCAACAGTCGCATGAAGGATTATTTCGATCTGTGGATACTGGCAAGGCACACCGATTTTGGCGGTGACATCCTTCGCCAAGCGGTTCAGGCGACCTTCGACCGTCGTAAAACCGCTCTGACTGGCCAGGCTCCATTCGGTCTCACCGATGCGTTTGCGCAAGATGCGCAGAAACAGGCGCAGTGGCGGGCATTCCTGCGAAAAAACCGATTGGAAGCTCTGGCGTTGAGTGAAGTCATTACAGCACTGACCACCTTCATGCTGCCGGTCATTGAGGCCGCGAGCGCCAACACGGCGTTTCCAGCCCGATGGCCGGCTGGTGGCCCGTGGTCGCCAACCGACGCTGGGGCAACTCGAATAACTCCTGATTCGTCGTTCCCGCGAATGCGGGAACCCAGTGGGGTCAACACTCTGGATTCCCGCATTCGCGGGAATGACGGGTTTTTCGAGGTACCCATTTGAAGTCACGCCATCCCGCTCGGAATTGAGCGTAACCGGCCCTACGGATGACCAATTACGCGTCCTCCCGCGCCAGCGCGCTGGCAGGCGTCGCTAAATCCCCCTCATTCCCCCTTTGAGAAAGGGGGAGGCCACTTGGTCACGCGCTTGCGCATTGGTCGGCAGGTGCGACTTGGGGATGGGGGTACCGGGCGTTCAAACGCCGCTTAGCAGTCCGGTTAGTTGTTCGCGGCTGCTTGGGTAGGGTTCCTTGTCGTGGAAGTCCTGCATGAGGAACTTCTCCATCTTTGGGTAGAGCGCGATGGCTTCGTCCAGCAAGGGGTCGTTGCCGCGCTGGTAGGCGCCGATGGTGATGAGGTCGCGGCTACGTTGGTAGCGGGCGTAGAGGCTTTTGAAGCGGCGCACCCGTTCCAGTTCTTCCTTGGACAGGAGTTCGGTGATGGCGCGCGAGATGGAGGCTTCGATGTCGATGGCGGGGTAGTGGCCGTGGTCGGCGAGTTGCCGCGAGAGGACGATGTGGCCGTCGAGGATGGCGCGGGCGGCGTCGGCTACCGGGTCTTGCTGGTCGTCGCCTTCCATGAGGACGGTGTAGAAGGCGGTAATGGAGCCGCAGGCGGCGCGGCCGTTGCCGGCGCGTTCCACCAGTTGCGGGAGCTTGGCGAAGACCGAGGGCGGGTAGCCCTTGGTGGCGGGCGGTTCGCCGACGGCGAGGGCGATTTCGCGTTGCGCCTGGGCGTAGCGGGTGAGCGAATCCATGATCAGCAAGACGTCCAGGCCCTGGTCGCGGAAGTTTTCCGCCACCGCCGTGGCGTAGGCGGCGCCGTGCAGGCGCAGCAGCGGCGTCGCGTCGGCGGGGGCGGCGACCACAACGGCGCGGCGCAGGCCTTCCTCGCCGAGGATATTTTCGATGAAATCTTTCACCTCGCGGCCGCGTTCGCCGATCAGTCCGACCACCACGACATCGGCGGCGGTGTAGCGCGCCATCATGCCGAGCAGCATGGATTTGCCGACGCCGCTGCCGGCGAACAGGCCCATGCGCTGGCCGCGGCCGACGGTGAGCAGGGCGTTGATGGCGCGCACGCCGACGTCGAGCACGTCGCGGATCGGCTCGCGTTCCATCGGGTTGAATGGCCGCGCATGCAGGGGGGCGCGGCCCGAGACTTCGAGGGCGCCGAGTCGATCAAGCGGGCGACCGGCGCCGTCGATGACGCGGCCGAGCAGTTCCGGGCCGACCGCGACCTGGCGGATGCGGTCCTCGATACGACGGCGGCGGAAGAAGGTTTTATGGATGCGCGGTGGCTCGAAACCGCAGACCGAGGAGGCTTCGACGACAGCGCCGGGTGCCAGGCCATAGACGTCGGTGGAGGGCATCAGATAGAGCCGCTCGCCGGAGAAGCCGACCACTTCCGCGTCCACCTGCTGGCCGCCCGGCGTCACCACCTTGCAGGAAACGCCGGTGGCGAGTTTGAGGCCGGAGGCTTCCATCACCAGACCAGCGACGCGGGTGAGACGGCCGCTGGCGCGCCAAGGCGTGACCTGGGAGACCGCCTCCTGGCAGTCGCGCAGGTAGACGACCAGCGCGGCGGCCCGGCTTAGTCCATCCATCCGGTGTCGGTGCCGAGACAGCCGGTGATTTCTTTCCAGCGGCTGCCGAGGGAGGCATCGAGTTCGCTGTGCGAACTTTCGATGCGGAAGCCGCCGCGCGCCATCTGCGCGTCCTCCAGCACTTTCCAGGGCAGGTGGCCGTGTTCCCGGGCCAGCCAATCGCGCACGATGACCGCGTCGTCTGGGTGAGACACGATCTTGTGGTGGCCGGACAGGGTGGGCAACGATTGCAGGGCCTCACGGATCACGGCCAGGACGCTCTCCGGCTTGGCCTGGATGTTGACGCGCAGCATCTGCTGGGCGACGTTCAAGGCCAGTTCCAGCACTTCGCGGGCGATGGCTTCGTCCTGACGCAATTGTTCCACTTCCATCGCTTCCGCCAGTTGCCCCAAGCGCGTCACATCGGCTTCACCCGACTTGTAGCCGTCCTCGTACCCCGCCGCGCGGCCTTCCGTGAAGCCCATGTCGCGACCCTCCTCCCAGGCTTCGCGCTGGATGCGCTCGATATCTTCGGCGGTGGGCAGGGGGACGCTGAGCACGGCTTCCGGCTCGGGGTGAGGCGGGGGCGGTGTTTCGACCGGCTCGGCTTCCGGGTGGGCGGCATCGAAGCTGCCCAACTCCCAGCGCTGGTAGGCGGTCAGTTGTTCCTTGGGTATGACGCGTGACATGGCTCAGGCCGTGCGGGTCATGAGGGTCATTCCACCAGGCCTTCGTCGCCGCCCTTGCCGCCGAGAATGATCTGGCCTTCGTCCACCAGCTTGCGCACGATCTTGAGGATTTCCTTCTGTTCGGCTTCGACTTCGGACAAGCGCACCGGCCCTTTCGAGTCCAGGTCTTCCTTGAGCGCCTCGGCGGCGCGGCTGGACATGTTCTTGAAGATTTTTGCCTTGAGTTCTTCGCTGGTGCCCTTGAGCGCGATGATCAGGGTCTCCGACTGCACCTCGCGTAGCAGCATCTGCACCGAGCGGTCATCGAGTTCGAGGACGTTGTCGAAGGTGAACATCTGATCCTGGATCTTCTGCGCCAGGTCGGCGTCGTGTTCGCGGATATTGGCCAGCACCGAGGCTTCGATGGCGCCGCCCATGTAGTTAAGGATGTCGGCCGTTGTCTTGATGCCGCCGAGGCTGCTTTTCTTGCCGACATCACCGCCGGACAGGAGTTGGGTGAGCACTTCGTTGAGCTCGCGCATGGCCATCGGCTGGATGCCTTCCAGGGTGGCGATGCGGACCATCACGTCGTTACGCAGGCGTTCCGGCAACAGGTTGAGAATCTCGCTGGCGTGGTCGCGGTCGAGATGCACCATGATGGTGGCGACGATCTGCGGGTGTTCGTTGCGAATCATCTCCGACACCGTGGCGGCGTCCATCCACTTCAGGCTTTCGATACCCGCGCTCTCGTTGCCTTGCAGGATGCGGTCGATCAGGTGTGCCGCCTTGTCGTCGCCGAGTGCCTTCTTCAACACGGAGCGGATGTATTCATCCGAGTCGGCCAGGTCGATACGACCCTCGGTCTGGTCATGGAAGTCGCGCAGCACCGCCTCGATCTGTTCGCGGCTGATCTTGCCGACGCTGGCCATCGCCGTGCCCAGTTTCTGCACGTCCTTGGGGCCGAGATACTTGAACACTTCGGCCGCTTCCTCATGCCCCAGCGACAGCATCAGGATCGCGGTCTTGTTCAGTCCTTCTTCTTCAGTCATCGCGCCTGCTCATTCCTTGGCCATCCATTCCTTGGCGATCTCCGCCGTAAGCTTGGGATTGATCTTGGCGAATTCACGCACCTTGGCGAGGATCTCCGCGTAGGTATCCACCAGTGGCACCGGCTTGCCATCCGGGCCGTAGAGCACGCCATCGTCGCCGAGCTCGCCCGCAACGGCCCCCGCGCCTCCCAACTTTTCTTCTTCCTCAGCCGGTTCCGGCGGCTTCATCAAATCGCGCAGCATCGGCCGCAGCACGCCGAACACGAGATAGAAGGCGAGGCCGAAGATGATCAGGTTTTTCAGCAGATCCTTGGCCAGGGAGACATTGTCCGGGTCTTTCCAGAGCGGGATGTCGATCTCTTCCTTGGCTTCGGTGAAGGCGGCGTTGACCACGTTGATGGTGTCGCCGCGCGGCTGGCTGTAGCCCATCGCCTCCTTCACCAGGCCGTTGATCTGCTCCATCTCCCTGGCGGCCAGCGGCGCCGGTTTGCCGGCCTTTCCGGCCGGGTCCTTGACCATTCTGTGGTTGACCACGACCGCCACTGACAGCCGCTTGATTCGCCCCTGCGCTTCCTTGACGTGGCGAATGGTCTTGTCCAGTTCGAAATTGACCGTGCTTTCCTTGCGGCTGGAGTTGCCGCCCTGCCCCGCCGCGCCCACGTTCGGTCCCGCATTGGCGCCTGGCGGCGCATTGAGCGGCGCGGTGGCGGGGCCGGGTGGCTGGTTGGTCAGCGCGCCCGGGACGCCCTGCGCCTGGTTGCCGGCGTTGTTGAGGTCTTCCACCGATTGCTGGCTGCGGATGGATTGCGCGTCCTGCGTCGGGTTGGGTTTGTAGGTCTCGCTGGTGGCTTCGTCGAGGGAGAAATCGAGATCGGCGCGCACTTCGGCCTTGACGTTGCCGGTGCCGACGATGGGCGCGACGATGGCCTCGATCCGCTGCACGTAATACGACTCCATCTCCTTGGTGTATTCCAGTTGGCTGGCGTTGAGGCCACGCAACGACTGGCCGTCGTTCTTGGCGGTGAGCAAATTGCCGGCCTGGTCGACCACGGTGACGCTGTTCGGCGAAAGCTCCGGCACGCTGCTGGAAACAATGTGGATGATGGACTGCACCTGACCGGGGTCGAGCGCGCGACCGGGGTAGAGGTTCACCAGCACCGAGGCGGAGGGCGATTGCTTGTCGCGAATGAACACCGAGGGCTTGGGGATGGCCAGATGCACCCGCGCCGATTCCACCGGCGACAGCGACTGGATGGTGCGGGAAAGCTCGCCCTCAAGGCCGCGCTGGAAGGCCAACTGTTCCTGGAACTGGGTCATGCCCAGCTTCGGGCTGTCCATCAACTCGAAGCCGACGGCGCCGCCCTTGGGGATGCCCTGCGCCGCCAGCTTGAAGCGCAGGTCGTAGACCTGTCCGGCCGGCACCAGCAGGGTGCCGTTGGCCTCGGTCTTGTAGGGAACGTTCATCTGTTGCAGGGTGGTGCTCACCGTGCCGGCGTCCCGCTCCGACAGGTTGGAGAACAGCACCTTGTAGTCAGGCGCGCCGCTCCACAAAAGGAGGCCGACGATGAGTGCGATGGAAGCCGCCACAGCCGCCGCCAGCGTCGCCTTTTTGGCGGCGGGAAGCTCGTTGAAGCGGTGTGCGAGGGCGTTAAAAGACTCTTGAAATTGCAGGGCCATCCGTCAACCGTTTTCCATCAGACCTGCATGTTCATGACTTCCTGGTACGCGCTCACGAGCTTGTTGCGTACCTGAACCATGGTCTGGAAGGAAAGGCTGGCTTTCTGGAGGGAAAGCACGACATCCTGAAGGTTGACTTCGGCATTGCCCGCCTCGAACTGGCGGGTGAGTTGGCGGGCACCCTGCTGGGTATTGTTGACTTCATCGACGGCGGACTGGAGCAGCGCGGCAAAATCCTGGGAAGGCGCCTGGGTGGCCGCGTTCGTGGCGGCGACAGACGTGCCGGCGCCAGCCTGGGCGGCTACGGCACGCAACTGGTTCACCATCAGATCAATATCGTTCATCGCCTTGCCTCCTGAAACCGATTATAGGAGGTCGTCTCCATCCAGATAGCCCGCTTCGCGGTATTGCTTGAGCTTGTGGCGCAAGGTTCGTTCGCTCATGTTCAGCGCCTCGGCCGTCCGGCGCCGGGAACCCGCCATACGGCGCAGTGTCCCGAGTATCGTTTCCCGCTCCACATCCTTCAAGCCGAGATCGGTGACCGGGCGTGTTTCCCGAGCGGCCTTGTCATCCGCATGACGCGGCAACATCAGGTGTTCGGGACCGATTTCCGTTCCAGGTGCCAGGATCATGGCACGTTGCAGCACATTCGCAAGCTCGCGGATGTTACCGGGCCACCCATAGCCGGTCAATTCGCCCAAGGCCGCGTCGGACAAGGAGAAACCGCCTCTGCCCACCACGGTTTCGCAGCGCTTCAGAATATGGCGCGAGAGCGCCTCGATGTCGCCCAGGCGTTGGCGCAAGGGCGGGATGTCGAGGGGGAAGATGTTGAGCCGGTAATAGAGGTCTTCGCGGAAGTTGCCGGCCGCCACCCAGGCGGTGAGGTCGCGGTTGCTGGCGGCGAGCACGCGCAGATCCAGCTTGATCGGCGCCTTCCCCCCGACCCGCTCCACTTCCCTTTCCTGCAACACGCGCAGGAGCTTGGCCTGGAGGTTGAGCGGCAATTCCGAAACTTCGTCGAGCAGGATCACGCCGCCGCCGGCCTGTTCGAACTTACCGGCCTGGGAATGGGTGGCGCCGGTGAAGGCGCCTTTCTCGTGGCCGAACAGCATGGGCTCAAGCAGGTTTTCGGGAATCGCCGCGCAGTTCACCGCGATGAACGGCCCCTGGGCACGCCGGGAATGCTGGTGGATGAAACGCGCGAAGACCTCCTTGCCCACCCCGGATTCGCCGGTGAGCAGGACGCTCGCCTCGGTGGCCGCGACCCGCCGCGCCAGGTCGAGCACGGCGCGGGTGGCGGCATCCTCGGCCACCACCTCGCTCTCGGAGCGGTCTTCGTCGCCACAGTAATAACGCGCCACCGCCGCCAGCAGGCGATCCGGCTCGAACGGCTTCGGCAGGTAATCCGCCGCGCCCTCGCGCATCGCACGCACCGCCAGGTCGATCTGGCCGTAGGCGGTCATCAGCAGAACCGGCAACTCCGGCCAGCGCGCCTTCAGGCTGCGCAACAGGGCATGGCCGTCCATACCCGGCATCTGCACATCGGAAAGCACCAGGCCGGGGTGGCAGCGCTCCAGCCAAGCCAATGCCTGCTCGCCATCGGCGGCGGCATGGGTGGTGTAGCCGGACAATTCCAGGGTATCCACGAGCGCCTCGCGCAGCGGGGCATCGTCTTCGACGATCAGGATGGGCAGGGCTTCAGCCATGATTGCTTCCGTTAGTGTGAAACAAGCTCGCCCTTGTAGCGCAGGCGTCCCGCCTGCATTCAGCGCCAAGAGCAGGCGAGGACGCCTGCGCTACTGGGGGCGTCAGCCATGATTGCTTCCGTTAAAAGACGCCGGCGCCACTTCGCCGCCGGCAAAGGGCAGATACAGGGTAAAGCAACTGCCGCCGCCGTCTCGCGGCGCCCATTCCACCCAGCCACCATGTGCTTCCGCGACCTGGCGCACGATGGCCAGGCCCAGCCCGCTGCCTTCGCCGCGGGTGCTGAAGAAAGGCTCGAACAAACGTTCGCGCGCCACCTCCGGAATGCCGCAGCCGCTGTCTTCCACCCGAAAGGCGGCGAATGGGCTGCCCTGGCCGCCCACCGCCAGGCTGACCTGGCCGCCTTCCGGCGAGGCCTGCAAGGCGTTTTCCAGCAGGTTGATGAGTGCGCCGGCGATGGCCTGGCGGTCACCGGCAAGCGTGATTTCAGCACCCGGTGCCGGCAGTTCCAGGTGTACCCCGCGCTGCGCGGCATGCGGCTCCAGCGTGTGCGCCAGTTCTTCCAGCAGGGGGCGCAGCGGGAACGCTTCCGGCGTCAGGCGCGCGCCCTTCACGAACAACAGCATGTCCTGGATCAGGCGCTCCAGATAGCGCAGGCGCGACAGGCTCTTTTCGGCGAAGCGGATACGGTCGGCGTCACCCAGTTGCGGCCGCGCCAGATGCCCGGTGTAGAGCAACGCGGTGGCCAGCGGCGTGCGCAACTGGTGCGCCACCTGCGCCGCCATCTCACCCAGCGCCGAAAGCCGCTCGCGCCGCGCCAGCTCGCCATTGGCGGCGGCCAGCTCACTGGTCAGCCGCGCCACCTGGGCTTGCAGCTCCAGATAGGTGCCGGCCAGTTTTTCCGAGGTTGCGCTGAATAAGGCGAAGGCCTGGCGGAGTTGGGCATCGTCCTGGCTCATCGTGGGCAGTCAGCGCTTGTGAATTTTTCCAAAACTGCCGCCAAAGCGGCCGTCATTCCCGCGAATGCGGGAATCCAGGTTGTTCATCTGATTGATTTTAAAAACAATCAGCCCTACGAACTGGATTCCCGCGTTCGCGGGAATGACGGATATTTTCGGCGCCGGCATGTCTTTACAAGCTCTCAGCGAGCCTTCTCGGCGGTGTTGAGCATCTCATCCAGGCGGGCGGCGGGCATGTAACCGGGTACCCGCTTGCCGTTGGCGAAGATCATGGCGGGGGTGCCGTCGATGCGCAGCTTGGCGCCCAGGGCCAGGTTTTCGTCTATGGGGTTGTCGCAGTCGCCCTTGCCGGTGGGCAGCTTGCCCTTCTGCATGTAGTCGTTCCAGGCGGCGACGCGATCCTTGCTGCACCAGATCTGTTTCGACTTGCGCGGCGCGTCGGGGTGCATCGGCAACGGGTAGAGGAAGGTGTAAACCGTCACGTTGTCGACTTTTTCCAGCTCCGCCTCCAGTTTCTTGCAATAGGGGCAATCGAGATCGGAGAACACCGCCAGACGACGCTTTCCGTTCCCTTTGACGATCTTGATCGCCTGCTTCAAGGGCAGGCTGTCGAATTTCACCTCGTTGAGCTTGTCCATGCGCTCGCGCGTGAAATTACGCTCCGTCTTGATGTCGAGCAGATCGCCCACCAGGACGTAACGGCCCTTGTCGTCGGTATAAGCGACCACCGGGCCCTGCTGGCTTTCCATCACCACCTCGAAAATGCTGGGCAGCACCGATTTGTTGATCTCGGTGACCTTGGTGCCGGGGAAACGGCTTTCAATGGACTGGCGAATTTCGGCATCGCCCGCCATCGCGGTGGTGGCGAGGATCGCGGTGGTAGCGGCAATGGCGGTGGTGGCGACGACGGCGAGCGTGAGCATGGATTTACGCATGAGAAAAAACTCCGGTTTAGAGCACCGCATGGTGCATGAGCGCTTGGCTCAACGGGGGGAAATGATCGGTGAAATTCATGCCCTGGTTGCGCAGGGTGCTAATCAGGCTTTCCTGACGGCCAAAAAGTTTCCGCAGACCGCCGGTGACGGTTTGCATCGACACTACATCCTCACGCCGCCGCGCGGCATACGCGGTGAGACGACCGATCTCGCCAGGGTCGCCGCCGCAACGCAGCACCTCGGCCAGCAATCGGCTATCGCGGAAACCCAGGTTTACGCCCTGGCCGGCGAGCGGATGCACGGTATGCGCGGTGTCGCCCAGCAATACCAGGCCGGGACGCACCCATTCGTCGGCGAGGCGCCGTTTCAGCGGAAAACCGGCGGCGGGAGTGATGCAGCGCAGTTCGCCCAGGGCGCTGCCCGATGCCGGGCCGCCCCAAGTCGGGCTTGGCGCCCCCTCGGGGGGCAGCGAACGCATGTGAGCGTGGGGGCCGTTCATGCCCGCTTCCGCCACCCGCCGCGCCAGTTCATCCGGCGCCAGCGCCCGCAATTCATCGGCGTGTTCCGGCGGGGTGGACCAGACCATCGAAATGCGATTGCCCGGCAAAGGCAGGTAAGCCAGCACGCCATCCGCGCGGAACCACTGCCAGGCCGCGCCGCGATGCGGCTTTTCGGTCTCGAAGTTGGCGACCACGCCGACGTGGCGGTAATCCTCCAGAAGGAAACCGATGCCGGCCTGTTGCCGCACCCAGGAATTGGCGCCATCAGCCGCCACCAAGAGGCGCGTGGACAAGCTGGAACCATCGGCCAGGCGCAGCACATGGCGACCATCGTCACCCCAGGTGATCGCCTCGGCGGGGCTGGTGACGATGCGCAGGTTGGGCGTGTCGCCTAGCGCTTGCCACAACGAGCTTTGCAAACGGCCGTTCTCGGCGATCCACGCCAGTTCCGGCAGACCGGCATCGAGCGCATCGAAATCCAGCAAGCCGCCGCTATCGCCGTGGATGCGCATGCGATAAACCGCCTGCGCCCGCACCGGTTCACCCCAACCACCCAGGGATTTGATCCAGTTCACATTGCCGGGGCTGTAAGCGTAGATGCGCGGGTCCCACTGTGCATCAGGAGCAAGAGGCAAGGGGCAAGGGGCAAGCAAGCCCTCACCTTGTTCCTTGCCCCTTGCTCCTTGCCCCTCCCCCCCGGCGAGGGAGGGGGGATGCGGCTCCAGCAACACCACCGAATGCGGCCCGTGGCGCAAGGCGCAGGCCAGGGCGGCACCGTTGAGGCCGCCGCCGACGATCACGATATCGGCTTCGTTCACCATGCCTGTGCTCCAAACATCATCTTGCGGGCGAACAGGGTTTTCAGCGGCGGCAGCAGGTCCAGCAGGATCAGCGCCGCGCCGCGCGCATGCCCAAGCAGGGGGCGGTCGTTGGAAAACGCTTCCACCAGAATATCCGTCATCAGACTGCCGCCCAGTACGTCGAAACGCCGCTCAGCCGCGTAAGCGTTGCTCATCGCGGCTTCCCCCAATCGCTCGCGCGGGGTATCGAGAATGCGCTGCGCCAGATGCCAGGCATCGCGCACGCCCAGGTTGAAACCCTGCCCCGCCACCGGATGCAATACGTGCGCGGCATTGCCGATACGCTGAATGCGCGGCGATTTCGATTCCGCCGCCAGGGTCAGCTTGAGCGGAAACGCCGCGCGCGGCCCCGCGTGGGTGAACCGCCCCTGACGGTCGCCGAATGCGACTTGCAGTTGCGCCAGGAAATCGGCATCACTCAGCGCCAGACGTTCTTCCACCAAAGCCGACGGCGTGGTCCAGACCAGGGCATATCTCCCCTCTCCCGCAGGCGGGAGAGGGGCCGGGGGTGAGGGGGCATCCAAAGGCAGCAACGCAATCGGCCCCTCCGCCGTGAAGCGCTCATAGGCGCGCCGTGCATGTGGGCGTTGCGTAGTCACGTTGGCGATTACCGCCGATTGCCCGTAATCCTTGTCCTGCCGCATGTGCGCCGGCAGCGCGCGGCCGCCTTCCGACAACACCGCCATACGCGCGGTCAGCAGGTGTTCCGCACCGCCACGCTGATAACGCACGGCGGCATAAGCAGAAGTCGCCGCCACATCGGTCACCCGCGCCCCGGTCACCACGGTAGCGTCGCTGACCCGCAGACGCCCGGCCAGCGCCGCAACCAAGGCCCCGTATTCCGCCACATAACCCAACGCCGGCACCCCGGCATCCTCGCGCGTCAACACCGCCCGCCCGAGCCCGCCGCGCTGCGAGACGTGAATCGTCTCGATGGCCGTGGCATCCGGCGCCAACGCCGCCCAGGCGCCCAGGCGCTCCAGCGTCAAACGGCACCCCTGCGACAAGGCCAGCGCGCGTGGGTCCGCCACCTCCAGCTTTTCGCGCGCCTCCAGCACCGCCACCGACAGCCCGGAACCCTCCAGCCCCAACGCCAGCGAAGCCCCCACCGGGCCGCCGCCGATGATGGCGATGTCTACGTGTTCAATCATGTGTTTTTCCTGTGATTCCTAACCCAACGCCGCCGGCCATTCGCGAGCATCGTGAAGCACGGCCAAAATCTGGATGGCGCGGCCGGCGAGGCGATAAGGAATGATGGTGCGGGTATGGCCGACCACCAACTCGCGCGTATCCGGAACCCGCCCGGGACGTCCGATCTCCGGATTACTCAGCAACCCTTGCACCGCAAGATGAATGCTGCTGGCCAGATGACCGGCGGCCAGCGGATTACGCTCGTGCAAGTAGGCGACCGCTTCGTCGAAATCGACCAGCGCCTCATCCAGCCACTCAATCCGCATCAATATCCACACCCCAGCGCGCGAAGGCGGCCTTGACCCGTTCCCGGCTGGCGAACTCGCCCTGGTCGGCCAACGTGATCCGTTCCCGAATCAGGTCGATCTGATACTGATTAACGTCCAGGTAACCGCGCACCGCTTCCGCCACCAAGGCGGAACGACTGCTGCCAGTCTGGCTGGCCAGTTCATCCAGACGCGCCTTATCGCTCTCGCTCAAACGCACACTCACCACATCCGCGGCCATGCCCCACTCCAAATTACAAACGTATACAGGTTATCCAGCTTACCCGGCTGCCGCAAGGCTTTGACCTGGTTTGACCTGGCTCCCACGCTCCAGCGTGGGAGCACGTCTCGACGCTCCAGCGTCGTCTGCCTCTGGACGCTGGAGCGTCCAAGATCGGTTCCCACGCTGGAGCGTGGGAACCAGGGCAGGCGGGACGCCTGCGCTACATCATGGCCGCTTCGATTTCCGCCACGGTTTTTGGCGCCGCCGCGCTCAGCACTCGGTTGCCGGCTTCCGTCACCAGCACGTCGTCTTCGATGCGGATGCCGATGTTCCACAGGGCTTCCGGCACGTCGTCGGATGGGCGAATGTAGAGGCCGGGTTCGACGGTGAGGGCCATGCCGGGTTGCAGGTCGCGCCAGGCGCCTTGGAGCTTGTAGTCGCCGGCGTCGTGGACGTCGAGGCCGAGCCAGTGGCTGGTCTTGTGCATGTACCAGGGTTTGTAGGCTTCACTTTCGATCAGGCCATCCACTTCGCCTTGCAGCAGTTTCAAATCGACCAGGCCCTGGGTGAGTACGCGTAATGCGGCTTCGTGCGGGGTGTTGAAGGTGTTGCCGGGGCGCACCGCGTCGATGGCGGCGAGTTGGGCGGCGAGGACAATTTCGTAGACGTCTTTCTGTGCGGCGGAGAAGCGGCCGTTGACCGGGAAGGTGCGGGTGATGTCGGCGGCGTAGCCGTGGTATTCGCCGGCGGCGTCGATCAGCAGCAAATCGCCGTCTTTCAAGGGCTGATCGTTGCCTACGTAGTGCAGCACGCAGGCGTTGCCGCCGCCCGCGACGATGGGCGTGTAGGCCGCCGCCTGGCAGCCGCCGACGCGCCAGCTTCGCATCAGTTCCGCCTCGATTTCCCATTCGCCCATGCCCGGCTTGCACAAGCGCAGCACCGAACGATGCGCCACTGCCGAGAGGTCGGCGGCGCGCTGCATCAGGTCGATTTCATGGGCGTCCTTGATCAGGCGCATGGCGTCGATCAGGGCGTGGGCGTCACTCAGATTCGCCGGCGCGGTGACACCTGAGCGGACCTTGCCGCGCACGGTGTTGATCCAGCCCATGACGCGGACGTCCCAGGCGGGATCGGCGCCAAAGGCGTAGGCGACGCGCGGCTGGTTTTCCAGGAGTTTGGGCAGGCGCTTGTCGATTTCAGAGTACGAATAGGCGGCGTCGAAGCCAAAAACTTCTTTCGCCGCTTTCGGTCCGTGACGAAAACCGTCCCAGATTTCCCGTTCCTCGTTCTTTTCCCGACAAAACAGGATTTGTTTCGGCTTCCTGCCGGCGATCAGCACCAGCACCGCCTCCGGCTCTGGGAAGGCGGTGAGGTAATAGAAGTGGCTGTCGAAGCGGTAGGGATAGTGGGCGTCGCGGTTGCGGATGGCTTCCGGCGCGGTGGCGAGAATGAGGACGCCTTCGCCCAGGGTTTTCAGGAGTTGGGCGCGGCGTGCGCGGTGGCTGGCGATGTCAGGTTGCATGGTGTCGGGCTGGGGCTACGGGGTCGTTGCCTGCCGCGCGCTGCCGGCGTGCAGTTTCAGGCCCAGCGCCTTGATGACTTTCATGATGGTGGCGAACTCGGGATTGCCTTCGGCGGAAAGCGCCTTGTACAACCCTTCGCGCGCCAGGCCGGTGTCTTTGGCGAGTTGCGTCATGCTGCGCGCGCGCGCGATGGTGCCCAATGCGCGGCGGATCAGGCTGCCATCACCGGGGTCTTCTTCGACGCAGATGTCGAAGTAGTCCTTGATGTCTTCTTCGGTCTTGAGATAGTCCGCGCTATCCCAACGGGAAAATTTTTCGGCCATGGTTTACTCCTTCCAGTCCTTTGCAATTTGCAGAGCGCGCTTGATGTCGGCATCCTGCGTACTTTTATCGCCGCCCGCCAGCAGAACAATGACCACCGGCCCGCGCCGGATGAAATACACCCGGTAGCCGGGGCCATAGTCGATACGCAACTCGTTGACGCCTTCACGTACCGTTTTTACGTCGCCTGGATTGCCATCGGCCAGACGGTCGATTCTGGCTTGAACCCGAAGCCGGGCCTGACGATCCTTCAGGCCAAGCAGCCAGCATTCGAATGCCTCGCTTTTGATGATCTCAATCATGGGCAAACTGTGAGCCATGGTTTACATTCCGTCAAATAAAACGCGCGTTATGCGTCCTGCGGCATGGATCTTCACCGGGGCGATGAATTCGACCGACAGCCCCAGGGCGGCGAAGTGTTTTTGCGCGCAGCGGACATGTGTCCGCCACAAGCTTATCGGGCCAAAGCCACAAGTTCCGCGTCCAGATTGGCCAGGCGTGCCGGTGTGCCGACGTCTTCCCAGCGGCCGCTGAAGTGCTCGCCGCTGACTTGGCCTTTGGCCATCGCCGCGCGCAGCAGGGGCGCGAGTTTGGCTTTGGTCATGGGGGCGATGCCGGCGAACAGTTCCGGGCGGTAGCAGCCGATGCCTGAGAAGGTGAGCGCTTTGCTCCCCTCTCCCGCAGCCCCTCTGATGAAACCTCTACCCTTCGGTATCCCGCCCGCGGGAGAAGGGGGAAAGGCGTGGCCTTCGCGCAGCACGAAGTCCCCCTCCGGGTGGTGCGGCGGGTTGTCCACCAGCACCAGATGCGCGAGGTGGTCGGGGTTGCCGGCCATTGCTTGCAGTACCGGCAGCAGGCGGGCGTAGTCGAATTCGGCGTAGACGTCGCCGTTGCTCACCAGAAACGGCGCCTCGCCCAGCAGGCGCAAGGCGGTGGCGATGCCGCCGGCGGTTTCCAGGGGTTGCGGTTCGCGCGACCAGGCGATGTTCACGCCCTGGTCGGCGCCGTCGCCAAGCGTGGTTTCGAGTTGCTCGCCGAGGTGGGCGTGGTTGATGACCAGACTCGTGAATCCGGCCTGCCTCAGTCGCTCGATCTGCCATTGAATCAAGGGTTTGCCACCGGCTTGCAGGAGCGGCTTGGGGGTGTGGTCGGTGAGCGGGCGCATCCGCTCGCCGAGGCCGGCGGCGAGGATCATGGCCGTGTAAGTATGGGGGGGCATCTCAGAGGCTGTGAATGAATAGAATCTGGCGAAAATAACCACCGCCCCCCCCGCGCGGGCGGGAATGACGGTGGGATATCTGGTTGATTTTCAAGGCAGCCAGCCCCACGAACTGGATTCCCGCCTGCGCGGGAATGACGGTAGCGGTGGGTGCCGGCAATTATTCACAGCCTTTCAGAAGGTGTAGCCGACCGCCACCGCCTTGCCCTCGACCTCGTCGAGCAGCCGCATGAAATCGCCGAGGCCGTTGTAGCGGCCGCAGGCTTTGCGCAGATAGGCCATGACCAGGGGCATGTCCTTCAGGTAGCCGTCCTTGCCGTCGCGGTGATAAAGACGGGCGAAGATGCCGAGCACCTTGATGTGGCGCTGCATGCCCATCCATTCGAAGTCGCGGTAGAACTCGCCGAAGTCGCCGGACAGCGGCAGGCCGGCTTTGCGGGCGGCTTCCCAATAGCGGATCGTCCAGTCGAGCACGCGCGCTTCTTCCCAGTGGATGTAGGCGTCCTTGTAGATGGAGGCGAGGTCGTAGGTAATGGGGCCGTAGACGGCGTCCTGAAAATCCAGCACGCCGGGATTGGGATCGGTGACCATCAAATTGCGCGAGTGCCAGTCGCGGTGCACGTAGACCTTCGGTTGCGCCAGGTTGTTGGCGAGGATGGCGGCGAAGGCGGTTTCCATCACCGCGCGCTGTTCGTCGCTGAGCTCGATGTTGAGATGGCGCGCCAGATACCAGTCCGGGAACAGACGCATCTCGCGCAGCAGCAATTCGGCGCCGTACTCGGGCAATTCGCCCGGCCGGCTGGCGAGCTGTATCTGGATCAACGCGCTGTTGGCGTCGCGGTAGAGACGGTCGGCACTGCTCTCGTTGAGCGCCGTCAGATAGGTGGTATTGCCGAAATCCGAGAGCAGGAGAAACCCCTCTTCCAGGTTCTCGGCGACGATTTCCGGGGTATTGGCACCGGCTGCGCGGAACAGGCGCGCGACATGCAGAAACGGCCGGCAGTCCTCGTGACTGGGGGGCGCGTCCATCACCACGAAGCTGCCGGAGTCGGTCACCGCGCGGAAATAGCGGCGGAAACTGGCGTCGGCGGAAGCGGGGGAAAGGGATAGAAGGGGGTCGGGCAGGACACTACGGGTCCATGCGGTCAAACGTTCGAGGCGTTCCAAAGCTATAATCCGCGCGGTCAAAAAAACGTCGAAATTCTAACACCGCCCGTGATGCCGCCCGTTGTGCCCCCTTTCCCGCGCTTGTTGTTTTCGCTTTGCCTCGCGGCGGCGTCCCTGGAGGCGTTCGCGGGCGATGTCGTGCCGCTGAAAACCTCCCCGATGCTCAGCCCGGCGGCGCCCAAAGGCCAGCAACTGAGAGGCCCGACCCATATCGAGGCGGACCGCCTGCATGGTGTCCACGACAGCTTTTTCGAGGCCGAGGGCAAAGTGGTGATGCGTAACCTGCGCGAGCAGGTCGAGGCCGACTGGATACGCTACGACCAGGCCGGCGACGAGGCGCGGGCGCGTGGCGGTGTCGTTTTCACCCAGGAAGGTGGTCGGCTGCGGGGTACGGAACTCAAGCTGAAACTCACCTCGCGGATGGGCGAAATGAAGGAGGTCACTTATGACTTCCAGGCCAAGGCGGGCGAATTGGTTCGCGGCGAGGCGAAAACCATCACGCTTCAGGGGCCGGATCGCTACCTGATGGACAACGCCACCTACAGCACCTGCCCGGCGGACGAACAGGACTGGGTGCTGAAGGTGGACGAGTTGAAACTCGATTACATCGGCAACATCGGCAGCGCCCGCCAGGTGCATGTGGAATACCTGAACGTGCCCATCCTCTATGTGCCGTGGCTGGACTTCTCCCTGGACAACAGTCGCAAATCCGGCCTGCTCACGCCGACTTATGGCGCCACCACGGATCGCGGTCTGGAATTTATCTTCCCCTGGTACTGGAACATCGCGCCCAACCGCGACGCCACCATCACGCCGCGCCTGATGACCCGGCGCGGCCTGCAACTGGGGGGCGAGTTCCGCTACCTGGAACCGGACTACAGCGGCGACATCAACGTCGAAGTCCTGCCCGACGACAGGCTCGCCAACCGCAGCCGCTATCGTGGACAGATCCACCACCGACAGAATTTCGACGCGCGCTGGTCGGGCAACCTCAACTACGAGCGCGTTTCCGACAACACCTATTTCACCGACCTGTCGAGCGTGGTCAGCCAGACCTCGCTGATGAACATCCCCCGGGAAGCCACGCTGTCCTACGACGGTGGCTGGTGGCGCGGCACGGGCCGTTTGCAGGGCTACCAAACCTTGCAGGACCCCGCCATCATCCTGACGGACAAGGACATCCCCTACCGACGCCTGCCGCAGTTGACCTTGAGCGGCAGCCGGGAGGGCGTGCTCGGCATGGCCTCCAGCCTCGATTTCGCAGGGGAATATGTCAATTTCGCGCATCCCGGCACGACGTTGTCCGAAGGCGGCCGACTGCACCTCAACCCGAGCATCAGCGTCCCGATCAACACGCCTTACTCGGTCTTCACCCCAAAACTGGGCTGGTTCCTGACCCGCTACGACCTCGACAACATCGCGCCCGGCGACGCCTCGCAGACCCGCAGTCTGCCCATGTTCAGCCTCGATACCAGCCTGTTTCTGGAGCGAGACACCACCTGGAATGGCCAGGCGTTCATCCAGACGCTGGAACCGCGCGCCTACTATCTCTACATCCCCAATCGCCAACAGGGGAGCATCCCGGTTTTCGACAGCGGCGTCAGCGACCTTTCGCTGGACCAGATGTTCAGCGAGAACCAGTTCACCAGCGTCGACCGCATCAATGACGCCAATCAGCTGACCCTGGCCTTCACTTCACGCTATCTTGAACAGGGCACCGGCGCGGAACGACTCCAATTCACGCTGGGCCAACGCTATTACCTCGCCGATCAGCGCGTCACCCTGCCCGGCGCCCCGATCAGAAGCCGCAATACAACCGACCTCATCGGCCATGTAGCCACCCAGGTCAACAGCAAGCTGCGACTCACCGGCGGCATTCAATACAACGCCGATACCAGCCAGATTTCCCGAGGCAATCTGGGCGGCACTTGGCGCGAAGGCCCCGGTCGTCTGTTCAATGTCGATTACCGCTACACCCAGGACAGCCTCAACCAGATCGACCTCTCCGCGCAATGGCCGCTGGCGCGCAAATGGCATGGCCTTGGCCGCGTCAACTACTCCATCGAGGAATCCCGCATGGTGGAGGCGCTGGCCGGATTCGAATACAACGCCGGCTGCTGGTCTCTGCGCGGTGTCATGCAACGCCTCGCGACCAGCCAGTCCACCAACACCAATGCGTTCTTCCTGCAACTGGAATTGCACGGCCTGACCAAACTCGGCCCCAATCCCCTGGATATTCTCAAACGGAGCATTACCGGCTATGTCCCCAACAACCAGCTCGCCCAGCCCGACACTTCGCCTTCTTACTAGCGGCCTGCTCGCCAGCCTGCTGCTGGCCGCTGGACTGCTGGGCGCTACCGCGACCTCGGCGGCGCCCAGGGAAATCGACCGCATCGTCGCGGTCGTCAATAACTCGGTGATCACCGAATACGAACTGAAAACCCGGGTCGAACAAGTCATGCGCCAACTCGCCGGGCAGAAAGTCACCGCGCCGCCGCGCGGCGTGCTGGAAAAACAGTTGCTGGAACGCATGATCACCGAACGCGCGCTACTGCAAATCGCGGAAGACACCAACATCCGTTTCGACGGCGCCCCGCTCGACCGCGCCATCGCGCGCATCGCCCAGCAGAACAACCTCTCGCCCGAAGCGTTCCGCCAGACGCTGGAAGCCGAGGGCAGCAATTTCGCCGCTTTCCGCGAACAAATCCGCGCCGAGATGACCGTCGCCCGTCTGAAAGAACGCGAGGTGGACAACAAGGTCGTGGTCACCGATGCCGAGATCGAAAACTTCCTCGCCAACCCGGCGCTGGATGCGAACCAACAGGACGAATACAACCTCGCCCATATCCTGATCCTGGCACCAGAAGGCGCCAGCCCGGAAAAACTGGCGGAACTGCGCGCCAAGGCGGACAAGGCCCTGGCCGAACTCCAGGCCGGCACCCATTTCAGCCAGGTTTCCGCGGCCTACTCCGACGCCCAGAATGCGCTCCAGGGCGGCGGCCTCGGCTGGCGCGCCGAGGGCCAATTGCCGTCACTGTTCGCCACGGTGGTGAAAACCCTGAAATCCGGGGAGACCTCCGCCGTGATCCAAAGCCCCAATGGTTTTCACATCGTCAGGCTGATGGACAAGCGCGGCAAGAACGTGCAACTGGTGGTGAAGCAGACGCGCGCGCGCCACATCCTGGTGAAGACCAATGAGGTGGTCAGCGACAACGATGCCCGTAACCGCCTGCGCCTGCTCAAGGAACGCATCGACAACGGTACCGATTTCGCGGAACTGGCGAAACTGCATTCCGACGATCTCTCCGCCAACCGGGGCGGCGACCTGAACTGGCTCAATCCCGGCGACACCGTGCCCGACTTCGAGCGCGCGATGGATGCCCTGAAACCCGGCGAAGCCTCCGATCCGGTGCGCTCCCCCTTCGGCTGGCACTTGATTCAGGTGCAAGAACGGCGAGACCAGGACGTCACCCAGGAACGCAAACGCCTTGAGGCGCGCCGTGCCCTGCGCGAGCGGAAAGCGGAAGAAGCTTTTGAGGACTGGGTCAGACAGGCGCGGGATCGCGCCTACGTGGAATATCGGCTGGACAACTAAGGAAACGCTGATTGATTCCCCATCCGTCGTTCCTGCCCTCGAATGGGGTAGTCGAGGGCAGGAACGACGGGATAAATCAGCGCTGTTTTAAGGCATGAACCAGGGCGCGCCGAAGCGGCCATCGATAGGATAGGGCGCCTCGAATAACTCCTGATTCGTCGTTCCCGCGAATGCGGGAACCCAGTGGGGTCAACACTCTGGATTCCCGAATTCGCGGGAATGACGGGTTTTTCGAGGCCCCCTATACAGGGCAGACGAACGCGTACATCGCCCAGCCTTGCTTGATCGCCTGGATCGCGTCTGCTCTTTGATAGTGGAAGTACCCGGCCAGAACGGCCGGCAACTCAACGACGGCGGAATTGTCCGCCAGCGGGTCTCGGACCGGCGCTGGCGGCACGGTCGTCGCGATGGCGGAAGCTGATACGAGCCTTGGTCAGATCGTAGGGCGAGAGTTCCAGCGTAACGCGATCACCCGCAAGAATACGGATGTGGTGTTTCTTCATCTTGCCGGAGGCATAAGCAGCGACTTCCATGCCGTTATCCAGCGTCACCTTGAAGCGCGTATCCGGCAACACCTCTTTGACGATGCCTTCCATCTCGATCAGTTCTTCCTTGGCCATGCGTGTCACTCCTGCGCCTCACCATGGAGGCAAGGGCGTGTTAAAGGGGCTTGGAGACTACCACGGCAGGCAGTACTCGCCCCGCGATATTTACCCGCGCGACCAGGAATCAGCGGTTTTTGTTGCGCCAGGAGAGATATAGCGGTACGAGCAGGCCGCCCGCCAGAATGATCAGAAACGTCAGCATCTCATCGGATAAGCCGAACACATTCAGATCAACGCTCAGGCGGCAGGACAAGGGGTAAATCAGCAGGACCACCGCCAACCCCGCCAACACCCCCAGCGAATTGTGAAACTTGTTCCGCTCCCGCCGCTTGAGGGTCTTGATCGGGTCCTCAAAGCGAAAATTCTTGAACAAGGTTCGTTGCGCGACGAACCCAACCGCTGCGCCGCCGAGAATGACCAGCACCAGCGCGGAAAGAAAGGAACCCAACGTCCATTCATTCATGGCATATCCTTAATCCGTGAAACCCATTGTCCAACTGATTTGGTGGCAGTAACAACCAACACCCGGCGTTATCTCCACCAAGCCGGTTTGTCGCGGCGACGTGCGCCATGCCATAGCCTCGGAGACAATGACCCAACATTGAACCTGTCCTGGAGACCACCATGCGCCACCTGAACTTGAACCGCATATTCCCGAGCGCCAGCCGCATCTTCCTGCTCGGCCTGGTGATCAGCCTGTTTATGAGCGCGCAAGCCCGCGCCGCCGAGGCGGACCAGAATACCTATGACCAGGACTCCATCGTCAAGGAGGCCAAGGAATTTTTCGGAGAAGCCACCGAGGGCCTGGCCAAGGTGATTGAGAAAGTGTTCAAGGAACAGGGGCGGCCGGTCGGCTACATCAAGGGCGAGGAACTCTCCGCTGCCATCACCGTGGGGCTGAGCTATGGCAAGGGCGACCTGGTGTTGAAAAATGGCGAAACCGCGAAGGTGTTCTGGCAGGGCCCGTCGATCGGCTTCGACCTCGGCTTCAACGCCTCCAAGGTCTTCACCCTGGTCTACAACCTGCCCTCGAAACACGACCTCTACCAGCGCTTTCCCGGCGTCGACGGCAGCCTCTACTGGATCGCTGGGGTTGGCGTGAACTACCAGCGCCGCCAGGACATCGTGCTCGCCCCCATCCGTCTAGGCGCCGGCTGGCGCACCGGCGCCAGTGTCGGCTATCTGCACTACACGCGAGAGCGCAGCTACCTGCCGCTTTGACGCGAGCAGCTGTTTGAGCCCCAGGGGAAACGCTGATTAATTTCTCATCCGTCGTTCCCGCGAAAGCGGGAACCCAGCCAAATCAACAATCTGGATGCCCGCCTTCGCGGGCATGACGGAGTAAATCAGTGCTTCCCTAGCAGCCTGTCGGACTTTGGTCGTCGATAGCGAAAAGCGGCCCCGGCGAGGCCGGTTTTTGCCGGATTTGCAGCCGCATAGCCCGGCTATGGGGCAAAAAGCCGGTGAAAAATGGACCGCCGCGGCCGCTTTACAGCCGACGATTCCAAAGTCCGACAGGCTGCTAGCCGCGAGCCTCCAAGAACTCGGCCAGGATCGGCGCGCAGATCACTTCCAGCGCCATGCGCAGCTCGCCGCAGGGAATGACCATGGTGCTCGGGCGCGACATGCGGGCGCCGGGGATGCGCTTGAGCATGCCGGGGAAGTCATGGCGCTTGCGGTCGCGGAAATGGATGATGCAGATCGACTCATCCGCATCCGGCACATCGCGCGCGATGAAGGGGTTGGAGGTATCCACCAGCGGCATGCGCTGGATGTTGATATCGGTCAGGCCGAATTGCGGCACGATGTAATGGATGTAGTCGTCCATGCGACGCAGGATGGTTTCCAGCGACTCCTCGGGTGAACAGATGTCCTTGGCGCAATCGCGGTGAATCTTTTGTATCCATTCCAGGTTGATGGCCGGCGCCACGCCGATCAGCAGATCCACATGCTGCGCCACGTCGATGCCCTGGGCGCCGATGCGGCGGTCGACCTCCGCCGGAAAGTGGCGTGAATCGACCTTGCGTCGGGTCCAGGTGTTGGCCATCAGGCCACCATGCTGGCCCTCGTAGAAGAGCAGATCGCTGCCCGCCGGCAGCGGCTTCCATTCGGTGAACTCACCCACCGGCACATCGAGCGACTGCGCATGTTCCAGGTTGTGCGCGTACTGGCGAAAGACGCCACTGCCGCACTCGCCATAGGTCTTGAAAAAGGTTTCCAGCTCCTGAAAGTGATTGCACTCCGGCCCGAACCAGGAAAATCGCCGACCGCTCACACGCGCCTCATCCAGCAACGCGGAGAACTGCCGCTCGGTATAGCGGCGAAAACCGTCGCCATGGACGATGGCGGGCCGCACGCCGAGACGCTGGAAAATGAACTTGAAGGCGTGGCGGACAGTGGACAGGCCGGCGCCAGACGAACCGGTGTTACCGGCTGAGTAAACCCGCCTAAATCTGGCGGAATTTCCAGAAGGTAGGGACAGGAAATGAAGAAGGGGCCCGGCTGGGCCCCTTCTTCATAGTGGCTACGAGCGGTTGTGAATCAGAACGGCGTATCGTCCTC
>JAURYL010000044.1 GCA_030653935.1 Pseudomonadota bacterium
CCAAGGTCGAGCCGCCACTGAACGCCCGCTAAATCCCCCCCAGCCCCCCTTTTCCAAAGGGGGGAGTCAGCGCGCCGCACGCCTGTACCGGGCTACGGTACAGTGCCATTGCCAATGCGCGGGGGATCAGGAAGTCTGAAATTCGATTACAGGAGACTGAATCGCGCGGTGTCCGCTGTTCGCCCCGTCGTTGGCGGCGCATCCACGACAGCCAGCCGTTGAGGCCCACCAGCGCGTTGTAGGCGACGTCGCCAAGCACCGCCACCCAGCGATGGTGGCGGGTGACTTGGTCGAATTCGTCGCCGTGGATCAGCAGCAGCCGGCGGCCGTCGGCGGTCTCATGGACGAATTCGCGTTCCACCCGGATATCGCCGAACGCGGTCTCACAGTAATCGCGCAAAGCCTCGTCGTGATTGCCCGGCACGAACACCACCCGCTCGCCGTGGCGGGCGCGGCGCAGCACCTTCTGGATCACCGTGTTCTGCGCCGGACTCCAGTGGATGCCCCGGCTCATGCTCCAGAAATCGATGATGTCGCCGACCAGATAGAGATGGCGCGCGGGGTATTCCCGCAGGAAGGCGAGCAGGCTATCGGCCTGGCAGGCGCGGGTGCCCAGATGGACATCCGAAATGAAAACGGAGCGGACGGCTGGCATGGCCAGCGAATGTGACAGGGCAGTGTGAAGATACGGTTACTGTGAAACAACCAACCCATCCCCGCGGGTAGGAGCGTCCGCTTGCGGCGCGAACCACAGCATCGGCGAATTCGCGCCGCAAGCGGACGCTCCTACACCCCCTGTTTCATCTTGCGGGGCGGTTGAGCCAGCCATGACCGGTTACAGCCGAACGGCCGGTTGCGATTTACGTAGTTTGATGCGGTTCGTCCCTCACCACATCCTACGAAGCCACCACCGTAGGATGTGGTTACCGAAGGGTAGGGGCTTCATCAGAGCGCGGTGCGCCGCATCGCCCCTCAGCCCACGACGCCCACCTGGGTTCGACAGTTCGTCACCAAAAATCCGTTCGCGCCCCGAAGCAACACGGTCGATGCACCTCGCGTGTAGCGCCGGCTTCCAGCCGGCGTCTTTACAGCACGGCCAGCAGTTTGAAAAGACGCCGGCTGGAAGCCGACGCCACATAGTTGCATCGTCAGATGCGCTCGGCTTTCTCGGGGGCTACCTCTGGTCGGGTCGAGCAGGCGCGTTACCCCCACAGTGGACAGAACTTCAAGCTCAAGTCTTGTGATGCAGCGAGCGAATCATGGCCTCGCGCAAGATGGCATTGATCCTGGTCTGGTAGCCCTTGCCTTGGCTCTTGAGCCAGGCCAGCACATCGCTATCGACCCGCACGGTCGTAGAGGTCTTGGTGGGCTTGTAAAACGTGTTCAATACCGCGTTCTTCCAGAACACCTCATCCAGCGGCGGAATGTCGCTGTAGTCGACCTCGCTGTCCGGCATCTCGGACAACGCCTTGAGTTCGGCCTTCTGCTCATTCGTCAGCGGCGGCAGGTTGTTCAGGTCAACCTCATAGCGAGCAGTTTTGCTCATAGCGCTTCCTCTCTTTCGGCTCGGCGCGACGTGCCGACATGATGCGGATAACCTCGGTACCGTCTTCGTCGTCCCGGACGGCATGGGCCACCAGCAGCAGCAGGTGACCATCAACAAGTCCCAAGGTTTGCCAACGCTGCTCCCCGTTCACGATGCGGTCTTGCCCGACCACGGCGAACGGGTCGGCAAAGACGCGGATAGCTGTCTCGAAGCTCACGCGGTGCTTCTTGAGGTTGCTTACCGCTTTCGCCGGGTCCCATTCAAATCTTGTTTCCATGTGATTATGTTACTACTGATTTGTTGGTATTCAGGCTGACGACACACCCCCAACCCCCGTCGCTATAACGTAAGTGGTATATGCCTACCAGCAACGTCTGATTACCATCCCCCCGGTCCGACAATCAAAAAAACCGACAGGGGAACGACATGGCAGTACGCTCACGCTCACATTTACTCACCCTCAGCCTGCTGACCGCCGTTCTGGCGCTCAGTCTCGGCGCCTGTAGCAACAGCACCTCCATCCCCGCCGCCGGCGGCGTCACCCTCGCCGGCGCCGGCCAGAAAGGCCCCTACCTTCCCGGCGCCAGCGTCACCGCCTATCAACTCAACGCCGGCGCCGCCCGCACCGCCACCAGCCAGGCCGGCACGATCGATGCCAACGGCCACTACAGCCTGGTCGGCATCCCCTGGACCGGCCTCACGGAAATCGTCGTCTCCGGCCGTTACTTCGACGAAGCCGCCAATGCCGACAGCGCCGGCACGCTGGACCTCACCGCCCTCATCGACCTGCAAGCCGGTGCCACGGTACGGGTCAACCTGCTCACCCACCTGCTCGCCGGCCGCATCCGGGTGTTGATGGCCGGCAGCCAGACCTACGCCGCCGCCCGCACCCAGGCGCTCGCCGACCTCGCCACCCGCTTCAACCTCACTCTCGCCGGTGGCGTCGGCCCGGAAGCGCTTGACCTCACCGACGGCGCCGGCGCCCACGCCCAGGACAACGCCAACCTCCTGCTGCTCTCCGCCGCCGTCCTCGCCGGGGGTCAGGGCAGCCAGACCGAGATCGACGCCCTGCGTGCCGACTTCGCCGACAACGGCCGCATCGACCAGGCCGGCTTCAACGCCATCCGCCGTGCCGCCCGCGCGCAAAACTTCGCCACCCTGCGTACCCGGCTGATGACCCGGAACGCCGCCTTCGCCAACCCGCCCGGCAGCATCAATCAGCTCCCCACCTGGTCCCTGGGCGGCAGCCTCACCGATACCGGCATCACCACCAGCCAGTGCTACCAGGCCGGCAGCAACACCCTGGTCTCATGCGCCAGCGCCGAAGCCCAGGCCCTGAGCACCACCCAGGACGGCATGACCGGGCGTGATGCCGATCCGGCGACCAACAGCGATGCCGACGGCAAGCTGGGCTTCAGCTACAGCAAGCTCGGCGGCGACGGCCAGCCCCTGACCATCCAGAACGGCACCTACAGCGAGGCCGGCAGCGAAGCGGCGGGGACGAAATGGTCTTGCGTGAAAGACAACCTTACCGGCCTGACCTGGGAAGTGAAGACCGATGACGGTGGTTTGCGCGACAAGGACAACACCTACACCAACTACGATGACCGCAGCCAGCCGCAACGCTGGAATGGCAGCACCTTTGTGAACCCCACCCAGGCCGAGATCGACGCCGCCACGAACAGTCGGAGTTTTGTTGCAGCCGTCAACGCTGCGGGCATGTGCGGCACCGGCAACTGGCGCCTGCCCACAGTGGATGAGCTTCAGGGATTGGTTGATTACAGTGTGGCATCCCCCGGACCAACTCTCGATGCGAACTTCTTTCCCAATACGCCTGGAACCACGTTCTGGACTTCCTCGCTATATGCCGAGCATTCCTACTTTGTCTGGGCCGTTGGCTTCAACTATGGTTCCGTTGGCGGCGGTTACCGTGTCGGTGACGGTGCTGTTCGGTTGGTGCATGCCAGTCAGGACTGGGATTGAAGTACGGTCACATTCACTTGCCGCCATCGATCTTTTGTGACGGTATTCGCCTGTCATTGTTGTGCCTTGCTCAATATGAAGTTGAGTCCCTCCCGGTTGTGTCACAACACCGGCGACAAAGGGCCGCCTGCACATGACAAGCAAGTATTGCCGGTTGCTCGCCGTTTACCCCTCGATTATTTAGTGCGGAAAAGGAAACCAATGAAGCTCCTATCGGCCCTGCTGGCCACCCTATTTCTTGTGCACGTACAAGCCTTGGCTGCCCCCTACATGATCAGCGCGGATGGTCACGAAGTGACTGACCAGGCTACCGGACTGACTTGGCGCCGCTGCTCGGAAGGTATGGGCTGGGATGGTTCGACTTGTGCCGGTACGGTACTGACCTTCTCCCGTGAGAATGCACTAACCCGCTCGAAAACCGAGGCTGCCGCGAGTGACAAAGTATGGCGCCTGCCCAACGTGAAAGAACTTGGCAGCCTAGTCGATCGTAGCCGTGGCTTGCCTGCCATCAAAGTGGCTATTTTCCCCGCTACCCCTTCGATCTGGTTCTGGTCTTCCTCAACGTATGTGAACAATTCCAAACTCGCATGGGTCGTCAATTTTGGTGGTGGCTACAACGGAGGCACCGATGCCGACTGCGCGGTTCGGTTAGTTCGCGCCAGCCAGTGATTGGGCTGCGAAGCCGCTTTTTGGCATGAGCCGGCAGGTTGGCGCGGAGGGCGATTTGCGTGCCGGTTTACGCTTCGTGCAGCCGGTATCCTCAAACAGCGAGTAGGGCGGATGCCCGAAGGGCGATCCGCTAGCCTTGTGGCGCCGAATGGCGGAACCGCTGCGCGTTCCGCCCTACGCGTTGTCCCGCCTTGGTGAATCTGCATGGCGTAGCACCGCATCCAGTCCACGTAGCGCAGGCGTCCTCGCCTGCACGCCGGCCACGGGCCGGCTTTACGACGCCGACCAGGCCGACGCGCGTGGATCAGAGCAAAGGCAATTAGACGAACGAGGCAGGCAGGCAGGGATGCCTGCGCTACAGTTTGGCATTCGGCGGATAGCGCCGGCAAAAAGCCGCCGGCTCATCCGCCCTACGCGGGCTGTGGGTGGGGTTAACCGTTGATTGATGCGGTTCGCTGCGCTCACCACATCCTACGACCCCCGACCCCCGACCCCCGAACCGAGCCGATGCCGTGAAAAGTTGCCATGGCGAGATTGCGCGCGGGCTTTTCGTAACCTTTACTTAGGGGCGTGCACAGGCCGCCGGCCCGTCTTGGCTGCTTTGTGCGAGGGTAAAAAATCAACTAACTGGAGTCATGCCATGTCGCCATCCAATTTCCCCCGTGATCCCGCCGTCCGCGATCTGGCGCCACCCGGTGCTACCGCGCGCGGCTTGCCGCCCTGAGCGGCAACGAACGATGCGGCGATCACCTGAACTTCATCTTCCTCGGCGCGGCGGGTAACGACTTCCTCGCATCGCGCATTCCATCGGATGACAAGGAGAACACCCCATGAGCAAGAAAGCACTGTGCATCGGCATCAACGACTATCCCGGCACCGCCAACGACCTGTCAGGCTGCGTCAATGACGCCGAAGACTGGGCGGCTGAGTTGGCCGGCCGTGGTTTCAAGGTCAGTAGCATGCTGGACAAGAAGGCCACTCACGCCGCCATGAGCAAGGCCATCGGCGGCTTGATCAAGGACGCGAAGAAGGGCGATACCGTGGTCATCACCTATTCCGGCCACGGCACCTGGGTGCCGGACAGTTCCGGCGACGAGGCGGACGGCCGCGACGAGGGGCTGTGCCCCTGGGACATCACCAGCGCCGGCCCGCTGCTGGACGATGATATCGGCCTGCTGTTCGGGAAACACGTGGGCGGCGTCCGCATCGTGCTCATCTCCGACAGTTGCCATTCCGGTTCGGTGACGCGCGGCGACGACAGCGACCTCGACCCCGGCGCCGCGCGCGCCCGCTTCCTGCCGCTGGAAGCCTGGATGCCGGCCAGCGAATTACCCGCCGCCGCCAGTCGCCCTCGCGGCCTGATCAGCGGCCTCAGACGCAGCGGCGGCGATCTGCTCCTGGCCGGCTGCATGGATACCCAGTACTCCTGGGACACCAGTTTCCGTGGACGCCCCAACGGCGCCTTCACCTACTACGCGCTGAAGACCCTGCGCGAGAACAAACCGGCCACCTACGTGGCCTGGTTCAACGCCATCCGAACCTATCTCCCCACCACCCGTTTGCCGCAGGACCCGCAGATCCTGGGCACCGCCACCGCGCAGCGGTTCAAGGTGTTCGAGTAAGTCGAGTGCGCCGCCGCCTTTGTAGTGCCGGCATCCCTGCCGGCGTCTTTGCCACTGGTAAGGAGGAGTCGGCAGGGATGCCGGCGCTACACGGGCCGCGCTCAGTCTCGCGATTCAGCCCCCGCACTAGCATTCAACCGAGGAGAACCTTATGACCCGCAGCTACCTCATTCGCGGCAGAGAACAGCGATCCGCCACCACGCCCCCCACCACGGATGTCGTCATCACCCGCCAGCGCCGTCTGTTGCCGGGGAGCGCGCGCGAGGCCGGGGTGGGCGAGATCGAGGCGGCCGGCGACGAGGTGGCGCGGGTGGAGCTGGAAAACGGTTTCGTGCTGTGGACCCGGGCCGATGATCTGATCCGGGAGCGGGGCAGGAAGGCGGTGGGCCGAGATGGCGGCGAGGGCTGGGAGATCGACGCGCGGCCGCCCGCGCGGTCGGGCGCATCTTCCGGTACGCGCGGTTGGTTGGGGCTGGGAATCAAGGTGCTGGAATTCTTCGGTGTCGATCTCAAGGGTAAGGCGGCGGTCGCCCTCGGCGGCAAGCTGGAGGAGAAGTTGCTGAAAGGCAACGCGCCTGGCCTCTACCGTGTTTCCCTGGGTGACAGCTTCGGCCTCGCGCCGGTGGCCGAGAACGAGACGCTGCCGGCCGAGCCGATTCTGGTGTTCATCCACGGCACCGCGTCTAGCGGCCAGGGTAGTTTCGGCAAACTCTGGGAAGGCGCGGCGGGGGCGGCGGCGCGCCAGGCCTTGAAGGCGCGCTATGGCGAGCGGGTCTACGCCCTGGAGCATCGCTCGCTGACGCTGAGCCCGATCGAGAATGCCCTGGCGCTGGCCAGGCGCCTGCCGGAGCACGCGCAAGTGCATCTGGTCAGCCATTCGCGCGGCGGTCTGGTGGGGGAACTCCTGTGCCTGGGTGAGCGGGACAAGCGCGATGACCCGTTGCGCGCGGACTGGCTCAAGCAGCTATTTGCCGCCGACCGCACCGTCGCCGAGCAACTTGGCCTCAGCCCGCTGCGCCCGGAGGCGGTCGCGGCGCGCGACGCGGCCTATGACGCCGACCGCGAGATGCTCGCGGAACTGCTGGCGCTGCTGGACACGAAAGCGGTGAAGATCCGCCGCTTCGTCCGGGTGGCCTGCCCGGCGCGCGGCACCACGCTGGCTTCGGGCCGCCTCGACCGCTGGCTGTCGGTGCTCGACTACCTTGGCGGCAACGGGCTGCTGGGCGACGCGGCCGACTTCCTGCTGGCGGTGGTGAAGGAACGCACCGACCCGCGCACTCTGCCAGGGCTGGAGGCGATGATGCCCGGCTCGGCGCTGACCCGTTTGTTGCAGCACCCCGGCCTCGTCACCACGGCCGACCTGTCGGTGATCGCCGGCGATATCGAGGGCGATTCGCTGTGGGGTCAGATCAAGCTGCTGGCGACCGACTGGTTCTACGGCGCCGACCACGACCTGGTGGTGAACACCGGCTCCATGTACGGTGGCCTCCGGCGGCCGGAGAAGGGCGCGCGATTCCTGTTCGACCAGGGCCCCGATGTCTGCCATTTCAATTACTTCGCCAACGACAAGAGCGTGCGCTGGCTGGTCGCCGGCCTGACCCGGGCCGACGACGGCGATGGCGGTTTCCAGCCGCTCCAGGCGGCCAGGCACGAAGCGCCCAAGTGGCGCGAGGCACTGCGGCGCAGTCGCGGCATCGGCACCCCGCGGCCGCTGGCGGTGCTGCTGCCGGGCACCATGGGCAGCGCGCTGCAAGTGGGCGACGACGCGGTCTGGCTGAAATATCTGGCCCTGTTCAAGGGCGGGCTGGGGCGGCTGCGCATGGATAACAACGCAAATAAGCCGGACATTCAGCCCACGGACTTGCTGGATGACTTCTACGGCCCGCTGATCGAGTTCCTGGCGCGCAGTCACCGGGTGGAGCTTTTCCCCTACGACTGGCGTCTGTCGGTGCGCGACGCGGCGGTGAAACTGGCGGACAAGCTGGAGGCCTGGTTGCCCGAGGTCGAGCGGCAAGGGCAGCCGGTGCATCTGGTGGCGCACTCCATGGGCGGCCTGGTGGTGCGCGCGATGATCGCCGATGGCGGCCGTGGCGCGGCCCTCTGGCGGCGCATCGTCAACCTGCCCAACAGCCGTTTCATGATGCTGGGCACGCCCAACCTGGGCTCGCACGAAGCGGTGCGCTGGCTGACCGGCCGCAACCCGACCCAGGCCAAACTCAGCCTGCTCGACTTCGCCCACAACACCGACGAGATCACCGACATCGTCAACCGTTTCCCCGGCTTGCTGGAGTTGTTGCCGTTCGACCCGGACGGCGCGGATTTCGCCCGGCAACCGCTTTGGCGCGAGCTGAAGCGGCAACTTTCGGCGCGTTGGAGCCTGGCCGACGCCGGCGCCCTGGTGCAGGCGCGCGGCACCTGGGATGTTCTGAAGCAGGCCCGGCCCGACCCGGAGCACATGATCTACGTGGCCGGCTGCCAGGACGCCACGGTGGTGGATTACCAGCTGGCCGATTACGAGGAATCCTGGCTCGCCGGGCGCAAACGCCTGGAGTTCATCGCCAGCCGCGAGGGCGACGGCACCGTGGCCTGGCGTTCCGGCCGTCTGCCTGGGGTGCCGACCTGGTACGTGGAAAACACCGCGCATGACGAACTGTGCGCGAACAAACGTTCATTCCCCGGCTTGCTCGACCTGCTCATGACCGGCGCCACCACCCGTCTGCCCACGACGCCGCCGAGCCGCAGCCGCGCCGCCGAGGCCGCGCCGGAACACTTTTTGCTGCCGACTCTGCCGCCGGCCGACGATATCCCGGACGAGGCCAGCCTGCGCGGTTTCGGTTTCGGCATTGCGCGGCCGTTCGACACGGCGATCGCCGGCCAGGGCGTGCCGGTGATCCGGGTCAGCCTGCGCCACGGCAATCTGGCCTACGCCCGGCACCCGGTGCTGGTCGGGCATTACCTGGGTGACAGCATCATCAGCGCCGAGCAATCGCTCGACGAGCGCCTGGGCCATGCCTTGTCCAGGCGGCAGCAACTCGGGCTCTATCCGGGGCCGATGGGCTCCCATGCCCTGTTCTTCAACGACCCGCCGGAAGCGCGGCCGGCCGGCGCGCTGGTGATCGGCCTCGGCCAGGTGGGGGAGCTGAGCCCCGGCTTGCTGGCCAAGAGTGTGCGCGACGCGATGCTGGATTACGCCCTGCGCATCGCGCAGTGGCCGGACCCGCGTTTCGGGCCGCCCGGATCGGTGCGTTCGGCGGCGCTCACTTGTCTCCTGGTCGGCACCGGCGCCGGCGGCATGATGCCGCGCGATTCCGTCGAGGCCATCCTGCGCGGCGCCGTGGCGGCCAACGACAAACTGGTCATGGCGGAACTGGAAGGCCAGGTCATCATCGACAAGATCGAGTTCCTGGAACTGTACGAAGATGTGGCCATCGCCGCCGCCGAGGCCCTGGACTCAGTGCTGCGCGATGGCGAACTGGCGATGCGGGTGGCCTGGCCCGAGGCCACGATCAAGGCCGGTCAGGGGCCGCTGAGCCGGGTGCGCTGCGACGACGCGCGGGGCTGGTGGCAGCGGCTGGAGATCATCGAGGACGCCCGTTCAGAAACCCTGCGCTTCATCGCCACCACCGACCGCGCCCGCGCCGAGGAAACCCTGGCCACCGGGCAACTACGTCTGGCTGACGGCTTCATCCGGCAGGCTTCGCAATCGGCGGGCGCCAATGCCGAGGTGGCCAAGACCCTGTTCGAGATGCTGTTGCCCAATCGCCTCAAGGAACTGGCGCCGAAACAGGCGAACCTGGTGCTGTTGCTGGACGCGGCCTCGGCCCGCTACCCGTGGGAATTGCTGGAGGATCGCTGGAGCCACGGCCATCGGCCGCCGGCCATCGCCGCCGGCCTGGTGCGCCAGTTCAAGACGCCGCGCTTCCGGCCGCACCCGGCCCACGCCACGGAGGCCACCGCCTTCGTGGTCGGCAACCCGGACTTGTCCGGATGGGAGAAATTCTGCGACCTGCCCGGTGCCCGCCAGGAGGCGCAAAAGGTGGCCAGCCTGCTCAACGCCGGCGGCTATCAGGCAAGGGAGTGCATTGACGAAAAAGCCGACGCCATCCTCTCCGGACTGCACCGGAACGCCTGGCGCATCCTGCATCTGGCCGGCCACGGCGAGCATGAATTCCCCCTGGAAGAGACGCCGACGTCCAAGCGTGTCTCCGGCATGGTCATCGGCAATCACACCTTCCTCACCCCGGGCGACGTGGAGCAGATGCGCTGGGTGCCGGAACTGGTGTTCATCAACTGCTGCCATCTCGGCAAGACCCAGGGACAGACCGCCGCGCGAGGTGAACTCAATCTGCTGGCGGCGAATCTGGCGATGCAGTTCATCGAAATGGGCGTCAGGGCCGTGGTGGCGGCGGGCTGGGCCGTGGACGACGGCGCCGCCGAGGCCTTCGCCGCCGGCTTCTACACCCACTTGCTCGACGGCGATCCGTTCGGCCAGGCAGTGCGCGCCGCCCGCGAGGAAATCTGGGTGCGCTTCCCCGACGCCAACACCTGGGGCGCCTACCAGTGCTATGGCGACCCCGGCTATCGCCTGCGCCGCGACGGCAACGAAGCCCGCCCCTTCGAGGTCAAGACCTATCACGCGCCGGCGGAACTGGTTTCCGACCTGAACAACTATGGCGAGTGGATCCGCATGCGAGTCCACGATGGCGTGTCCGACGAACTGCTGGAGGAATTGCGTGCCGGCATCGTCGACAAGCTCAAGGGTATTCCCGACCAGGCCCGCGCCGAGTGGCTGGCGCGCGGCGACCTGGCGGCGGCGCTGGGCTTCGCCTGGGGTGAAACCGGCGCCTACGCCGAGGCCGTCGACTGGCTGGAAACAGCCCTGACCGCGCGGACGGGCGATTGCCCGGTGCGGGCGGTGGAACAGTGCGCAAACTTCCGCGTGCGCTGGTCCGGCGAACACTGGCGGGAACTGCGCGCGGCGGTTGCCCCGGCCGGTGTGGAGGATGCGCGCCGGGGCTTGGTCGAGGACATCGAGCGCGCCATCCGGGAACTCGACCTCATCAACCGACGCGCGCCGACGCCGGAACGCCTGAAACTGCTGGGCAGTGCCTGCAAGCGACTGGCTTGGCTGAATACCGCTCCCGCGCCACGCCTGGCGGCCCTGGTCGACATGGCACGGCATTACCGCCAGGCATTCGATCTGGGTTCGACACCGGACCCCTATCCCTTCGCCAACTGGGCCATCGCCAAGCTGCTCGCCAGCCAACGCGATCCCGCTCAGGGCGGCGACTGGCAAATGACGCTGGAGGACGATTGCCGGCGGATGATCGAGTTGGCGCGTGGGAGCAACGTCGATAAACCCACCTTCTGGGACGGGGTGGCCGAGGCCGACTGCGAATTGGTTCTGTTGCTGGCGCAAAGCAAAACGACCGCCCGGGCGGCCAACGCAGCGGCGGCCCGGATTGCCGAGCGCTATCGCGGCGCCGCGCGGCGTGGCGCCAGTCCCAGGGAGTACGCTTCGGTGCTGGAACACCTGGACTTCGTCGTCGCCCTGGTCAGCGACGCGCCCACGGCCAATTCGCCCCTGGTCAAGGCGCTCGCCGCCCTGCGCGCGGCGCTGTAAGTCAACTGTGCTTGAGGAGAGTGGCAAATGCGTAGGATGTGGTGAGGGACGAACCGCATCAAGCAACGTGGCCAAGGTTGATGCCACGGGCAGTGACGGCGGATGCCGGGAACACATTGGCCCCAAACGCGGGGGAACTTGAATGTCATTACAAACACGCAAGGAGCGAACATGGCCAAAGGGTTGCGTTACCAGAACGATTACCTGATTGGCGGTCCGGCCCGGGTCTGGGTCACGCCCAATTTCAAGTTGTCGGAATATGCCGGGTCGGATGGCCGGATGCGTGTCCACCGCGAACTGGTGAACTCGGTCCAGATGCTGCGCGACGCCCTCGGCACGCCGCTGGGGATCGCCGGGATGGCGGCCGCCGACGGTCTCGGCCAGGGATTGGAGGGGCGTTTCGTCTGGCTAGGCGCGGCCGACACCAGCACGCTGGAGGCGAAGGCGCGGCAATTGATGAAGGCGGGTGATTTCATCCGGGTCGAGCCGCGCGGCGCGCGGCTCTATGTGGAAATGCCCGACCCCGAGCACCTTCCAGCCCTGGACGCGGAACGGGCGCTGGACCGCGCCATCGCCGTGACCGCCGGCTTCGAGACCTCGGGTGATCCCTATCTCCAGGTCACCGGAAATTTCGACGGCGCCGGTTTGTCCTTCGGTCCGCTCCAGGTCAATTTCAAGACCGGCACCCTTCAGGAGATGTTTCGCCGCTTCCTGGCCCGGGACGAAGCGCGGCTGATCGCCTGTTTCGGCCCGCTCTGGCCGGAATGGCAGCGCGTGCTGCGGCTGCCCTCGCGGGTCAAACAGGTGGCCTGGGCCGACGACCTCAGCCGCGGTCCGCGCAAGGCTGATTTCGCGCCGCAATGGAAGGCGGCCCTGCAAACCGTCGGCGCCGAGCCGGCCTTCCGCGCCGAGATGCTGCGCTATGCCTACGATACCTACGGCCGCAAGCTGGTGGTCGCGCTTTCCTGGCTGCGCGGCCTCCTGCCCCTGCGCATCGGCAATTTCCGTTGCCTGGCCGCGCTCTATGACCTGTGCGTGCAGCAGGGCAGCCTGGATCGGGCGCACGACGCGATCCGCCGGCGGGTCCAGCGCGAACAACCCGTGGACGAATTTCATCTAACACGCATCGCCGTCGAGGAACGCGGTCGCAAGGCGAATTCGCAGTGGCGCGCGGACTGCATCAGCCGGCGCCTGTGCATCCTGGAACGGGAACCGGTCAAGATCGCGGAAGCCGGGCAGACCGCCGAGCGGGACAACCCCAACCTCTATCTGCTGCGCAACGCGCCGGTCAATCAGATCGAGAAATACCTGCTGTAGCGGCAGCCAGCAGGAATCGAATGGATGGGGATGGGCCCGCCTTCCTATATCAAGGCTCTGTTCCGTTAACGGGTGATGTGGTTGCCCGAATACCAGGTGAACGGGCGCTCCCGCTCGCGGACTTCGGGGGAGAACTTCACGGTCTTCTTCTCTGCTCCATCTTCTCAAACGATGGAGTCTCCACCAAACTCGGGGCGGTTCAGTTTGATGAGGGCGGGCGGGTGAGCGCCTGTTCTCTACTCCGCCCTTTAACCAATTGAGGCCATTCCCCTTGAGTGTGCTTAGCCAACTCCTGTCGGCCTTGTCCAGGCACGAAAAACCAGACCCGGATCTGGAACAAGCGCTGGAGCGCGCCGCCTATCGGGTGGAGCCCCATCTGAAACACACCGGTTCCTGGCCAAAACGCTTTCGCCCCCCTCTGGCCGCAGCCTTGAACCAAGCGAAAAACCTGTTGAAGGGCATTCCCGGTCCCGTGGAGATCAATGCGCGAAGCTTTACCCAAGACCCGTTTGTCCATGCCCTGTTCGGTTCTCCCGAAGACATCCGCACGGCCCTTTGTTCCAGTACGGTGATGCGTCAGTACGTCGCCTCGGGCGTTTCCCAGGAGGTCTACGTGTTGCTATCGATGCGCCGCAATGAAAAGAATACTTTGGGGACGGATGATTCCGGTGGTGTCCTGCGTCGTGATGTACCGCAGCGCAAGGTCTGGTTCACTGACCATCAACTGATCGGTCCCCAGCCCACGTTGGAGTCCGCTCGGGAGACGCTGAAGTGGATCCTGTTCGACCGATTCCTGGAAAGGGTCGCCGTGGGTATTCAACGGATCCACACGGAACGAGACCGACTTAGCCAGGAAAAGGACCTGGCCCAGGCGCGGTTACGCTGTGCCAGCCCGGCCAATTCCAGTGCATTGCGGGGAAACCTTGAACAGACCCTGGCGCACTTGGGAGCCGCGACGCAATGTCTGGAGAACAGCAATCTGGCGGAAGTGTTCGCCACCGTTCTATCCCATCCCGAGGATTGCCTGTACCTGGAGGAATACTCGCTGCTGCTGGACAACATGGGCCTGGTGCGCTCGGAAGAAGAATCCAGCACGACCTCGCGGCTGACCTTTACCGATCTGCATGAACGCTATGCCGAACCGCGAACCGTGGCGCTGATTCACTGCCAGGACATCCGCCCAATCGCCCAGAATGAACGCCTGCGGGAAGCGATGCGATGGCTTGGTTGAATCTGAGTAGCGATGTTCCGGAAACCACGGCGCCGGCCGCGCGCGCCAGGTCGGGCGGCTTGCCGCCGCTACTGCCTTATTTTTGCGACCAGCAGCCGGTGGAGCGGGGCTTCAACCAGAGCATGCTGGCTTGGTCCGGCAGCGCGATGCTTTTGCCGCTCAAGCGGTAACCGCGCCGATCCGGGGTCGGTATCTGGCCGAGCCGTGGTGCAGGCGTTACTTGCTGGGGTTTGCTATCGCTCACCCCAGCCTACATCGCGACTGGGCGGCGATCCGGGTTGGGTATCCGGGCGAAGGTGATAGTAAGGATGTCCTACACTGAACACACTTGGCGGCTACTTCGACCCGCATGTCCCACCTTCCGCGGAGGTCACTCATGATCATCGACAACACCAGCCACGACCAACTGGAGCGCAGTCTCAAGGACATCGATTGGGCGGGCCTGCGCCGACTCGAATACACCCCGTCGCCGGCGGCCTGGGAGGACCAGGTGCTTTATTTCCTGATGCTGGACCGGTACTCCGACGGCCGCGAGCGGGGCTATCGGGACATCGAAGGCAAGCCCGTCGCCACGGGCGAAACGCCGCCGTTCCGTTTTCCCGAGGACGCTTACCAGGCCGATCAGGCGACCTGGGCGGACGCCGGCGACGAATGGCTGGGCGGCACGCTGAAGGGGCTGGAGAGCAAGGTCGGCTACCTCAAGCGGCTGGGGGTGACCGCGCTCTGGGTCAGCCCGGTATTCAAGCAGGCGGCGGCGGACAAACACAGTTATCACGGTTACGGCATCCAGAACTTCCTCGATGTGGACCCGCATTTCGGCAGCCGCCAGGACTTGATCGATCTGGTGAACACCGCCCATGCCCATGGCATCCGCGTCATCCTGGACATCATCCTCAATCACGCCGGCGACGTGTTCGGCTACCGCTACAACCCGGAGCGCTATCCCTGCGTAGATGAGGCGGGCGATGCCTGCATGGACCCGCGCTGGGACGGCGAGACCTACCCGGTGTCCGGCTGGCACAACGCCTACGGCGAGGCGAACATTCCGTTCGGCCCCGTCGATTCCGGCAGCCACCCCCATGCCTGGCCCAACGACGCGGTCTGGCCGGCCGAGATGCAGGCGCTGGAGAACTTCACCAGCAAGGGGCGGATCAATAGCTGGGACTACGACCCGGAGTTCTACGAGGGCGATTTCGTCACCCTCAAAGACCTCCACCATGGTCACCACGACTATCAGGGCAAGCTGCGCATCGTCGATGCGTTCCATCCTTCGCCGGCCCTCATGGCGCTGTGCGACATCTACAAGTTCTGGATCGCCCTCGCCGATGTCGACGGTTTCCGCATCGACACGGTCAAGCACATGGAGCCCGGCGCCACCCGCTACTTCGCCTCGGTGGTGAAGGAGTTCGCGCAATCCCTGGGCAAGGAGAATTTCTTCCTGGTGGGCGAGATCACCGGCGGCCGCGAACATGCCTGGAAAACCCTGGAACTGACCGGCCTCGACGCGGCCCTGGGGATCGACGAGATCCCGGACAAGCTGGAGTACCTGGCCAAGGGCTGGCGTGATCCGGCCGACTATTTCGGCCTGTTCCGTAATTCGGCGCTGGAGCGCAAGGCTTCGCATGTCTGGTTCGGTAAGCACGTGGTGACCCTGTTCGACGACCACGATCAGGTACGCAAGGGCAACAACAAGGCGCGTTTCTGCGGCGACAAAGCCAACGACGGCTACCGCCACCTCAAGGCGGTGCTTGGCCTCAACCTCACGACCATGGGTATCCCCTGTCTCTATTACGGCAGCGAGCAGGCCTTCGACGGCGCCGGCGACAACGACCGTTACCTGCGCGAATGCATGTTCGGCGGCCGCTTCGGTTCATTGAAAAGTACCGATTGCCATTTCTTCAACGAGGATCACGAGATCTACCGTTTCATCGCCGAGGTCACGGCCTTGCGCGACCAGCATCTGGCGTTGCGTCGCGGGCGGCAGTATCTGCGCGAGATATCCGACTCCGGCGAGCCGGGCAGCTTCGGCCCGCCACGCATGATCGGCGGTGAGATTCGCTCGCTGGTGCCCTGGTCGCGCCTGTTCGCCGACGAGGAAATCCTGCTGGCGATCAACACCGACGCGGTTCGGGAGCGAGCCGCCTGGGTGACCATCGACGCCACCCTGAGCGCCGAATTGACGGTGCTCACCTGCCTCTATTCCAGCGACCCCGAGCAGATCGGCGCCCGCGCGCCGGTCGAGCCGCGCAACGGCCGCGCCGCCTGGATCAAGGTGCCGGCGGGAGGATTCGTGGTTTATGGCGCTGTGTGAATCGTAGTGGGTAACGCGTAGCCGTAGGGGCGGGTTTGAAACCCGCCCCTACTCGCGATGCAACGGTGGCTATCGCTGGCATGTAGGTGGTCGGCATGACCTGCCCGCCGGGCTAACCGCTGCCGCCACAATGAGGAACGGTAGGACGTAGGGTGTGGTGAGCGCAGCGAACCGCACCATGGTTTGCTGCGTCATCAGGTGGCGTCTGGCTGCTGGTGGTGGATTGACGCGGAGTGAGCGGGTTATTCATGGACAGCCGCAAAGCAGTCCCCGCCGCAGAAATTCAGCCACGACTGGCCGTGCGGGGTGTCGATGCTCGGAATCATGGTGGCGTTATTTCGGTGGAAAGGTGGATGTTCCAGATTGACCTGCGTCGCGTTCCAACATACCATTCGCGACCTTTTTTGGAGAGGGAAAACCGATGCGTCGCAAACTGGTCGCCGGCAATTGGAAGATGCATGGCAGTCTGGCCGAGAACGAAGCGCTGTTGTCCGGCATTCTTGCCGGCATGGCTGACGTGAAGGCGGGCGTGGCGGTTTGCGTGCCGTTTCCCTATCTGGCCCAGGCTCAGGCCAAGCTGACCGGTAGCGCCATTGCCTGGGGCGCGCAGAACATGAGCCAACAGGCCAAGGGCGCGTTCACCGGCGAGGTGTCCGCCAGCATGCTGAAAGATTTTTCTTGTACTTATGTGCTTGTCGGCCACTCCGAGCGGCGCGCCATCTACGGCGAGAGCGACGAGTTGGTGGCGGAGAAATTCGCGGCCGCGCAGGCGGCCGGCTTGACCCCGATTCTGTGCGTGGGCGAGACCCTGTCCGAGCGCGAGGGGGGTGTCACCGAGGCCGTGGTGGCTCGGCAACTGGATGCCGTGATCGCCAAGTGCGGCGTGGCGTCTCTGGCCAAGGCCGTGGTGGCCTATGAGCCGGTTTGGGCGATTGGTACCGGCGTCACCGCCAGCCCGGAACAGGCGCAGGCGGTGCATGCTTTCATTCGCACCAAGGTGCGTGGTCTGGACGCCGGCGTCGCTGACGGTCTGATCATCCAGTACGGTGGCAGCATGAAAGCCAATAACGCGGTCGAGTTGCTGGGTCAGCCTGATATCGATGGCGGCCTGATCGGCGGCGCCGCCCTGAATGCGGAAGAGTTCCTGGCAATTTGCCGGGCGGGTTAAAGGAACAGGAAATGGAAGATATCGTCTGGGGCGTTCATGTGCTGGTGGCCTTGGTTTTGATCGGCTTGGTGCTGATGCAGCACGGGAAGGGCGCCGACATGGGCGCGGCCTTCGGTGGCGGCTCCTCCGGCAGTCTGTTCGGCGCAACCGGTTCGGCCAACTTCATGTCGCGCACCACTGCGGTGTTGGCGACGGCCTTCTTCCTGACCAGCATGGGGTTGACGTATTTTTCCAGCCAAAAGGACGATGCCTTCAAGCCCATCGCCCAGCCTGTGGCTCCGGCCGCGCCGATGCCGGCGCCGGTCAATCTGGATAAATCGGGCGCGATCCCGAAATGAGTTCTTAGGCATGTTCTCTGAACATGCCTCGTAATGCCGACGTGGTGAAATTGGTAGACACGCTGTCTTGAGGGGGCAGTGACGAAAGTCTTGCGAGTTCGAGTCTCGCCGTCGGCACCATCGAATTTCTTTATATTCCCTTAAGTCATTTAATAACCCATTGATATCAATGGGTTTTTTGTTTTTTGCAGCCTTGACGTAAGGTTGTTGAAAGCCTAGACTGCGCGCCTTCTTGGCGTGTTGATCATGCCTTTTCGGGGGAGCCATGCTCGAAAACTATTTTCCGGTTTTGATGTTCATTCTGGTGGGTCTGGTGATTGGTGTCGCGCCCATGCTTGCCGGTTTCGTGCTCGCCCCGCACAAGCCGGACGCGGAAAAGAATTCCCCTTACGAATGCGGTTTCGAGGCCTTCGAGGATGCGCGCATGAAGTTCGATGTGCGCTATTACCTGGTGGCCATCCTGTTCATCCTGTTCGATCTGGAAATCGCCTTCCTCTTCCCCTGGGCCGTGGTGCTGGAAGAAATTGGCATGTTCGGTTTTGTTTCCATGATGATTTTCCTCGGCATCCTCGTCGTCGGATTCATCTACGAGTGGAAGCAGGGCGCTCTGGATTGGGAATGACGATATGAGCATCGAAGGCATCCTGGAAAAAGGCTTCGTCACCACCAGCGTCGACGCGGTGGTGAATTACACCCGTACCGGTTCGCTGTGGCCGATGACTTTCGGCCTTGCTTGCTGCGCCATCGAGATGATGCAGGCGGGTGCCTCGCGCTATGACCTGGACCGTTTCGGCATCGTGTTCCGTCCCAGTCCGCGCCAGTCCGATCTGATGATCGTCGCCGGCACCCTGTGCAACAAGATGGCGCCGGCGTTGCGCAAGGTCTACGACCAGATGGCCGAGCCGCGCTGGGTGATCTCGATGGGTTCCTGCGCCAATGGCGGCGGTTACTACCACTATTCCTATTCCGTGGTGCGCGGTTGCGACCGTATCGTGCCGGTGGATATCTATGTGCCGGGTTGCCCGCCGACGGCGGAAGCGCTGTTGTACGGATTGATCCAGTTGCAGAAGAAAATCCGCCGTACCAGCACCATCGCCCGCTGACAGGACCGCACACCTATGCCTTTGACTCCTGAAGTCCTGCTCGATCGCGTCAATGAGGCGCTGGGCGACAAGGTTCTCACCAGCAAGATCGCGCAGGATCAGGTCACTATCGTGGTGCCGGTCGGCGATTGGCTGGAGGTCTGCGCGACCTTGCGCGACACCCCCGCGCTGGCCTTCGATTTGATGATCGATCTTTGCGGCGTCGATTACTCCGCCTACAAGGAGGGTGCCTGGGACGGAAAACGCTTCGCCGTGGTGCTGAACCTGCTGTCGATCAAGCGCAATCATCGTCTGCGCGTGCGTGCTTTCTGTGCCGACGACGAGTTGCCGATTCTGCCTTCGTTGATGGAAATCTGGCCGGCGGTGAACTGGTTCGAGCGCGAGGCATTCGACTTGTTCGGCATTGTCTTCGACGGCCATCCCGACTTGCGCCGCATCCTCACCGACTACGGTTTCATCGGCCATCCGTTCCGCAAGGATTTCCCGATTTCCGGTCACGTAGAAATGCGTTATGACCCGGAACTCAAGCGCGTGGTCTATCAGCCGGTAAGCATCGATCCGCGTGAAGTCACGCCGCGCATCGTGCGCGAAGACAACTACGGGGCCGCTTAAATGACCGTTACATCCGCCGCCCCCTCCGCCGAAATCCGCAATTACACGATCAACTTCGGTCCGCAACACCCGGCCGCGCACGGCGTGCTGCGCCTGGTGCTGGAGTTGGATGGTGAAGTGATCGTGCGCGCCGACCCGCACGTCGGCCTGCTCCATCGCGGTACCGAGAAGCTGGCGGAGACCCGCACCTTCCTGCAATCCGTGCCCTACATGGACCGGCTGGACTACATGTCCATGATGCAGAACGAGCATGCCTATTGCCTGGCGATCGAACGCCTGCTGGGTATCGAAGTGCCGGAACGCGCGCAATACATCCGGGTGATGTTCGACGAGATCACCCGCATCCTGAACCACCTGCTCTGGCTCGGCACCCACGCGCTCGACATCGGCGCCATGACCGTCTTCCTCTACGCTTTCCGCGAGCGGGAAGACCTGATGGACGTCTATGAGGCGGTCACCGGCGCCCGAGTGCACGCGGCCTACTACCGGCCGGGCGGCGTCTACCGCGATCTGCCGGACGCGATGCCGCAATACCAGGCCAGCAAGAAGAAGAATGAATCCGATCTGCGTCGCCTGAACGAAAACCGCCAGGGCAGCGTGCTCGACTTCATCGAGGATTTTTCACGGCGCTTCTTCGGTTACGTGGACGAGTACGAGACCCTGCTCACCGATAACCGTATCTGGAAGCAGCGCACCGTCGGTGTCGGCGTGGTCGATGCTGATCGCGCCAAGGCGCTGGGCTTCACCGGCCCGATGCTGCGCGGCTCCGGCATCGTCTGGGACATGCGCAAGATGCAGCCCTACGCGGTCTACGACAAACTCGATTTCGAGATTCCCATCGGCCGCACCGGCGACAGCTACGACCGCTACCTGGTGCGCATGGAAGAAATGCGCCAGTCCAACCGCCTCATCCAGCAGTGCGTGGCCTGGCTGAAAAGCAACCCTGGCCCGGTGATCAGCGACAACCACAAGGTCGCGCCGCCCTCACGCGAAGCCATGAAGTCCAACATGGAAGAGTTGATCCACCACTTCAAGCTGTTCACCGAAGGCATGCACGTGCCCGAAGGCGAGGTTTACGCGGCGGTGGAACATTCCAAGGGCGAGTTCGGCGTCTACATGATCTCCGACGGCGCCAACAAGCCCTACCGCCTGAAGCTGCGCGCGCCCGGCTTCTCGCATCTGGCCGGCCTCGATGAAATGTCGCGCGGCCACATGATCGCCGACGTAGTGGCCATCATCGGCACCCTGGACATCGTGTTTGGCGATATAGATAGGTAACAGACATGCTTTCCGCTGAATCCCTCGCCCAGATCGACCGCGAATTGACCAAGTACCCGCCCGAGCAGAAGCAATCGGCGGTGATGGCGGCTTTGCGCATCGCCCAGACCGAATTGGGTTGGCTGTCGCGCGACACCATCGAATTCGTCGCCCATTACCTCGGCATGCCGGCCATCGCCGCCTACGAGGTCGCCACCTTCTACAACATGTACGAGCTGGCGCCGGTCGGCCGCAACAAGGTCACCTTGTGCACCAATCTGCCTTGCCAGTTGCAGGGCGCCGACAAGATCGCCGAGCACATGCAAGGCAAGCTGGGCATCGGTTTTGGCGAAACCACGGCGGATGGTCGTTACACCCTGAAAGAAGGCGAGTGCATGGGCGCCTGTGGCCACGGCCCCCTGTGCCTGCACAACAACCACAAGATGCACGACCACCTGACACCGGACTCGGTGGACAAACTCCTGGATGACATGAAATGAGTTTGAACACGCCCGACACCTACATCAGCCGTCATTCCCGCGCACGCGGGAATCCAGGTTGTGCACCAAGCCACTGCTCGAAGGTTAATGCGAACTGGATTCCCGCATGCGCGGGAATGACGAGGGCGATGCAATGAGTTTGAACACGCCCGACACCCAGGTCTGTCTCTGGACGCTGCAACATTCCGAATCCGCTTCGCTGGCCACCTACACCGCCAATGGCGGATACGAAGCGCTGAAGAAAATCCTCGCCGAGAAGACGCCGGCCGAAGCCATCATCGCCGAAGTCAAGACCAGCGCCCTGCGCGGTCGCGGCGGCGCAGGCTTTCCCACCGGCCTGAAGTGGAGCTTCATGCCGCGTAATTTTCCCGGCGACAAATACGTGGTGTGCAATACCGACGAGGGCGAGCCGGGGACCTTCAAGGACCGCGACATCATTCGCTTCAATCCGCATCAGTTGATAGAAGGCATGATCATCGCCGGCTATACGCTGGGCGCGAAGGCGGGCTACAACTACATCCACGGCGAAATTTTCGAGGAGTACCAGTCCTGGGAACGCGCACTGGAAGAAGCGCGCGCCGCTGGTCTCCTGGGCCGTGACATTCTCGGGTCCGGTTGGGATTTCGATCTCCACGCGCACCAGGGTTACGGCGCCTATATCTGCGGCGAAGAAACCGCGCTGCTGGAATCCATCGAAGGCAAAAAGGGGCAGCCGCGCTTCAAGCCGCCGTTCCCCGCCAGTTATGGCCTCTACGGCAAGCCGACCACGATCAACAACACAGAAACCCTGGCCTCGATCCCCTGGATCATGCGCCACGGCGGCCAGGCCTTCCTGGAACTGGGCAAGCCCAACAATGGCGGCTCCAAGATTTTTTCCATCTCCGGCCACGTCAACAAGCCCGGCAACTACGAGATTCCGCTTGGCACCCCGTTCGCCGATCTGCTGGAAATGGCCGGCGGCGTGCGCACCGGCCATACCTTGAAGGCGGTGATTCCCGGCGGTTCATCGGCGCCGGTGCTTACTGCCGAAGCGATGATGGCCTGCACGATGGACTTCGATTCTGTCGCCCGCGCCGGCTCCATGCTCGGTTCTGGCGCGGTGATTGTGATGGACGACAGCGTCTGCATGGTGAAAGCCCTGGAGCGTCTGTCCTACTTCTATTTCGAGGAATCCTGCGGCCAGTGCACCCCCTGCCGCGAAGGCACCGGTTGGCTGTATCGCATCGTGCATCGCATCGAGCATGGCCAGGGACGTCCGGAAGATCTGGATGAGTTGCTGCGCATCGGCAAGAACATCGGCGGCAACACCATCTGCGCGCTCGGCGAAGCCGCCGTGGGACCGGTTGCCAGCTTCGTGAAACACTTCCGCAAAGAGTTCGAGTACCACATCGAAAACAAACGCTGCATGGTGGGTTCCTGAAATGCCCCTGATCGAAATCGACGGGAAAGAAATCGAGATCGCCGCCGGCTCGACGGTGATGGATGCCGCGCATCAGGCCGGTATCACCATTCCGCATTTCTGTTACCACAAGAAGCTGTCCATCGCCGCCAGTTGCCGCATGTGCCTGGTGGAAGTGGAGAAGTCGCCGAAGCCGCTGCCCGCCTGCGCGACGCCGGTGACCGAGGGCATGAAGGTGATGACCCGCTCGCCCAAGGCCATCGCCGCGCAGCAAGGAGTGATGGAGTTCCTCCTGATCAACCACCCGCTCGATTGCCCGATCTGCGACCAGGGTGGCGAGTGTCAGTTGCAGGATATCGCCGTCGGTTACGGCGGCTCGGCTTCGCGTTACAGCGAACCCAAGCGCGTGGTGAAAGAGAAAGACCTCGGCCCGCTGATCGCCACCGACATGACCCGCTGCATCCATTGCAGCCGCTGCGTGCGTTTCGGTCAGGAAATCGCCGGTCTGATGGAACTGGGCATGCCCGGCCGCGGTGAGCATATGGAAGTGATGCCGTACCTGGAAACCCAGGTCAGCCATGAACTTTCCGGCAACGTCATCGAGCTGTGCCCGGTCGGTGCGCTGACTTCCAAACCGTTCCGCTACAGCGCCCGTTCCTGGGAACTCTCCCGTCGCAAGTCGGTGAGTCCGCACGACGGCCTCGGCGCCAACATCCAGGTGCATGTGAAGAACAACCGCGTCATGCGCGTGGTGCCTCTGGAAAACGAAGCCATCAATGAATGCTGGATCGCCGACCGCGACCGCTACAGCTATGAGGCGCTGAATTCGGATGCACGTCTGACCTCGCCGCTGCTCAAGGAAAATGGTCATTGGCGCGAAGCCGGCTGGCAGGAAGCTTTGGAACACGTCGCCACGCGCCTGGCCCAGATCCGCGAAAGCAAAGGCGCCGCTGCCATTGGCGCGCTCGCCTCGCCGCACCAGACGGTTGAGGAGTTGTACCTCTTCACCAAGCTGATGCGCGGCCTCGGCACGGAAAACATCGACCATCGCCTGGCCAGGGCCGACGCGACAGTCGGTGCCGGCGCGCGCTGGCTGGGCATGGCCATTGCCGATCTCAATCGACTGGATCGCGTGCTGCTGGTCGGCGCCACGATCCGCAAGGAACAACCCCTGATCGCCCAGCGCCTGCGCCAGGCGGTCAAGCGCGGCGCCCAGCTCAACGTGTTGCACGCCGCCGGCGACGACCTGCTGTGCAAGGTGAATGCCCGCCTGATCGGCAAACCAAGCGCGTGGCTGAATGGCCTGGGGCAAATCGCCCGCGCCATGCAGGAAGCCGGCGCCGATCTGGGTACGGATGTGGGAGCGGCCTTGGCCGCGATTAGCGGCGTCAGTGACCATGCCCGCGCCATCGCCGCCAGCCTCATGAGCGGTGAGCAAAAAGCGGTGCTGCTGGGAGAACTGGCGCAGAACCATCCCGCCGCCACGCAACTGCATACCCTGGCGCAGGCCATCGCCGTCGCCAGTGGCGCGACCCTGGGCTTCCTCGCGCCAGCCGCGAACAGTGTCGGCGCTCAACTGGTCGGTGTGCTTCCCGGCCCCGAGGGCCTTGGCACCCACGCCATGTTGGCCGAGCCGCGTTCCGCCTATGTTCTGCTCGGCGCCGAGCCGGAGCTGGATGCTTATGATGCCGCCGCCGCGAACGCCGCGCTACGCGGCGCCGAGTTCGTGGTGGCCCTGACCGCGTTCAAGACCGACGCGCAGGACTACGCCGATGTGCTGTTGCCGATTTCGCCGTTCACGGAAACCGCCGGCAGCTTCGTCAACCTGGAAGGCCGCGCGCAAAGTTTCCATGGCGTGGTCAAGCCGCTGGGCGAGGCGCGCCCGGCCTGGAAGGTGCTGCGCGTGCTGGGCAATCTGTTGAGCCTGGGCGGTTTCGATTACGACAACGCCGAAGCCGTGCGCGGCGACGCCTTGGCCGCTGATTTCGCGGCTGGATTGAACAACACCCCGGTCGCGGCCGCGCTCGAGGGATTGATGCCCGGCGACGGCCTCGAACGGGTGGCGGAAACACCGCCGTACCAACTCGATCCGGTCGTGCGTCGTTCCCATGCCTTGCAGGCGACCGTGGATGCCGGGGTGCCGGTGGTCTGGATCGGCAGCGAATTACTGACCGGGCTCGGCATCGCCGAGGGCGGCATGGTGCGGGTGCGTCAGGGTGGCGGCGAAGCCATCCTGCCGGCACGCCGCGATGACCGGCTGGCAATCGACACCGTGCGGGTGGCCGCCGCGCACCCCCTGACCGCCACCCTGGGCGCCCGTCTCGGCCCTGTGAGCGTGGAGAAAGTCTGATATGGATGCAATGCTCGCCCCCCTGGCTGAACTGCTCGGCCCCGCCTGGTTGCCGATCTGGACCCTGGTCAAGATCATGGCCATCGTCGCGCCCCTGATGATCTCGCTGGCCTATCTGACCTATGCCGAGCGCAAGATCATCGGCTACATGCAGGTACGCATCGGCCCCAACCGCGTTGGCCCGCTCGGCCTGCTGCAACCCATCGCTGACGGCCTCAAGCTGTTGATGAAGGAAATCATCATCCCCAGCGGCGCCAACAAGGCCTTGTTCATCCTCGGTCCGGTGCTGGTGCTGGCGCCGGCGCTGGCGGCTTGGGCGGTATTCCCATTCACCGAGACGCTGGTGTTGGCCAACATCAACGCCGGCCTTTTGTACATCATGGCCATCACCTCGATGGGCGTGTACGGCGTAGTCATCGCCGGCTGGGCGTCCAACTCCAAATACGCCTTCCTCGGCGCCCTGCGTTCCTCGGCGCAGATCGTGTCGTATGAAATCGCCATGGGTTTTGCCCTGGTGGGTGTGCTGATGGCGGCGCAGAGTCTGAATCTGATCGACATCGTCAAGGGCCAGGAAGGCGGTTTCTGGCACTGGTACTGGCTGCCCCTGTTCCCGCTGTTCATCGTTTATCTGATTTCCGGCGTCGCGGAACTCAATCGCGCCCCCTTCGATGTGGCGGAAGGCGAGTCGGAGATCGTCGCCGGTTTCCACGTGGAATATTCCGGCATGGCCTTCGCCGTGTTCTTCCTGGCCGAATACGCCAACATGATCCTGGTCGCCGGTCTCACCAGCCTACTGTTCCTGGGCGGCTGGCTGTCGCCCTTCCCGTTCCTGCCGGACAGCATCATCTGGATTGGCGCGAAGATGAGCTTCGTGCTGTTCCTCTTCCTCTGGTTCCGCGCCACCTTCCCGCGTTATCGCTATGACCAGATCATGCGTCTGGGCTGGAAGGTATTCATCCCGGTGACCCTGGTCTGGATCGTCGTGGTCGGCGCCGCCATGCAGACGCCGTATGGCTACCTGTTCCATTAACGAGGACGCGACCATGTTCAACGGCATCAAGTCCTTCTTCGATACCTTCCTGCTCACCGAGTTGCTGCGCGGCATGGCCCTGACCGGCCGTAATCTGTTCGCGCACAAGATCACGGTGCAGTTCCCGGAAGAAAAGACCCCGCAGTCGCCGCGCTTCCGCGGCCTGCACGCACAACGCCGCTACGCCAATGGCGAGGAACGCTGTATCGCCTGCAAGCTTTGCGAAGCGGTGTGCCCGGCGATGGCGATCAAGATTGAATCGGAACAGCGCGATGATGGCACCCGCCGCACCACGGTGTACGACATCGACCTGACCAAATGCATCTTCTGCGGCTTCTGCGAGGAAGCCTGCCCGGTCGACGCCATCGTCGAGACGCGCGTTCTGGAGTACCACGGAGAGCAGCGCGGCGATCTTTACTACACCAAGGACAAGCTTCTGGCGGTGGGTGACCAGTACGAAGAACAGATCGCGCGCGACCGCGCGGTCGATGCCAAGTACCGCTGACGGATAACAACATGGAATTCAAGAGCCTCGTTTTCTACGTCTTCTCCGGCATTCTGCTGCTGGCGTCGCTGCGGGTAATTACCGCGCGCAATCCGGTGCATTCGGCGCTGGCGCTGGTGTTGGCCTTCTTCACGGCGGCCGGCCTATGGCTGTTGCTGGAAGCCGAATTCCTCGCCATCACCCTGGTGCTGGTCTACATCGGCGCGGTGATGGTGCTGTTCCTGTTCGTGGTGATGATGCTGGACATCAACCTGACCGAACTCAGGAAGGGTTTCTGGAATTACCTGCCGGCTGGCCTGTTGGTGGCCGGCCTCATGATCATCGAGATGGTCATGGTGCTGGGCGGCGCCGATCTCGGTCTGACGGAACCGCCGCCGCTGCCCGCCGATTACAGCAATACCAAGGAACTCGGACGTCTGCTCTACACGGTCTACGTCTATCCCTTCGAACTGGCTGCGGTGGTGCTGCTGGTGGCGATGATCGCCGCCATCGCGCTGACCCATCGCAAGCGCGGCGACACCAAGCGGCTCAACCCGGCTGAACAGGTGAAGGTGAAACGGGCGGATCGCATCTACATGGTCAACATCAAGTCGCAAAAACCGGAAGCGCCGAAGGAGGACGAGTAATGATCGGCCTGAACCATTACCTCATTCTGGGCGCAGTACTGTTCGCCATCAGCGTGGTCGGCATCTTCCTGAATCGCAAGAATGTGATCATCCTGCTCATGGCTATCGAATTGATGCTGCTGGCGGTGAACATGAACTTTGTCGCCTTCTCGCATTACCTGAACGATATGTCCGGTCAGGTCTTCGTGTTTTTCATCCTCACCGTGGCGGCGGCGGAATCCGCCATCGGCCTGGCCATCCTGGTGGTGCTGTTCCGTAATCTGCGCACCATCAACGTCGACGACCTCGATCGTCTGAAGGGCTGAGATGCTTAGCCAGGCCACCCTCCAGGAAGCCGCGCGAGTTCTCGGCGAAGCCGCGAAACCGGCGAAGGTGATCCTGTTTGGCTCCTACGCGCGCGGGGATGCCGACGAGGGATCGGACGTGGACTTCATGGTCATCGAGCCCGAGGTAGACAACGAGGGAGAGGAGGCGGTGCGTCTCTATCGGGTATTGCGGCCGATGCGCCTCCCCGTGGATGTGCTGGTGTATTCCGAGGCTGAAGTCGAACGGCGTCGCGATTGGTGCTCCAGCGCCGTGTACTGGGCGTTGCGCGAGGGCAAAGTGCTTTATGAGGCGGGCTGATGATGAGGTGCGTACCCTGTTGCGGTCGGCAGCCCAGGACATGGCGGTGCTCCGGGTCATCCTGGATGCGCCCGAGGTCGAAATCGAGGGCGTGTGTTTCCATGCCCAGCAATGCGTTGAAAAGGCTTTGAAGGCGATGTTGGCGATGCATGGCGTAGTGTATGAGCGGACTCACAATCTGGTATCGCTGGCGGACACGCTGGCCGATCTGGGCGTGGCCGCGCCCGTCGATACTGAAACGCTGCTTCGCCTGAATCCCTGCGCCGTGACCTTTCGCTATGGCGACATGAAAATACCCAACATCACTCGTCAGGAAGCCATGATCGATGCCGCGCTAATTCTTGAATGGGCCAATAAAGCAGCGGAATCGGCAGCCGCACGGGAAGGCTGAAATCATGGACATGAAAACCCTCTACCTCATCGTTCCCCTCGCCCCGCTGGTCGGCGCCATCATCGCCGGACTGTTCGGCAAGTTCATCGGTCGCGCCGGCGCGCACACGGTCACCATTCTCGGTGTGGCGATTTCTCTGCTCGCCTCGCTGGCGGTGTTCCAGGACGTGCAGGCCGGCAACACTTTCAACGGCACGGTCTACACCTGGCTGACTTCCGGTGACATTACCCTGGAGGTCGGTTTCCTGATCGACCGGCTCACCGCGGTGATGATGCTGGTGGTGACGTTCGTCTCGCTCATGGTGCATATCTACACCGTCGGCTACATGGCGGATGATCCCGGCTATCAGCGCTTCTTCAGCTACATCTCGCTGTTCACCTTCTCCATGTTGATGCTGGTGATGAGCAACAACTTCCTGCAGCTGTTCTTCGGCTGGGAAGCGGTGGGCGTGGTGTCGTATCTGCTGATCGGTTTCTGGTATCAGCGCGAGACGGCGATCTACGCCAACCTCAAGGCCTTCCTGGTCAACCGCGTCGGCGATTTCGGCTTTCTCCTCGGTATCGGCCTGGTGCTGGCCCATTTCGGCACACTCGATTACCAGCAGGTCTTCCAGATGGCGCCGCAACTGGCGAATCAGGAAATCAGCCTGATCGATGGCTACTCCTGGCCGTTGATGGCGGTGATCTGCATCCTGCTGTTCGTCGGCGCGATGGGTAAATCAGCGCAATTCCCGCTGCATGTCTGGCTACCGGATTCGATGGAAGGCCCGACGCCGATTTCCGCGCTGATCCACGCGGCGACCATGGTGACCGCCGGCATCTTCATGGTGGCGCGGATGTCGCCGCTGTTCGAGTTGTCCGACATCGCCCTGTCCTTCGTCATGGTGATCGGCGCCATCACCGCGCTGTTCATGGGTTTCCTCGGCATCATTCAGAACGACATCAAACGTGTGGTGGCGTATTCCACCCTGTCGCAACTGGGCTACATGACCGTGGCGCTGGGCGCTTCCGCCTACTCGGTGGCGATCTTCCACCTGATGACCCATGCCTTCTTCAAGGCCTTGCTGTTCCTGGCAGCCGGTTCCGTGATAATGGCCATGCACCACGAGCAGGACATCCGCAACATGGGTGGCTTGCGCAAGTACATGCCGATCACCTGGATCACCTTCCTGATCGGTTCGCTGGCCTTGATCGGCACGCCGTTCCTGTCCGGCTTCTATTCCAAGGATTCGATCATCGAGGCGGTGAAGTTCTCGACCCTGCCGGGCTCCGGGTTCGCCTATTTTGCCGTGACCCTGGGGGTGTTCGTCACCGCCTTCTATTCCTTCCGCCTGTATTTCCTGGTGTTCCACGGCAAGGAGCGCTTCAAGCAGGCCCACGACACCCACGACCACGAGGCGGACAAGGATGGCGACGCGCACGGCCCCCATCATGGTGGTCATAGCAAGCCGCACGAGACGCCCTGGGTGGTGACCCTGCCGCTGGTGCTGCTGGCGATTCCCTCACTCGCCATTGGCTACATCGCCATCGAACCGATGCTGTTCGGTGACTGGTTCGGTCATGCCATTCAGGTCGCAGAGCGCCACGGCGCCATGGCCGAGTTGCAGCACCACTTCCACGGCGCCGCCGCGATGGCCCTGCATGCCTTGCAAACCGTACCCTTCTGGTTGGCGGCGGCGGGCGTCGGCCTGTCCTGGTTCTTCTACATGAAGCGCCCGGACATTCCCGCCGCCATCAAGAACCGCTTCAGCCTGATCCATCTGATCCTGGAGAAGAAATACGGCTTCGACGATTTCAACGACTGGTTCTTCGCCGGTGGCGCCCGCATGTTGGGTGGCCGCTTGTGGCGCTGGGGCGATGCCGCCATCATCGATGGCTTGATCGTTAATGGTTCCGCCCGGCTGGTCGGCAGGATCGCCAGCATCGTGCGCCACCTGCAATCCGGTTATATCTACCACTATGCCTTCGCCATGATCATCGGTGTGCTGCTTATGGCCACCCTGTTCGCGCGGGCCTGAACAAGAAAACGACCATGACGGAAGGATTAGGAATCGGCCTGTTGAGCCTCGTGATATGGGTGCCCATCCTGGTGGGCGTGCTCATCCTCATTACCGGCGGCGACGAGAACGCGGAGGGACAGCGGACCCTGGCCCTGCTCGGGTCCGTGCTCGGGTTCGCGGTCGCCATCCCGCTCTGGACCGGTTTCGATACCGGCACGGCGGCGATGCAGTTCGAGGAGCTGGCGCGTTGGGTGCCGATGTTCAAGATCAACTACCACCTCGGGGTGGACGGCATTTCCATGCCCTTGATCCTGCTCAACAGCTTCACCACCATATTGGTGGTGCTGGCCGGCTGGGAGGTGATCAAAGAGCGCGCCGGGCAGTACATGGCGGCTTTCCTGATCCAGTCCGGCCTGATCAATGGTGTTTTTGCTTCACTCGACGGCATTCTGTTCTATGTCTTCTTCGAGGCGATGCTGATTCCGCTCTATCTGATCATCGGCATGTGGGGCGGTCCCAATCGCGTCTATGCTGCGATCAAGTTCTTCCTCTACACCCTGCTCGGTTCGCTGCTGATGCTGGTTTCGTTGCTCTACCTGTTCTTCCAGAGCGGCGGCAGCTTCGATATTCTCACTTGGCACAAGATGCCGCTGGCGATGACCGCGCAGATCCTGCTGTTCATCGCCTTCTTCTTCGGTTTCGCGGTGAAAGTGCCGATGTGGCCGGTGCACACCTGGTTGCCGGATGCCCACGTCGAGGCGCCAACCGGCGGTTCCGTGGTGCTGGCGGCGATCACCCTGAAGGTGGGCGCCTACGGCTTCCTGCGCTTCGCCATGCCGATCACGCCCGACGCCAGCCACTATCTGGCCGGGTTCATGGTTACCCTGTCGCTGATCGCGGTGGTCTACATTGGCCTGGTCGCGCTGGTGCAGTCGGATATGAAGAAGCTGATCGCCTATTCGTCGATTGCCCATATGGGTTTCGTCACCCTGGGTTTTTTCATCTTCAACCAGCTCGGCATGGAAGGCGGCCTGATCCAGATGATTTCGCATGGATTCATCTCCGCCGCCATGTTCCTCTGCGTCGGCATCATGTATGACCGCGTGCACTCGCGCCAGATCGCCGATTACGGTGGCGTCGCCAATCGCATGCCAATGTTCGCGGCATTCTTCATGTTGTTCGCGATGGCCAACGCCGGCTTGCCCGGCACCTCCGGTTTCGTCGGCGAGTTCATGGTGATCCTGGCGACCGTGAAGGTGAATTTCTGGTGGGCGTTCCTCGCCGCCACCACCCTGATCTTCGGCGCCGCCTACACCCTGTGGATGTACAAGCGCGTGGTATTCGGCGCGGTCGGCAACGCCCATGTGGATGAAATGCGCGACATCAACGGCCGTGAATTCCTGGTGCTGACGTTGCTGGCCGTCTGTGTGCTGGGCATGGGTCTTTACCCGCTGCCCCTGACCGAGGTCATGCACGCTTCCGTGGACAATCTGCTGGTGCACCTGTCGCACAGCAAACTGGTGCCCTGATCGATCATGCACGCAATGAACTTCACCTTCTCCGACCTCATCCCCGCTCTGCCCGAGATATTCGTGCTGATCATGGCCTGCGCCATCCTGCTGATCGATGTCATCAGCAAACAGCGCATGTGGTCCTATACGCTGACCCTGCTTACCCTGGCCGGCGCGGCGGCGATCACCCTCTTTTCCGCCACCGGCGCGCCGCAGTATGCCTTCGGCGGCCAGTTCGTCGACGACATGATGGCCGACGTGCTGAAAATGATGACCTACCTTTCGGGCATCGCGGTACTGGTCTATTCGCGGGTCTATCTGCTCGAGCGCGGCCTGTTCAAGGGCGAGTACTTCGTGCTGCTTCTGTTCGCCATCCTGGGCATGATGGTCATGATTTCGGCCAACCATTTCCTGGTGCTTTACGTCGGCCTGGAACTGCTGTCGTTGTCACTCTATGCCTTGGTCGCCATGCGGCGTGACAATGCCCAGGCCACCGAGGCGGCAATGAAGTATTTCATCCTGGGGGCGCTTGCCTCCGGCCTGCTGCTCTACGGCATGTCCATTCTTTACGGACTTACCGGCACGCTGGAACTGAACAAGATGGCCGCCACCGTCTACATGGGCGTGCAGAATCCCATGCTGCTCAGCTTCGGCCTGGTGTTCCTGGTCGCCGGCCTTGGATTCAAACTGGGAGTGGCACCCTTCCACATGTGGGTGCCTGACGTCTACCAGGGCGCGCCCAGCGCCGTGACCCTGTTCATCGGTTCCGCGCCCAAGCTCGCCGCCTTCGCCTTCACCATGCGCATCCTGGTCGACGGCCTGCAACCGGCTGTGGCGGAGTGGCAAGGCATGCTGGCGGTGATGGCGGTGCTCAGCCTGGCTATCGGCAACCTGGCCGCCATCATGCAGACCAACATCAAGCGCATGCTGGCCTACTCGACTATTTCACACATGGGCTTCCTGCTCCTGGGCATTCTTTCCGGCACCTTCGCCGGCTACGCGGTCTCGATGTTCTACGCCATCGTCTACGTGCTGATGAGCCTGGGTACCTTCGGCCTGGTGGTGTACTTGTCGCAAAATGGTCTGGAAGCCGAGAATCTGGACGATTTCAAGGGTTTGAATAGTCGGCAGCCCTGGCTGGCGGCGCTGATGGGCATGTTGATGTTCTCCATGGCCGGCATCCCACCTTTCGTCGGTTTCTACGCCAAGCTCTCGGTGTTACAGGCTCTGGTTGGCGCCGGCTGGCTGTGGCTGGCCCTGGTCGCGGTGCTGTTCTCGCTGATCGGCGCCTATTACTACCTGCGCGTGGTGAAAATCCTCTATTTCGACGCCCCCGCCGTTGATGCGCCGACGATTACCGGCCAGGCGGACAGCCACGCGCTGCTCTCGCTCAATGGTCTGGCCGTGTTGCTGTTGGGATTGGCGCCACAAGGGTTGATCGCGCTCTGCGTCTACGCGATGCAGATGTCGATTCAATAGCGGGGTAGGGCGGTGGGCCGGCTTTGCGCTTGCCCACATACTGGCGCTCTTGAGCGCAATGCTCCGCGCCGCAAGGGCACGGAGGGGTGAGACCAAAGAGTTAGCTGTGCCCCCGGCTCGGGAAAAACGCCCGAGCCGCCCCCCGTGGGGGCCAAGTCGTACTTGGGGCGGCCCGGCGAACGACTTGAGAGCGGCTTACTTGCCGCCGCACTTGCCTTCCTTGCTCGGCATGCCGCCGCATTTGCCTTCCTTCTCGGGCTTCTTGGCGCCGCCGCAACTGCCTTCCTTGCCCTTCATGCCGCCGCACTTGCCTTCTTTTTCAGACTTCTTGGCCCCGCCGCAGCTGCCTTCCTTGTCTTTCATACCGCCGCACTTGCCTTCTTTTTCAGACTTTTTGGCCCCGCCGCAGCTGCCTTCCTTATCTTTCATACCGCCGCATTTGCCATGGGACGACGCCAGGATGAAGCTTTTTTCCACGGTGGCGGAGGCAAACGGGTTGTCCGCCGCCGCAGCGGGCGCAACTGAAAGAAATGTGGCGAAGGCGGAGCCCAGGAGCAGGGAGAGCACGGTTTTCTTGAGGGTCATGATATTTCCTTTCGATTAGACGTTCGGTTAGATGCCGTAGGCACGAGTACGTCGGATTCACGCGGGTGTGGAACAGGAAAGCGCCCTCGAATGGGGGTCGCCGCAATGTAGGCGGGAGGCCTCCGGTTTGGCAAGTTCTTTTTAAAAGTCAACAAGATACGTAGCTCTTGAATGTTTTTCCGGATGGCCGATGTCGTGATAGTCGGGTCGCGCGGTTACCGGCGAAAAGCTAGAGGAGGCGGAGTTGCGCAACATTGTCAGACACGATCCCTACGCCATCGATGGCGTGCTGGAGCTGACCCTGCCCAGGAAAACGGTCGCGGCCACCAGGAAACTGGTTATCGAGTGAGTGGTCGCGCGGTGACGCGGGGCGGCCTTGGTCGCCCCTTTTTTTGTATCCGTAGACGTGGGCTTCGGCCTCAACCAGGCCCTCGCGAATGGGTAGAATCCAGCCCGGAAATAATATTCGATCAGTACAAGGAACCCGCCATGTCCATCGCCCATTTCACCCCTGGCCAGAAAGCTCAGGTCATCGCCGAGGCGCTGCCCTATATCCAGCGCTTCTGGGACAAGACCGTGGTGATCAAGTATGGCGGCAACGCCATGACCGATCCGGTGCTGAAAGCGGCATTCGCGCGCGATGTGGTGTTGCTCAAGCTGGTTGGACTCAATCCGGTAGTGGTGCATGGCGGCGGACCGCAGATCGAGGATTTGCTGAGGCGCGTCGGCAAGAAGGGCGAGTTCATCCAGGGTATGCGGGTGACCGACGCCGAGACGATGGAATTGGTGGAAATGGTGCTGGGTGGTCAGGTGAACAAGGACATCGTCAACCTGATCAACCAGGCCGGCGGCAAGGCGGTCGGGCTGACCGGCAAGGACGGCCGCTTCATTCGCGCGAAGAAGCTGTTGATGGCGTCAAAGGACAAGCCCGGCGATGTGATCGACATCGGTCAGGTGGGGGAAATCACCCAGATCGATCCGAGCCTGATCTCCTTTCTCGATTCCGGCGACTTCATTCCGGTGATCGCCCCGATCGGCGTCGGCAGCGAGGGTGAGACCTACAACATCAACGCCGATGTGGTGGCGGGGAAGCTGGCGGAAGTGTTGAAGGCGGAGAAGCTGGTGCTGCTGACCAACACGCCCGGCGTGCTGGACAAGGACGGTAACCTGCTGACCGGCCTGACGCCGCGCAAGGTCGATGATCTGGTGGCGGAGGGCACGCTCTCCGGCGGCATGCTGCCGAAAATCGCCTCGGCGCTGGATGCGGCGAGAAGCGGGGTGAAATCGGTGCACATCATCGATGGCCGCGTTCCTCATGCGTTGCTGCTGGAGATCATGACCGACACCGGGGTTGGGACCTTGATCCAGTCATCCTGATGTGACCCCGGCCGAGCAGCCACCCGGCCGGCTCGGGTCTAATCCCGTTCGTTGTAGGAATAACGAACGTGGCCGTAACGCAGCGCCAGTACCGCCAGTGTGAGCAGGAGCATGGATGCCGCGACACCGATCATGTGCCACATGTCCAGGTTCTTCATGTCCAGCACCAGGTAACGCGCCAGGGCGACGATGGCGATATAGACGGGGAAGCGCACCGGTAGTTTGCCGGACTCGAAATACATGGCCACCATTGCCAGGATTTCCAGATAGAGAAACATCAGCAACAAATCGGCCAAAGTGACCACACCCGCGTTGACCATATGACTGACTTCGAGGTAACCGGCAATGACCGTGGCGATCGTAATGACCGTCAGGCCAATAAATTCGACGAAACCGAGGATGGTCTGTGCGTGGTGAGTGAAGATGTTCTGGCGCATGGCGGCTCTCCTTTGTGGCTGGGGCGCATGCTACAACACCCGGCCGGGATGCGCGCGGGGACACTCGGGAGCGACTATACTTGCGCCCGAAAAACGCTAGATAGCCCTGGGGACGGCCCTGGGATGTCGCCTGGCACACATGCGGGTCATCGGCTGTGTGAGCCCGGGCGCGGCTGGGGGAATACATGAATTACCGCCAATTCATTCTATGATGCTTTCAATCCATCGCCATATTCTCCGGGCAGGGCTCGCCGCGCTTGTGCTGTGCGGCAACGGGGTGGCATGGGGGGTCGAGGTCATCGTTCATCCGGGGGTGTCGACAACAGAAGTAACGCGTCCGCTTGCTCGTCTGATCTTTGGCGCGAAGGTGACGCGATGGGATGATGGCGCCGCCATCCGGGTTTTCGTTCTGCCGGATGAATCGCCGCTGCACCATGAGTTGAGCAAGAGCATCCTCAATCTGTATCCATACCAGCTCCGCGCGGCCTGGGATCGCATCATCTACACCGGCATCGGCCTGGCGCCGATTCAGGTCGCGAATGAAGCGGAAATGCGCCGGCAGGTCGCCTCGGTTCCTGGCGCGATCGGTTATATCGGGAAGGTATTCACCTATGACAAAGTTCGTGCGTTACCCGTACGCTGAATTCGTGCCCCTTCTGGCGCTGCTCATGTTGCTCGGGGCGCCACCGGCGCGCGCGGAAGCGAACGACGCCGCTGATTTTCGCTTCCAGGGATTCGTCAGCCAGCGATTGACCGCCAGCAGCGGCAACAACAACTTTTTCGGAGAAACCGCCGACCGGCTTTCGGCTGACTACACGGAGTTGGGCCTCGGCGCTTCCTGGCGGCCTAGGCCGCAATGGCTGCTGGCGGGCCAGGCTATCTACCGCCGTGGCGGAGAGTCCGAGGATGGCAGGATCGAGCCCGATTATTACTATGTCGCCTACACCCCCTGGGAAAGCGAGGAGGGGCATATTACGGCCAAGCTGGGCAAGATCAAGGTGCCTTATGGGCTTTACAACGACATGCGCGACACCCCGATGACGCGGCCGGGGATACTGGCGCCGCAATCTCTCTATCTCGATGCATTACGCCAACTCAATCAGGCCGCGGGTGGCGTCCACCTGGAAGCGGAGCGCATATTTGGGGACAACTCAGCCACGCTTCGTTTCTCCCAGATCAAGCCGAATGTACGCAGCGACAACACCTATTGGGCGTTTCTGGGGGATCGCGCGGTATATCCGGGTGAACTCTATTCTCGTGACAATGAGGCGTTCTCGGGACAACTGGCGTATGACCATGACGGAGGTCGCTTGCGCGCCTGGATCAGTCATGCGCAAGGTCTCGCCTATTACCGGCCCGCAGCGGGGGATTCATGGATTACAGGTGACCTCGATTTCAAATTCACGGCGCTGTCGCTGCAATGGAATGGCGAAAACTTTTCCCTCACGGGGGAGCGGGCGCGTAATCGCTTCCTTACCAAGCTCGTCAACACCAATCCCGCGTTGACGGGAAGCAACCTTGACGTAGGCTATTCCTGGTACCTCCAGGGGCAATGGCGCTTCGCGCCCCGCTGGGAAGCGCTTCTGCGCTATGACGCTATTTTCATCGACCAGAACGATAAAGACGGCGCGCGCTTCGCGGCAAACAATCCGGGGCGGGCCGCCTGGTCACGTTATGCGAAGGATTGGACCGTTGGCGTGCGCTATCGCCTTGACCGTCAGTGGCTGCTGGCGGGGGAGTTGCACCATGTCGATGGCACGAACTGGCTGCCCCCGGCGGATAACCTGAGCAATGGGCAGTGGCTTTCCCCCAATACCGACAGAAAATGGAACCTGCTGCTGTTGCAGGCGACCTACCAGTTCTAACAAGCTGCTAGGCTTCCCCCCGAATTTTCGTCTTCCAAGGCTGACATAACAGGGATGTCACGATGGAAAGGAAGACGATGAAGATCCCGAAGCAGGAATACATGGCCGAATTCAAGGAACTGTCGGTCAAGCGAGTTAAACCAGGGAGTTGGAGCTGATTGAGCAGGCGTTGCCGCAACTGGGTCAAAGCAGCAGCGGGCCGCCTTTGAGCTGACGAAGCTGTGCGCCGTTCTGGATGTCGCGTGAGCCCAGGATGACGGTGGACCTCGTGACCGAAGCGCTGACCATGGCGTGGTTCCGCGGGCGACCGGCGCCGGGGGGGCTTCATCACTCTGACCGAGGCAGCCAGGTATTTCAGGCCAAGCTGGCCGATCGCGGAATGACTTGTTCGATGAGCCGCAAGGGCAACTGCTGAGATAACGCGCCGACCGAGAGTCGGTTCAACAGTTCATAATCGCGGCGCCAATTTCGCATCCGAGCACACCCCCCCGCTCACCCCAAGGAGGCCGAATTGAACATAAATGTTTTAGATTCGCCCGACGCCTGGCTGGATGAGCACGGCGCCGCACTCTATAAATATGCCCTGCTGCATACGCGCGACGAACACAAGGCCGAGGAAGCAGTGCAGGAAACCTTGCTGGCCGCGCTACAGGCCCGCGACCGGTTTTCCGGCGGCGCATCGGCGCGTACCTGGCTGATCGGCATCCTCAAGCACAAGATCATGGATATGTTCCGCCACGATGCGCGCGTGGTTCAGTTGGAAGACCCCGATGATCTGGAAGATCTCGACGTTGACACACACCCTCATGCGACCGATGCCATGTTTGCGTCCGATGGTCATTGGCAAAACAGGCTGTCCGATTGGGGCAACCCGGAGGAGTTGCTGGAGCGCGGCCAATTCATGGCCATCCTGCAACGTTGCCTGGATGTGCTGCCGCCGCGTCTGGCTCGACTTTTCATGCTGCGCGAGGTGATGGAAGAGAATTCTGAAACTATTTGTCAGGAATTGGCGATTACGCCGACCAACCTGTGGACGATGCTGTATCGGGCCCGTTTGGGGCTACGGCAGTGTCTCGACAGGAACTGGGTCGGTCATGCGGTGACCGCCGCCCGGAGGTGAATGAAGATGCTGACCTGCAAGGATGCAAGCCACTTGATCTCGGAGAGCCAGGAACGCCCGTTGGGTTTCTGGGAACGCTGGGGCCTCAAGATGCATCTCTGGATGTGCGTCAGTTGCCGACGCTTCGAGCGGCAAATGACCTTGATGCGACAAGCCCTGCGGATGCTGGGCAAACGTGCCGAGGTCGATGCCGACAGCAGCGGATTTCCCCCCGAGGCGCGTGAACGCATCCGTAAGGCTTTGGCCGAGCGGGGTGGGCACGAAGATTGAGGTCGGGTTACGCGGTGAGGCCGCTAACCAACCTGCACCGCCCCAGTTCTCCGAGACCCTCGTCATGAACCGCCCAGCCGGGCAACTGACTTGACCTTAGGAGAATCGACATGAACACGACCAAAACCACCCTGACCCTCGCCCTGACCGCCGCCATCGGCGCCGCCGGTATCGCATACGCGGCGGGCAATCCCTTCGCCATGCAAAGCCTGAACAGCGGCTACGTGGTGGCAGCCGCCGATAGCAAGATGAAAGACGGCAAATGCGGTACCGGGAAATGCGGCGCCAATAAAGCCAAAGCCAAGGCCAAAGCCAGCGACATGGAAGGCAAATGTGGCGGTGACATGGGCAAGACCATGGAAGGCAAATGCGGCGGTGACAAGGCCAAAGCCATGGAAGGCAAGTGCGGTGGCGACATGGGCAAGACCATGGAAGGCAAGTGCGGCGGTAGCAAGTAAGTCGCCGGAGCTCCGACCATGTGTGAATCCTCACTGCATGGCGCGGGTCTCGGCCTGAGGCGGGAACTCATTCCCGACCTCAAGGCCAACCTCCCGGACGCCATCGACTTCTTTGAACTCGCCCCGGAAAACTGGCTGGACATGGGCGGCGCCCGTCGTCGCGACCTGCGCCACTTCGCCGAGCGCCGGCCCATCGTCGCCCACGGGCTTTCCCTGAATCTAGGGGGGACCGCGCCGCTGGACGAAATCTTCCTCAAACGCGTACAGCGTTTTCTCGACGAGTACGGCATCGCGCGGTTTACCGAGCACCTGTCCTGGTGTGGCGACGACGGCCATCTCTACGACCTGCTGCCGATTCCCTTTACCTTTGACGCCGTGCGCCATGTCGCCAGCCGTATCCGCCGCACCCAGGACATCCTGGAGCGGCGCATCGCCATCGAAAACGCCTCCTACTATGTCGCGCCCGCCATCGCCGAGATGAGCGAGAGCGACTTCATCCGCGCTGTGCTGGAGGAGGCGGATTGTGACCTGCATCTGGACGTAAACAACGTCTACGTGAACAGCGTCAATTTCGGCTTCGATCCGCGCGCCTTCCTCGACGCCATGCCGGCCAAACGCATCGTCTATCTACATATGGCCGGGCATTACCAGGAAGCGGCCGACCTGATCATCGACACCCACGGCGCGGCGGTGATCGACCCGGTCTGGGAACTGCTTGACCACACCTACGCCCGCATCGGCACGCCACCCACCCTGCTGGAGCGCGATTACAACATTCCGCCGTTGGCCGAATTGCTGCCGGAGGTGGTGCGAATACACTACCTGCAAGCCCGACATTCGGGTTTGCATCACCCGGGTTTGCGTCCTTCGGGGTTACATCACGGCGAGGTGCGTCATGTCGCCTGAGCCCATGCACTTCAGTGACTATCAAGCCGCTTTCGCCGCCCGCATCCGCGACCCGAAGCAGGCTCCGCGTCCACCCGGCGATTCGGCCAAGCGCATGCGGGTGTATGAGGAACTGCTGTTCAACAACCTGGAAAACTTCCTGCTCGCCTGCTACCCCATCACCCGCCAGCTCCTCGGCGCGCGAGTCTGGAAGCAAACGCTACGGCGCTTTTTCAGCGCGCACCGCAGTCATTCGCCCCTGTTCCGCGACATCCCCAAGGCCTTTCTGGATTGGCTGGAGGCGGGCGGCGCGACACGGTTCCCGGCGCTGCCTTTTCTGGCGGAATTCATGCACTACGAATGGCTGGAGTTGAGCGTCTCGGTCAGCCTGGATGACCCCGATCTGACCGCGGTCGAACCGGAGGGCGATCTTCTAAAGGGGCGTCCTGCCCCGCACCCGACCGCGCGCATGGCCTGCTACCACTACCCGGTGCATCGCATCGGCCCGCGCTTCAAGCCCACCGTGGCCGATGGGCAAGTCTATTGCTACCTGCTGTTCCGGGATGAAACCGACACGGTGCGTTTCATCCAGTTGAACCCCTTGTCCGCCCGGCTTCTGGAACTACTCCGCGAGCAGCGGTCCAGCGGGCGCGAGGCCTTGGCCCACCTGGCGGCACAAACCGCCCCCGATCAATACGAGAAGCTTGTCCAGGCGGGCGGCGACCTGTTGCGCGATCTGCGCGACCAGGGCGCGCTTCTCGGTACATGGAGAACACCATGAACCTGAATACCCATATTTCATCGATGACCCACGATGTCTTCGGCCTGCTCGACCGGGTCGGCGAATGGTTCGCCCCCCTTGGCCTGAGACTGCTGCTGGCCTACGAGTTCTGGGAATCCGGCCTGGAAAAATGGCACGGCGAGAACTGGTTCGCCGATATCCAGGACCAGTTTCCCTTCCCTTTCAACGTGGTGCCGGTGGAGATCAGTTGGCAAGTTGCCACCTGGAGTGAACTTATCGGTCCCGTTCTCCTGGTGCTGGGCCTGGGCACGCGCTTCGCCAGCGTGTCGCTGATCATCCTCACGATTGTCGCCTGGGCCAGCGTCCATGCCGGCAATGGCTACAACATCATGGACAACGGCTTCAAGCTGCCGCTGATCTATCTGATCATGTTCGTGCCCCTGCTGCTTTCCGGGCCGGGCAAGCTGAGCCTGGATCATTGGATATCACGTCGGAGCGCATGCCAAAACGGCGGCGCATAAACCTGGTGGCGTAAAACGTCGACCCATAACCACTCACTCAAAGAGACCTCATGGATCACATCAGTGAACTGCTAAAAAGCCTCTACATCATGGCCTCGATGGTCGAGGCACGGGACCCTTATACCGGTGGGCATCTCTGGCGCGTTTCTCAGTTCAGCCGCATCCTGGCGAGCGATATCCAATTGCCGGACACGGATGTCGCCCGCATCGCACTGGGCGGTTTCCTGCACGACCTGGGCAAGATCGGCGTGCCGGATGCCATCCTGAACAAGGCCGGCCCCTTGACCGACGAAGAGTACGCGGTGATCAAGACGCACCCTGAAGTCGGCAACCGTTTGTTGTCCGAACATCCCCTGGCGGCGCTGGCCCGCGCCGCCGTGTTGTCTCACCACGAAATGCCCAACGGCAAAGGCGATCCACAGCGGCTTGCTGGCCGGGACAGCCCGATAGACGCCCGTATCGTCGGCATTTGCGATGCCTTCGACGCCATGACCAGCAATCGGCCCTATCGGCGGGGCATGCCGGTAGCCAATGCGCTGTCCATCATTAAAGACAATCTGGGCACCCAATTCGATTCTGAACTGGGCGACAGATTCGTGGCGTTGGGCCAAAACGGCAAACTCGATACCGTGGTCGGGCACAGTGAATCCGGCATCCCGGTGCAGGAATGCCCCCTATGCGGGCCCACCATCGTGGTGCGACGCGGACACCGTAGCGGCGATCATGTCTATTGCCGCCACTGTGGCGGCGAGGCCGTCGTCGCATGGGAAGGCAATACGGTTCACCTCGCGCCGACGGGAAAAAAGGGCACGGTCGAAGACCTCCAGCCTGAAGCCGATGTCAACCTGATCGATGCGCTCATCCGGGAAACTGTTCGGCAGATCAAAGAGAACGCCATTTACAAACGACAGGGTTTCTTCGGGCTATTCAAATCGTGAGTGCGTTAGCAATCCATCGGGCCGTTACCGCCTGAAGAATTCTTCCGTGGGATGTAAAGCGGAGTACTCGACGGCGAGATGGGGCGCAAGCTCATCACTCTGCGTGTCGGCGCGCGCCAGCTGCGCACAGCGTGGGCACAGCAGATCAAGCGGGTTTTTTCGCGACGATTGCGCTCCCTGAACTTTGTGCCAAAAAGGGCACAAAAAAGCTGGGCGGCTTTTCAAGTATGCGGAATCACATCCGTCTTGAGTTGAGCTAAGCGCTTGATTTGGCGCGGTCGGCGGGACTCGAACCCACGACCCTCGGCTTCGGAGGGCAACTGTCGCTATATTTCCGCTGCTTACCGTGCCTTACCAGTTTCCTCTATTCCCTTGCTGCTACTGGCTTGATGCCTTACTATACAAGCCGGAAGTCAGGCGGAGTTTTACTGTTTTTTACCCTCGCCTGCTTACCATGTGCTTACCGGAGGAAATTTCACCATGCCAAAGCTGACGAAAACGACGGTCGAAAACGAGCAACCTGGAACCATGCAGCGATTCATCTGGGACACCGAGACCAAAGGCTTCGGCCTCAAGATTTTCCCGACCGGCGCCAGGTCATTCGTGTTTCAGTACCGCTCACCCGAGGGCCGAACCCGGCGCGCAACCATCGGGAAACTCTCCGACGTGCTCACGGTGGAACAGGCGAGGAAGAAAGCGAAGATCCTCGCCAGCGACGTGCTCAACGGCCGCGACCCGCAAGGCGAGAAGCAGGCGCGCAAAGCGGCTCCTACCCTGGCCCAAGTGCTCGACGACTATCTAGCGTCCGACGAGTACGAGGAAAAAGCAGCCAGCACCAAGGAAAGCGACATCGGCCGCATCAATCGCCACTTGCGCCCGCTGCTGGGCAACCACTACGCCGACAAGCTGACGACCGGCGACGTCAAGCGCGCGATCAAGGCTATCAGCGAAGGAAAGACCGCTGGCACAGTAAAGACGAAGGCGCGAGGCCTATCGCGTGTTCGTGGTGGCGAAGGCGCGGCGCGTAAGGCATTTAGGCTATTGCGCGCCATCTGCCGGTGGGCAAAAACAGCACAGTCTGTCGAATGGGGAGACGTCCAGGTTACGCCCGACGGCGAGCGGGAAACGATCATCGAGGATGCCGACACCTACGCCCGGCTATTCCAGACACTCGACCAGATGCAGAACGAGAAGCGCATCCGGCCTGCCGTCGCTGATGCCATCCGCATTTTGGCCATGACAGGAGCCAGACTGAGCGAGGTTACCGGTATGCGCTGGCAGCATGTCGACCTGAAAGCCGGCAAGGTCACCCTGCCCGCCGATGCACACAAGACCGGGCACCGAAGCGGCAAGGCCAAGATCATCTCCCTGCCCGCGCTGGCGCAAATCATCATCGCCCGGCAGCCTGCCGGAGAGCCAGACGACTACGTTTTTCGCCCGAGCAAGGGAAGCGGCCCGCTCGCGATGAGCAAGCCTTGGCGCCAGGTTCGAGCCGAGGCGCAGCTACCCGCCGACCTGGGCTTACATGGGCTTCGGCACAGTGTCGCCAGCCACTTGGCGATGGCCGGCGCGAGTACCGCCGAACTGATGGCGCAGCTTGGCCACAAGCAGTCCAGCACCGTCGCGCACTATATCCACTTCGCGGAAAACGCCCGGTCAACCCTGGCCGAACGCGCCGCCGCCGTGGCCGTGGCAGGTATGAACAGCAAGGCCGAACTGGCCGAAGTGGTACCGATTCGGAAGGGGCAGAAAAAGGGGGGATAGCCACCGCCACTTACCGCACCACGAAGAAAAGCAACTCTCTCGGCCCAACCAGTTGACAACAAGTGCATAGATTTCGACCCATACCGCGCCGCCACTAGGCAATGCGGGGACCTTATGGAGTCGGAATCATGCCGGAAACCAAGTTTCTCGACCGCGGCGAGGCCGCGCAATACCTGACCGAACGCGGCCTGCGCGTCACTAAAGGCACCTTGCAAAAATGGGCGACCACCGGAGGTGGACCGGTCTATCGCCGATTCGGGCACAGGGCCGTTTACCTGACAACAGACTTGGACGTCTGGGCACAGGAAAAGCTGTCGGCACCTCGCCGCACGGCACCGGCTCGCGCCGCTTCCGCAACCACCGGGAGCGCCGCGCAATGACCGGCCCCCGAAATGGAAACGCCCGGCGGCAACCGGGCGCGGATACTCAAGAAACTGCATTGAACGCCGCCAATATTGCCGACAACGCCGCCGAAAAGCAACACTCCAAGCCGGATATTGACCTGGCTTCATGGCGCGCACTGGGCGGGAAGCCATCCCGCGACCGGCGCCAGAAAAAGTCCTGGCGGAGGGCTGCGCGATGACCGTCGACCTTGACCGCATCCGCGAAGCCCTGCAATTGTTACCGGCCGGCGACCGTGACGCCTGGGTGAGGATGGGCATGGCGATCAAGTCAGAAGTCGGGGACGCCGGCTTTGATGCCTGGGACGCTTGGAGCCAGCAAGCCGAAAACTACAACTCACGCGATGCACGGGACGTATGGAAGAGCATCAAGGCCGGCGGCGGGGTGAACATCGGCACCCTGTACCACGAAGCCAAAGTGAACGGCTGGCGCGACGATGGGGTGTACCAGGCACCGACCCCCGAAGAGATTGCCGAGCGGCGGCGAGACGCGGCGGAACGGGCGGCGAAGGATGAAGCCGAGACAGCCCGCGAACGTGCCGAAGCCGCGAAGAATGCGGCGGCGATATGGAAGGCGGCGACACCGGCAACCGCCGATAACCCCTACTTGAAGCGCAAACGGGTTGCCCCGGTGGCGACCCTGCGCGAGATTGATGCGGGCGCGGCGGCGGCGATCCTGGGCTATGTGCCGAAGTCGGGCGGCGATGCACTGGCCGGGCGCTTGCTGGTGGTTCCAGTCAAGCAAGGCGACCGGATTTCAACGCTGGAACTGATCGACGGCGACAAGCGCAAGGCGGCGCTGGCCGGGCGCGGCACGAAGGCCGGCGGCTATTGGGCGGCGCAACCGCTACCCGATGGTGACGGGGCCGGGCTGACCCTGCTTATCGGCGAAGGCGTGGCGACCGGACTATCTGGCAAGGAAGCCAGCGGACACCCGGTAATCGCGGCGCTATCGGCGGGCAATCTGCCGGCGGTGGCGAAGGCGATGCGCGAACGCTACCCAGCGGCGGCGCTGGTGATCCTGGCCGATTTGGTGAAGACGACCGGCGCACCCGACCCCCATGCCATCGAGGCGGCGCACGCTGTTGGCGGCGTGGTGGCTGTTCCAGACTTCGGACCTGACCGCGATCCCGACATGACCGACTTCAACGACCTGGCGCAAGCGTGCGGCCCGGAAGCCGTAGGACGCTGCATAGCTAACGCGGCGGCATCGACCAGGGCAACGCATCAACAAGCCGAATGGAACGCGCCAGCGGGCAATGCTGACGGCGGCGGCTGGCCTGAACCGCAACCCCTGCCCGACGGCCTGCCCCCGGTGGCGGCCTTCGACCTCGCCTTGTTGCCTGACACCCTGAAACCCTGGGCGGCGGATATTTGCGAGCGGGTTCAATGTGCCCCCGACTTCGTGGCGGTGGCGATCATGGCCGGCCTGGGTTCCATCATCGGCCACCAGCTGGGCATTCGACCGCAAGCCCGCACCGACTGGACAGAGACGCCGAATCAGTGGGCGCTGGTGGTGGGGCGTCCCGGCGTCCTGAAAAGCCCCGCCCTGGAAGCGGCCTTGTCGCCGATCAAGCGTCTCGCGGCGGCGGCGACGGAAGCCCACCAGGCCGAAGCCAAGGACTACGCGCGGGCCGTGAAGCTGGCGAAGCTGCGCGCCGAAGAAGGCGAGAAGGCCGCGCGCAAGGTGCTGTCCAGGGCACCAGACACCGACGTGTCCAACTACCTCAACGGCGAGGAACCGGACGCCCCGACCGCGCGCCGATACATCGCGGTGGACAGCAACGCGGCCTCCCTGGGGGAACTGCACCGGCAGAATCCGAACGGCCTGCTAGTGCATCGGGATGAAATGGTTTCCCTGCTGAAAGCGCTTGACCGTGAAGACCAGGCCGAAGCGCGCGGCTTCTACCTGACCGGCTGGAATGGCAACTCTTCCTACACCTTCGACCGCATCGGGCGCGGCCTCAACCTGCACATTCCCGCCGTCTGTCTCTCCATGCTGGGTTCTACCCAACCCGGCCGTATTGCCGAATACATCCGCCATGCGGTGAAGGGCGGCGCGGGCGACGATGGCCTGATCCAGCGTTTCGGCCTGCTGGTATGGCCCGACACCGGCGGCGACTGGCGCAACATGGATAAATGGCCGGATGGTGAAGCCAAGCGCGCGGCTTTCCAGGTCTATGAAACGCTCGACCGTCTCGACGTTGAAGCCATCGGCGCGCAACGCGACACCGACCAGGAAGGCGAGCCGGATGGCCTGCCCTACCTGCGCTTTGATGCCGGCGGCCTGGGTCTATTCCTGGAATGGCGCACCGACCTGGAAACCCGGCTGCGTGGCGGTGATCTTCATCCGGCGATGGAATCTCACCTTGCCAAATACCGGAAGCTGGTTCCCTCCCTGGCGCTGGTGCTGCACCTGGCCGGCGGCGGCACCGGGCCGGTAACGGAACGGGCCACCCTGCAAGCCCTGGCCTGGGCTGAATACCTGGAAACCCATGCACGCCGCGCTTATGCCAGCGTCACCATGCCCGAGGTGGGGGCGGCGAAGGCGATCATTGCCCGCATCCGCAAGGGCGATCTTGCCCGGACGTTCTCAAGCCGGGATGTATGGCGGCCAGGGTGGGCGATGCTGTCCGACCGCGAACAGGTTGCCGACGCCCTGAGTCTGTTGGTTGAACTCGACTGGCTGGCGGCATCGAGAAGTGACACCGGCGGGCGGCCGGGCACGGTCTACGAAGCCAACCCGAGAGGGTTTGCCTGATGGGATACCTCGACCGCTTGAAGGGGATGAATTCTGAAAAATGCCCACCCTTGCCACTGCCAAAACTGCCAAAAGCCCCTTATGGCAGTTTTGGCAGTACCCACGGGGCACGTTTTCAGAAAATCACGCCCCTTGTCCGACCTGCTGACGATGCCGTGACCGCTTCCCGCTGGTGGCTGATTCACTACTCCGACCGCGAGACGGTGGAAGTCGCCAGCTTCCCGCCGGCAACCCATGCCGAGATTCTGGAACGGCACCCGGACGCCATCGCGGCGGAACCGATCAACCAGGCGATAGCGGAACCGGCCAGGAAACGGGAAATTGATGAAAGCCTGGAACACCTGATCGTCCGGGCCGGCGCCCACTGGATGTACTCGCCCGATGCCTGCGCCTTGATCCGCGAGGTAGCCCGACGCGACCCCGAAGGCCTGCGCCTGGCCCTGGAAACCGACGTGGCTTTCAGCAGGCGGGAGCTCACGTCATGAGGACGGCTAGACGAACAAACGAACAAACGAACAAAATAAACAATAGTTCACGGGTCCTGCTGGGGGTTATTACGTGAGAGTAATCCGCACCACGCTTTTCGGCAGTTTTCAGCCTTTTCAATCGAATTCATATTGCTAATCGAGGGCATCAATGGACACCACAAAACCAGCAACTGCGCGCGCCCCTGGCCGGCCGAAGGGATCAACAGGCGATGTTTATCACCAGCTTGCTCAAGAGCGCGTCCGCCACGAAAAAGCGAAGGCCGACGCCTGCGAACTTGCCAACCGACTGCGCGAGGGCGAGCTGCTCGAACGCAAGGACGTTGAAACCGCATCGGCTAGACTTCACGCCGCGCTCGCTCAATTCCTTCGCGGCCTGCCGGACGTGCTCGAGCGTAAATGCAGCCTGCCGCCGTCGGCTGTTGAGGAGCTTGAAGCGGCGATTGACGCGGCGACCGCCGAACTCGGCGAGCGGATAAAACGTGTTCTCGGGTGACCACGACCGGCCTGTCCGCCTGGCCTTGAGCTTGGCCAGCGTGTCGCTTGAAGTGCAGGCGCGCATTCTGGGCCTGCTGGAAACTCGCCTTGACCGCGCCGCCGCGCTGCAACGCCGCGATGAGGCGATACGCCTGGCGCACCGCATGACCGGCCACATAGGCGTCCTGGCCGCCGCCCTGCACCATTACCACCTCAACACCTGGCCGGCCGTGCGCCATCTGCCGGAACCGCCACCCAACGAAACGCCGTTGCGGATCGCGTTCTTCGAGGCGTGCCTGGCCGCAAGTGACGGTGGACTTGAAATCCCCGGCCCGCGACAAATCCGCCGCATCGTGGCATGAATATTGCCCCGGAAAGTTTTGTGCCTGGCATGGAACTTTCCACGGCAAATTACGTGCCTGGCATGTAACTTTCCACGGCAATAATCGTGCCATGCGTGCATGGGAATGTCACTCCGGCCCTGCTGTAATAGCGGCACCACCACCACGGAGTTACACCATGCCCACCACCCCCAGAATCACCCTCGCGCAAGTTGCGCAGGAAGTCCGCCGTTGCGGCCCGCTTGCCCTGGCAACCACCTTCGCAGGAACCCCGAGTGGCCAGGACGGCGGGTATTCCGTGCCGGCTGATACCGCTTCCGAAATCCTGATGCCCGCCGCTGGCGCGCTGCTGCCGCTCTGCACGGGCATCACGATCAAGGGCGGGAGCCTGGGTATCCCGCTGGATGCGACTTCGCCCTGGACCGAAAACGGTATTCGGGCGCTTTGGCAAGATGAGGCCGACCAGCTCGAACCGACCAAGCCGAACTTGAGCTTGTCCACGTTTCGCCCGAAAAAGCTCACCGTTCTTGTGCCCGTTTCCGATGAATTGCTGGAAGACTCTGACGCCATGTCCGCCTGGCTGCCGCTGGCCATGCAGGCCGCCGTGACGCAAAAAATCAACGACGCCATCATCAACGGCATCGGCGCCGCCCGCCCGCTGGGCATCTTGAATTCTTCCGGCACGATTGTTGTCTCGGGGACTGAGGGACAACCTGTGGGCACAATCACCGAACGGAACTTGCAAGACATGCTTGACCGGCATTTGAACCCGGCCGGCGCCATTTGGATTACTAGTACCCCTTTCGGGCAGACGCCGGGCAGCCCAACCCCCGGCCATCTAGCCGGCCTGCCGGTTTTTCATACTTTTGCCTGCCCGCCACGGGGCAACCTGGGCGACATCGTCCTGGCGGATATGAGCGCCTACATCGTCGCCATGAAAGGCCCGCAACTCGCAACATCCGTGCACCTCTGGTTTGACCAGGATTTGACCGCGTTTCGCTTGACCGTTCGTCTCGACGGGATGCCGGCACTTGGCGCACCTGTCACGCCCACGAATTCCGCCGTGAGCAAGTCTCACTTCGTCACCCTGGCCTCGAGGGATTGACCATGAGCAACTTATCCGAAGCCGTTGAACTTCTCGAATCCGGTGGCATACTCGACCGCTTGAAAAACGAAGCGCAGGCCGAGCGCGAAATCGAACGAAACGCACTACTCGCGGAACTGGTGCAAGCCGAACAGCGCGACCAGGCCGCAGGCGAGGCCGCTGCCGAAGGCGTTGAGAAACTGACCGAAAAAGTCGCCAAGCTGGAGGCTCAATTGTTGGCCGCGCGGGAGGCATTGAACTTGCTCACGGCGGAGGGCGCGGCGATAGGCGTCCTGGCCGCCAATTTTCGCGGTCAATTGCGAAAGCTGGCCGACCCTCGATTGCAGTCCGCGATTGCTGACGTTTCGAGATTCTGGGACATGGCCCGCCATCGGTTTGCCAGCCGGCAGGTTCCTAAGCCCGCCGGAGTGTTTTTCCGTGGAAAAACGGCCGTGACTGAATCCAACGCTGCGACCATCGCTGAAATCATGGCATCTTGCGTCGCCGCCCGCGAACGGCTTGAAGCCATGCAAGAGGCCCCGCGCCCCGACGACTTGGAGGCCGTCATCGCGCAACTTGTTGATCCGGTGCGGGCTGATTTGCGCACTTTGTCGGGGCTTTGATGCTTAAGCGCCACTACTTTTATTCGGCCATCGACCCGGCAACCGGGCGGGTTGCGCAAGGCATCGCCACCGTTCGCACCTGGCGAGCTGATCCTCAACGCGCCTTTGATGCTGCCGGGCGGGTTGCGGCCGATGAACTAGCCGTGGCGCCCGAGTTGCCGCTGTTTGAGGTATTCAACCGAGTATGAGCACTTCGGCGCGACGGTCGGCTGGCCGGCGCGGATGGCATCTCCGAACCGTCGAAGGGTGCCGACGGCCCACGATGCCAGCCTCTACGCCCGGCCTAGTGCCGGGCTTTTTT
>JAURYL010000055.1 GCA_030653935.1 Pseudomonadota bacterium
GGGCTCTTCACCTTGGTTGGAGCCCATGCCAAAGCGAGCCAATCACGATGCTGAAACCACCAACTGGAGAGCCGTATGCGGGAGAACCGCACGTACGGTTCGGAGGGAGGGGAGGGCGTTAGTCCTTCCCTACCCCTATCATTGGTTCCGCCGCCGCGATCACGCCGCCGCCGAGACAGACCTCGCCGTCATACAGCACCACCGATTGTCCCGGTGTCACCGCCCATTGCGCCTGCTCGAAGCGCAACACGAGTTCATCGGCGGTGATGGATTCCACCACGCAGGCGGCATCCTGCTGCCGATAGCGGGTTTTGGCGCCGTAGCGGCGGCCGGCTTCCGGCGGCGCGCCGATCCAGGAGAGTTGATCGGCGCGCAGTGTCGCTGAGAGCAGCAGGGGGTGGTCATGGCCTTGCACCACGATCAGTTCATTGCGTTCCAGGTTTTTGCCGGCGGCGAACCAGGGTTCGTCGCCTTCATTGTCTTTCACCCCGCCGATGCCCAGGCCCTTGCGCTGGCCGAGGGTGTGATACATGAGGCCCTGATGCCGACCCATGACCTTGCCCTCGGGGGTAACCATGTTGCCCGGCTGGGTGGGCAGATAGCGTTGCAGAAATTCGCGGAATGGCCGCTCGCCGATAAAGCAGATGCCGGTGCTGTCCTTTTTCTCCGCCACCGGCAGGCCGGCTTGCCGGGCCAGTTCGCGCACCCGCGGCTTGGGGAGGTCACCCAGGGGGAATAGCGCGGGGGCGATCTGCGCCTGGTTCAGGCGGTAGAGGAAATAGCTCTGGTCCTTGTTGCCATCCACCGCTTTCAACAAGCGGCGGTTCGGCGACTCACCTTCCAACCGCGCGTAATGGCCGGTGGCAAGATGCTCGGCGCCGAGGCTGATGGCGTGGTCGAGAAAGGCCTTGAACTTGATCTCGGCATTGCACAGCACATCCGGGTTGGGCGTGCGGCCGGCCTGATATTCGGCCAGGAAATAGGCGAACACCCGCTCCTGGTATTCGCGGCTGAAGTTGACCTGCTCGATTTCGATGCCGAGCACCTCGCCGATGGCCAGCACATCACGGAAGTCCTGGGCGATGGGGCAGTCGTCCTCCAGATCGTCGGCTTCCCAGTTCTTCATGAATATGCCCACGACCTCGTGCCCCGCCTGCTTCAGCAGCCAGGCGGTGACGGCGGAATCGACTCCGCCGGAGAGGCCGACGACGATTTTACTCATGGCTCGTCAGGGTAATCGGTGATGAAGTCCAGTGGGTAGCGGCGGCCGCTCTGGTAATCGCGCAGGCAGTCCAGAATCAGCGGGCTGCGATGGCGATGCGCGAGGGCGGCGATGTCCTCGGCGCTCATCCACAGCGCGCGCAGGATGCCGTCGTCGAGCGTGGCGCTTGGGTCGAAGCCCGTGATCCGGCCGGTGAAGGCGAAACGCAGATAGGTGCGCTGCCGCTTCTGCGGATGCCGCCAGCGGTAGACGCCGAGCAGCGCCTCCGGCTCGAAGTGGTGCGCGGTTTCCTCGAACACTTCGCGCCGCACCGCGTCGAGCAACGACTCACCCTCTTCAAGATGGCCGGCGGGCTGGTTGAAGAGCATGCCGGAATCGGTCTCTTCCTCCACCAGCAGAAACTGGCCGTCACGTTCGATGACGGCGGCGACGACGACGTGGGGTTTCCAGATTTCTCGGGTCATGGGGTCAATGTGTGTTCCGCAAGCGGTCTTTCCAGTAACCGGGGCGGCGGCTGTGATGGGCATAGGCCAAGATCCAAATCATGTCTTCGCGCACCTGGTAAACAAGGGTGTACGGGTGGTGTCGTATGACAAATTCCTTCAAGCCCCTATCAAGATTTTTCCAGGCGAGGGGAAATTGGGAGATCAGTTGCTTGGCTCGGCCAACTTCCTGGAAAAAGCCCCCCGCCACGTCGGGATGAATATCGCTGTAATACGCCAGGGCTTCATCCAGTTCCCAGGCCGCCGCGCCCGTCTCGCGGAGTGGGAGTGTCATTGCAGCCCGTATTTTTTGCGCAGCTTATTCATGACTTCGTCGGAATCGTAGGTTGCCATTTCGCCACGCTCACAGGCGGCGATGCGATTTTTACATTCGGCCGACCAGGCCGCCTCCCACTCCTGATTACGTGGACAAGCCAGTTCGAGGATGCGATCAGACAGGACGGCCTGCTCAGCGGCGCTCAGTTGCATGGCTTGCTTGACCAGCTCATCAATGGTTATGCCCATGTCGTTCTCCAGATGGTCCATCCAAAAACGGCCTTCGCCCGGTTAGTCGTAGGCCGGCCCGGGTAACGCATCCAAGCCCTCCGCGAGGATTTGAGCGTCATTCAAACCGGCTTGCCCCACAAATCATAGTCGTCCGAGCGGGTGATTTTCACCTTCACGAAGTCGCCCGGCTGCAATCCCCGGCCCTGGGCAATGTGCACCACGCCGTCGATTTCCGGGGCATCGGCGTAACTGCGGGCGATGGCGCGACCGCCACCCACCTCATCCACCAGAACGGTCATTTCCTGGCCCAGGCGGGCTTTTAGCTTGGCGGCGCTGATGTCGGCCTGGATGTCCATGAAGCGGCCGAGGCGGTCTTGTTGCACATCTTCGTCGACGTGGTCGGCCAGTTCGTTGGCCTTGGCGCCGTCCACTGGCGAGTAGGCGAAGGCGCCGACGCGGTCGAGTTTCGCTTCTTCGAGGAAGTCGAGCAGGGTGTCGAATTCTGCCTCGGTTTCACCTGGAAAGCCGACGATGAAGGTGCTGCGGATAACCAGGTCCGGGCAGACTTCGCGCCATTTTTCGATGCGGCGCAGGGTGTTGTCGATGTCGCCGGGGCGCTTCATCGCCTTGAGGATTCTGGGGCTGGCGTGCTGGAACGGCACGTCGAGGTAGGGCAGGACTTTCCCCTCGGCCATGAGCGGGATGACATGGTCGACGCTGGGATAGGGGTAGACGTAATGCAGCCGCACCCAGATGCCCAGTTTGGCGAGTTCCTGGACCAGTTCCAGCATCCGCGTCTTCACCGGGCGGCCGTTGTGGAAGCCGGGGCGGTATTTGACATCGACGCCGTAGGCGCTGGTGTCCTGGGAGATGATCAGCAATTCCTTCACCCCGGCTTTCGCCAGCGCCTCCGCCTCGCCCAGCACGTCGCCGATCGGGCGCGACACCAGGTCGCCGCGCAGCGAGGGGATGATGCAGAAGGTGCAACGGTGGTTGCAGCCTTCGGAAATTTTCAGATAGGCGTAATGCCGAGGCGTCAGCTTCATGCCGCCGGGCGGAACCAGGTCGGCGAATGGGTCGTGCGGCTTCGCCAGGTGGGTGTGGATGTGGCCCATCACGGCTTCCGCCGCGTGCGGCCCGGTGATTGCCAGCACTTGCGGATGCGCGTCCATAACGACCGATTCGCGCGCGCCCAGGCAGCCGGTAACGATGACCTTGCCGTTCTCGCGCAGGGCCTCGCCGATGGCGTCCAGGCTTTCCTCGACCGCCGCGTCGATGAAGCCGCAGGTGTTGACCACCACCAGATCAGCATCCTGGTAGGTGGGGACGATGAGATAGCCCTCGGCGCGCAGTTGCGTGAGGATGCGCTCGGAATCGAAGGTGTTTTTCGGGCAACCGAGGGAGACGAAGCCGATTTTCGGAATTGGGTTCATTGGGATATCCATGAAGCCGGCCCAGGGCCGGCCTGCCGGCTGGAAGCCGGCGCTACGCAGGCAGTTTGTAGTGATCCTGAGTGAACAGGTCGATGCCGCAGTTGAGGTTTTCGATCCAGTCGATGAAGGCGCCGATGGCTTCCTTGCCCTTGAACCAGCGGCCGTGTTGCGGCACCAGCATGTCGATGTCCATTTCACGCGCCATGTGCGCCCAGAAGCGGCAGGCCTTGTTCGAGACCATGTAGCGGCGGTGGAAGCCATCCATATGCGCCAGATGCGCCTGGAATTGTGCCTTGCTGGTGATGGGGTCGACGATGGCGTCGTGGTGCACCAGGGACGCACCCAAGTCACCGGAGAACAGGATCTTGGCCTTGCTGTCGTAGAACTGGAAATTGCCCTCGGCGTGCAGGAAGTGGGCCGGCACCGCGTAGAGGGAGGTGTCGCGCATGGGAATGACAATGCCCGCATCGGGGATGCCGATGATGCGGCCTTCGGTGCGATTGGCGGTGCAGAAGTGCGGCAGAAAGCGTTCCCACAGGGCGGAGACATAGAGCGTGCATTCGGTGGCGGTGAGCCACTTGTTGAGCGAGGCGATGATGTCCGGGTCCTGGTGCGAGGCGAAGATGTATTTCAGTTGCCTGAACGGGAAATAGCGGTGCATGGCCATGATCAGGGCGTTGTAGGTCATGTTGCCGGCCGGATCGATCAGCGCGCCCTCGCCATCGGACACGATCATGAACTGGTTGGCCTGCACGGCATCGCTGCCGGTGTCGTCCACCAGGTCGTTGAACAGCAGGCAGACGTGTTTGCCGTCGTTGAAAAGCTCAATAGCCATTTGAATACTCCCGAAAAAACTGTTTTATTCCGCTATCCGTGCATCCACTCATGCGCGAGGGTGCCCGCCGCCCAGACCGTGAAGATGCCCAGGCCGATGAGCAGAGCCTGCTGTCCGGTGTGGATCAGTTCTGTTCTTTTGTGCAGGCCGGGGATGAGGTCGGCCACGGCGACGTAGATCATGCCGGAGGCGGCGATGGCCAGCATGTAGGGCAGAAGCCATTGCAGCTCGGCCAGCAAAAAGTAACCCAGCAGCGCGCCCACCAGCATGGCCAGGCTGGACAGCAGATTGAGCAGCAGCGCCTGCGTCTTGCTGTAGCCGGAATGCAGCAGGATGAGGAAATCGCCCAGTTCCTGCGGCACCTCGTGGGCGGCGATGGCGAAGGCGGTGACCACGCCGAGTTTGAAATCGACCAGGAAAGCGGCGGCGATCATCACGCCATCGACAAAGTTGTGCACCGTGTCGCCGACCGTGATCATCAGGCCGGAGCGGCCGTGGTCGTGTTGTGGGATGTCCGCCCCGTGCGCCTCGCAATGCTCGGTATGGCAATGGCGCCAGAGCACCAGTTTTTCCAGGATGAAGAAACCGAGAATGCCGCCCAGAACCGTGCCGGTCAGAGCCTCCATGTTGCCGGCATGTTCCAGCGCGTGCGGCAGGATTTCCAGAAACGCCGCACCGAGCAGGGCGCCGATGGAATAGCTGACCATCACCGGTACCCACTCCGCTTTCAGGCGAAACGCCACCGTGGCCAGGAGCACGGAGAGCAAGCCACCGGCGGCGCTGGCGAGAAGAATGGCGGTGAGTAGGTGCATGGCTGGGGGCGGGGCGAAAGGACGGCATTCTACCGCCGTCGGCTTATTCGCGCCGCCAGGTCGTGCCTTGTGGCCCGTCTTCGAGCGCGATGCCGGCGGCCTTGAGTTCGTCGCGGATGTTGTCGGAGCGTTTGAAGTCTTTGGCTTTGCGGGCGGCGAGGCGTTCGTCGATGAGACCCTGGATGCGCTCGGGGGTATAGCCGTCGTCGCCGGCGGGGCCGGCTTGGAGGTATTCCTCCGGGTCGCGTTGCAGCAGGCCGAGGATGCCACCCAATTTTTTCAGCAGGCCCGCCTCGGTGGCGTCGCGCGACTTATTGAGGCCGGCGGCGATGTCGAACAGGGCGGCGAGGGCTTCCGGGGTGTTGAAGTCATCATCCATCGCTTCCTTGAAGCGGGTTGGCTGTGGGGTATGCCAGTCGATTTCGACGCTGCTCGCGTTGACGCCGCGCAAAGCGGTGTAGAGCCGGTTCAGCGCGGCCTTGGCGTCGTCCAGGTGCTGGTCGGAGTAGTTGAGCGGGCTGCGGTAATGGGCGCGCAGGATGAAGAAGCGCACCACTTCGGCGTCGTACTTTTTCAGTACCTCGCGGATGGTGAAGAAATTGCCCAGACTCTTCGACATCTTCTCGTCATCGACGCGGACGAAGCCGTTGTGCAGCCAGTAGTTGACGAATTTGCAGCCGTGCGCGCCCTCGCTCTGGGCGATTTCGTTTTCGTGGTGCGGGAATTGCAAGTCCTGGCCGCCACCGTGGATGTCGAAATGGGCGCCGAGCAGATCGCCACCCATCACCGAGCATTCAATATGCCAGCCGGGCCTGCCTTCCCCCCAGGGCGAGGGCCAGGAGGGTTCACCCGGCTTCGCCGCCTTCCACAATACGAAGTCCATCGGGTCGCGCTTGTACGGATCAATTTCGACCCGCTCACCGGCGCGCAGGTCTTCCAGCGTTTTTCCGGAAAGTTGGCCATACGTGGGGAAACTGCCGACCGCGTAATAGACATCGCCGTTGCTTGCGGCGTAGGCATGGTCGTTATCGATCAGGGTCTGAATCATGGTCAGCATCTTGCCGACGTATTCGGTGGCGCGCGGCTCATGGTCCGGCGGCAGCACGCCAAGGGCGGCGCCGTCTTCGTGCATGGCGTCGATGAAGCGCTGGGTAAGCGCGGTAAAGGCCTCGCCGTTGTCGAAGGCGCGCTTGATGATTTTGTCGTCGATGTCGGTGACGTTGCGCACGTAATCCACGTCATAGCCCGATGCGCGCAGCCAGCGGGTGATCATGTCGAACACCACCAGCACGCGGGCGTGGCCCAGATGGCAGTAGTCGTACACGGTCATGCCGCAAACGTACATGCGCACCTGACCTGGGGTGATGGGGACGAAGACTTCTTTCTTGCGGCTGAGGGTGTTGTAGAGAGTCAGTGTGGTCATGGGGATGAAATGGGTTGTCCCAGGTCCGCCCGGGTGCGGTCGCTGGCGAATATACACACCGCATTGCGCCCGGTCACGCGCGGGAGCCGGCACCGCGCATCTCGCTCCCACGCTCCAGCGTGGGAGCAGGTCTTGGACGCTCCAGCGTCCCGAAGGCCAAAACGGCGTTCCCACGCTGGAGCGTGGGAACGAGTCTGGCCCCCATACCCCAGCGTCCAGTACAGTCGCCGCAAACCAATACGAGAAAAATCATGGGACGCAGTCGCTACCAAATCCACGAACCCCAGGCCCCGCACTTCCTGACCTGCACGGTGCTGCAATGGCTACCCCTGTTCGCCCAGCCGGAAAACGCCCGCATCGTCCTCGACAGCCTGCGCCACCTCCAGGGCGAAGGCCGCATCGTGCTTTACGGCTATGTGCTGCTGGAAAACCACTGCCACCTGATCGCTGGCGGCGACGAACTGGGTAAGGCGATGGCCAGCTTCAAGTCTTACACCGCCGGTCGCATTGTCGAACGCCTGACCGCGATCCAATCCCCTGCCCTCGACCTCCTGGCCTTCCACAAGGCCCGGCACAAGACGGACCGGCGGCGCCAGGTCTGGCAGGAAGGCGCCCACCCGCAACTGATCCAGGGCGAAACCATGATGCGGCAGAAGCTGGACTACCTGCACAACAACCCGGTAGTGCGAGGCTATGTCGACGCCCCCATCCACTGGCGCTATTCCAGCGCCCGCAACTACGCCGGCCTGCCGGGATTGCTGGAGGTGGAGACGCGCTGGTGAGGTTACGCTGGAGTGTGGAACCCGACCTCGTTCCCACGCTCCAGCGTGGGAATGCCGTTTCGACGCTCCAGCGTCGTGGTGGTCTTCTGGACGCTGGAGCGTCCAAGAGCTGCTCCCACGCTGGAGCGTGGGAGCGAGGGGGCGGGTTGGGTTACTTGCTCCAGGAATCCTTCAGCGTCACGGTGCGGTTGAACGCCATTCGCTCGCCGGGTTGGTGGTCGTAGCGGTCGGCGCAGAAGTAGCCGAGACGCTCGAACTGGTAGCGGGTTTCCGGCGCGGCTTGGGCAACGCAGGCTTCGGCCCAGCCATTCACCACGGTCAGGGATTCGGGGTTGAGGAATTCCAGGAAGTCGCGGTCTTTGTGGCTGTCCGGTTCCGCGTCGAGGAACAGGCGGTCATACAGACGCGCTTCGATGGGCAGGGCGTGGGCTTTGGATACCCAGTGGATGACGCCCTTGACCTTGCGCCCGACCGGGTTTTTCCCCAGGGTTTCGTGGTCGATAGAACAGCGTAGTTCGATCACGCGGCCCTCGGTGTCCTTCACCACTTCGTCACACTTGATGACGTAGGAGTAGCGCAGGCGCGCTTCGCCGCCGATGGTGAGCCGCTGCCAGCCGGCGGGCGGGTTCTCGGAGAAGTCGTCCTGTTCGATCCAGATTTCCCGGCTGATCGGCACGTCGCGTTCGCCGAATTCCGGATGATTGGGGTGGAAACCGGCGGCGCGCGATGCGGTCACGCCCTCCTGGTAATTGCTCAGTGTCACCTTGAGCGGGTTGAGCACGGCCATGACGCGCGGCACCTTGGTTTCCAGGTCTTCGCGGATGCAGCCTTCCAGCACGCCCATGTCGATCACGTTATCGCTCTTGGAGATGCCGATGCGGCGGGCGAATTCGCGAATGCCGGCGGGGGTGTAGCCGCGTCGGCGCATGCCGTGGATGGTGGGCATGCGCGGGTCGTCCCAGCCGGACACGAAGCCTTGGGTCACCAGTTGGTTGAGCTTCCTTTTGCTGGTGACGGTGTAGTGCAGTTCCAGGCGCGAGAACTCGATCTGGCGCGGGTGTGAGGGCACCGAGAGTTGATCCAGCACCCAGTCGTAGAGGGGGCGGTGATCCTCGAACTCCAGAGTGCACAGGGAATGGGTGATGTTTTCCAGGGCGTCCGAAATGCAGTGGGTGTAGTCGTACATCGGGTAGATGCACCACGTATCGCCGGTGCGGATGTGGTGCGCGCGCTTGATTCGGTAGATCACCGGGTCGCGCAGGTTGATGTTTGGGCTGGCCATGTCGATCTTGGCGCGCAGGGTGCGCGAGCCGTCGGGGAACTCGCCGGCCTTCATGCGCCGGAACAGATCGAGGTTGTCCTCGGTGGTGCGAGCGCGATGGGGGCTGGCCCGGCCCGGCTGGGTCAGGGTGCCGCGATATTCGCGCATTTCCTCCGGGGTCAGGTCGTCGACGTAGGCCAGGCCTTTGCCGATCAGTTGTTCCGCGTAGTCGTAGAGGGCCGGGAAATAGTCCGAAGCCCAACGCACTTCGCCATGCCAGTTGAAACCCAGCCAACGCACGTCTTCCTGGATGGCGCTGGCATATTCCTCGGTCTCTTTTTCCGGGTTGGTGTCGTCGAAACGCAGGTTGCAGGCGCCTTGGTAGTCGACGGCAAGACCGAAATTCAGGCAGATCGACTTGGCATGGCCGATGTGCAGGTAGCCATTGGGCTCGGGTGGGAAACGGGTGGTGATCGCGGCATGTTTGCCGCTGGCTAGGTCGGCCTCGATGATGGAACGGATGAAATGCTGAACGGGTGCGGGATCGCTCATGGCTTGATCGGAAGGGGAGGGGTAAAAAAGCAGCGGGGCGGGAGGGTGAGTTTGGTAATGCGCCCTGCGGGGGCTAGAATTCTCGCGGTCTGGGGCATACTCCCAACAACCGCAAACACCGCAAAAAGCTTAGCACACATGGTCCTCTCACGTTTCTCCCGCGTCTTACCCGCAGCCCTCCTTCTTGCCTGGCTTCCCGCCGTGTCGCTCGCCGCCGCACCCAGTGTCCAGGACGTCAATCAGGCCTTCCGTCAGGGCAACAATGCCGCCGCGCTGGAAAAGGTGAACGCCTTCCTGGTGACCAGCCCGAAAGATGCGCAGGGGCGTTTCCTCAAGGGTTTGATCCTCACCGAACTGAATCGCCACGGCGATGCGATCAAGGTCTTTACCGACCTGACCGAGGATTTCCCGGAATTGCCCGAGCCTTATAACAATCTGGCGGTGCTCTACGCCGCCCAGGCCCAGTACGAGCGCGCCAAGAACAGCTTGGAAATGGCCATCCGCACCCACCCCAGCTATGCCACCGCGCATGAAAATCTGGGCGACATCTATGCCAAGATGGCCTCGCAGTCCTACGACAAGGCGCTGCAATTGGACAAGTCCAATACTTCGGCGCTGACCAAGCTGGCGATGATCCGCGACTTGTTCAGCCCCACGCGGATGCAGGATGTCGGCACCACGAAGACGGCCACCAAGGCCGCTCCGGTCAAGACCGCGCAAGCCGCGCAGATCGCCAACCCGCCGCAGGAACCGGCGCGTCCCTCGCCCGCCACTGTCCAGGCCAAGGCCGAGGAGCCCGCCAAGGCGGCGGTCGAACCGGCTACCAGTCTCGATCCCGTGGCGGAAATCGAGCGCACCGTGCAATCCTGGGCCGAAGCCTGGAGCCAGCGCGACGCGGCGGCTTACCTCGCCTTCTACGGCAAGGACTTCAATGTACCCGGCGGCCGTGATCGCGGCGAATGGGAAACCGAGCGGAGCGAGCGCGTCACTCGTCCGGCGTTCATCAAGGTGGAGCTGGATCGAGTCAAGGTGCGTTTGCAAGGCGATAGCGCCAACGTCAGTTTCACGCAGAACTATGCTTCTAATACCTACAGGGATCGCGGCCGGAAAGTCCTGACCCTGGCCAAGCAGGGTGATGCCTGGAAAATCGTAGAGGAGCGTTGATGCGTATGGGTATCGGCACCTGGATCGCACGTATTGGCCTGGCGCTGCTGGCCGCGTTGCCTGGTTTGGCGGCGGCCGGTGTCGGCGGCGAGGTGCCCATGCTGCTGGCCAGCGCCGATACCTCGCGCTTCCTGCTTTCGCCCGACACGCTGATCGCCAAGACGATTCAGGACATCCGCGGCAACCGTCTGGATGACGCACTGAAAGAAGTCAACCGGGTCATTTCCATCCGTCCCGATTTCAAGCTTGCCCATCTGATCAAGGGTGACCTGTTGATGGCGCGTGCCCGGCCGCTCTCCGGCATCGGGCCCGTGGCCTCCGGTTCGGCGACTTCCGCGCAATCCCTGTCCGATCTGCGCGACGAGGCGCGGGTACGGCTGATGCGCTATATCGATCAGCCCGATCCGGCTTATCTGCCGCGCCAGATTCTGCAACTCGCGCCCGACCAGAAGTACGCCCTGCTCGCCGATGCCTCGCGCGCCCGTCTCTATCTGTTCGAGAACGTCGATGGTGAACCGCGCCTGAAGGCCGATTTCTACATGACCATCGGCAAGAACGGCACCGACAAGCGCGTGGAAGGCGACAAGCGCACGCCGATGGGGGTCTACCAGATCACCAAGCAGTTGCCGAGCAAGGGCCTGGCCGATCTCTACGGGGCCGGCGCCTTTCCGCTTGATTATCCGAACGAATGGGATCGGCTCCAGGGGCGTGGCGGCCATGGCATCTGGCTGCATGGCGTGCCTTCCGATACCTACAGTCGGCCGCCCCGTTCCAGCGATGGTTGTGTGGTGGTGACCAATCCCGACCTCCAGGAAATCAGCCGTTGGGTGCGGCCGGGCAGCACGCCGGTGGTCCTGGCCGATCGCACCGACTGGATCGAGCGCGAGGTATGGGAACAAGCCAGGAATGACTTGCTGATGCGCCTCCAGACCTGGCGGGCCGCATGGCAGACGCGCGAGGCGGACCGATTCCTGAGTCATTACGAGCAGGAGTTTTTACGCGGCGCCGGGCGCGGCTGGGCGGATAGCAAGCGACGCAACATCGTCGATAAGGCCTGGATTACGCTGGAGCTGGAAGATGTCAGCCTGTTCCTCTACCCGGGAATCGAGGATGGCAAGACCATGGCTTACGCCGAATTCACCCAGCGTTACGGCAGTGATCGTTTCTCCAGCGTCAGCCGCAAGCGGCTCTATTGGCGCATGGATGACGGCCAGTGGCGCATCGCCATGGAAAGAACCTCGGAATTACCCACTCATCTCGTACAACGCTGACCCATGTCCATACAAACCCTGACTCGCCTGCTCCTGGCTTTTTGCCTCCTCAGCTTTACCGCCGCGAGCATCGCGGCAACCCCTTCCGTCAAGAAACCCAACCGAGCCAAACCCATGATCAAACTGCAAACCAACTTCGGACCCATCACCCTGGAACTGGACGCCAAGGCCGCGCCAGAGACCGTCGCGAACTTCATCCAGTATGTGCGTGACGGCCATTACAACGGCACCATCTTTCACCGCGTGATCGACGGCTTCATGGTCCAGGGCGGTGGTTTTACTCCCGACATGGAACAGAAAGCCACCCGCGCGCCGATCAAGAACGAAGCCGACAACGGCCTCAAGAACGTCGCCTACAGCATCGCCATGGCGCGCACGCCGAATCCTGATTCCGCCAGCAGTCAGTTCTTCATCAATATTTCCAACAATGATTTTCTCAACTTCCGCGAGCCGTCCGCTCAAGGCTATGGCTATTGCGTGTTTGGCCGCGTCAGCGCGGGCCAGGACACCGTCGACCGCATTCGCAAGGTTCGCACCGGCATGCGCGCCGGTCACCAGGATGTGCCGGTCGAGAACGTCATGATCGAATCGGCTGAGGTTGTGGAAGGCTGAGTCGGTTTCCGCGCGTGACCGCCACGCTGTTCATCGCCGATCTTCATCTCACCCCGGAACGCCCCGGTGCCGCCGCGTCGTTCCGGAGTTTCCTGGAGCAGCGCGCGGTCCATGCCGACGCGCTTTATCTCCTGGGTGATTTGTTCGAAGCCTGGGTGGGCGATGACGATCTCGCGTCGCCCTTCAACGCCGTCATCGCGGTCGCGCTGAAACAGGTTTCAGACGCCGGCGTCCCCGTTTATTTCCTTCCCGGCAACCGGGATTTCCTGGTCGGCCCGGGGCTGGCGCGCGCCGCCGGTTTCTCCCTGCTGCAAGATCCGACCTGTGTCGATCTGTACGGCACGCCGACGCTGCTTGCGCACGGCGACACCTGGTGCACCGATGATGCGCCGTACCAGGCATTTCGCGCCCAGGTGCGGGAGCCGGCCTGGCGCGCCACCTTTCTCGACAGGTCTCTGGCGGAACGTCACGCTATCGCGGCGGCGCTGCGCGAACGCAGCGAACAGGCCAAGGCCGACAAGCGCCCGGACATCATGGATGTGAATCCCGTGGCGGTGGCCGAGGCGTTTCGTCACCATGGCGTCAGCCGCATCATCCATGGTCATACCCACCGCCCCGCCCGCCACGAGCATCTGATCGATGATCGCTCCCGCGAGCGTTGGGTACTGCCGGACTGGTATGACACCAGCGCCGGCTACCTCGCTTGCGACGCCACGGGTTGTCGCGCCGAGGTCTGGTCTATCCTGTGAGGGGATGCCTTCGGCGCACACCGTTGCTCTTGAGCGGCATCAACCAAATGGGGAACCCCGGTAACCGATGCCGGTCAATTTATTGCACTATGCCGGATATCTCCGGTCGCGGTCGATATCGCGGCAGGTCACACACTTCTGAAGGACGGCCTAATGAAAGCACTTCCGCAACTCCTGAGTAGCCTGCTCGTCGCTTCCGTCGCCTTAATGAACAGCGGCGCGGTCTTGAGCGGTACGCAAGCTAAAAAGGGCCAGGTCAAATCGTCGCTCAAGTCCACGGTGAAGAGAGCACCACTGGCGGACGGCAGCGCGAAGCGTGTACTCAACGTGGCGGTGCAAGTGGCAACGGCGGCCGTCACTGGGGTGGGTGTGAACGAATCCACCCAAGCGGCGACTACCGCGCCCCTTGCCCCGCCCGCCACTGTGGTGGCGGCACGCGTGGACGCTGGTATCGTTGCCGCACCGCTGGCCCTGGCCCCGTCGCTCTCGCTGGCATCCAGTGTGCCCGTTGTCGCGGCCAAGGAGACCCCGCCGACCAGCCCGGTAGCGCCTGTTGTGGTCAAAGAGACGCCGCCCGCCAGCCCGGTAGCGCCCTCCGTGGCCAAGGCCGCGCCCGTGCCCGTCGCCGCCCCGACGCCGGCGGTCAGTGAAGCCTGGAAGCAGATCGCCAAGGGGCCGGCGCTGGTAACCGTGACAGCCACCACGGTTGTCACTGCCGCCGCGCCCAGCAGCAATCCCTACCTTGCCTATCGCACGGCCACTTACAACCAAGCCGCGCCAACGGTGCCGCCGGTTGCGGCAGTCGCGCCGGCTACCCCGGCCACGTCGGTCGCGCCGGTCGTGCAATCTGGAGAACAGATAATCAACACACTAAGGGCGTTCTTGCCCGAACCGCACCTGCCCTCTCCGGACATAGACATCCTTCCGAGCGTCACCAAGGTCTATCCGACGGGCGAGCGGCCGATGTACGTTCTGACTTTCAAGTGCCCCACTGAACTGGTCGGCATCACGCCGCCACCGACCAAGGCTCTGCGCTGGCTGATCTCCAGCGGCATGGATGCCGTCAACAGCACCAATCTGCTTTCCTTCAGCATGCAGCAGGTCTGCCAGTAAGTTCACGCTAGTACGGCGCGTGCTCGGGTAAAACGCCCCGAGCACGCGCCGTGTGGTCAGGTCTTGCCGGCAGTGCTCGGTGGATGATTTAGGCGCAAGTAAAAACGCCGCCCTGGCGACCGAGGAGTCAAATCCGCTGGTCCGCCAGAGGCGGCGTGTGTGGGGATGCGCTTTGGCGCGGTTCATCGCGCCTCGGCGTACCCCGGGACTGCGTGCCGCGCGGCCGATGGCGAGCGGCGAGTTGCCCGGATCGGCGTTTACGGCTCCAGACGCAGCGAGACGTAGTGCGCGTTTTCCTGGCGTTTGACCAACAAGGCGGCGCTCTTGCGTTGCGGGTCGTTGAGGAGATTGGCCAGTTCCTCGTCGCTGTTCACTTCATGATTGTTGACCGCGAGGATGATGTCGCCTTCCTCAATGCCGGCGCGGCTGGCGGGGCCGGTCGCGCTTTCCACCAGAACGCCGCTGTCGATCTTCAGAATCTTCTTTTGCGCGGCGGTGAGCGGGCTGACGCTCAGGCCGGCGCGATTGCTTTTCGCGCGTTTTTCGGGGGCCTTGGCGGCGGTCTGATCGTCCTTGATTTCCCCAACGATCACCTCGGTCTCATGCATCGCCTTCTTGCGCCAGATGCTCAGGGTGGCGCGGCTGCCCGGCTTGGTGGCGCCGACCATGCGCGGCAGGTCGACGGAACCCGTGACCGGCCTGCCGTTGAATTTGAGAATGATGTCGGAAACCTTCACGCCGGCCTTGTCGGCGGGGCTGCCTGACTCGACGTCGGCCACCAGCGCGCCGCCCGAATGCTTCAGGCCGAAGGCGTCGGCCAGATCGGGCGTGACCTGCTGGATCACCACGCCGAGGCGGCCGCGACTGACGCTGCCGTTGGTCTTCAATTGTTCGGCGACATCGGTGGCGACGTCGATCGGGATCGCGAACGACAGGCCCATGTAGCCGCCGGAGCGGGAGATGATCTGCGAGTTCATACCGACCACTTCCCCTTTCATGTTGAATAGCGGGCCGCCGGAGTTGCCGGGGTTCACCGCGACGTCAGTCTGAATGAAGGGCACGTAGTTTTCCTGAGGCAGGGAGCGGCCGATGGCGGAGACGATGCCGGCGGTCACCGAATTCTCGAAACCGAAGGGGGCGCCGATGGCGAGTACCCACTCACCCACCCGCAGCTTGTCCGGGTTGCCCAGTGTCACCTTGGGCAGGTTTTCGGCGTTGATCTTGATCAGGGCGACATCGGTGCGGCTGTCGGAACCCACCACCTTGGCGCGGAATTCGCGCTTGTCGGCCAGTTTCACCGTGACTTCATCGACCTTGTCGACGACATGGGCGTTGGTCAGGATGTAGCCATCGGCGGAAATGATGAAGCCCGAGCCCTGGCCACGGCTGGGGGGCAGGAAGGCCTCGCCCTCGGGGGGCATGAATTTGCGGAAGAAATCCAGCATCTCGTCCGGCGCCGGCAGCCGTTTGCCGCCGCGTTTCAGGCGACGCGCTTCCTGCGTAGTGGTGATGTTGACGACGGTGGGAGATTGTGTTTCCACCATGTCCACGAAATCCGGTAGTTGCGCGGAGACGCCGCCGGACAGGAAGCTTAATGACAGGCCGATCAAGGCAAACCAACTCTTCATGTCACACCTCGCAAATAACGCCGGCATGCCGCCGGCTGGATGATCGATACCGGCGCGAGCGCCGGCGTTTTGGCTTAGTGACTGGCGCAGCCGCTTCCACCGCGTCGCAGTACCACCGGCATGGTGGCCGGGGCGCTGCGGCGCTTCAGATTCAACGCGGCCAGTACCAGGCCGCAAAGACCGCCTGTCACGGCGCCGAGTTCCCCGGCGAGTTGCTGGCCGAGCAAGGCGCCGCCGATCAGCAGCAATAGCGGCACCAAGTAGGCGGATATCGCGGCGCCGAGCAGGGCGCCTTCGGGCAGGCCGATGACCACGGACTCACCCACCGCCGCGCCGAGGCTGTTTTCAACCCGGTATTCCGGTTCGTCGGCATGCAGCACCCGGGCAAAGATCGAACTGCCGCAGCCCTTGCCGGCACAGGCGCCACAGGACGACGGGGCGGCGCCGACCACCCAGGCGCTGTCGCCATCGAGACGGGTGATCCGGGCGGGGGTTTCGATCATCCTGGAAACCTCAGTTGAACGCGGGCGTCACCCAGCCGGTGAACGTCATCGGAGGCACTGAACGTGGCGTGCATGCGAGCTCTCAAGCGTTGAGGAGCGGTCAACTGAGGTTTCCAGGATCATCACCTCGGCTCCAGGCCCAGGGCGATGGTTTCCACCGCCGCCCAGGGCGCGTCACCCAACACGGTGGCCTGGAATTCACCCACCTGGCGCCGCATCAGATTGACCATGCCGTGCGTGCTTTGACCGCGGACGCTGTCCACCGGTTTGCCGCTGGGGGTCAGAAACAGGGAAATATGCGTGAGGCCGTCACTGAATACCCAGTGTTCCACCTCGCCCGTGGTGTTGGGCAGGCGGCGTTTGACCGCGGCGATGCGGACATAGCCGGGGGGCAGGGCGGTCGCCACAATCTGTTCGGTATCGAGGCGTCGCGCCGGTTCCGGCACCTCGGGCAGGCGCGCGGTCCGGGCCAGTGGCTTCATCGGGTTGCCCGATGAAGCCAGTTTCACTTCGGCGAAGGTGTATTGCATCAACGGCGCGTGCTCACCATCGATGATCACAGCCTTCAGCGGCAGTCCACTTTCCTTTTCCGCGCAAAGCACATAGCCCCAGCGGAAGGCGTCTCGCGGCAGAATTTCGACATTGCGGCAATCCAGGCCCGCGACGCGCGCCGTGTCTCCCAGTCGTACCTCGTACAAGCCCACCAGGGCCTGCGTGTCGGCGGGCAGCAATTCCGGGAAATAGCGGCGGCTGAGGCGTTTTTCGATCTTGATCTGGTTGCCGTCCGCGATCACCGTCACCGCCCCGGTCTGGCTGCAACGCACTTCGCGGGGCGTGCCGTCCAGCGCCATGAGACGACTTTCATTGCCCTGTCCGGCGGGACGGTTGCTGATTGACAGGGTCTGCATGCTGTCACCCTGGCGCGCCACGAAGACACCTTCGTAAGCCGTCCGGCGCGCGGCGTCCGCCATCTTCTGCAACCACGCGCCAGCCTCGGCCTGCGATAGCGGTGGCGCCGCTTGCGCGGTGGTCGCGGCCAACAGCAATAACCAGCCCGCCCTCACCGCGCCTCTCCGCCCAGGGAAACCCGGGTGAAGCGCATTTCCGGCGCTGTCAGCACGGCCTGGGCGTAGTCCTGATGCGCCGCCAGATAGGGCATGACGTCGGCTGGCGGGTGCGCCATCGTCGGCAGGGCGGCCAGCGGTAGCACGTTGTCCTGGCGCGGCGCGGCGTTCCACAGCCCCCAGGTGATGGCGGCGCAGGTGGCGGCGGCGAGCCAGAGCAGAGGGCGCCGCTCCGGTGGTTTGCGCACGGGCGCGAGCAGTGTCGGTTCCTCCGCGAGCGCGGCCATGACCTTGCGGGTCAGCCCGGGGAGGTCGTGGTGGTGGCCGCGCATGAGATCGCCTATGGCGCAATAATCGCTGAAACGCGCTTGGCGAACGGAGTCATTGACCATCTGGCGGATTGCCAGTCGCGCGCCTTGGTCGGTCAACTCGCCGTCCAGCAGCGCTGAAAGGCTGTCGTCTTCGTGGTGATGTTCGTGGTGTTGTGTGACCGTGTTCATTTTGCTACCACCTTTTGTCATCCGGGGTGCCCAGGATCGGCCGCAACTTGGCGGCTATGGCCTCGCGCGCCCGGAATATCCGGGAGCGCACGGTACCGATAGGACAGGCCATGTATTCAGCAATTTCCTCGTAACTCATGCCTTCCATTTCCCGCAACGTGATGGCCTGACGGAGTTCCTCGGGCAGGCTATCAACCGCTTCGTTAACGGCTATGGCGACTTGTTTCGATAGAAGTTCCGTTTCAGGTGTGCTGATGTCGCGCGCCACCAGCCGTTCATCCGGCTCATCCTCGTCGTTGAGCGCGTGATCGCTCACCGTACGCATCGCCTTGCCGCGCGACACCAGGTGGTTTTTCGCGGTATTGACGGCGATCCGATAGAGCCAGGTATAAAACGCGGCGTCACCGCGAAATTGAGGCAGCGCGCGGTAAGCCTTGATGAAGGTTTCCTGGGCGATATCCTCGAGGTCATCCGGATTGCGCACCATGCGCGACAGCAAGCGAATGACCTTGCGGCGGTATTTCTCCACCAGCAGCCCGAACGCCTGTTTGTCACCTTCACGTACCCGCTCGACCAGTTGCAGGTCGATTTCCCGATCACTCATCCGCATCCTCGCGTGGCGCTGCTCGCCACTGTTTGCAATCCATGTTGGGTCGAGTATAACCGGCCGAACAGCGGCCACGCCCCGCGCGCAATACGGGTAAGGCGCCGGCCAGGTTCCCCTTGTTTCAGAGCTCGCCCATGCAACGTTTCGACGTCCTCATCATCGGCTCCGGCATGTCCGCCGCCACCCTGGCTTTGTCCCTGCCCGAACATCTGCGCATCGCGGTGGTGACCAAGAAAGCCGACTCGGACAGTTCCAGCTATTGGGCGCAGGGCGGCATCGCCGCCGTCACCGGCCCGGACGACAGCTTCGACGACCATGTGCGCGACACCCTGGTGGCCGGTGCCGGCCTCTGCGACGAAGCCGTGGTGCGCCAGGTGGTGGAAGCGGCGCCGGCGGCGGTGCAATGGTTGGTCGAACAGGGCACGCCGTTCGATCATGAGGGCGCGGCCTATCACCTGACCCGTGAAGGCGGCCACTCGAAGCGCCGGGTACTGCACGCGGCGGACGCCACCGGCCGCGCGGTGCAGGACATCCTGCTGGCGCGCATGGCGGCGAAATCCAATGTGACTCTGTTCGCCCACCATATCGCCATCGACCTGATCACCGACCGCGGCCTCGGGCGCGAGGGCGCGGCGGTGCGCGGCGCCTATGTGCTGGATACCGCCAGCGGCCAGGTGGAAACCTATGCCGCCGGCTTCACCGCGCTGGCCACCGGTGGCGCCGGCAAGGCCTTTCTCTACACCACCAATCCGGACACGGCCACCGGCGACGGTATCGCGATGGCTTGGCGCGCTGGTTGCCGGGTGGCCAATCTGGAGTTCATCCAGTTCCATCCGACCTGCCTGTATCACCCACACGCCAAATCCTTCCTGATTACCGAGGCGATGCGTGGCGAGGGCGCCTTGCTGCGACTGCCCGACGGCAGCCGCTTCATGCCGGAACACGACGAACGCGGCGAACTGGCGCCGCGCGACGTGGTGGCGCGCGCCATCGACTTCGAGATGAAGAAACGCGGCCTCGATTGCGTCTACCTGGACATCACCCACAAGCCGGCCAAATTCATCGTCAGCCACTTCCCCAACATCCACGCGCGTTGCCTGGAGCTGGGCATCGACATCACCCGCGAATGGATACCGGTTGCGCCGGCCGCGCACTACACCTGCGGCGGCATCGTGGTGGACAAGAACGGTCGGGCCGACGCGGACAATCTCTATGCCATCGGCGAAGCCAGTTGCACCGGCCTGCACGGGGCTAACCGGCTCGCCTCCAATTCCCTGCTGGAATGCCTGGTCTACGGCCGCGCGGCCGCCGCGCATATCGCCGAGGCAACGCCGGTCGCGCCGGTGGCATTGCCGGATTGGGACGAAAGTCGGGTCACCGATGCCGACGAGGAAATCGTCATCGCCCACAACTGGCACGAATTGCGCCGCTTCATGTGGGATTACGTCGGCATTGTCCGTACCCGCAAACGCCTGGAACGTGCCGCCCACCGCATCAAGCTGCTGCGCGACGAGATCGACGAGTACTACAGCAACTTCCGGGTCAGCAACGACCTGATCGAACTACGCAACCTGGTACTCGCCGCCGACCTGATCGTGCGCTGCGCGACGCTACGCCACGAAAGCCGGGGCTTGCACGCCTCGCGGGATTACCCGGAATTGCTGGCGGAAGCGAGGGATACGGTGCTGGAGCCTTGATGGGGTTGGCGGATCGCCCCGCGTTCGGAAGGGTGAAGAAAACGTAGGGCGGAACGCGAAGCGGTTCCGCCATGGCTGGTGATTGCGCGGCGACGCGGGTGATTCGGCGCCGGTGCCGGGTTGGCGGATCGCCCTGCGGGCATCCGCCCTACGTATCCATTTGTTACCGCGTAGGGCGGAACGCGAAGCGGTTCCGCCATGACTGGCGATTGCGCGGCGACGCGGGTGATTCGGTGTCGGTGTCGGGTTGGCGGATCGCCCTGCGGGCATCCGCCCTACGTATCCATTTGTTGCCGCGTAGGGCGGAACGCGAAGCGGTTCCGCCATGGCTGGTGATCGCGCGGCGACGTGGGGTGATTCGGCGCCGTAGCCGGGTTGGCGGATCGCCCTGCGGGCATCCGCCCTACGTATCCATTTGTTACCGCGTAGGGCGGAACGCGAAGCGGTTCCGCCATGACTGGTGATTGCGCGGCGACGCGGGTGATTTGGCGCCGGTGCTGAGTTGGCGGATCGCCCTGCGGGCATCCGCCCTACGTATACATTTATTGCCGCGTAGGGCGGAACGCGAAGCGGTTCCGCCAATCTGCCCGTTCACCGCTCCCCCGCCGGTAAATCATCTTCTCCGCCGCCGGCCCAATCCGGTTGATACACCCCTGCTTCGACCCAGTGCTGAAAGGTGGAATACGGCCATTCCCGTACTGTCTTCGCCCAGCCGTGCTTGACCGGGTTGATGTGGACGTAATCCAGGTGCCTGGCATAGTCGTCTTCGTCGCGGATGGCGTGTTCCCAGAAACGGCGCTGCCAGATGCCGCGTTCGCCGTTCGCCGCTTGCACGGCTGATCGCGGTTCGTCATGCGGCAGGGCCTGGACGAAGCGAATCTTGATCGCCTTCCAGCGATTGGAAAAATCGGCATCTCCCGTCGGCAGCGTCCAGATGCAATGCAGATGGTCGGGAAGCACGACCCAGGCATCGATGTGGAAAGGACGCCGCCTGCGCGTGGCCCGGACTGCCGCCCGCAAGGCGTCGATGTGCCGGGTGAGCAGATCACCCCGGCGGTCCAGCAAGGTGACCGTGAAAAAGTAGCTGCCGCCAGGGATCCGGTAGCGGCGATAGTCGGGCATGGATGACCGTGGAATGGTTGTCGGCGGATCGCCCCGCGGGCATCCGCCCTACGCCGCGGCGTAGAGCGGAACGCGCAGCGGTTCCGTCATGAATCCGCCGCGAATCAGCCTTCCGCCCGTTTCACCAGGAAGTGCACCAACAAGGGCACTGGGCGGCCGGTGCTGCCTTTTTCCTTGCCGGATTTCCAGGCGGTGCCGGCGATGTCGAGGTGCGCCCAGTCGTATTTCTTGGTGAACTTGCCGAGGAAGGCGGCGGCGGTGATGGTGCCGCCGGCGCGGCCGCCGATGTTGGCCATGTCGGCGAAGTTGCTCTTCAACTGTTCTTCGTACTCGTCGAACAGCGGTAGTTGCCAGCAGCGGTCATTCGCCACTTCGCCGGCGTGCAACAGTTCCCGCGCCAGGCCGTCGTCGTTGGCGAGCAGGCCGGTGGTGTGGTGGCCCAAAGCGATCACGCAGGCGCCGGTGAGGGTGGCGATATCGACCACACAGGCCGGCTCGAAACGTTCCGCGTAGGTCAGCGCGTCGCACAGGATCAGGCGGCCCTCGGCGTCGGTGTTGAGGATTTCGATGGTCTGCCCGGACATGCTGGTGACCACGTCGCCCGGCTTGTTGGCGCGGCCGTTGGGCATGTTTTCACAAGTGGGGATGAGGCCGATAACGTTGAGCGGTAATTTCAGTTCGCCCAGGGCGTGGAAGGTGCCGAGCACCGAGGCGGCGCCGCACATGTCGTATTTCATTTCATCCATGTCGGCGCCGGGTTTGAGCGAGATGCCGCCGGAATCGAAGGTGATGCCCTTGCCCACCAGGACGGTGGGTTTCTGATCGGCGGCGCCACCCTGGTGGCGCAGGATGATGAAGTGCGGGGGTTCGTCGCTGCCGCGGGCGACGGAAAGGAAGGAGCCCATGCCGAGTTTTTCGATGCCGGCCTGATCCAGCACTTCGACGGCGAATCCATGGGTTTTTGCCAGTTCCTCGGCCTGTTTCGCGAGATGGCTCGGGGTGCAGATGTTGCCGGGCAGGTTGCCGAGGTCCTTCGCCAGCTTCATGCCGGCGGCGATGGCCTGGCCACGTCGCGCGGCCGCCTCGCCGGTGGGCAGTTCGCCACGGCGCGATACCGCCAGGGTGAGCTTGCGCGGGGCGCGCTTGTTTTCTTCCGGCTTGCTCTTCATTTGGTCGAAGCGATACAGGGTTTCTTCCGCGACCAGTACCGCCTGTTCCACATTCCAGCCGAGGTCGCGCTTCTTCACCGGGATTTCGCTGAGATAGAGGGCGGCATCGCCGATGCCGGTGTCCGCCAGGGTCTTGATCGCGGCGCGCACGGCGTCGCGGTACTGCTTGTCGCGGAATTCACGCTCCTTGCCGAGGCCGACCAGCAGCACCCGGTCGCAGAGGAGCCCGGGCACGTTGTGCAGCAGCAGGGTGGTTCCCGCCTTGCCGTCCATGTCGCCACGCCGGAGAATGTCGGCCAGATAGCCCTGGGCGGCGTGATCGATGACTTCGCCGGCGAAACTGAGTTTGCGGTGCTCGAAAACGCCGACGACCACACAGGCGCCGCGCTGTTTTTCCGGGCTGCCACTTTTTATGCTGAATTCCATTACCGTCTCCAAAAACCGATGATCCTGCCGGAAAAAAACAAATTCTTACCTGAACGGCCGGTTTCCGCGATTATCGGCAGTTGATCCTCGATTCGTCAAAACTCACCCCCGATCCATGCCCCGATTCCCGCGCCTGTACGACCGTGCCCTGATCCGCGAGATGGCCGCCAGCAGCGCCATGGCCTTCACCGCGCTGGCGGCGATCTTCGCGGTCGTGCTGCTGGTGCGGGTGCTCGGGCGGGCGGCGCTGGGCGACCTCGCCAATGACGCGGTTTTTCCGATGCTGGGGTTCGGCTTCGCGCGTTTTCTACCGATTCTGCTGTCCATGGCCCTGTTCATCGGCGTGTTCATGAGCCAGTCCCGCCTCTGGCGCGACAGCGAGGCCGTGATCTGGATGAACGGCGGCCTCGGGCCGTTCGACTGGATGCGTCCAGTCATCGCCTTCGCGTTGCCGGCGGCGATCATCATCGCCTTCGTCAGCATGGTGTTGATACCCTGGTCGGTGAGCAAGCAGACCCAATACGAGGAAAACCTGGCCAGCCGCGATCATGTCTCCGCTTTGGCGCCCGGGGTTTTTTCCGAGGAACGGCAGGGTCGGCGGGTGTTCTTCGTGGAAACCGCCAGCGCCAATAGCGAGCGGGTCGGCAATGTCTTCGTGCAATCGATGCAGCAGGGGCGGATGGGGGTGATCGTCGCGCGCCAGGGACATGTTCGGGTGGAGGAAAACGGCGACCGTTTCCTGGTCCTGGAGCAGGGCAATCGCTACGAGGGCACGCCCGGTGTCGCGGATTTCAGGGTGGCCGGCTTCGCTAGCTATGCGGTGCGCATCGAGCCGCAGTCGGTCGACGAACAACCCGGCGGCCCGCGTACCCGCGACCTCGCCACCCTGTTCGGCAACCCGACCCCGGAAAACATGGCGGAATGGGTCTGGCGCATCAGTTATCCGGTCAGCACCCTGATTCTCTGTCTGCTGGCGGTGCCGCTGGGTTATGTGAATCCGCGCGCCGGCCGCTCGCTCAACGTGGTGTTCGCGATCCTGATCTATGCCGGCTACAGCAACCTTGTCGGCTTGTCCCAGGGTTGGGTGAGCCGTTCCCAGCTTTCCGCCAGTGAAGGCATCGCGCTGGTGCACGGCGCCATGCTGTTGTTCCTGATCCTGGCCTACTGGCGGCGGTTTCACGGGCCGGCCAAGTCATGAGCATCCTGTTTCGCTATCTCGCGCGGGAAATCCTGGTCGCCAGCGGTCTCGCGGCGCTGGCGTTGACCGGGATGTTCACCTTCTTCGATTTCATTCAGGAACTCTCGGAAAACCATGCGGATGGCTATACGCCGTTGCTGGCTACCTTGTTCGTCGCGCTGAACATTCCCGGGCGGCTGACCGAATTGCTACCGGTCGCGGTCCTGGTTGGGGGGCTGTTTGCCTGGAACCGCTTGGCGCTGAGCTCGGAATTCAGCGTGATGCGCACCGGCGGGCTGTCCGCCGTTCGCCTCGTGGCCTGGATGCTGGGCCTGGGGCTGCTGATCGGCGGTTTTGCCCTGTTGTTGAGTGAATATGTCACCCCGCCCGCCGAGCGCGCCGCGCAACAACTCAAGCTGCGCGCCACCAGCGGCGTGGTGGCCAAGGAGTTCCAGACCGGGGTGTGGGCGAAGGACGGCACGACCTTCATCAACATACGCGAGATCCGGCTGGATGCCGGCCTGGTGGACGTGCGCCTGTATGAATTCGATGAAAATTTTCAATTGCGTTCGCTGCTGCGCGCCGAAACCGCCGAATGGCGCGACGGTGGCTGGCTGCTGCGGCAGGTGACACAAACCCGCCTCGCCGAGAACGCTACCCAAACCCTGCGCCTGGCGGATCAGCGTTGGGATTCCTCGGTCACACCGGATCTCCTGGCGGTGCTCATGGTTTCCCCACAGCGCATGTCGATGACCACGCTGCATTCCTACATCCGCCATCTGAATGAGAACCGGCAGGACGCGCAACGCTACGTCATCGCGTTCTGGAGCAAGGTGAGTTACCCGCTGGCGGCGCCAGTGATGCTGCTGCTGGCGCTGGCTTTCGCCTACCGGCCACCGCGCGTCGGGGGTGCCGGCGGGCGCCTGCTCCTCGGCGTGCTGCTCGGCCTTGGCTTCCATCTCGCCAACCGCCTCTCCGCTCAGCTCGCGCAGTTGCAGGATTGGCCGGCGCCGCTGGCGGCCTCGGCGCCGATTCTCGCGTTCGGGCTCGCGGCCGGTCTCGCCATCTGGTGGATGGAGCGGCGTTGAACCATGTAGCGCCGGCTTCCAGCCGGCATCTTTCAAAATACGCCGGCTGGAAGCCGGCGCTACACAAGTGGCCTGGGCTGATTGGGTACTAATTTCTAAGCCAAAATACCCCGAGTTATCTCAATCTCTTCCTCGGAACGTCGAGATCTGTGCCGACCAAACGGGTGCCTGCCAAACGGTCGTGCAGAAACTGGCGATCCGCCGCGAATACCGCCCAGCCCCAACTGACGGGGAACAACAGGCAGGCCAGCAGATAGCGCTTCACCGCCTGCCGGGTGGTGACCGGGCCACCGCCCGCCGATTCCATGCGGATACGCCAGGTCTTCATCGCCAGGGTCTGGCCGCGTCGCCAGAACAGGGTGAAATAACCCCCGGCCACCAGCAGCCAGTAACCCCAGACCAGCGGCCGATACAGCTCCGGAGGCAGCGTCTGGGTCAGCGCCACAAAGGGCACGCCGGCGACGAACAGCACCGCCGCCAGCAACATCGCCTCATAGAAGAGACAGGCCAGGCGGCGGGGTAGGGAAGGCGTATCCATGTTGCGTCAGGGTGTGAAGTTGGCTTCTAACTATAACCTTGCGTTGCATTCGAGGGTCGCTTCCCATAGAATGCCGCGTTTTCCGGATTAGCCAAGATTTTTGGAGATAGGCATGTACGCGGTGATCAAAACCGGTGGTAAACAATACAAGGTATCTACCGGCGGCAAGCTGAAGGTGGAGACCCTGCCCGTCGAAGTGGGCGGCGAAGTCGAAATCACGGACGTGCTCATGGTAGCCGATGGTGAGGACATCAAGGTCGGCGCGCCGATGATTGCTGGTGCTTCCGTCAAGGCGACCGTGCTGTCGCATGGTCGTGGTGTCAAGGTGATCATTTTCAAGATGCGTCGCCGCAAGCACTATCGCAAGACCCAGGGACATCGTCAGAACTACACGGAAATCCGCATCGACGGCATTGATGTGGCGTCTTCCCTCTGATAGCAGGAGCAATTACACATGGCACACAAAAAAGCAGGCGGCAGTTCACGTAACGGCCGCGATTCCAACCCGAAGATGCTCGGTGTGAAGCGTTACGGCGGCCAGTTCGTGCCCGCCGGCAACATTCTGGTGCGTCAGCGTGGTACCCAGTTCCATCCCGGCCTCAACGTCGGGGTCGGCAAGGACTACACCCTGTTCGCCAAGATCGATGGCGTGGTCGAATTCACCGTGAAGGGTGAGCGTCAGCGTCGCATGGTCAACGTGGTGCCGGTCGCGGCGTAAGCCTCAACCGCCATCCCGCAGGAGCCCTATCCCCGGATAGGGCTTTTTTCATTTCAAGACGTTTCTTCCAGGTCATCCAATGAAATTCATCGACGAAGCCCGCATCGACGTCATCGCGGGGAGCGGCGGCAATGGCTCCGCCTCCTTCCGACGCGAGAAGTTCATTCCCATGGGCGGCCCGGACGGCGGCGACGGCGGCAAGGGCGGCAGCATCTGGGCGGAAGCCGACCGCAACATCAACACCCTGGTTGAATTCCGCTTCATCCGCACCTACCGCGCGAAAAGCGGCGAGAACGGGCGCGGCGCCGATTGCTACGGCAAGGGCGGTGACGACCTTATCCTGCGCGTACCGGTAGGCACCGTGATCACCGAAGACGAGACCGGCGCCCTGGTCGCCGACCTCGCGGTCGACGGTCAGCGCGCCCTGATCGCCCAGGGTGGCAAGGGTGGACTCGGCAACCTGCACTTCAAGACCAGTACCAACCGGGCACCGCGCCAGACCACGTCGGGCGAGCCGGGCGAGGAACTGCGGCTGCACATGGAACTGAAGGTGCTGGCCGATGTGGGCTTGCTGGGCATGCCCAATGCCGGCAAGTCCACCCTGATCCGCGCGATTTCCGCCGCCAAACCCAAGGTGGCGGATTATCCTTTCACCACTCTGGCCCCCAATCTCGGCGTGGTGCGAGTCGATAGCGAACGCAGCTTCGTGGTCGCCGACATTCCCGGCCTGATCGAGGGTGCCGCCGAGGGCGCCGGCCTCGGCCACCAGTTCCTGCGCCACCTGGCGCGCACCAACCTGCTGCTGCATATGGTCGACCTGGCGCCGTTCGACCCGGAGACCGACCCGGTTGCCGATGCCCGCGCCATCGTCGAGGAACTACGCAAGTACGACGAATCCCTCCACGTCAAACCGCGCTGGCTGGTGCTCAACAAGACCGACCTGATCGCCGACGAAGCGGAACGCGTCGAGCGGGTTGCCGCCTTCATCAAGGACTTCGGTTGGGATGGGCCCGTGTTCGCGATCTCCGCGATCAACGGTGGCGGTTGTCAGCCCTTGGTATTCGCCATCATGGCGCACCTGCAACAATGTCGCGCCACGGAGGAAGGAGAAAGCGTATGAGCCATTCCGTCGTCGCTGATGCGCGTCGCCTGGTGGTGAAAGTCGGCAGCAGCCTGGTGACCAACGACGGCCGTGGCCTCGACCACGAGCGCCTGGCCTTGTGGGCGGCGCAAGTCGCGTGCCTGCGGGAAATGGGCAAGGAAGTCGTGCTGGTCTCCAGCGGCGCCATCGCCGAAGGCATAAAGCGCCTCGGCTGGAGCAAACGTCCGGCGGCCCTGAACGAACTCCAGGCCGCCGCCGCCGTCGGCCAGATGGGCCTGATCGAGGCCTACGAGCGCAGCTTTCGCGCGCATCAACTGCATACCGCCCAGGTGCTGCTCACCCACGCCGACCTCGCCGACCGCGAACGCTACCTCAACGCCCGCTCCACCTTGCGCACTCTGCTGGAGCTCAAGGTCATCCCCATCATCAATGAGAACGACACCGTCACCACCGAGGAAATCAAGGTAGGCGACAACGACACCCTCGGCGCCCTGGTGGCCAACCTCATCGAAGCCGACACCCTGATCATCCTGACCGACCAGCGTGGCCTCTACAGCGCCGACCCGCGCAAGCACCCGGACGCCGAATTCATCCACGAAGCCGTCGCCGGCACCCCCGAACTGGAAGCGATGGCCGGCGGCGCCGGTTCCAGCGTCGGCACCGGCGGCATGCTCACCAAGATACTCGCCGCCAAGCGCGCCGCGCGCAGCGGCGCCCATACCGTCATCGTCAGTGGCCGCGAGGACGACGTCCTCGCCCGTCTCGGCGCCGGCGAGGCGCTCGGCACACAACTCCTGGCCCGGCGCGCGCCGCTCGCCGCGCGCCGCCAGTGGCTGGCCGACCACCTGCAAGTACGCGGCCGCCTGAAACTGGACGAGGGCGCCGTGCGCGCCCTGTGTGAGCAGGGCAAGAGCCTGCTGCCCATTGGCGTGGCGGAAGTCATCGGTCACTTCCACCGTGGCGAGGTGGTCGCCTGCATCGGGTCCGATGGTCAGGACATCGCCCGCGGCCTCGTCAACTACGGCGCCGACGAAGCCCGCCGTATTGCCCGCCATCCAAGTTCGCAGATCACCACCCTGCTCGGATACATGGACGAAGCGGAGCTGATCCATCGCGATAACCTGGTGCTGCTGTAAGCGCGTCGCCTCTCAGCTCATCAGCACGGAGGAGCGCGGCGGCAGACCGTGACGGCTTCGATGAATCAGCGAGGTTTTTTCGGGTGCATCACCAGCAGGTCGAACTCGGCGAAATAACTACCGTCACTGTTGATGATCAGGCTGCCAGCCGGCTCTTTGTCCGTCGCTACCCGGAAATTCCGATTGACATGGTTTCCCCCGCCCTCCAACAATCCCGCCATGTTTTCAATCAACCTGAACCCCGTCCTGAACCAGCAGCCCGCACTATTCGTGGGGCGGCTGCGTGCATGGCGAATGTTGGCGGGGTCCGGGCCTGGAGATTGATGCATAGATGAATTTAGTCGCTGAATAGGCGCAATATCCGCCAAGGCCGCCGACCCACAAGGTTCGCGGCCTTTTTGTTTCTCAACCCCACAAGGGGGTTTTTGCCATGTCCATACCGGCTGCCTACATTGCCGTGATCCTGATCTGGTCCACCACCCCGCTGGCCATCCAGTGGAGCAGCCTGGGCGCGGGCTTCAGCTTCGCGGTGATGGCGCGTATGGCGATCGGTCTGGTGTTGGCGGGGGTGTTGCTGATGGTCTGGCGCGTCGGGCTGCCGCTGCATCGCAAAGCACGGATGAGCTATCTGGCCGGTGGCCTGGGGCTGTTCGGCGCCATGCTGTGCACCTATTGGGGCGCGCAGTACATCTCCTCCGGCCTGGTTTCCGTGCTGTTCGGCCTGGCGCCGCTGGTGACCAGTTTACTGGCGGCGCTCTGGCTGGGGGAACGCGCGCTCGAACCATTCAAGGTGGCGGGCATGGTGCTCGGCTTGCTCGGCCTGCTGCTGGTATTCGCTACACAGGCCGCGGCCGGATCGGGGCACGAAGCGTATGGCGTGGTCGCGTTGCTGCTCGCGGTACTGGTCTACTCCTCCAGTCTGGTGTGGCTGAAGCGGATCGGCGACGACAGTCCGCCGCTGTCCACCACGGCCGGCACCCTGGCCGTGGCCATGCCGCTGTTCATCGCGGCCTGGTGGCTGGCGGATGGCCATGTGCCCACCGCCATGCCGCTGCGCACCAGCGCGGCCATCGTCTACTTGGGGGTATTCGGCTCGGTGCTGGGCTTCGCGCTCTACTACTACATCATCAAGCATGTGGAAGCGGGCAAGGTGGCGCTCATTACCCTGGTCACCCCGGTGCTGGCCCTGTTTCTGGGCGCCTGGCTGAATGGCGAGGTGGTGCCGCTTCGGGTATGGCTGGGGGCGGGATGCATCCTCCTGGGCCTCTCCGTGCACCAATGGAAAAACCTCTCCGGTGTTCTGGCACCGGTGCGGACATGAGCCCCCGTGTAGCGCCGGCATCCTTGCCGGTGGCTATTAACCCCACGCTTACGCGTTGTCGCTGGTGCGGCACGAATCCGCTTTACGTGGCTTATCACGACCAGGAATGGGGCGTACCCCTGCACGATGAGCGTGCGTTGTTCGAGTTCCTCATTCTGGAAGGCGCCCAGGCCGGTTTGTCCTGGCTGACCATCCTGAACAAGCGCGAGGGTTACCGGCGTGCTTTCGACCACTTCGATGCGGAGCGCGTCGCGCGTTATGGCGAGGCTGACGTGGCGCGGCTGCTGGCCGATCCCGGCATCGTGCGCAACCGGCTGAAGATCGCCGCAGCTATCGGCAACGCCCGCGCCACCCTGAAAATCCGCGAAGCGTTTGGTGGGCTGGATGCTTATTTTTGGCGCTTCGTGGAGGGGCGCCCCATCCAGAACACCTGGCCGGACCACGCCCATATCCCTGCCAGCACGCCGCTGTCCGACACGCTGAGCAAGGATCTGAAAACGCGCGGTTTCAAATTCGTCGGTTCCACCATCCTCTATGCCCACATGCAGGCCACCGGCATGGTCAACGATCACACGGTGGATTGCTTTCGCCATGCGGAGTTGAGCGGGCGATAACACCTCCCCCTTTATCAAAGGGGGAATGAGGGGGATTTGGCGGTCTTCACATGGTCAACCCTCGCGAAAATCCCCCCTGCCCCCCCTTTGGGAAAGGGGGGCCTCTGCGTCACCAACTAACGCGGTCAGGTTTGTTCCGCAGCCGTCTTCCGTTTGAGACGCCAGCTATGCGCCAGGCCGACCACGATGGTCAGGGCGCCGCAGAGAAACAGGGTGGGCCGGATGCCGATGCCCTGCGCCAGGCTGCCGACGGCCAGGCTGCCCAGCGGAGCGATGCCCAGGAAGGACATGGAGAACACGGACATGACCCGGCCGCGCATGTCGTCGCGTACCCAGCTTTGCAACAGGATGTTGCTGCCGGCAGCGATGAGCGCCACGGAGAAACCCAGCACCATCAGGATCGGGTAGGCCAGCGCGTGGTGGCTATTGAGGGCGAACAGGGTTAGCGCCACGCCGCCCAATGTCGCCGCCATCGAGACTCGGCGCGCCAGCCCCTCGACGGAAGCGCGCGAGGCGAGGAACAGACTGGCCATGAGGGAGCCGGCCCCGGCGCTGCTCACCAGCAGGCCCAGGGTGCGGGCGTCGCCGTCGAAGATGGTGCGGGCGTAGAGCGGCATCATCACCACATAGGGCGTAACCAGGAAACTGACGGCGGCCACCAGCATCAGGAACAGGCGGATATCGGCATGGCCGAAGGTGTAGCGCAGCCCCGCCCGCAAGGCGTGCAGCGCGGACTTGGAGGTGTCGCCGCTGGGCGGCCGGGCGCGCAGGGCCAGCAAGGCCACCAGCACGGCCAGGTAAGAAGCGGCGTTGATCGCGAAACAGACCGCCTCGCCGGCCAGGGCGATGATGAAACCGGCCAGGGCCGGGCCAACGAAGCGGGTGGCGTTCATCAGCATGGAATTCAGCGCGATGGCGTTGGCCAGTTGCGTCCTGTCCTCCACCAGATGCACCACCAGGGATTGCCGCACCGGCATGTCCAGGGCGTTGATGCAGCCCATGAGAAGGCCATGGACAGCAGCAGGGTGGGGGTGATCCAGCCCTGCCAGGTCAGCAGCGCCAGGGTCAGCGCCTGGAGCAGGGCCAGGGTCTGGGTCGCCATCATCAGGCGGCGGCGGTCCATGCGATCCGACCAGACGCCACCCAGCGCGCTGAACAGGAGGACCGGCACCTGGCTGGCGAAGCCGAGCAGGCCCAGCACCAGGGCGGAGTCGGTCAGCTTGTAGATCAGCCAGCCCATGGCAATCTGCTGCATCCAGGTGCCGGCCATGGAAACCAGTTGTCCGGCGAAATAGATGCGGAAATCGCGGGAACGCAGGGCGCGCAGAGGGTGGCGAGTGGCTGTGGGCATGGGTTGGGTTTCTGGCGGGCCGGCGCTTCACCCAACGCGATGGCGGGACTGGAGGCGGGCGCAGATGGGAGCTACACCCATACTAAGCCTTCCCCCTGACGACAGGCATGGCACCTTGCTGCTACGCCAGTGCGGGAGGTCGTGGCCTAGCAGCCGACGGTCCAAAGTCCGACCGGCTGCTAGATCAGAAGCTGTAGTTGTAATTCACCCGCAGCGTGGTTTGGCTGTGACTTGAGATCAGGCCAGAGGAATTCGTTTGCTGGCTTTCCGGTGCGTAAGCGAGGGAGGCCGCAACGCTGCGCTCGGGATCGAGGCGGTAGCCGAAGCCCAGGGTGTAATGGGTTTCCACAATGGCGGGGAAAAGCGGGTTGAGGGTGCCGTCGGGCACTGGATTGGCGGCGTGGTTATAGCCGGCGCGCAGGGCCACGCTGGGACTGAGCTTGTATTGCACGCCCAGTGCCACGACCGTCTGATCCTTCCAGTTTTGCGGCATGGTCACGTCCAGGCCCATACCGGAAGCCGCATCGGTAAAGCGCATCCGGAAGTTGGCCATGGCATCGGACCAGCGGATGTGTTTGAGATCAGCCGCCCAGGACCAGGGGCCGGCATTTTCATAGGCCACGCCCAGGCCGTAGGTTTCCGGCCACTGGAAGTCAACAACCCTGAGGCTGCCGTGCATGGCGCCACCGTTGATCATGATGGTGGCGTCATCAGTTTTCATATCGCCCATGCGGGTCTTGGCGTGGTAGGCGGCTCCCAACTTGAAATTGTCGTTGACGCGCCACACCGCTCCCAGCTTGTAGCCCCAGCCGTAGGACTTGGCCTTGCCGGTCATCGGGTTGCTGTCGCTGAAGTTGAAACGGGCGTAATTGATGGTGGCTGGCAGGGCCGCCAACAGACTGCCGCTGACCAGACCTTGACCCATCATGCCGGCGAGACTCTGACCATCCATATCCATGCGTAGATCCATGCTGGCCCAGGCCAGGTCGATCTGGCCGGCCAGGGTTACGTGCTCGGTCGCATTCCACGCAAGTGGGAACATGAGGCGGCCAAAGCCGACCTCGGAGCGGATGTCCTGACCGCTCATGGCAACCGGATTACATGAAAGCGGCGCGCTGGCGGAGTCACACCCACCAGCGAATATCTGTGAGCCAGCGCCGTATTCGGTACCCATGCCGCCTTGAGCCAGCATGGCCATACCAAAGCTCAAATCGTCTTTGCGGCGGATATACGACAGGGTGGGCATCCAGTAGGCGGTGCCGTCGGAATCACTGGAGCCCGCAGCGGGATGACTGGCATTTACATCCGGCATCAGGAGGGTCAGGCCCACACCCAGATCGGCTTTCTCGGTAGTCCGCAGGCCCAGGGTAGCGGGGTTGTTCATGACCGCCGAATTGCCTGTATCGAAAGCGTAAGCCGCACCGCCCATTCCAGCGGATTTTGCTCCCCAGGCTTCCATGTTCATGCCGTTGGTGGCGTGAGCGTTCAGTGTCAGGCCGGTCAGCGCCAGCGCGCCCAATTGAATGAAATGCCTCATCTTTCCCCCTCAGGCTACCTGGCGCGGAAATGGCCGGGTAAAACGGCCAATATTAGAAACTCATAATTTAGTAATTGATAGTGATATCTGGACTGTTGGTCGTCTTCAGTATTTCGAGTCGAATAACACCCGATTTAAATCAATTTCGGGGCGTGAATCGCATGGGGGGCTATGAGGAACTGGACGTGGCCACGGCCAATCGCAATGTCGTCCTGCTCAACAACCTCAATGCCTTCAGCCGCGAACGCGAGCGCGCTTGTGATTTCGGCGACAGCATCCTGGAAGTGCGGGTGCCGTTGCCCAAGGTGTTCTTCTTCCACGGTTTGTTGCCGGGGAAGCTGCGCGGCGAGGAGGAGTACGCGGTGATCGGCGGGGTGTACGAGATGCGGGTTTTCCTGCGTGAATGTATCCGGGCGCCGCGTTTGATGCGGTTCGCTGCGCTCACCACATCCTACGGCGGTTATTTCATAGGGCGGGCTTCCAGCCTGCTCGTTGCCGCCCTGTCGATGTGACGCAGGCTGGAAGCCTGCGCTACATGGGGTAACCTGACCTGCCCGCGTCACAAGCACACGAGACAAGCGCCAAATGAAACGGGCTGTCTGGGTGGCAGTGGGCGCGAATCTTGCTGCAACAGCTTGGCATCCACCTTGGGACTGAACGTCATGAGTATCCGCGTCGCAATTCGCCACAAGACTCGCTACCAATACGACCGCCCGGTCAACATGGCGCCGCACATCCTGCGTCTGCGCCCGGCGCCGCATAGCCGCACGCCGATCCTCGGCTATTCGCTGCGCATCCTGCCGGAGAAGCATTTCATCAACTGGCAACAGGACCCGTTCGGCAACTATCTGGCGCGTCTGGTGTTTCCGGAAAAGACCACGCATTTCGACTTCGAGGTCGAAGTCATCGCCGACATGACGGTGATCAACCCCTTCGACTTTTTCCTGGAGGAATACGCCAAGGACTACCCGTTCGAATACGACGCACAGTTGACCAAGGAACTGGCGCCCTATTGCGAGCGGGTCGAATCCGGCCCACTTCTGCTGGCCTGGTTGAAGGAAGTGGACCACACGCCACGCTCCACCCAGGACTTCCTGGTGGACATCAACCAGCAAGTCTGGAAAGCCCTGCAATACAACATCCGCATGGAACCCGGCGTGCAGACCTGCGAGGAAACGCTGGCCCTGGGCCGTGGCTCCTGCCGCGACAGCGCCTGGCTGCTGGTGCAGATCCTGCGCCACCTCGGGTTTGCCGCCCGCTTCGTCTCCGGCTATCTGGTGCAGCTGACCGCCGACCTGAAATCGCTCGACGGCCCCTCCGGCCCGGAGGCCGATTTCACCGACCTGCACGCCTGGGCCGAAGTCTATGTGCCGGGCGCCGGCTGGCTCGGCCTCGACCCCACTTCCGGCCTGTTCGCCGGGGAAAACCACATTCCGCTGGCGTGCACGCCGGACCCGGTCAGCGCGGCGCCGGTGACCGGCGCCACGGAGGCGTGCGGGGTTACTTTCAGCTTCGACAACAGTGTCGTGCGCATCCACGAAGACCCGCGCGTGACCAAGCCCTATCGCGACGATCAATGGGCCGCCATCTACGCCCTCGGCCGCGCGGTGGATGCCAAGCTGCTGGAATACGACGTGCGCCTGACCATGGGCGGCGAACCCACCTTCGTTTCCATCGATGACATGGAATCGGCGCAATGGAACACCGCCGCGTTCGGCGATCACAAGCTGGATCGTGCGCGGGCGTTGTGGAAACGCCTGGGCAAACACTTCGCGCCCAATGGCCTCAAGTTCTCCGGCCAGGGCAAGTGGTATCCCGGCGAACCTCTGCCGCGCTGGGCGCTGGGAATCTTCTGGCGCGGCGACGGCGTGCCGTTGTGGAAGAACCCCGAACTGCTGGCCGATGAAGGCAAGCCTTACGGCCACACCAGCGCCACACCAGCGCCACACCAGCGCCACGGCGGCCGCCTTCATGGAAGCGCTCTGCGCCCGGCTCGGCCTGCATGCCGCCTATAGCCAGGCCGGCTACGAGGACGCGCTGTATTACCTGTTGAAAGAAGCGGAACACCCGGCCAACCTGGATCTGACCACAATCAATCTGAAAGACCCGGCGGAACGTCGCAGCCTGGCCGACAAGCTCTCGCGCGGCCTCGACGAAGCGGTCGGCTACGTCCTGCCCATCGCCTGGGATGACGGCAGGAATCTCTGGAAAAGCAGCGCCTGGAGTTTCCGCCGTGGCCGCCTCTACCTGATCCCCGGTGATTCACCGATGGGGCTGCGTCTACCCCTGGACAGCCTGCCCTGGATCGCCGAAGCGGAACGCGAAACCCCGTGGCCGCTGGACCTGTTCGCGCCGCGTGGTGAACTTCCGGATGAGTATGGCGAAGTGGCCAGACGCTATTCCGAGTTTCAGCCGGCGCGGGAAGCGCATCCGGAAATCCAGGAACAAGGGATGGCCGACTCCCCCCTTTCCCAAAGGGGGGAGCCACCGTCTAAGTCATCCACACCGCCCTCTGCGTGGAAGCGCGTGGCGGCGTGCTGCACATCTTCATGCCCCCCGTGAGCACCCTGGAGCAGTACCTCGCGCTCACCGCGGCCACCGAGCAGGTTGCGGCGCTGCTCGACACCCCGGTCATCCTGGAGGGCTATGAGCCACCGCGAGACTGGCGACTGCAACGCCTCATGGTCACGCCCGATCCCGGCGTGATCGAGGTCAACATCCACCCGGCAAGCTCCTGGGATGACTTCATCAGCAACACCCGCGTGCTCTACGAGGAAGCCCGCCTGGCACGGCTGACCACGGAAAAATTCATGCTCGACGGTCGCCACACCGGCACCGGCGGCGGCAACCACGTCACCCTGGGCGGCGCCACTCCGGCCGACAGCCCGATGTTGCGGCGGCCCGATCTGGTGATGAGCCTGGTCACCTACTGGCAGCATCACCCCGGCCTCTCCTACCTGTTTTCCGGCATGTTCATCGGCCCCACCAGCCAGGCGCCGCGCGTCGACGAGGGGCGCGACGAGAAACTGTACGAACTGGAAATCGCCTTCCAGCAGATGCCGGCGGGCGAAACGAATCAGCTCTGGCTGGTGGACCGCCTGTTGCGCAACCTGCTGGTCGATCTCACCGGCAACACCCACCGCTCCGAGTTCTCCATCGACAAACTCTATTCGCCGGACAGCCCGACCGGACGTCTGGGCCTGGTGGAATTCCGTGGCTTCGAGATGCCGCCGCACTGGCAGATGAGCGCCACCCAGGCGCTGCTGCTGCGTATCCTGGTCGCGAGCTTCTGGGATAAGCCCTACCGCCACAAACTGGTGCGCTGGGGCACCGAACTGCACGACCGTTTCATGCTGCCGCATTACGTGCGCGCCGACCTGCTCGACGTGGTACGCGACATCCAGGAATCCGGCACTCCGTTCCAGGCCGACTGGCTCGATCCCTTCATCGAATTCCGCTTCCCACGCATCGGCACGGTCAATATCGACGACATCGAAATCGAACTGCGCTCCGCCATCGAACCCTGGCATGTTCTGGGTGAAGAAGTCAGCCATATCGGCACCGCGCGTTTTGTCGATTCCTCGGTGGAACGGGTGCAGATCATGGTCACCGGCCTGACCGACAACCGCTATGTGGTCGCCTGCAACGGCCGCCGGGTGCCACTCAAATCGACCGGCCGCCACGGCGAATATGTCGCCGGCATCCGCTACCGCGCCTGGCAACCGCCCTCCGCCCTGCACCCCACCATCGGTGTGCACAGCCCACTGGTGATCGACCTCATCGACACCTGGACCGGCAAGGCCATCGGCGGCTGCGCCTACCATGTCAGCCACCCCGGCGGGCGTAGCTACGATGCCTTCCCGATCAACGCCTTTGAGGCCGAGTCGCGTCGCGTCAATCGCTACCAGGACTGGAACCACACCCCCGGCTCGGTTCCCGTCCCGCCCGACCTCGCCAGCCTGGCCAGGTTCATCCCCGAAGGCGGCGGCCTGCGTCCGATGGCGCCGCCCCCGGAAGAACCCACGCTGGAATACCCCTACACGCTGGATTTACGGAGAAAACCAGACTGACGCCCGTGTAGCGCCGGCGCACCCGCAAGGGGCAGGCCGTGGTTGTAATGCCGCCGAAACCCCGGCGGCATAACGACCACGCTCTCTCGCCGGCCTCGTGAATCTGATCAGAAGGACGAAGCCGGCGAGACGCCGGCGCTACAAAGCACCTCGCTTCGGTAGTATTCAGCCATGTCTCAGCTTTCCCTGCTTACCCCGTCCTCCGACTACCACCCCCTTCCCCACGCCTGGGACGAAATGTGGGATACGCAAACCGGCGTGCGCCCGCACTGGGCGCATCTGGTCGAGGGCATGACCCGGCTGGGCGCGCGCGAGTGGGCGGCGCGCGGACAGCGCATTACCCGGCTGCTGCGCGAAAACGGGGTCACCTATCACGTCTACGGCGACCCGCGCGGCGGTAGTCGCACCTGGGAACTCGACCCGATCCCTCTGGTGCTCGACGGCAACGAGTGGCTGTCAATCGCCGCCGGGCTGGATCAACGCGCACGCCTGCTCGACCTGCTGCTGCGCGATCTCTACGGCGCGCAGACCGTACTCAAGCGTGGCCTGCTGCCACCGGAACTGGTTTACGGCCATGCGGGCTATCTGCGCCCGATGCTCGGCGCGCTGCCCTCCGACAAAAGGCAACTGCTGCTCTACGCGGCGGACCTCGCGCGCGGGCCGGATGGCCAGGTCTGGGTGGTGGCGGATCGCACGCAAGCACCTTCCGGCGCCGGATATGCCCTGGAAAACCGCGCGGTGATGGCGCGCACCTTCCCGGAACTCCTGGAAGGCGCCGGCGTGGCCAAACTCACCCACTGGCTGAAAGCGGTGCAGGCGGCGCTGCTCAAACTGTCGCCGCGCGAACAGCCGCATGTGGTGCTGCTCAGCCCCGGTCCCGCCAACGAGACCTACTTCGAGCATGCCTACCTGGCAGCCCGCCTGGGCTACACCCTGGCCCAGGGCGACGACCTCACCGTGCGCGACGGGCGGGTCTGGCTGAAGGCGGTATCCGGCCTCAAGCCCGTCGATGTAATCCTGCGCCGCCTCGACGAGGACTGGTGCGACCCGCTGGAACTGCGGCAAGACTCGCGCCTGGGTACCGCCGGGCTGATCGAGGCGCTGCGCCGCGGCACGGTGGCGATGGCCAATCCACCCGGTTCCGGCCTGCTGGAAAACCCCGCGCTCCTGCCCTTCCTGCCCGGCCTGGCGCGGGCACTGCTGGGCGAGGACCTGGCCCTCCCCACCGCCGCCACCTGGTGGTGCGGGCAGGAGAAGGAATGCGAATACGTGCTGGCCAACCTGCCACATCTGGTGCTCAAACCCATCGCCCGCGGCCAGAGCAGCGAAACCGTACTGGGCGCGCACCTGGACCGCAGGCAACTGGCCACCTGGCGCGCGCGCATCCGCGCGCGGCCGCATCTCTACGTCGGCCAACAGCCGATGGCGCTGTCCAGTGTGCCGGCGCTACGCGACCACCGTCTGGCGCCGCAGCATATGAGCTTGCGCGCCTTCCTGGTCAGCCAGGGCGACGGCTATGTCGCCATGCCCGGCGGCCTCACCCGTTGCGGCGATGGCACCTTGTTGTCTGGTCAGAGTGGCGCCTTGTCGAAAGACACCTGGGTCACCCCGGCGCCGCCCAAGGCGATTCCCTCCAGCGTGCGACTCTGGACCGCACACCCGGAGGAAATGGAAATCCTCACCAGCCGCGCGGCGGACAACCTGTTCTGGGCGGGGCGCTACCTGGAACGCGCGGAGGGGGTGGCGCGCCTGCTGCGCGCGCTGCTCGACGGCCTCTGGGAAGAAGAAACCACGCCCGGCCAGGTGCCGGTCCTGACCGCCTTGATGCGCATGGTCGGCCACCAGCCCGTCAACCGCGGCCTGATGGCACAAGCCGACTTTCCCGCGACTTTGGCGGCCGAGGTGCACGACCTGATCACCCACAAGGATCATCCCGGCAACCTCGCCCATACCGTGCGCGCCCTGCTTGGCTGCGCCTACAGCACGCGCGAGTACTGGTCGGTGGCGATCTGGCGCCTGCTCGACCGCATCGAACGCGACTGGAGCAAACGCCGCCGTAACCGTGGGCATGAACGCAGCGACCTCTGGCTCGGCCATTTGATCGACAGCCTGGCCGGTCTCGCCGGCCTCGCCTCGGAAACCTTGCCGCGCGCGGATGCCTTTCGTTTCTTCGACCTTGGCCGCCGCATCGAACGCGGTCTCATCGCCAGCAACGTGCTCTCCCGCATCCTGGAATCACGGCTCAGCGATGAAGCACAACGCGAAAGCCTGTCTCTGGTACTGCAAAGCGCGGACAGCCTGGTCACCTTCCGCCGCCGCTACCGAGGCGAACCGTTCCTCGCCGGGGTGCTGCAACTGCTGCTGTGGGACACGGACAGCCCGCGCGCGCTGGTTTTTCAACTCAACACCGCGCGCCTGCACCTCGGCGAAATCGCCCGCCCACTACAACACTGCGAGGCGCGGCATTTGCTGCACGACGCGGAACAACGCCTGCTCGCCAGCGCCTCCAACATGACCGACCCGGATGTGGGCAACGATCAACGCGCACTATTGCTACGCACTCTGAACGAGGTCACCAGCGCCCTCAGCGCCGCCTCCAGCGCCATCACCCAGACCTGGTTCACCCATGTGCAGGAACTGCATTCCCTGAACGCGGGGGAGGTGCGGGCATGAATGCCCCCCTGGTGCGCTCGCTTTTCTCCCCCCTTTTTCAAAGGGGGGCCGGGGGGGGGGGCGGGCGCTCGCACGCGCACAACCCTTGGAGAAATCCCCCTCAATCCCCCTTTTGGAAAGGAACGTAGGGTGCGCCGTGCGCACCGATTCACGCTTAATGGTGCGCACGGCGCAGCGGAGTCGTTGCGCTTCAGCGCTTACGAATCCGGCGTGCTCCTTGCGAGTGCACCCTACGATTTCGTGGATAAATGGCTAATGGACTATCTCGGTTTAATAAAGGGGGAAGCCCGGCCATGACCCGTTTCCACATCGAACACCTCACCCGCTATCGCTACGCCCAGAGTGTCGACCTCAACTACGGCGAAGCGCGGATGCTGCCCCGCGACACCCCCGGTCAGCGTGTCCTGGAAAGCCATCTGGAGTTGCATCCGAGCATCGACGACAGCCAGGAGCGGCGCGATGCCTGGGGCAATCGGGTGGTCTGGTTCATGTCGCGGCAACCCCACCATGTATTGAGCGTGACGGGCCACAGTCTGGTCGAACGCGAACATTCCCCAGCAGCGACAGACTCGCCCCCCTGGGAAGCAATCGCCAAGCGCCAGAACCCCCTCTCCGTCGAGGCCAGCGCCGCGCGTGAGTTCTGTCTGGAATCGCCCATGATCGCGCGGCACGCGGAAGCCACCGAGTACGCCCGCGCCAGCTTCCCGGCCGGACGCCCTCTGCTCGAAGCCGTGGCTGACCTCGCCGCGCGCATCCACGCCGAATTCCAGTACCGACCCAATGCCACCGATATCGACACCCCCCTGTCCGAAGTGCTCAAGGAACGCCACGGCGTCTGCCAGGACTTCGCCCACCTCGCTCTGGCCGGGCTGCGCGGTCTGGGGTTGGCCGCCCGCTACGTCAGCGGCTATCTGGAAACCACGCCGCCGCCAGGCCAGGCGCGTCAAGTGGGCGCGGATGCCACCCACGCCTGGATTGCTGTATGGCTACCCGACCTGGGTTGGTTCGATTTCGATCCCACCAATGGCGTGGCGACAGGTGTTGGTCATCTGACCCTCGCATGGGGGCGCGACTACAGTGACGTCCCACCGTTCAAGGGCGTGCTTCATGGCGGCGATACGCACACTTTGGAGGTCGGCGTGACCGTGACCCGACTTGAGGGCGAGGGCTGAGCTGGTGACGTGGTCGATGTTGTGTTTGCACCGTTCATCAATCGACTCCGGTAGCGTCAGAGCATTGCTCGATACGCACAACTTGATGTCCGGCGCCTTCTCCGTGAGTTCGCGGAAGGCGACAAATTCAACGCGCTTAGCCGAGCTTCTCGCGCAGTCTATTCAAGACCGCCTGCTCGCCGCGCACGCGAAAGAACGCACCCGCATCATCAGCACGCTCCGCCAGCACCTCACAGCACGCGAAAACTTCCTTGCGCAGTTGCTGTGCCGACCAGGATAGAAAAAGCTCGGTCTCGACCTGGTCGCGCTGGAAATACCTGACGATCGCCTGGTGCAACATCGCGATGTCGTCAACGCGGCGCGCGCTCATCACGATGCAATCGGGGTAGCTGGCGCGGAGTGCTGCTTCGTGTTCGGCTTGCGCCGCTGCATCGCCAACATGATCGATCTTGTTGAAGACGCGGATGCGCGGCACATCGTGCGCGCCGATCTCGTTCAGCACTTCGTTGGTGGTTTCGATCTGCCGTTCAAAGCCGGGATCGCTCGCATCGATGACGTGGAGCAGCAGCGACGCATCCAGCGCCTCTTCGAGCGTGGACTTGAACGACGCGACCAGCCCATGCGGCAGCTTCTTGATGAAACCGACCGTGTCGCTGACCAACACGCGCGGGATGCTCTCGGGGTAAAGACTGCGCACGGTCGTGTCGAGCGTCGCGAAGAGTTTGTCGGCGATCAGCACCTCGCTACCGGTGAGTGCGCGCATCAAGGTGGATTTGCCCGCGTTGGTGTAGCCGACCAGCGCCACGCTGGCGAGCCCCTCGTTCGCGAGCCGGCGCGCGCGCTGCGTCTTGCGCTCAAGCTCCATCGCGACGATCTCCTTCTGTAGCTCGGAGATGCGGTCGCGATTCTTGCGTTTGTCCAGTTCGGTGTGCGACTCGCCGGCACCGCGCCCGCCCATGCCGCTGCGCTGCCGCCCTTGCGGCCCCGCGAGTTTCGCCGCCTCGCGCAGGCGCGGCGCCAGGTAGCCCAAACGCGCTATTTCCACCTGCGCGCGCGCAGCGGGTGAGCGCGCGTTGCGGTGGAAAATTTCGAGGATGACCATGGTGCGATCCATCACCTGACAGCCGACCTCTTTTTCGAGATTGCGCGCCTGTGACGGGGATATTTCGTGGTCCACGAAGAGGGCGTCGATCTGCTCGGTCGAGACCATGGCGCTACCGTCGTCCCCCATGGAGAGAGTGGGTGAGGGATTCGGCGACGCGAGGTCGGGCTCCATTTCGATGTCGGGTTCGTGGTTAACGAAGCGGCGTATCTCCTCCCGCTTTCCGACGCCCAGATACGCCACCTTGTCGAAGCCGCTACGTTTTTGCGTGAACGTGCGGATGACCGTGAATCCCAATGTTTTTGCGAGCTCACGCAGCTCGGTCAGCGACGCCCCGAATTCAACGTCGCTCACGCTCGGCCGCTGCACCGCCGCCACGATGGCGTACTGGGGCTTATCTTTGTCATCGCTTTGCATTCTGCGTTTGCTTCTGTTGAGTGGGCGGGGTGCGGATAGTACCCGCCAAAATAATCGTCTCCGCTATCCCGATCGGTTATCCATAAAAAAGCCAGCCCTCCGTGCGGAGAGCGGGCAAAACACCTGTTCCTGGACAGTTCCGCGCGTAGCTTGGGTTAGCCGACGTCTTCATGTCGGCGTAACCCAACATGGCAGCGTTGCAGTCGGGTGACGGCGCTAAAAGACGCGCCTAACCCGACCTACGGGACTCGGCCAGAAGAAACGAAGCCACCAGAGCAGTCGCCACGCACGCGCAAGCGGAGCCTGCGCCCCCTTTTTTAAAGGGGGAATGAGGGGGATTTAGCGACGTTTGCCTGAGTGGCTGCCTCAGAAATCCCCCCTATCCCCCCTTTGATAAAGGGGGAACCACTGCGCCAACCGCATCACCAGTTAACGAGAAAAGAGCCTTTCCAAAGGGGGGCTGGGGGGGATTTGCACTCGGCGTAGTCAAGTAAAAGACTCCCCCCTTGGCCAGAAGGAACGAAGCCGGCAAGCCCTAAAGGCTACCGGCTCCGTGGACCATAACGCCGACGCCACAACCGGAACGCCTCCACAGCCTCGACCCAAGGAAGCGCTCATGTACCCCGTCATGCCCGCGAAGGTGGGCATCCATTGTGTTGATTCCACCGGGTTCCCGCCGCAGCCTGACCTCGAACGGGGTCATCGTGGACGAGAACGACGAGCCAGGGGTTTATCTAAGTGCCCACTACTGTCCGGTTAAAAGAATGGATGAACCGCTGAAAGCCAAGACTGACGCGGGTTCCCGAGCGAAAGAGGGTGGTGTCGATTTGAATGGAGAGGCCCGATTCCGGCAGCCTCCCGGGCTTTGGCCGGGAGATCGCCATGAATGTCGGCAAGACACTGTTTGCCCAACTGATGGACTTTCTGCCGTGGACGGCATTTGCCCGGTACGTGGCTCGCTACGATGGCGACAAAGGGGTGCGCACGCTGTATTGCGCGGAGCAGTTCCGGGTCATGGCTTTTGCCCAATTGACCTACCGGGAGAGCCTGCGCGACATCGAAACCTGTCTGTCGGCCCAGTCCGCCAAGCTCTACCACATGGGATTTCGCGAGCCGGTGCGACGCTCGACCCTGGCCGATGCCAACGAATCGCGCGATTGGCGCATCTGGGCCGACTTCGCACAGCGCCTGATCATCCAGGCGCGGGCGCTCTATGCCAGCGAAAACTTGGGGCTGGAATTGACGAATACGGTGTACGCCCTGGATTCGACGACCATCGACCTGTGCCTGTCGCTGTTTCCCTGGGCGCACTTCCGCTCGACCAAGGCTGCCGTGAAGATGCACACACTGCTCGACCTGAAGGGCAACATTCCGAGCTTCATCCATGTTTCCGATGGCAAGCTGCACGATGTGCATGCGCTCGATTTGCTGCCCCTGGAAGCCCGGCGCCATCTACGTGATGGATCGCGGTTACGTCGATTTCGGGCGGCTGCATGTCCTGCATCTGGCAGGCGCCTTCTTCGTCACGCGAGCCAAGTCGAACATGAACTTCCATCGGGTCTATTCGGCCAAGACGGACCGCAGCACTGGCCTCATTTGCGACCAGACCATCGCCTTGGATGGCCACTACACCAAGAAGGGCTACCCCGACCACCTGCGTCACGTCCGCTTCAAAGACCCCGAGTCCGGCAAGACGTTCGTCTTCCTCACCAACCAGATGACCTTGCCGGCTGCGAGCATCTGCGCCCTCTACAAGAGTCGCTGGCAGGTGGAACTCTTCTTTAAGTGGATCAAGCAGCATCTTCGGATCAAACGGTTTTTTGGTACGTCGGAGAATGCGGTCAAGACGCAAATCTGGATCGCGGTGTCAGTCTATGTCCTGGTTGCCATCATCAAGAAGCGGCTCAACCTGGATGCCTCGCTCTACACTTTGCTACAGATTTTGTCGGTCACCCTTTTCGAGAGAATGCCCATCCAGCAAGCCTTCCCAGGCGATGCCAACAGAACCAATCAGGGTGACGCGTGCAACCAATTGAATTTGTTCATTATTTAACCGGACAGTAGCGTACTGAACTATTCGTTCTTGGGGGCAATGAGCAAATCTGCGGCCCCCCGCGCCTGTTCGCCAATTCTGTAGCCCATCGCTCGATACCCGCGCTCGCGCTTGTCCCACATCCGCAGCAGCGCGGGGTGGCCGGTGTCCACGAAATCGATAATCCGCACATCTGTCTTGGTCGCATGCTCTCGGTGCAATCGGCCGGCGTATTGCTGCAAGGTGCCCTTCCAAGAGATGGGCATGGCCAGAATCAAGGTATCGAGGGGTGGGTGGTCGAATCCCTCGCCCACGAGTTTGCCGGTGGCTAGCAGGACGCGCGGCGCGTCTGGCGGCAAGGCATTGAGGCCCACAATCATGGAGGCGCGCTGCTTTTTCGACATTCTGCCGTGCAGCACGAAAAACGTAGCCACCTGCTGGGCAATGGCGGCATGGATGGCGTCCAGATGTTCAGTGCGCTCGGTAAGGACCAGCACCTTACGTCCTTGCCCATAAGCGCTGACGATGTCGACGGCGATGGCCGCCGTGCGCTCCGGATCGTTCGCGAGGTGACGAAACACATCCTGAATGCCGGCCCCTTCCGGCAAATCAATTCGCTTGTGCAACGGGCGCGGCATCACTTCCAGGTCATGAGGAGCGGTATCCGGCTTCGTCGCCGTGTACCGGATCGGCCCGCATTGCATGAATATGATCGGTTGCTGGCCATCCCGGCGGATCGGGGTGGCGGTCAGGCCGAGCACGTATTGCGCCTTGGCGCGTTTCAGGATGTTGTCGAAGGACACGGCGACGACGTGATGACACTCATCTACGATGACGTGGCCGTAGTTCTCGACCAGCGGGTTGACCTTGCCTTGCCTTGAGAGCGACTGCATCACGGCAATGTCGATTTTGCCGGTGGGCTTGGCTTTGCCGCCGCCGATGCTGCCGACCACGCCCTTGCCGACATCCAGGAAGGCATGGAGCCGTTCCTGCCATTGTTTCAGTAGTTCGGTGCGATGAACCAGTACCAGCGTGTTCACGCCCCGCCGGGCAATCATGGCGGCGGCGGTGACGGTCTTGCCAAAAGCGGTGGGGGCGCATAGCACGCCGGCGTCGTGGTGCAGCATCGCCGACACCGCCATTTCTTGGTCAAACCGTAGTTCGCCAGCGAAATGCACATCGAGAGGTTCCCCGGCGTACCGTTCATCCCGGAGATCGCAGCGGATGCCGGCATCGCGTAGCAAGGCCTGCGCGGGTTCCAGGCAACCGCGTGGCAAAGCGATGTGTTGCGGATAATTTTCCGCGCAGCCGATCACACGGGGGGTGTCCCATACCGACATCCGCATCGCCTGCGCCTTGTAAAACTCCGGGTTCTGGAAGGCGGCAAGGCGGATCAAGCGGTTGGCCAATGGTTGCGGTAACTGCGCTTTCTCGAAGTAGATCAGGTTGGCCAGCGTCACGGTCAGGGCCTCCGGCAGCGGCCCGGATAACTTTCTGGTTGCAGGCGCAGGCCTTTTCCACGGCGTCGCCAGGTCTTCCTCGTCGATAAAGGTCACATCCAGCGGATGCACGCCACCCGTGGCCCGGAGAATGGTCGGCTCGATATCGTGCGCCGCCATTGGCTGGATGGATGCCAGAAAAGCCCACTGGTCGGCATACGGGTGCAGGCCCGCATCGACGAACACGCTGTGGCCCTGTTCGCGCGGCGCTTTCTGCAAGGGCAGTGCGATCAGGTTGCCGAAACCACCCTTGGGCATCGTGTCCTGATTCGGGAACAGGCGGTCGTAGGATTCCAGTTTCAGTTGCCGGGTGCGTGAACAAGTGTGACTGATGATGGCGGTGCCAAGGCGCCTGGCGTCACGGGCAAAAACCTTGCCGGCGAAGAAAATCCAGGCATGGGCGCCGTTGCCCGATCGCGAAATTTCGAGGGCGGCGGGCACACCCAACTCCCGACAGGATTGGACAAAGGCTTGCGCATCCTCGCGCCATTCGGCTTCATCGAAATCCACCGCCAGAAAATGACAGGTTTCATCGGGCAGAAGCGGGTAAACGCCGATGGTGCGCTTGCCGGCAAGATGCTCATAGATGACCGAATCCGTCAGCGGCAAGAACACCCGATTACCGCAGTCCGCGCATTTCATGCGAGGTTTGCCGCAAACCCCAGCCACCCACTCGTTGGCGCAGGCCGGCGCGTACCCGGTTTTCCCCGATGTCTTGCCTTCCCACCGCACCGGGTAGACATCTGTCCGTCCACGAAACAAACGCCGGAAGAGCGTCACTTTCTCGGCAGTGGTGAGTTTGGATGGCTCGGGCTCAGGGGGCGGTGGTGCAGGTTCGGGTGGCAAGCGCCATTCGATGCCATGCGCTTCCAGCAGAGCGATCAGGCGGGCATTCTCGACCCGAAGCGTCGCCAGCATGTTCTGTTCAGAACGCTCCGGCATTGCGTATCACAGCAGGAAATCCGTTCCACTTTGCGCCCAAAGTGGTACCGCCTTCCAGGCATCACGCATTCGACCGTGCAGAGAATCCGAGGAAGGCTCGAAATGGCGCAAGTGCATCCAAAACCGTTCTGAGTGATTTGCCTCCAACAGATGACAGATCTCGTGCAGCAATACGTAGCGCACCAATTCGCGCGGCAGGAACAGCAGCTTGCAGTTGAGGCTTATGCGTCCATGCGCTGAGCAACTGCCCCAGCGAGTACGCTGGTTTTTTATCGCCAGATCAACGAAGCGCAGGCCGGTTTGTTCGGCCAGATTCGTCAGCCACGGCGACAGTGCACTCGTGGCATGACGCGCCAGCCAACGCCGCAGCGCAGCATGGCATGCCTCAACATCGTCCACGGCACCCGCCACGACGATACGTCCCGGCTGGTCGACACGCGCCCCAACGGTACGGCTGCGTGTAGCCTTGTATTCCACGCGCCAGGATTCGGCCAGTGCCGGCAGGTCAAATGCCTGTGGACGAGCAACAGGTTGCGTACCGATCAGATGGCGCACCGCGTCGAATTCCGCCATGCGCCCAGCAATCCACTCGGCCTTTCCGGCCACCAACGCCAACAACCGCTGTCGGTCTAATCCCAATGGCGCGGTGACTACCAGCCCCTCTCGTGCGCTGAGTTTCAGGCGCAGCGAACGTGTCCTGGTCGAGGCGCGTATTTCGAACTCCAAATTCCTGCCATCAGGCAGAGCCAACTTGTCGCGGGCCACGACGTCAATCATTGCTGACATCCACGTGGGTCCCCACCCCCGGTTTGTAATGTCGGCGCTTGAGCACCTGGACCAGGCCGCCGATAAAACCCATCGCGTCGTCGGCAAGCAGCCCTGCCGACGGGAACTGGTTGGCGACCATGAACAACAGACTGCGCGACAAATCAGGATCGAGCGCATCGGTGCCCCACCAACCAGGGAAGCAGTGCTTGTCAGCCTCGGCCAGCGTGGCGGCGGCGATCTCGGTAGCGAGCACATTGGTGATCGCTGCGTTGCGACAGCCACGTGCCGTGCCCGCCGGGTTGGTCGACTGGTCCGGCGTGCCCCGATGGCAACTGGATGGGGCCAAAGCCGATCCGGCCATAGGAAAGCCTTGACACAGCCAGACCCTGGAGGGCACCCTTGACCGGAGTTCACTGCCTATCGGCTTTGAACCTATCGAGGTTTCGGCCGCTGAACCCGCGTAGCGAATCAGCGGCCTTTTTCTTTTCTGGCCCCCGCTCATGGGCCCACTCCCAGCAGCCGCAAGCAGTCCGCTCTGGACCACATGGGCGAAGCCCTGATCTTGCCAATGCTGTTGTCGGCCTGATAGCAGGTCACGAAATTGGCTTTCAGCGAGCCATCCCGCTTCAGTCCCATCGCCACCACGACCACAAAATCCTCGTAGACCACGGCAACACGGCGGGTCGAGTCGTATGCGCGTGCGACCTTGTCCCATCCCTCGTAAACGGCTGCCTGGGGATGTTCGAGCGTGGACTTGATCCAGTCGATGCGCTTGGCGCGCACCGGCGAAAAAGCATCTTTGCGGCCATCCCGCGCCGTGCTCTCGTAGAACATGTGGCCGAACTTGCCGGCCGCGAAATACACCCGTATGCCATCGAAGGTTTGGATATTTGCCGCGGCAGTAAACCCGTTCGTAATGGGTATGGTATTCAGCCACGGTGGCGTAGCGGACGAGAGGCGGCAATGCCATCACCAGCCCCCCTGCAGGCGGATTTTGAAAATGTTGAACTTCTCTTCGTTCTTGTGGGGGGGGCGCCAGCGGCCGGCCGATTGCAGACTCCAGCCGCCGTACCACGGTCGCCTTGGCGCTGCCGTCTCGTAGCGTGGCGTTGATGCGGCTGTTAGCCGCCCCCAAGAGTAGATCGCAAAGCTGAATCAGCACGACCTCGTTGGAATGGAGTGACTGGGTGCTCTCGATTCCCGACGACAGGTTGGCTCGCGCTAGACAGCGGGCCAGAACGGGCAGGCGCTTGGGGTCACGATTGCTCTTGGCATCACAGAAGATCCGGTAATCGTTGAAGTCCAGAATCCAGTGGTGCAGTAACTGGTAATAGAACTTGTAAAAACCGAGCTCACCATCGTTTTCATGAAGCGCCAGATTCAACTGCGTGTGATCTACCGCGATGCATCGGAAACGTAGGTTGTCGCCATAACTGACAAACAGATCGATCAGTTCTACGTAAAAGTCCAGGCGGTTCGGAGAGACTTTGCTCCACTTGATTTCACCCCAGGACTGGTGGCGCTCGCGCAGTGCGAAGACGCGCGCTTTGATTTCGCCGCGTAGCGCAGCAGGCAACCACAGACTGCCGATCATCAGGTGACGCGCGCGAGGATGGTCTGAAGTCAAAACATCAGGGTTGGCCTCGTCGCAGTAAACCTCGAACTTCATGCCTGATCTCCCTTGGGCGCGTTCAACATGATGAGGAACTCGGTCGCCAACGCGACTGGCTCGATCTCTCGCACGTTCTTCTTCAATTTCACAAGGCCGTAGCCCTCCATCATCCGCAGCGTGCGCGACAGGTTCGACACCTGACGACCCGTGAGCGCGGCCAACTCAGTCAGCGACCTGGGCCGCTTGTCATGAATGAGCCGTAACATGGCCTGATTATCCTCGGATAGGACCGCTGCCATTGTGGCCATCGAGGGAAACCAAACAGCCGGGGTGTCTTTGCCGGATGGCAGCGGCTCCATCTCTCCGGGGCGACGAATACCGACAACGCAGTGCTTCATCTCGGATGTCCCGGGTGGCATGGATGAATTTGCGAGTTTATCAATGTGGCACAACCACAGCCAGATCATGATGAACAAGCTTGGCTTCCTGATCCCACAGCGTGTTCATGAGGGTGTCGTCAACCACCTCGGAACCCACGATGAACGCCAAGCAAACAGCCCTCGACGACAGCCTCGCCCGCACCGCCTCCATCCGCGCCAAGCCAGAACGGCCGCGACAACGCACCTACCCCACGTTTAACAACCTCCCCCTCAATTCCCCTCAATTCCCATTGAATTCCGCCCGTAACCCGTTGATTATTCGTTTTTCTCACCCATAAACCCCCGTGTAGTGCCTTATTATTTCTTATGGCACCCCACAAACCCCTTGCCAGGCGCTATCCTTTCGGCATGTTCATCCGCCGCACCCCCACCCG
>JAURYL010000061.1 GCA_030653935.1 Pseudomonadota bacterium
GAAGTATCTGCGTCATATGCCAGTCCTGCCGCTTCAGTAAAAATCAGTTTGGCAATATTGCATGATCCAATGCAAAAAAGTGTGCCATCGCAATTTCCAGTTCAGGGGCGGGTTTACTGGGAGGGATCAGGAAGTCTGAATATCGTCATCTACTTCATCAAGAACAAACCACCCTCCGTGGCCGCGCGCATCAACGCGCTCGAAGCCGACGCGACCTTGTGCATGTCCTTCTTCACTTACGCCGAACTACTCAAGGGCGCGGAACGCAGCACCCGCAAGGATGAAGTCCTGCGCCGCCTCGATCGCCTGGCGCGGCTGATCCTGGTCCCTTATGGCGCGCCGCCCGCCCTCTGCGAGCACTACGCCCGCCACGCCAACCGACTGAAACTGGCGGGCACCCCCATCGGCTGCAACGACCTCTGGATCGCCTGCCACGCCCTCGCCGAGGACAGTATCCTGGTAACCAACAATACGGCTGAGTTCACCCGAATCGAGGGGCTGCGCCTGGAGAATTGGGCGGATTGAGCGTGGCAACCCGCTGACTTCATCAACAGGGCATAGGTTGGGTTAGCCGACGTCTTCATGTCGGCGTCATCGTCCCCGCATGGGGGAACCCAACATGGCAGCGTTGCAGTTGGGTTACGGCGCCCGCGCCTAACCCGACCTACAGGTCTACAACTGTGCTGCCGTGAGTTATTGAGCCGTTACCCAACGGCTTGCTATCTCCCTGATTTGTAAATAGAATGCCGCCCCTTCCAAGCCCGCTTGAAATCCCTCGCGGGCTTGGTCGTTTTTATCCACCCGCCTTGCCCTACCTCGGACGCACGAGGAGGGCCGAAGACCAAAAGGAGTTTCAATGCGCCACTACGAAATCGTATTCATCGTCCATCCCGACCAGAGCGAGCAAGTGCCCGCCATGGTCGAGCGATACAAGACCCTCATCGCCTCCAAGGGCGGCCAGATTCATCGCATGGAAGACTGGGGTCGTCGCCAGTTGGCCTACACCATCCAGAAGATGCACAAGGCCCATTACCTGCTCATGAACATCGAGATCGACCAGGAAACCCTGGACGAGCTGGAGCACGGCTTCCGCTTCAACGACGCCATCCTGCGCCACCTGACCATCGTCCGCGATGATGCCGTGACCGCCGCTTCGCCGATGATGAAGGAAGAGAAGGCGCGCAATATGCTGGCGCCGCAATCAGCCCAGCCGGAAGCGCCCGCCGCCGAAGCCGAGGCTGCGGCCGCGGCCTGAGTACGCAACTGAGCACGGAAGACAGCAACCGATTTGAGTTGATGGTGCGCTTGGCCGGCAGTGACGGCCTGCGCCACACCCCCTCCGGCTTACCCACCCTCCGCTTGCGCGTGACTCACAGCTCGCAGCAACAGGAAGGCGGACGTAGCCGAGTAGTTGAGATAGAAACCGAGGTCGTCGCATTTGGCGACACGGCGCAGAGGCTGGCCCGCTTGCCGACAGGCGAACAGATCAGACTCTTCGGCTTTCTCGACCGCAAGGGTGTGAAATACCCGACGCTCGAATTGCACGTCACCGACTTTGTTGCCTGACTTTGCCGCATCTTTTGTCGCATCTGACCGAATTTGAATTGTTCAGCCCGCTTTTGAGCGGGCCAGATTGAGGAGTTGAAAAATGGCGTTCATCAAGCGCAAGCCCCGTCCCAAGAACCCCAATGGCGCGGCCCTGTTCCGCCGCCGCAAGTTCTGCCGCTTCACCGCCGAAGGCGTGAAAGAGGTGGACTACAAGGATATCGACGTGCTCAAGGATTTCATCAATGAGAACGGCAAGATCATCCCCGCCCGCATCACCGGCACCAAGGCGAAGTTCCAGCGCCAGCTTTCCGTGGCCATCAAACGCGCCCGCTTCCTGGCGCTGATGCCCTACACCGACCAACACACCAGCTGAGTTCAGGAGACACGAACATGGAAATCATCCTGATGGACAAAGTGACCAACCTGGGCAACCTGGGTGATGTGGTCAGCGTTAAAAACGGTTATGCGCGCAACTTCCTGATTCCTCAGGGCATGGCCAAGCGCGCCAACAAGGTCAACGTCGCCGCCTTTGCCGAGCGCAAAGCCGAACTGGAAAAGCTGTCCGCTGAAAAGCTGGCCGCCGCCCAGGCACGTGCCGAGAAACTGGCCGGCTACACCGTGCAGATCAGCCAGAAGGCGGGTGTGGACGGTCGTTTGTTCGGTTCCGTGACCAACAGCGACATCGCCGATGCGCTGACCGCGCAGGGCTTCCCCGTTGCGCGCGGCGAAGTGCGTCTGCCGGATGGCCCGTTCAAGGCCGTGGGCGATTACCCCATCTCCCTGTCGCTGCATAGCGACGTCGAGGTAGAAATCACCGTCGCGGTGCTGGGCTCGGCGTAGGAGGCCCGCTCGCGGGCCGAACCAACGCCCGTGAGCGAGTTAGCGAGCGGTTCGCGCCGCAAGCGGTCGCTCCTACGGGTGGGTTCAAAAAAGGCCGCGTGAGCGGCCTTTTTTATTTCCAGCGACGGCAAATGCCTACGATGGGCAGACCGCGACCATCTCGATCCCGCTATCCGCGTAGAGATCGGCCAGCGGCACGGTCAGATCGACGCTGGCGAGGCGGACGGATTCTCCCGCCTCATAAACCTCCTGCACCCAGCCGGCCGGGGTGCGCCGGTAGACCTCCACCCAGGCCTTGTTCTGGTCGATCAACACATATTCCTCCAGGCTTTCCAGGCGGCGGTAGGACAGTAGCTTCTCGCGCCGATCCACCGGCTCGGTGGAATCCGACAACACTTCCAGGACCAGCTTCGGCGCCTCGACGTAATCCTTGGGCGCATCCGGGCTGAGATCGACCGCGTCGCAGGTGGCCACCACATCCGGGTAGTAATAGGCGGAATCCACTTTCACCCTCACTTTCATGTCCGCTATCCAAACTCGACAGGGTGCGCCGCGCAGATGCTGACGCAAGGCAATGAAGGCATTGCCGGCCAGGGTGCCGTGCACCTTCGAGGCGCCGGCCATGGCGAACACTTCGCCGGCGACGTATTCGTGCCTGACCGGCGCCGCGCGTTCGGCGGCCAGGTAGTCGGTTTCGCTGTAATAGTCGACAAAAGCGGGTTGCATGGCACTAGCCTCCAGTCACAAATCTCGCCGGATTATGGCATGGCCGGGCGTACCGCTCGTTTCGTCAACAATGTCGGCGAAATAGGCTGAATCGGCTGCCGCAATTACAATGCCGCCTCTTTTGAGAAACGCACCCATGTCCGACTTCGACCCCGAACTTACCGCTCTGAAACTGCCACCGCATTCGGTCGAGGCGGAGCAATCGGTGCTGGGCGGGCTGTTGCTGGAGAACCAGGCCTGGGAGCGGGTGGCGGACCTGGTCAATGAGCAGGATTTCTATCGCGCCGACCATCGCCATATCTGGAAACAGATCGTCCGCCTGATTGATGACAACAAGCCGGCCGACGTGGTGACCGTGGCCGAGTCGCTGGAGTCGATCAACAAACTGGACGACATCGGCGGCCTCGCCTACCTGGCCGCGCTGGCGCAGAACACCCCTTCCTCCGCCAATATCCGCCGCTATGCCGAGATCGTGCGCGAGCGCTCGGTGTTGCGAAAACTGGTGGAAGTGGGTGGCGAGATCACCACCTCCGCGTTCAATCCGAATGGCCGTTCCGCCACCGAAATCCTCGACGAGGCGGAAAAAAAAGTCTTCGACATCAAGGAAGCCGGCGCCAAATCCACCCAGGGCTTCCTGGCGCTGCAACCCTTGCTCAAGGAAGTCGTCACCCGCATCGACGAACTGTACAACCGCGACAACCCCAGCGAAGTCACCGGCGTCGCCACCGGCTACAGCGATCTCGACACCAAGACCTCCGGCCTGCAACCGGGCGACCTGATCATCGTCGCTGGCAGGCCGTCAATGGGTAAAACCGCGTTCAGCCTGAACATCGCGGAAAACGTGGCGCTGGATTCCAACCTGCCGGTGGCCGTGTTCAGTATGGAAATGGGCGCGGCGCAACTGGTGATGCGGATGTTGGGTTCGGTCGGCCGCCTCGACCAGCACAAGCTGCGCACCGGCCGCATCACCGACGATGACTGGCCGCGCCTGACCCATGCCCTGGGCAGCCTCAACGAAGCCAAGATCTTCATCGACGAATCGCCCGGCCTCACCGCGATGGAAGTGCGCGCCCGCGCCCGCCGCCTGGCGCGGCAATGCGAGGGCGGCCAGCTTGGCCTGATCGTGCTCGACTACCTGCAACTGATGTCCGGCAACGGCCGGGGCGAGAACCGCGCCACGGAAATCTCCGAGATTTCCCGTTCCCTGAAGAGTTTGGCCAAGGAACTGCATGTGCCGGTGATCGCCCTGTCGCAGCTCAACCGCTCTCTGGAACAGCGCCCCAACAAGCGCCCGGTGATGTCCGATTTACGCGAATCAGGCGCGATCGAGCAGGACGCTGACGTGATCCTGTTCATCTACCGCGACGAGGTCTACAACCCGGACACCCCGGACAAGGGCTCGGCGGAAATCATCATCGGCAAGCAGCGTAACGGCCCCATCGGCATGGTCCGGCTGACCTTCCTGGGCGAATACACCCGCTTCGAAAACTTCGCCGGGGGCATGTAGCGCAGGCTTCCAGCCTGCTCTTCACGACCGCATGTCCCGCCCGCTCATCGCCCGCATCAACCTCGCCGCCCTCGCCCATAACCTGGGCGTGGCGAAGGCCGCCGCGCCGTATTCCAGAGTCCTCGTGGCAATCAAGGCCAACGGTTACGGCCACGGCCTCGCCCGGGTGGCGCGCGGCCTGCGGGCGGCGGATGGCTTCGCCGTGCTCACCCTCGAGGAGGCCACGCAACTGCGCGGCGAGGGCTACACCCACCCCATCGTTTTGCTGGAAGGTTTCTTCGATCCTGGCGAACTCCAGGAGATTTCCCGCCTGCGCCTGCGTCCGGTGATTCACCGCCAGGATCAGGCGGAAATCCTGACCCGCGCGCGTCTGGATCATCGCATCGATGTGCTGCTCAAGATCGACACCGGCATGCACCGCCTCGGCCTCTCCCCCGCCCGGGTCGCGGAAACCCTCGCCACCCTGCGCGCGACGGCGAATGTCGGCGGCATCACCCTGATGACGCACTTCGCCTGCGCCGACGACCCAGCCGTGGGCGTCGCGGCGCAATTGGCGGTGTTTCGCGCCTGTCTCCCCCTCCCCCATGGGGGAGGGGCCGGGGGAGAGGGAGCGAGCGTTAAGCACGCACCTTCGGCTAATTTGGCGTTGTTCCCTCTCCCCAGCCCTCCCCCACGGGGGGAGGGGGCCTATCCCATCACCCTCGCCAACTCCGCCGCCCTTCTGCGCTACCCGGAGACCCACGGCGACTGGGTGCGGCCCGGCATCATGCTCTATGGCATTTCCCCGTTCGCCGGCCAGACCGGTGCCGACCTCGGTCTGCTGCCGGTGATGACCCTGGAATCCCGCCTCATCGCCGTGCAACGCATTCGCAAGGGCGACGCGGTCGGCTACGGCGCCACCTTCGTCGCCGAACGCGACATGAGCATCGGCACCGTCGCCTGCGGCTACGCCGACGGTTATCCGCGCCATGCCGGCACCGGCACGCCGATCTTGGTCGAAGGCCACGTCACCCGCACCCTGGGCCGGGTCTCGATGGACATGCTGAGCGTGGACCTCACGCCTGTACCCAACGCCCACGTCGGCAGCCCGGTCACGCTCTGGGGCGCCGACCTGCCGGCGGAGCATGTCGCCAGCCACGCCGGCACCATCGCCTACGAACTGCTCACCGCCCTCGCCCCCCGGGTGCGGGTGGAAGAAACCTGAGTCTTACCGGAAACCCGCCATGTCCGACATCCTCCAGAAAATCCTCGCCACCAAGGCCGAGGAAATCACCGCCGCCAAACAGATCGAACCGCTGGAAGTGGTGCGCGAAGCCGCCGAATGGGCACCGCCTGCGCGCGACTTCAGTGCCGCCCTGCGCGCCAAGATCGCCGCCGGCCGCCCCGCCGTCATCGCCGAAATCAAGAAAGCCAGCCCGAGCAAGGGCGTGATCCGCGCTGATTTCAACCCGGCGGAAATCGCCGCCAGCTACGAAAAAGGCGGCGCCGCCTGTCTCTCCGTGCTCACCGACCGGCAATACTTCCAGGGTGCTCCGGAATACCTGAAACAGGCGCGCGACGCCTGCGCCCTGCCAGTGCTGCGCAAGGACTTCATGATCGACCCCTATCAGGTGTTTGAGGCCCGCGCCATGGGCGCCGACTGCATCCTGCTGATCGTGGCCGCCTTCCACCTCCCCTCCCCCCCGCTGGGAGAGGGAAACAGGTTCGATATCGCGCGCATGCTTGAGCTTGAACAACTCGCCCACGGACTCGGCATGGCCGTCCTGGTCGAAAGCCACGACGGCGAGGAACTGGAAGCCGCGCTGCAACTGAAGACCTTGCTGATCGGCATCAACAACCGCAATCTGCGTACCTTTGAAACCCGCCTGGAAACCACCATCGACCTGATGGAACACATCCCCGCCGACCGCATCGTCATCACCGAAAGCGGCATCCTCACCGCCGCCGGCGTTGCCCTGATGCGCGCGCATGAGGTCGACACCTTCCTGGTCGGCGAAGCCTTCATGAAAGCACCCGATCCGGGTGCCGAACTGGCGCGGCTGTTCTCGTAATCCTCTGGTGGCCTCGAAAAACCCGTCATTCCCGCGAATGCGGGAATCCAGAGTGTTGATTCCACTGGGTTCCCGCATTCGCGGGAACGACGAATCAAGCGTTATTCGAGGTGCCCCTCATTGGCTTTACGGGCCGGCGAGTAGCGGCTCCGCCAGCTCGCCGCTCAAGTCAATGCAGATGCATTTCGGCGCAAAGAATGCCGGGGTCTTTCTGGCCACTTTCCGCCATAGTTTCCAGGTTACGCAGGACAAGCAGGCTGGCCGATTCCATCTTGCCCAGTTCGCCCAGTCCGGCGTCGAGTTCACCCGCGTGAAAATGGCGCACGGCATTCACCCCGTGCTGATGCACCGCGACATGGGGCGACTCGATCCCCTGATATCCGTTCAACTTGGAAAAGCAGCTCTTGCCGTCGCCCTCGTAGTACCACTTGCCGAGACGGCAGCTGGTGTGGCTGGCGAATTCCGTTTCGGTCTTGTCCGATAGCCCGAGGAACACCTTGTAGATATCCATCTTGAAGACCAGATGGTCCACCTTGGCGGTTTCCACAAAACTCCTGAGGGCGCTGGCGGCGATGGTACCGATCATCTGATCCGAGGAATCCATCAAGCCCTTCATACCCTGGTATGCCTGCTGTCCATCCTGGTGAAACAGGCGGGTGCTTTCCGGGTCCACCTGCACCTGGTCACGCACCTGGGTGGCCTCGTTCTGCACCGTCTGCACCAGGCTGGAGATCTCGTTGGTGGCGGCACGGGTACGGTCAGCCAGTTTTCTCACCTCGTCGGCCACGACCGCGAACCCGCGGCCATATTCACCGGCCCGCGCCGCTTCGATCGCGGCATTGAGCGCCAGCAAATTGGTCTGCTCGGCGATGCCCTGAATCAGTTTGACGATGCCGCCAATCTCGCCGGTACGGTCATGCAGCTTGCCGACCTTGTCCGAAGTGGTGTTCAAGCGCTGCGTAAACCCCTCCAGACTGCCCGCCATGCGTTCGATGATGCCCAGATTGTCGCCCACGGTATGGCAGGCGACGACCACGCGCTCGGTTTCCTGGCGCATGGCCTGGGCAAGCATCGCGAGCGAGGACTGCGATTCCTTCAGTGAACCGCTGAAGCTGCCGATGTGCGGCGCCATCCCGCTCAGCAACTCCCCTCGGTCATCCCCGCGCGCGGCGGTGGGCTGCACGGTCACAAGCGAATCTCGCGCCAGGCTCAGTTCCCCGCGCAAATGCTCGTTCTCCGCTTGCACGTCCAGCAAGCGCTGCTGTAGTTCCGCAAACTTTCGCCCTGAACTGAAAAACATGCCCGGCACCTCATCCAATCTTTGGTGGGAGCACTATCGGGTGATAGCAAGAAAACTTGACCCTGAATGCGCAAAATAACGCGGTTGGGCTGTATTGCCGTCGGACGTGTTCAACACAGAAATCGGCCATGTCGTGAGCAAGGTTGGAATAGTTGATCGTTTTACTATGCTTTGTGCATGTGCCCGATGGAGGACAACTCATGAATTCCCTGCCCGATACCCCTTTGCTGAACGAACTCGAATCCGGCCCCTGGCCCTCCTTCGTCACCGGCCTGAAACGCCTGGCCAAGGACAACACGATGATGGGTGACCTGCTTGGCCAGCTGGAACGCTCCTATGAAGACCGCAAAGGCTACTGGAAGGGCGGTACGGTCGGGGTGATCGGCTATGGCGCCGGCATCATCCCGCGCTTCACCGAACTCAAGGACGAGCGCGGCCAGCCGCTGTTTCCCGAGGCGGCGGAATTCCACACTTTCCGGGTGCAACCGCCGGCCGGCATGCACTACAGCTCCGACCTGCTGCGCAACCTCTGCGACGCCTGGGTGGAATCCGGCGGCTCTGGCCTCATCGCCTTCCACGGCCAGTCCGGCGACATCATGTTCCAGGGCATCCATTCGAAGAACGTGCAGACCGCATTCGACCGCTTCAACGCCATGGGCTTCGACCTTGGCGGCGCCGGGCCGGCCCTGCGTACCTCGATGTCCTGCGTCGGCGCGGCTCGCTGCGAGATGTCCAACTACGACGAGGCGCGGGCGCTACGCCTGGTGATCAACAGCAACATCGACGACATGCACCGGCCCAGCCTGCCCTACAAGTTCAAGTTCAAGTTCTCCGGCTGCCCGAACGATTGCGTGAATTCCATCCAGCGTTCCGACATGGCCACCATCGGCACCTGGCGCGACAACATCCGCACCGACGAGGCCATCGCCAAGGCGTGGATGGACAGCCACAACATGAACGACCTGGTGAACATGGTGGTGAGTCTGTGCCCAACCAAGGCGATCACCCTGCGCGATGTCGGCACCCCGGCAAAGCCACACGAGTCCGTGCTGCGAGTCGCCCTGGACACGGAAATGGCCATCGACAACCACAACTGCGTGCGCTGCATGCACTGTCTCAATGTCATGCCCGGCGCCCTACTACCCGGCATGGACAAAGGTGTCACCGTCCTGATCGGCGGCAAGAGCGTGTTGAAGATCGGCGCCACCATGGGCACGGTGATCATTCCGTTCATGAAACTGGAAAGCGACGCGGATTTCGACAGACTCCGGGACCTCTCTCGCGGCGTGCTCGATTTCTTCGCCGAAAATGCACTCGAACACGAACGCACCGGCGAGATGATCGAACGCATCGGCCTGGTCAACTTCCTCGAAGGCATCAACCTGGAGATCGACCCGAACATGATCGCCAGCCCGCGCAGCAACCCCTATATCCGCATGGATGGCTGGGACGAGGAAGCCGCGAAATGGTTTGAGCGGAAGACGGTTCGCGAGGAGACGCACTTGAGCAAAGTGGCCTGAGCAATCCGCTGAATTTAGCGGCCGGAAGGGGCTTTTCCAGCGGCAAATTGGCGGGCAGAATGGCCGCGCCGCGACATCCTCACTCTGGAGGCGTCACCGGACCCATCCGTGATTTACTTTCTGGAGTCGAGAATGAAACCGATATTGCGCTTGCTGTTGGTTTGCGGCCTGACCACCCTGACGAGCTCCGCCCAGGCCTTTGATTTGTGGGGTTCGGTGAAGGGCCTGGTCGGCGTCGATAAATCCGCCGAGAAACCACAGGAACAAGTCACGCCAACGCAGGCGGAAGGCGCGCCCCTGTCACCGACCGCGCTGGACACCGCGCCCGCCGTGGTGGATTTGGACCCGGCCACGTTCGCGGAGAAGCGCATGTGGCCGCGCGATGACCTGGCGGCGATCAACAAGGTAGTCGTGGGCGGCTTTCGTGTCGCCTTCGTGGTCAAGGCGGTCGCCTCGGACAGCATTCGCGCCTCCTATATGCCGGGCGGACTCCACAAATCCGGGGTGAACTCCAAGATCGAATTGACCCTGGCCGGCGTCGACCTGCCGCGCATGCAGGCGATCGTCGACCGCGCCTACCAGGATTTCCTGGCGCAACTCGGTCGCAAGGGCGTCAGCCTCATCCCCTATCAGGACTTCGCCGCGCATCCCTCGTTTACCGAGATCAGCGCCGCCAAGCAGGAAGACGGCAAGCCGTATACCGTGTCGCACGAAGGCCGAACCTACATCGTGCTGGCACCGACCGGCGTCAAACTCTGGTTCGATCAGGCCGAGCCGCTGGGCGACCAGGGCGCGTTCGGCTGGAACAACGGCCGCCGCGCCGCCGATTTCGGCTATGACAACAAGGCGCTCATCCTGAACCCACTGATGGTGGTCGACTTCGCGGAAACCGCCAGCGGCCGCAACAAGGGGCTGTTTGGCGTGCGCAACGAAAGCGATGTGGAAGCCCGGGCGGGGATGTCGCTGAGCAAAAACTTGAGCGTGCTCCAGGTGCGCGGCCGGGTCGCGCCCATCGCCTCCGCGATCATGGGCGGCACGGTCGCGCTGAAGGAGCAGGTTCTGTTCGCCGGCCGCTTCGGCCAACTGCGCATGGGCGAGGTCGACAGTAATCGGGGACTGGTCGTCGGCCTGGCGCTGGTCGGCCTCTCCGGCGGCCCGGTACGCACCAACCAGAAAGGGGTGATGCTGGCCGACGCGGGGCGCTACGAGGAATATGCCGGCAATCTTCTATTCAGCGGCAATCGCCTGTTCGCCCGGGTCATGGGCGATCTGTACAACTAGCCGCCTGTCGCGCCGGCAGCCCGGACTTCGGCCGCTCAATCCCCGAAGCTGGTCTCGACGCCGCGCGCGCTCAACACCCAGGGGTGCTCCGGAGGCACGATCTTGACCTGGCCGGCGACGTCTTCCAGGGGCACCGGCACGCTCAATTCTCCGCGCGCGGCGACCATGAAACCGTACTGGCGCTGCTCAATCAGGTCGGCGGCGGCGGTGCCGAGACGGGTGGCGAGCAGGCGGTCGGCGGCCGAGGGCGTGCCGCCGCGTTGCAGATGGCCGAGGATGGTGACGCGCGCTTCCAGGCCGGTCAGTTTTTCCAGTTGATGCGCCAGGCGCAGGGTGCGCTCGGCGTAGACCAGTTCCGCTTCGGCGGGGGGCTCCTTCACCTTCTTGTCCTTTTTCTTCGCGGCGACGAGCTGCATTTCCGCGAATTCCTGGCGTGAAACCGCGCCCTCCGCGACGGCGACGATGGAAAACGGCTTGCCCTTGCGCTTGCGCGCCTTGATGGCATCGGCCACCACTTCCACGTCGTAGGGAATCTCCGGGATCAGGATCACGTCGGCGCCGCCGGCGATGCCCGCGCCCAGGGCCAGCCAGCCGGCGCGGTGGCCCATGATCTCGACCACGATGATGCGGTGATGGCTGTGCGCGGTGCTGTGCAGACGGTCGATGGCGTCGGTGGCGATGCCCAGGGCGGTATCGAAACCGAAGGTGGTGTCGGTCAGCGCCACATCGTTGTCGATGGTCTTGGGCAGGGTGACCACGTTGAGGCCGGCCTGCATCAGGCGCAACGCGTTCTTCTGGGTGCCGCCGCCGCCCAGGCAGACCAGGCAATCGAGGCCGTTGGCATGGTAGTTGGCGACGATGGTCTCGGTCATGTCCTGCATCTTGCCGTGTACCGGCATCTTGTGCGGCTTGTCGCGGCTGGTGCCGAGGATGGTGCCGCCGAGCGTGAGGATGCCGGATAGCGCGCCGCCTTCCAGCACCATGGTGCGATTTTCCATGAGGCCGCGAAAGCCATCGCGAAAACCGACGATGTGCATGCCGTGGCGCGACACACAAGCCTTGCCGACGCCGCGGATCGCCGCGTTGAGCCCCGGGGTGTCGCCGCCGGAAGTGAGAATGCCGATATTCTGGGTCATGGTCGTCGTCACTGAGGATTGGAGAAATCGGCGGATTGTCATGCGGTTGCGCCGGCAAGACCAGCGCCCGGCCTGACTTACATCATTTCAACCACCCACTTGGTCACCGTCGCCGTCGCCCGCGCGCATTGCTCGCCGCGTGCCTGGTCGAAGGCCTTGTATTCCTCGGGGTTCCACATGTCATAGGTCCGCCCGGTGAATTGCTGTTGCAATTCCTGGCAGGTAACGCCCCCGAACTCGGTGCGAAAGCGATCCACCAACTCCTGGCCCTTCTTGAAGTTGTTGATGAAGCGCCCCTTGTCCAGCTTGTCGCGATCACGCCCGCGTCGCGCCGAAAGCGCCATCATGCCGCCGGTGAGCGCGCCGCAGGCGCCGACACCGGAGAGACCACCTCCGCCAGACAGGCCGTGGCTGGCCTTGATGACGCTGTCCTCGATGCCGCCGACGGTTTCCTGCACCGCCACCAGCACGCATTGCGGACAGCAACCGTAATCCAGTTCGTATTTCAGCGCCTTGTCATAGGCCTGCCGCGCGAGGAGGGCTTTGTCGTCGGTGCTCATCATGCGTTCCTGGAATATTAGAGGACGCTAATGTATAGCAAGCGCGAGCGCGCGTCGCGCTCGGCATGGTCGTTCCCCGCAAGCGTCTGGCAACGCGGACAGAACGTTCTGTTTATTCTGTTACGGCCCCTTATGATCGCAAAGTCTCCCTGAACCGGAATGGACGGATGAAAACCCTGCATATCGACGCCGCCGAGCTCGACCTCGACTTCAATCAATCGCTGGCGCTCGCCAATCAGGCGGCCACGCACCTGCTCGACAAACAAGGCGGCGCCATGCTGCTCTCCTTCTGGGACGACGACCGCGGCCTGGAGTCACCGCATGGCGTGTCCGAGTGCCATTTCCAATGCCCCATCCCCGGCTGGCAGGACTACGCCAGCAACCGGGGCGGCGCCCTCATGGTCAATTTCAGCCAAGGTCGATTCGTGTTCTGCTACCGGCCGATCGATGTCTGACGCGGCGCCCGCCGCTATTCAAGCAGGATGGCGAACATCCTTTCCCGCTCCGCCTCGCTGAGGCCGCGCAGGACGCGGATGGCGCTCCTGGCGACGCGTGGATCGCGGCTGAGCGAATACTCGACCGCCAGACTACGCCAGGCCTCGGCAAGCACCGGATCGCTCGCGTGCAACCGGGCCAGCGCCTGAGCCACGCCCGTGGGCCCTTTCAGCTCATAGAAGGTCACGCCCAGGTTATGCCAGGCCGGAATGTAATCAGGGCTGCTCCGCACCGCCGCGTGGTAGGCGTCCATGGCCTCGCGATATCGCTGGGTGGTGCGATAAATGTTGCCGAGATTGTTGTGCGCGTACCAGTCACCGGGATCGAGCCGCAAGTTCTGCCGATAGGCCCCGACCGCCTCGGGATAACGGCGCAACTGACCCAGGGCGCGGCCGAGGACGAACCAGGCCAGGGCGTTATCCGCTTCCGCCTGGGTCCATTGCCGGCCCCAGGCCAACAAACCCTGCCAATCGCCGTTTTTTTCCAGGACGCGGGCCTGATCGAACCACGTCGACCCGGCCTGGCCGGGGAGTGAAACAAGCAGCAAGGCCGTGACCAGCAACAGGCGAAAAAACGATTTGAAGAAGGTGCTGTGTTCGATCAAGGTGTCAGTGCCCTCCGGGAGGAAGTGAATTGTCCCAGAACGGCAGCAGAAGCGTCCGTAAACCCCTCACCGGGAAACCGCGCGCGACGACCTGCCCGCTGTTTCCGGAATCAGTCCTGCCAGTGCGTCACCTTCAAAGCGGCGTCGGCCGTTTCACGCAGGGCGTAGCCACTGCCGCCGGCTTGTTTGACCACGTACATGAATTCGTCGGCCTGGCGCAGCAACGCTTCGGCGCTATCGCCATCGCTCGGGTAGAGGGCGATGCCGATACTGCCATCGACCCGAATCACGCCCTGGCGCAAGACCATGGGTTCGCGGATATCCTCGGCCAGGCGCGGCAGGATCTCGCGCAATTCCTCGGAGCGCGCGATCGGGATCAGGATCACGAACTCATCGCCTCCCAGTCGCGCCAGGGTATCGCTGGCTCGCAGGCGCCTTTCCAGGCGTCGCGAGAGTCGGGTCAGCAGTTCGTCGCCCACTTCATGGCCATAGCGATCATTGATCGGCTTGAAACCATCCAGATCGAGAAACAGCACCGCCAGCATCGATTGACTCCGACGCGCCAGCGCCAGCGTCGTTTTCAAGCGATCCGCCAACAGGCTGCGATTAGGCAAGGCGGTGAGCGGATCGTGTCCAGCCAACCATTCCTGTTCATCTTCACGCCGCTTGCGGCTGGTGATGTCGACGGCGGCGCCCACCAGAACCGCGCGCCCATCCATCCAAAGCGCCTCGCGGTGCGAAGCTTGGAACCAGCAACCGCTGACGGCATGCGAAAACTCGAAATCGCGCACGGCACAGGGGGGCGAGACGCGACCCGCTCCCCGTAGCGGCGTTTGCGCCTCGTGGACGCAACCGGCGCAGGCTGCGGGTCGATCCAGCAAGGTTCGATAACAAGGGTGCCCCAACATGTCGCCGAATTGGGCGCGCGCGTTGCTGTTGGCGAACAAGACGTTCAGGCTGGCGGCATCGATCACATAGATCGCGGCATCGACGTCTTCCAGGACGTTGAGAAACAGCGCATTGGCGTCGTTGAGCGCCGCGCGGGCAATGTCCTTGTCCGCCATCTCCCGCTTCAATTTGTGATTGAACCGACTGAGCGCGACGACCACCAGCACCGCGATCAGCGTGCTCAGCGCCAGGCCGATGGCGGGCCAGAGCAACCAACTCCACTCGGCCCTGTCCGGCGGCTCAAGGAAACCTGCGCCGTCCCACCGCGGACCAGCTGCCTGGAGCTCGGCATCAAGCCCCGCGGGGGCGTAATCCCCCCGCTCCGGCACCGCGATAACACCCGCGAACCAAACCTGGTGCTCCCAGCGCGATTGCGGCGACACCCGCTCCCCCGCCCACGCCAAGCCGATGTACGGCGCGAGGCACAAGGTCATCACCAGAACGAGGCCGGGTAGTGCCCGGAACTGCGGGCTTGGCCTGGACGTTACGCGAGGTGCCACGGAGGGGAGTACTCCTGTGCCGTCTTAAGGAATTACCTGTGATTCTCCTCACACTCAAGCGCCTGGGCTATTCATCGAAAGTACCAGTGACGCGATTGATTCTGGAAACGGTTGACGGACTAAAACATTAAGTCATTGCCTGGCTAGCCGATTTGGAGCCTGCGAATTAATCCGAGATTGTCCGTTAGCCGAAGCAGACATGTAGCGCAGGCGTCTCGCCTGCCGCCTCCGAGATCGCAGGCGAGACGCCTGCGCTACCTATCTAAGGAGGAGCTGATTAATTCCTCATTCGTCGTTCCCGCCCCCGATTACCTCGTTCGAGGGCAGGCTGCGGTGGGAACCCAGTTAAATCAACAATCTGGATGCCCGCCTTCGCGGGCATGACGGAATAAATCAGCGCTTCCCTAATCGATTTTCAAGGCATGCAGCCCCGCGAACTGGATTCCCGCCTCTGTGGGAATGACGACAACTTCGGTTGCCGGCATTTATTCACAGCCTCTCAGAGGATGCTCGCCACCTTGTTGCGCGCCAGCGGCGGGTTCTTGTCGAAGTAGCGCTTGATGCCGGCGACGATGGCGGCGGCCATGCTGTCCTGGTAGGCCTCGTCGGTAAGGCGCTTTTCTTCTTCCGGGTTGGAGATGAAAGCGGTTTCCACCAGGATGGAGGGGATGTCCGGCGCTTTCAGCACGGCAAAGCCGGCTTGTTCCACCTGCGCCTTGTGCAGGCGGTTGATGCCGCCGATTTCTTCCAGCACGGCGCGCCCGAGTTTCAGGCTGTCGGAGATGGCGGCGGTCTGCGAGAGGTCGATCAGGGTCTGTTTCAGGTAAACATCCTTGACGTCGATGTTGATGCCGCCGATCAGGTCGGCGTCGTTTTCCCGCTTCGCCAGCCATTTTGCGGCGACCGAGGTGGCGCCTTTCTCCGACAGCGCGAACACCGAGGAGCCGCGCGCATGCGGTTTGATGAAGGCGTCGGCGTGGACCGAGACGAACAGATCGGCTTGCGCCCGGCGCGATTTGTTGACGCGTTCATGCAAAGGAATGAAGTAGTCGCCGTCGCGGGTGAGGTAGGCGCGCATGTTTTCCTGTTTATCGATCTGAGCCTTGAGGCGACGGGCGATGGACAGGGTGATGTCCTTCTCGCGCGAGCCGTTGGCGCCGATGGCGCCGGGATCTTCACCGCCATGGCCGGGGTCGATGGCGACGGTGATCAGGCGGACATATTCGGGTTTGGTGGCGACTTTACCGTGACGTGGCTCCACGCGTTTCTCGCCACCGGCCTTGCCGATGGCTGCCTCGACCTGCTGCTCCATGGCCGCCAGCGAGGCGGGATAGACATCCAGTACCAGACGGTGACCATATTCCCCCATCGGCTTCAATTCAAACACCTGGGGGCGAATTTCGGTTTTCAGCTCCACCACCACGCGGGTCACGCCGGGGCGGTTTTTCGCCACTCGGATGTTGGCGATCTGTGGATCATCCGGCGTCACCTTGGACATCATTTCCAGCAGCGCGGTATCCGGCTCGATGCCTTCAAGATCCAGCACCAGGCGTTCCGGGTTCTTCAGACTGAAGTATTTGTAGGTCGCCGCGCCCGAGAGTTCGAGGGTAATGCGGCTGTATTCCGGCGACGGCCACAGACGAGTGGCCTTGACCTCGACGGCCCAGGCCGCGAGCGTGGCGAACAGCGCCAGCAGCGGTATCAGGAGATATACAAGTGTGCGACGCATTGTCTGCCTTCCTCGGTCAATCCCAGCACCCGGGCGGTACGGCCTTCGTCGAGGATATCCAGGCTCACCTGGACATCCGGCTGCGGCAGCAACGCGCCACCCCTTTCCGGCCATTCCACCAGGCACAGGCTGGTGTTGTTGAAGTATTCGCGGAACCCCGCGTCTTCCCATTCATCTGGATCAGCAAACCGATATAAATCAAAGTGGTATAGATTGAAACTCGAAAACGGATAAAGTTCAACCAGAGTATAGGTGGGACTCTTGACGCGACCAGAAAAACCCAGCTCCCGCAACAGGCCGCGCGTCAGCGTGGTCTTCCCGGCACCGAGATCACCCCGCAGCCAGACGCTCAGGCCGGGCGTCAGTACCCGCGCCAGACGCGCGCCCAGGGCCTGGGTGGCGGCATCATCGGACAGCGTCGCGACGAACTCGCCGCTATCATCCCCGTCATGACTCAAGATCGTTCTCCCGAAGCACTGACCGCATTGAAACCGCTGATTCGGCAATGGGGCCAGCAACTGGGTTTCAGCGCGGTGGGTTTCGCGCCCATCGAATTGGGTACTGCGGAAGCGGAACTCATGGATAGTCTGGCGCGGGGATTTCACGGAGACATGGATTATATGGCCCGGCACGGCGCCACCCGCGCGCGGCCCGCCGAACTGGTGCCCGGGACCGCCAGCGTCATCAGCGTGCGCCTGGACTATCTGCCGGAAGCCGCCGGTTCCTGGGAAAACCTGGAAAACCCGGAACGCGCCTATGTCTCCCGTTATGCCCTGGGGCGCGACTATCACAAGCTGATGCGTAGCCGCCTGCAAAAGCTGGCAGAGCGCATCGCCGACGAAATCGGCCCGTTTCAATCGCGGCCCTTTTCCGACAGCGCGCCGGTGCTGGAAGTGGCGCTGGCCAGTCGCGCCGGCCTTGGCTGGCGCGGCAAGCACAGCCTGACATTGACCCGGCAAGGCTCCTGGTTCTTTCTCGGTGAACTGTTCACCAATCTGCCGTTTTCGCCCGATGAGCAGGATGAGTCGCATTGCGGCACCTGCCAGTCCTGCATCGACCTCTGCCCGACCCGCGCCATCGTCGCGCCTTATCAGGTGGACGCGCGCCGCTGCATCTCCTACCTGACCATCGAGCATGGCGGCGCGATTCCGGTTGAATTGCGGCCGTTGCTGGGCAACCGCATCTATGGCTGCGACGATTGCCAATTGGTTTGCCCGTGGAACCGCTTCGCACACTCCGCAGCACTGGCCGATTTCCAGCCACGCCACGGCCTCGACACGGCCAGTCTGATCGACCTGTTCGCCTGGAGCGAGGCGGAATTTCTCGCGCGCATGGAAGGCTCGGCGATCCGCCGCATCGGCCATGAGCGCTGGCTGCGCAACCTCGCGGTGGCGCTGGGCAACGCGCCGCCGTCACCGGCCGCCGTCGCCGCCCTGGAAACACGCCGCGACCACGCCTCGGCACTGGTGCGCGAGCATCTACAATGGGCGCTTTCCCGCCAGGCAGACAGACGACCATGAACAGCCATCTTGATCCGCGCAGCCCCATCGGCGTGTTCGACTCCGGCGTCGGCGGGCTGACGGTGGTACGCGCCCTGATGGAACGACTGCCGTTCGAATCCATCCATTACTTCGGCGACACCGCGCGCGTGCCCTATGGCGTCAAGTCGGTGCAGACCATCGCCCACTACACCACCCAGATCGCCGAATTCCTGCTGGAGAAGCGGGTCAAGGTGTTGATCATCGCCTGCAACACCATGGCCGCCGTCGCCGCCCAGGTGGTGCGCGATCTCTCGCCAGCACCGGTGCTGGACGTGATCGAGGCCGGCGCCGTAGCGGCTCTGGCCGCCTCGAAGACCCGCCGCATCGGCGTCATCGGCACCCCCACCACCATCAACAGCAACGCCTACGCCCGCGCCATCCACAATCTCTCGCCCGAGGCGCGCCTGACTTCGCAGGCCTGCGCCGTGCTGGTGCCGCTGGTGGAAGAAGGCTGGCTGGATCATCCGGTCACCCGCCTCGCCGCCCAGGAATATCTGAAACCGGTCCTGGCCGAGCAGGTGGATACCATGGTGCTTGGCTGTACCCATTACCCGCTGTTGAAACCCCTGTTGCAGGAGGTTGCCGGCCCCGGCATAACGCTGGTGGATTCCGCCGAGGCGATGGCGGAACAGACCGCCGCGCTGCTCAGCGAACTCAATTTACACAACCCGGATCGCACGCCGCCGGATTATCATTTCTGGGTCACGGATGTGCCGCTACGTTTTCAGACCATCGGCGAACGGTTTCTCGGTCGCACGCTGTCGAATGTACATGTGGTGGCATGGTAATTAGTGACATAGATCAATTACGAGCAAGTGACTTCTTATATACTTTTCGCACCTACCACCACCCTGAAAGGAACCTCTATGAAAGCTCTGACCGCCCTGGCCATCGCCGCCGCGTTGTCTTTCTCCGGCGCCGCTTTTGCCGACGTTGATCTCGCCAAGAAAAACGCCTGCATCGGCTGCCACGACGCGACCGCGAAGAAGCTGGGCCCCACCTGGACCGCCATCGCCGCCAAGCACAAAGGCGACAAGGGCGCCGAGGCCAAACTGGCCGAAGCCATCGTCAAGGGCAGCAAGGGCGTCTTCGGCAAGATCCCGATGCCGCCGCAGCCCAAGGCCGCCGGTGATGCCGCCGCGCTGGCAGCATGGATCATGACTCACTGATCCACGCGTCATCCAGTAACAAAAAAGCGGGCTTCGGCCCGCTTTTTTGTTACTTCGGTGACTTTTATCGCCCCCTTCCAGGCGCCGAGTCCAACAGCAAACGGGTGTATTCATGTTTCGGGGCGGTCAGCAGGGCTTCGGCCGCGCCTTCCTCGACGATGCGCCCGGCGCGCATCACCGCCACTCGTTGCGCCAGATAGCCCACCACCGGCAGGTTGTGGGTGATGAACAGATAGGCGAGTCCGTGTTCCGCTTGCAGGTCGGCCAGCAGGTTGAGGATTTGCGCCTGCACCGAGACATCCAGCGCACTGGTCGGCTCGTCGAGAATCAACAGCTTGGGTTGCACCGCCAGCGCGCGGGCGATGGCGATGCGCTGCCGCTGGCCGCCGGAGAATTCATGCGGGTAGCGGCCGATGGCGTCATGGGCCAGACCGACCTGGTCGAGCAATTGCGCGATCCTTGCTCGTCGCTGGCTGGCCGACAGCGGCAACAGCGCGGCCATGCCCTCTTCCAGGATTTCGCCGACATGCATGCGCGGGTTGAGCGAGGAAAACGGGTCCTGGAACACGATCTGCATCTCGGCGCGCTTTTTCCGCAACGCCTCGCCGGACAACCCGGCGATGGCCTCACCCGCCACCCGCACCTCGCCACGCGTGGGTTCGAGTAGGCGCAGGACAGCGCGCGCCAGGGTGCTCTTGCCGCAACCGGATTCCCCCACCAGTGCCAGCGTCTCACCGGCCTGAATGGACAGGCTGACCCCGTCCACCGCCTTGAACTGGTCGACGGTACGACGGAACAGGCCACGGCGGATGGGGAAGTGGACGGCGAGGTCGCGGACTTCCAGCACCGCCCCCGTCGGTAGGGCGGATGCCCGAAAGGCGATCCGCCGTCCATCTGGGGGAAGGTCAACGGCGGATCGCCCTTGGGGCATCCGCCCTACTGGGTCGGCCAAATGGCACCTCGCGAAATGCCCCGGCGCCGCCTCATGGAAGCCGGGAGCCTCCTCATGGCAGCGCGCGAACACCGCCGGGCAGCGTTCCGCGAAACGGCAGCCGACGATGACGGCGTCGGGCGGCGGCACCCGCCCGGGCAGGCTGTCGAGGCGTTCGCCGCGCCGCTCCAGTCGCGGCAGCACGGCGAAGAGTTTTTCCGTGTAGGGGTGGCGCGGCGCGGCGTAGAGGCTGTCGCGGCTCGCCCATTCGACGATCTGGCCGGCGTACATCACCGCCACGCGGTCGGCCATGTCCTTCGCCACGTCGAGGTCGTGGGTGATCAGCAGCAAACCCATGCCACGCTGCCGTTGCAGGTCGCGCAGCAGGTTGAGAATCTGCGCCTGCACGGTCACATCCAGCGCCGTGGTGGGTTCGTCGGCGATCAGCACCTCCGGTTCACCGGCCAGCATCATCGCGATCAACGCCCGCTGCCGCTGACCGCCGGAAAGCTGGAACGGATAAGCGCCGAGCCGGTCGCGCTCCAGGCCCACCGCCTCCAGCAGGCGTCCGGCTTCGGCCTGCGCGGCGGCGCCGTTGAGCTTGCGGTGGGCGGCGAGCGCTTCGGCGATCTGTTCGGCGACGGTCATCACCGGGTTGAGGCTGGTCTGCGGCTCCTGGAAGATCATCGCCAGACGGCCGCCGCGTATTTCACCCATCGCTGCTTCCGGCAGGGCGAACAACTCCTCGCCGTCAAGCCGCGCGCTGCCGGAAGCCACCCGCGCGCCTTCCGGCAACAAACGCATCAGCGCCAGCGCGGTCATCGACTTGCCGCAACCGGACTCACCCAGCAGGGCCACGCATTCGTCGGCGCCGATGGCGAAGCTGACCCCCTCCACCGGCTTCAGCAGACGGCCGCCGGAGGCGATTTCCACGCTCAGGTTTTCGACCAACAGGCCTTTCATGGGTGCCTTCATTTGCGTCCACTCGATTTCGGATCGAGCGCCTCGCGCACCTGGTCGGCGAACAGGTTGGCGGCCAGCACCAGCACGAACATGAACAGGAAGGCGGCGGCCAGTTGCCACCACACCACCGGCTCGCGCGCCAGCTCCAGACGCGCGCCGTTGATCATGTTGCCGAAGCTGATCATGCCCGGATCGACACCGACGCCGACGTAGGACAGCACCGCCTCGGCCAGCACCAGGCCGGAGAAATCGAGCACCACGGTAATCAACACCAGGTGCATGACGTTGGGCAGTAGATGGCGCAGCAGGATGCGGCCGTGGCCGACCCCGAAGGCGCGCGCCGCCTGCACGAATTCAAGCTCACGTAGCTTCAGCGCCTCGGCGCGCAACAGCCGCGCCAGGCCGGTCCAACCGGTGACCCCGAGAATCCCGCACAACGCCAGCAGGCGCACATCGGATCGAGCGGCGGCGGTATTGAACAGTTCGGCGTGGGCTTCGATCTGCACCTGCACCACCAGCACGGCGGCGGCGATCAGCAGCACACCGGGAATGGAGTTGAGCGTGGTGTAGAGGTACTGGATGACATCATCAATACGGCCGCCAAAGTAGCCGGCGGCGATACCGAGGCTGAGGGCGAAGGGCAGCATCACCAGGGTGGTGAGGCTGCCGATCAACAGGCCGGTGCGGATGGATTTGAGCGACAGGTAAAGCACATCCTGCCCCACCTTGTCGGTACCAAGGACGTGGTAATAAGGCGCGAGGGCGACGAGCAGGCCAGCGAGAAGGAGGATGGCAAGAAGGGTCCAGGCAAATGCGGAGGCCAATCCCCCCCTTTCCAAAAGGGGGGTTAGGGGGGATTTGTTCTTGGCACTCACTACGGGCGCCACTAAATCCCCCTCGCTCCCCCTTTGCCAAAGGGGGAAGACAACCAGCCAGAGCACCAGCCCGCCCAGCATCCCCAAACCGCCGCGCAGCAGCACATCCGGCCAGAAATCCTTGTCCGCGTCGGCCAGATGCGCGCCGCCGTGTTTCAGCCTGGGGAAATCGCGGATTTCGCCGCCCTCCGGCCCCTTCATGGTTTCCTTGGCGTAAAGCTGGATGGCGAACGGCGCCGAGTAGGTCTTCTCCACGTTCTCGCGCAGCGGCGTCAGCACCCAGTCCAGGGCGGAACGCACCTCGCCGCTGTATTGCGCCTCCCGGCCCGGCTGGTCGGGCAGACGCTCGACGTAATGCAGCGAATCGAGCAGGCCGATGCCGACGTAGACCGCGAGAATCAGCGCGGTGCCGGCACCGACCGGATTCCGCATCACCTGACGCCAGGGGCCGCGCAGCGCCTCATTGTTGCGCGCCAGCCAGACCAGGCCGACCACGCTCCACAAGAGCAGCAGAATCAGGGCATCGGACCAGAGCAGGACGGGTTTGATCAAGGTTCGTCATTCCCGCGCAGGCGGGAATCCAGTTCGTTCATCAAACTACAATCAGCCCTACAACCTGGATTCCCGCCTGCGCGGGAATGACGGTAGATATTCATTCCAACCTCACCCTTGGGTCCACCAGCGTGTAGGAAATATCGGTCAGCACCAGGCCAAAGATGTAGAGCAGCGAACCGAGGAACACCATGGAGCGGACGATGGCGAAGTCCTGCGCCTGGATGGCGTCGATGGTGTAGCTGCCAAGACCGGGAATGCCGAAGAAGGATTCGATGATCAGGCTGCCCATGAACAGGCGCGGAAGTACCACCACCACCCCGGTCAGGATCGGGATCATGGCGTTGCCCAAGACATGGCGGAACAACACGCGCAACTCCGACAGGCCTTTGGCGCGCGCGGTGCGCACGTAATCCTTGGCGATCTCCTCGTAGAACAGGGCACGGTAGAAGCGCGACGAATCGCCGATGCTCGCCACCACGCTGACCAACACCGGCATCAGCAGGAATTTCCAGGCATCCAGGCCCGGCTGATAACCGGAAATGGGAAACCAGTGCCACAGCTTGCCCATCAGGTACTGGCCGCCGATCACATAGAACAAGCCGGAAATCGACATCAAGGCCACGCACAGCACCACCCCGGCGGTATCCAGGCGGGTGCCGCGAAAGAACACCAGCAACAGCGCGAAGCTGATATAGGCGAGCAGGCCGATCAGAAAAGTGGGCAAGGCGATGGCCAGGCTCGGCCACATCCGCGTCTTGATCTCGCGCGCGATATCGCGGCCGTCATCGGCGGCGCCGAAATCCAGGGCGAACAGCTTCAGCGACTTCTCCACGAACAGGGTATCCGCCGCCTTCGCCACGCCCGTCGCCGCATCGTTGAAGAACAGCGGCTTGTCGTAGCCGTGTTCGCTCTTCCAGCGGCTGATCGCATCCGCCGTGACATGCTTGGCGCCCAGGTGGATGCGCGCCATGTCGTCCGGCGTGTTGACCATGAAGAACAGCGCGAAAGTCAGCAGATTCACCCCCAGCAGGATGGGGATGGCATAGAGGACGCGGCGGATGAGGTAGTTAAGCATCAATACAAGCCGTCAGGCACAAGTCTCGCCAGAGCCGGCATAACCTGCCCCGGGTTCCTGCAACACGTACGATGTCCCCATGCCCAACAGGCTTGAAAGCGCCACCCGCACGCGCCCCTCATCTCGCGCCGACAAGCGACCGAGCACGCCTCGAAGCAGGCGCTGGTCCAGCGTGAACAGCTTGAAGCGCACCTTGGAGGGTGCCGGCAGGCCGGCCTCCCCGAGGTCCAGGATTGAACAATCGAGCGGCCAGGGTTCATTCGCCTCGGAGGTGATCATCGCCATGACGGCATGGCCGACCGGGTCATTGAAGGCGGCTGCGTCCGACAGCACAAGCGCGGGGCGATTTTTCACCGCCTGTCGATCCGTAAAGGGGAACGGAACCCGAACCACCCGCCAGGCGGATAGCGCCCCCTCAGAGTCCATCGTAAGCCTCCTCGTCAGCCGCACCCGCCCATTCCGACAGGGTACCCTCCAGTGCGCGCAGATACTCCAGGTCCATGGGCTCAACCCGGCGCACGCGCGCTTCGCCCGAACCCAGGACTTCCCAGGACAGCAGATCGCCCGGCTTGACGTTCAACTGAGCGCGTATTTCCTGTGGGATCGTGGTCTGCCCCTTGCTCGTGACTTTCGCAATGGCGTTCATCTTATCTTCCAGTAAGAAATGCATTACATCCTTACCGTAAGTCGTTCCGATTGTTTCTGCAAGTCATTCATGCCGTAGCCCGCAACCTTCTTCGATACCCCGCCACCGCCGGCCAGATCAAAGCCAGCAGCACGGCCACGGCCAGCAAGAGTGGCCAGCGCGCCGGCTGGTTCCACTTCGTCTGATAGGCGGCGCGCGCGGCGGGGTCGACGCGGCGGTATTTGAGCAGGTTGTGAGTCATCAGGTTGGGCTTGGCGTTCTTCACCCAACTGTGCCGCAAACCGAAGCTCTTGGGGTGGAAGGCGAAGACCCAGGGCGCGTCCTCGCGCGCCAGCTTCACCATCGCGTCGATCACCGCCTGCCGTTCCGGGCCGTTGTCCATGTCCTTCATGCGCTCGAACAGGCGGTCGAACTCCGGGTTCTGGTAATTGGCCGCGTTCTCGCCGCCGACGCCAACCTTGCGGTTGGGACCGTAGAGCAGAAACAGGAAGTTTTCCGGATCGGGGTAATCGGCGTTCCAGCCCCATTCGAACAGTTGCGCGCCGCCCTTGCCCATCTTGTCCTGGAAGCGGTTGTAGTCAGTGGCGCGGATCACCAACTGAATGTCCAGTTTGGCGAACTGCTTGCGGAACCAGTCCATGCGCGACTTGGCTTCCGGGCCGCTGGCGGGTGTGTCGAAGTAGAGGGTGAGCGGCTGCCCGGTGACGGCATCGCGGCCGTTGGGGTAACCGGCCTCGGCCAGGAGTTTCTTCGCGTCTTCAAGGGGGCGGCGTTTGAAGCGGTTGCAGTTGGCCAAACCTGGTGACTCCCCCCTTTGCAAAAGGGGGGTGGGGGGGGATTTCTGCGCGGGTTGCGTACCTGCCAACGTAGCTAAATCCCCCCTGCCCCCCTTTTCCAAAGGGGGGTTCCCACAGTCCGCCCGGAACACCACCGGATTCATCCCCGCCAACCCGTCCCGATAGCCGAAGATGCCCGGCGGCAACGGCCCCTGTCCGGGCAGGCCGCGCCCATTCAGAAAGATGGAAATGAACTCGTCGTAGTCGATGGCGATGGACAGGGCCTGGCGCAGTTTGCGCGCCCGTTCCGACAAACCGCCCACCACCGGGTCGAGCATGTTGAAGCCCATGTAGTTGAGCGAAGGCCGCGCGGCGGTAGCCAGCAGGATGCCGCGCGAGCGCATGTCGTCGGTCAGGTCCGGCTCGCCCTTGGCGTTCATGCGGATGGCCTGATCGAAGCTGTCGGAACTCACCCCGGAAGCGTCGTAATAGCCTTGCAGGAACTTGTTCCAGTACGGCACATCTTCTTTTTCCAGCGAATAGATCACCGTGTCGACCATCGGCAGACGCTTGCCCGCGTCGTCCAGCAGCCCCGCCTCGCGGTCACCGGGATCGCCCTCGGTCGGGTAGAAATCGTCGTGGTAATGCGGGTTCTTTTGCAGGCGCATCACCCGGTTGGGGTCGTTTTCGGCCAAGTAATAGGCGCCCGTGCCCACCGGCTGCCAGTCGAGGGTGAAATTCCGCTCCGCCATCCCCGGCTGCCGATAGAAGCGTTCCGCCTCCTCCGGCACCGGCGCGAAGAACGGCATGCCCAGCCAGTAGACGAACTGCGGATACTTGCCCTTGATGCGGATGCGATAGGTGTAACGATCCACCACATAGGCGCCGGGAAAGTCGTATTTCACGATGTCCAGGTAAGCATCCTTCGGCAGTTCCTTGGACGCCTTGCCCAGGGCCTTCGCCAAATCTTTCAGGCCGACGATGTAATCCGCCATCAACCCGAGGATGGGCGACTGCACGCGCGGATGCGCCAGACGACGCACCTGGTAGACGTAATCGGCGGCGATCAACTCGCGCGTGCCCGTCTCCGGGAAATCCTCGAAACGGGCGATGCCCGCCAGTTCCTCCGGCTTGATCGGCACATAGCGCGGCTTGCCCGCCGCGTCCCTGGCAAAGGCCGGATGCGGCTGATAGCGGATGCCCGGCTTGATGCGAATCTCGTACTCCGACACCGCGATCTTCGCCGCCGCCACATCGGCCGGCAGCTCCCGCCCCTGAGCATCGAGATAACGCACCGTCGGCATCGCCGCCGCGGTCTGCGGCTCCAGTTGATAAGGCCGTTTCAGATAGTGGTATTGCAGCGGCGGCTCGTAGATGTTGCCGAGGAAAACGTACTCGTTCTCGCTATAGGAACGCGCCGGGTCGAGATGCTTGGGCCGCTCGCCGAAGGCGGAATAGACAACGGACGCGCTTGCCTTTTTGCCACCCTCGGCAGCGGAATAAGGACTGTTCACTGGCTGCGAACAGGCGGCGAGGAACAGCAAGGTCAGGAGAAGAAAATGCGGCATGGGCGCTATCTTGCCAGCAAATCAGGTCGGCCTTGACCACCAACCGCGCCGACCGATCGTTTGAACACCTCTTCCACGTAATCCGGGGTGTCCTTCTGGAACAGCACATGGCGGTCGGCGAAGTCTTTCCAGCCCGCCACAGGGTTTGCCAAAACATCAGGCTTCCACCAGCGCACATTCCCCATCGGCGTGTTCGAAATCACGAACGAGTGCAGTGAAATATTCCCGGCCCGCGCCGGGTCTTTCGCGGCCAACTTGCGTTCGATCTCCTTGATGGTCCGGTAGAACTTCAGCTTCGGGTCTTCCAGGCCCTCGCTACGCAGGATGCCTTTCGGGTCCACGAAAATCACATGCTGGCGCGCCCCTTCCACCACCCACAACAGGAAGTCCGGAAAGAAGTTGCCGGCCTCGAAGAAGCCCACGCCACGCCCACGCGACTGGTTGCGCAGCAGGTAAATCTCCCTACCTTCCAGCAAGGCCGGCTTCGACTCGTAATAGCGGCGCAGATCGGCCACGAAATCCCGCTCACCTTCGTTGAGCGCCACCGGGGTGATGTTGAACAAATCGGTATCTGTTTTTTTACCGAGGTGCAGCAGAGGTGCGTAGAGATGGCGGTCGAAGAAGATCGCCTCGCCCTTGCCGCCGATGTTGAAGTCATGCAGCAACCCATCACGGATGTTCTGCTCCAGTTCCCGCAAGCGCTGAATGATCAACATCTCCGACTGATCCACCAGCACCTGGTATTCCGCGATGAAATTCGGATCGGCCGGGTCCAGCTCCCGGTATTCGCGGAAAGGCGCTTCGTAAGCGTCCTTCTGGAATTTGTAGAAACGGTCGCAATACTTCTTCAGCAGCGCCGTCGCGATCTCCTCCCACTCCGCCACCTGCTCGAAGCGTTCGAAGGCCAGCGTCTCCCTGGGCACATACAGCTTGTACCAACCGTTGTTGGGGGGGGTCAGCAAGGCGCGCGCGGTTTCCCTGTTCAGGTTCAGGTTGTGCCAGCCCCGCTCTGCCTTGAGCTGCTGCAACTTGAGGTAGATCACGTCGAAATCCATGAAAGCCAAGTGCTGCTCGGTCAGCACGCCCGTGTGCAGATGGCTAACCAACTGGGTAACCCGCACGCCTTTGCTGGCCTTGGAGGCCACCCGCGGATACCAATCCAGCACCACCGCCTCGGCGCCCAGACTGATTTCGTCGGACAGCCCCAAGGTGGTTTTCTTTTCCTTCCGGAAATTGATGTTCTCCGGCACCCGCACGGTAATCAGCGGCACGCTCGGCAGCTTGATCTTCACCGGGATGGTGATGCGCTCCCGGCTATCCGGCTTGCGGATGCCCTCGCCTTCCAGAAACGCATTGAAGCGCGCCATGTAATCCGACTTCACCCCGAACACGTTCAAGGTTTCCAGGATGGGCAGTCGATGATCCTTGGCGACCCACTCCAATTCCCGCATTTCCGTGGACTCGCGGGCCGCCCAATGAATGGCGCGGCTGCGTTTCAGGCTGTGGGCATAGCCGCGCAAGCGCACCCCTCGGCCGAACAACTGGATGATTTCCGAGCCCTCGTTCTGCCCCACATACATGAGCCCCAAGGTGGACACCCGGTAACTGTTCCAGCCCTCGGAAAAACGCTTGGAGCCGATCAGCAGATTGAGGCGGGAATCCGGGGTGTTCAGGGTGCGGAACAGCGAGGTGCTGAATTCCTTGTCGTTGACGATCAGTTCATCGTGCTCCCGGCACAGGTCCGCCACCTTCTTGGCATCGCCCACGTTGACCACGCCGAAGGGCTCGTCGGAAGTCCCCAGGCGCAAGGCCAGTTCACCATCGCCGCCGACCAGATAATCCACATGCAGGCCGCCGCCCCTGGGTGCGTTGAACAGCCGTTGCAGAATCCCGGCCAGCACGGTTTGCGCCGTGGCGCGGGTTTCCCGCAGGTAGCCGAAGGCCTCGGCGAAGATGTCCCGGTCGCGGCCATCCAGCAGGCCCGTCTCGCCACTCAGCAACTTCTCCAGATGCGCCAGGGTGGTCTTGCGCTTGCCCTCCGCCACCAGCTCGGCCAGGAACAGCAGGATGTCCACCACGTCCGAAACCTGTTTACGGTTTTCCGTGCGCACCGCCGTCACCTTGCCGCCGACGAACACCCACAAGGGCTTGTCGATGGCGAACGGCTTGTAGCGGCCGCGCGCATCCTCGAACAGGCACAACTGCTGATAGAAGCTCAGCAGGCAGGCGGTCAGGTAAAGCTGGCGCCGCTCCCGGTCCGCTTGGGCCGCATCGTCCCCCTCGATATTCAATATCTGGAAATCCTTGCCGAAGCCATCGGCATGGAAATAACGGTAGGAGTAATCGAACAGAATCGACTTCGCGTACTCGTCCACCGTACTCGCGCTGGACGCCGCCGCCTGGCCCAGGGTGGCGGAATACTCGAAAGTAAACCCCTCCTTCGCCAGCCGGGAACGCATCTCCGACCACACCTCGCCCTGGGAACCGCGATGCGCCTCATCGATGAACACCAGGTTGTTGGCGAGAAACTGATCCACTGAAACCGTCTTCTTCTTGCCCTCCTCGCGCAGCTTGTTCATGTCGATCACATCGACGATCTGGCCGGAGTACATCGTCCCGGTACGGTTCTTGTCGAAGGGCGCGGCGGCGATGCCGGAAAGCTTGAACTCCTCCAGGTGCTGGTGCGTCAGCCCCTCGTTGGGCGTCAGCAGCAGCACCCGGTTCAACTCGCGGGTGCGCTTGGCCTTGGCCAGATAATGCCGGTACTGCAACAGATTGACGTGCATCAGCAGCGTCTTGCCGCTGCCCGTAGCGTTCCAGAACGCCACCTTGCGCAGAGACTCCGGGGTGTAGGGGGTGAGCAGATCGCCCTCGCGCTCGCCCCATTCCAGCAAGGCCGCGTTGAACGTCTCCAGATGCCGGTTCAACGCCTCCAGCAAGCCGGCCGCGTCGCGGAAATACCAATCGAGATAAATCTCGCAGAACAGCAAAGTCAGGTACTGGAAATACTTCCACTGGATGCGACTGGCGCGGCGGCCATTGATCGCCTCGCCATGGTGGGCGATGTTCCGGTCGTACTCCACCAGTTGTTCGTAAGTCAGCGGCCCGCCCGGCGGCAACAGGCGTTCCAGTTCCTCCATGAACCGGGAAGTCCCGTCCACCTCGCGCACTTCCAGGGATTCATCGGTAAGGCGCTTGGTCACCTCACGGAAGGTGTCCTGATCCAGATCATAAGGATGGCCACCGAACAGGCTGAGGAAGAAGCGGTTGAGGACGAGTTTGTGGGGGAAAGGGACGTTCATGCGGCGGGCTCCGGACAGGCATGAGCGGGGCATAGCTGTTTAACCGGCACCCCAAGCGCCTTGATGAACGTGGCTTGTTCATGCCAATCCGAATCCAACGCGTTGACCACCGCGCCCTTGGCGACAACGGCAACTGCTAAAAATTTACGGTCGCTCTTGTCCAAGGAATTTGCCGGTAACTCCTCAAATCCACGCGTCTCGTCCGCCACAGGCGAAATGGAAACCTGTTTTACCCGTTTGTCCAAGTACATGTGATCGTGGAGGAATTTGTAAAACAAATCCCCCGTGCCGGGCTGGCCTTTGTAATTCAGATAAGGCCGATATTCATCCAAAATTAAACCGCCGGCATCGAGTAATATTTGGTCCCGCGATTTAACCGAAGCCAGCTTTTCCAGAAATTCGACACAATCATATTGGCAACCCAGACTGGCGTGCGTGTCCCGCCCATTGGCGGCAATGGTGACATTGGTTTCCACGACGACTTTCATGCCTTGGCCATTTCCATTTTTCTTCTAAGGATAGCCTTGCGGGTTTCAGCAATTTCTGTCATTTCATCGCCGAAGAACTCGGGTGGCCAATTCAGGATTTCCCCGAACAAGTCCATTTCAAGATCGACCAACTTTGATTCACCACCCACGCTATCGCAGAAATACAACTTGATGTCTTCCGACGAATAGCTGTTTTCCGCGACACGGCGCTGGAAACGTCGCAGCAGGTGTTCACTATGGCTTTCAACAATGACCTGCAAATTTCTGGCTTTCGCCACCGTCATGATGACATCGGCCAAACCGCTTTGCACTGAAGGATGCAAATGAATTTCCGGTTGCTCCATGAGCACCGTACTGCCTTCCGGGACGTAATAAAGCAGAACCAAAGCGGGCAATACCTGAGAAACGCCGAACCCCACATCGGTCAGTAAGGCCTCCGAACTCTTGGTATCACGCTTTACAACGGCACGATACAAATTCGCGCCAGAGCCTATCTCCTCAATCTTGAACTCGTGGATCAGACGTAACTCCTTAAGCCAATAGGCAATCATTTCCTGGAATGGCTTGTAGTGTGTACGTCCGCCATGATTGCGTACTTCATTGCGTGCCGTTGCCGATAACATCGCCTCAATGGTGCGCTCACCGCGTAAACCCACGTCCAAGGGGCTGGTGCCCGACCACGGATATTCCCGTTTTGGATACTCGCGTAAAGGCCCGAGGTAATAGATTGAATCCATCATCGCCTCATACTCCGTCGCGAACAGGCTAAGGAACTCGGCATTCTGGTAATAAGTCTTCGCCTGCCCCGGAAACAAGTGAGTCTTGATTGGCCCTGGCAAAGACCAGGCACGTTGTTTGTTGCGGATAAACCGGAAATCCAAATCATCTGGGCAATCAGCATTCAGTTGAAATTCCGTGCTCCCAGCTTTTTTAGGGGTTATTGAAAAACGAAAACCACCGAATGCGTATTCCAAATAATCCGACGTCAGCAAATTGCCTTGCGGATGCGCCACAGACCGGATACTTAAACTGGAATCACTGGCTAGCACCTCGGTGCGTTTCTTCATGGGGTCGTAAATGCTGGCCTTCTGCGGCAGAGACCATTTGATTCCCCACTCCAGATTGGCTTCGACATTGTGGGCATGCACCACATCCCGGTAACTGCCCAGGTTGACCAACTGCCCTGGGCCGCCGAAGTCCAGCACAAGACCAAGATCGGTCGCGTTCTTGGTCTGTTTCAGCAACAACAAAAATTGCAGCAGGCTGCTCTTGCCGGAACTGTTGGTGCCGAACAAGCCAGTGACCCGGCCTAGTTTGATGTCCAGGGTTTTCCAGGCTTTGAAGTTGTTTACCACCAGTCGATCCAGCATCACACCTCCTCCACAGCAAACATCAGGGTATGGAACGTCTCTTCGATCAGGCGGACTTTCCAGGTTTCATCGGGGCGGCGCAGGTTTTCCAGGTTGTTGTCGCCGTTGACGTAGATCAGGTCGAATTCCCGGTCGCGGGTGTTGTAGGCGCGGAACCAGTCGTCGAGGGCGTCGTTGTCCACTTCAGCGACATTGCGCCAGAGGATCAAGGCGCGGTCCCCGGCGGGCGTGGTGCCGGTGACTTCGTACACGCCCTTGAGGCGGCGTTGGGTTTTCACGCGCAGGCCGAGCAGGTAATTGAAGGTTTCCGCCATGTCCACCTTCACTTCCCGCGTTTCGTCGTTGCGGGTAATGGACAGGGCCACGTTGAACGGGTCGCTAAACTTGTCGAGATTCAACAGGCTGGCGCGGCTTTCGATGTCCAGCAGGTAATTGAGGAAATAGCCTTCGCGCAGGGCGGGCGCCTGGTCGATCAGGGTTTGCTGGGTGTCGCTGCGGGCCAGGGCGAGGTTGTCGCAGGTGTCTTCGTAGGATTCGAGGCGGAGGTATTTAGCCAAACCATATGATGCATGGCTTTTGATACCACCAGTTTTTCCTGCAATTGTTTTTGTTATTCTTGTTCTTGCCAAATAATCAAAGTGAGCCCCGCTTTCAATTCCAATCCACCGCCTTTTTAACTTATGCGCAACAGCCGGCGTTGTGCCTGAGCCACAAAAAAAATCTAAAATCGTGTCACTTTTATCAGAAAAAAGCGAGAGTATGCGCTCCAACAGCTTTTCTGGTTTTTTGCCTTGCGATAAAGAAACCCCACCTTCTAATGCGATCCCCTCCCAGGCAATATCACCCCAGAAATTTGTAATTGTTGTTGTGGGTGTTAGCACACCATCTATCATCTTCACTTTTTTTGAGTAAAAGGTTATTTCCTTTCCGTTGATGATATACCGGTGTCCATACCCTTGCCGTTCTACGGTAAACACTTTCCCGGGTTGCATTTTGCTCAGCCGTTTAATATCAACGGTATCCTTTCCTGCACCTTGGTCATCTATTTCCGTAAGCCGGAAGACGCGCTCAGCATTGTCAATCGAATATCGCTCAACCTCCTTAGCAAACACCTCTTTGCCTAGTTTTTTTCTTGAAACAATGGGTGATGAGTACCCCAACATTCTTGATGCCTCATCTTGGCATGAGCCAATCTCCCACGAGATAGGCTCCGCCTCTTTATTTAAGACGATTTTTGAATAATTAGTATCATGCTCGCATGGCACAAACCCATCATTACACCCCGCTGGCGAATTACTTTGTTCAAATACATTAATATACTCAGTTGTTTCAAACAGACCTCTATTTACTGTTTTAAACCCCGATGGCGATTTTGTTTTTACGCTTATTTTGTTTAGCAGATTAAATCTGCCGCCTTTTGTTAAGCATACACACAACTCCGCATCTTCCACATCATTGATGTGCACTGCAAGCGCCCCACCAGCTCGAAGTAGATTTCTTGCCAAATCCACCCGACCATCCATCATGCTCACCCAACTCGAATGCTCATAAGTGTCTTTATATATAAAGTCTCCCGTCTTTCTATCAAGCTCAGTATTAAACGGCGGATCAATATAAATACACTTCACCTGCTCCCGATACCGCTCCCGCAATAAATTCAGGGCCTGGAAATTCTCGCCATGCACCAGCAGGCCATTGGTCTGTTCGTCCAGGTTTTCAATATCGCCCAGCAGGGTATCTTTCAGTGACGCGTCGAAAAAGGCCGTGTCCAGGACCAGAAAGGGGTTGGCCTGGAGGAATTCGGGGGTGAGGGGAATTGAATAAGGAAGCGCTGATATATCCGTCACCCCGGCGAAGGCCGGGGTCCAGGTGGTTGATTTCACTGGATTCCGGCTTTCGCCGGAATGACGGAATTGGAATAAATCAGCGCGTCCATATGGGGGTGCGGTTTGCTCGAACAATTGCTTTTCCCCGCCGGTTCCCGGCTTGGGGGCGGCGGGGAGAATTTCATCTATCGCGAACAGCTTCACCCATTCTTCTCGCTGGTTGCGGGTGGCGCCATCCCAGCCACGCACCGGGGTTTCCGCCTGGCGGCAGATTTCCGGGTAGTGGCGCGCATCAATCCGGTCGAGGGTGATCAGCCAATTCGTCTCCAGGACGAATTTCTTTTTCAGCCAGAGCTTTTTCTGGAAGTTTTCCAGTTGCGCGAGGAAGGCGATGAGTTTGTGGGCGATGCGGCGCATGGCCTTGATCCGGGCCAGGTATTGCTCCACCGCCGGCGCGGTTTGTTCTTCGATGTCGTCCAGGTGCATGACTTCGTTCTTGATGAAGAAGTCGAGTTCGCGGCGCAGGAAGCTGCCGAGGTCTTTGTGGATGAAGTAGTCGAAGGTGTTTTTCGCGCTGTAGTCGTTGAGGTGTTTTTCCAGGGTGGTGCGGGTCTTGTTCTTGTCCGTGGGCAGTGGCGCGGCGAGGGCGGCGCGCCATTGCGGCCAGTCGGCCACGTGGGGGAGGGAGAGCGCCGGCAGGCCGAGCAGGCTTTCCACCGCCAGGGCGTTGAGTTCCTTCTGTTTGCGCTTGTCCGGGTCGGGGCGGTATGCAAAGCGGATGACGAGTTCGCCGTCTTCCACGCTCACCGGTGCGTCGCACAGGATGAAGCGGCGCTCGCCTTCGCCGGTGGCCTTGTTGTTGTCGCGCTCGGTGCCGGCGGCGGCGAGTTCGAAGCGCACCCGGCCCTGGGGGGTCTTGAAGGCGTAGCGGGTGAAGTTTTCCGCGCTCTTGATGTAGTACTGGTCGGCGTTGGCCCAGTGCAGTTTCACTTCCTCGCCTTCGTAGGGCAGCGCGTAGACGCCTTCCTTGTAGCGGCGCAGGGACATGAAATCGCCGTTCTGGTAGTAGCGGCTGAAGAAGGTGTGGAGGTCGGAGTAGACCTGTTCTTCCAGGCGGTCGAGGTCGACGGTTTCAGCAAGTTCAGCGCGCAGTTGTTGCACCTTGGGCGATTGCTCGGGGTCGAAACCGGCCAGTTTGGCGGCTTCGATGGCTTTTTCCAGGGCGTTTTGCTTGTCCGCCTGGCCGGCGGGCTGGAACTGTTCCAGCGTGGCGCGCAGGGTGGGCAGCAGGTCGTGCTCCAGAAAGCGTTCCACCTCGTCGCGCTTGGCATTCATGATGCGGTAGATGCCGAAGTCGAGATCGGCCTGGTCCATCTGGAACATTTCCCGCAATTTGGCGATGAGTTGCCGGCGCAATTGTTGGCGTTTTTCTTCGGTGCTCATGGGGTATCCGTGGATAAAGCTATAGGTGGTGTGTTTGCGCTGGTCGGGCTGCCGAAGAGGTGAGTCCGGCTATTCGCCGACGTCGCGCAGTACGGCGTCGATGAGGGCTTGGCGCAAGTAAATGCCGTTGGCCTGTAAGCGATCGATATAGGGTTTGAGCGGACCGATCAGTCCGGCCTTTTTCGCGCGCCGCAAGATGCCCAAGGTGCCGATGCGGTCAACGCCGAAGCGTTCCGCCACTCGGCGGGCCTGGGCGTCGTCCAGGAGTACGGTGCTGCCGGGTAGCTCCATCGCCAGGGCGATGGCTTCGGCTTCGCCGCGATCCACCAGGATGTTCAAGGTGCTCAGAGAGGTAGCCTCGGCATGGCGAATTTCCAGCCAGTTCGCTTGGCTGACTTCATGCGAGCCGGGCATGCCGGCGTCCTGAACGGTGATTTCTTCCCACACGCTTTGGGGTATGACGACACGGCGATACAGCCGGTGGAGCAAATCGAGTTGGCCAATGATGGTCAGGGCAATGAGCGGGCCGCTGTCGCCGATGATGGTGAGGGGGAGGGGACCGCTTTCAGGCATCGCGCAACTCATCCGCGATCTGGTCGTCGTCCAGGTTGATTACGGGTATCCGCAGCCGGCCGAGTTCGAACATGAAGCGCAGTTTGTCCATGTGGCAGAAGTCGGCGGCTTTGCCCAGGGTGAGTCGGTGCGTTTCAAACAGCTTGGCGGCGAGCAGGAAGGCCAGTTCTTCTTCCAGGGCTTCCGGCGCTTTGCCGGAGAGCACCAGCAGATCATCGGGATAAGGCAATGACAAGGTGTGCATGGTCAGGCTCCTGGGGGTACGTGCGCGGTGCGTGAATCTTTGAATGTGGCGTGGATGGGGAGATGGTATTCACAAGATCATTGGACCTTCCAGAAATCACACCCTGATCTCGTTCAGCAAATCCGGATGCCGGTCCAGCACCCTGAGCAGCTTGACCAGGGCCAGGGGCGGTTTGGTCTTGCCGTTTTCATAACGGGAGAAGGCGTTGACGCCGCCACCAAAGAGTTCGGCGGCTTCGCGCTGGTCCAGGGCGAGTTTCTTGCGGACGCTGGCAATGTAGGCGGGGTCCACGTAGGCGCCGTTCACCTGGCGTTGGAATTCGCCCATCAAGGCGCTTACCCGGCCGCCTTGTTCCCGGTCCAGGATGACCTCGCCACAGGCGGGACAGTGGTCCCCCGTCACCTGGGGAATGGCGGTGGTTTCCCCTTTGTAGGAGTAGGGCATGTCTCGCGTGTCATGAATGAGGTCGGCGGCGCCGCATACGGGACATTTCATGGTCATCGTTCCTTGAAGGACACAATCAGCAGGTCGTCAACGACAGCCGAAATATTGGGTTACGCTGGCAACAAACCGCCGGCTAACCCAACCTACCTGGCTGACCTTGCCAACCATGCTCAGGTCTTTGACGGGGAAAAGCAGGCAGTGGGGTTGACGTGTTGCCATAGCCCAGTTTTAACCTTTTTGGTTAATAGCACAACCTTTGTTCCACCGCCCAGCGAACCTTGAACAGTGTCCGGCCGCGGCTGGCTTTGTGCTGGCGATTTTCCAGGGTGTCGATTCCTCGCCTGACCGCTTTGATGCTGCACTGCGCGCTCCCTGGAATCTTCGTCTCGAAAGTAGGTCTTTTTATTTGCCGCGCAGTTTGTGGCCAAAGAGTACGGTGAACAAGCACCATGCAATGCCAAGCCTTGTCGCGTCTCCCCCACATTCCGGTCGCATCTCTGGACTTGATCCAGATCAAGGTTTTGCCAACCAGGGTTGCATGTAAAAATCAGCCGACTCTAATTGACAGCACACCCCACGCCCCTTTCTGGCGCGGGCATCACAAGGATTCACCGCGTGACCACTTCCACCGCCGGCCCCGAGGCCGCCACCTTGCACGAGGAAGTCCGCACCACCACCTGTTACATGTGCGCCTGCCGTTGCGGCATCAAGGTGCATTTGAAGAACGGGGAAGTGCGCTTCATCGAGGGCAATCCGGACCACCCACTGAACCAGGGCGTGCTTTGTGCCAAGGGGTCCAGCGGCATCATGAAACAGTATTCGCCGGGCCGGCTGACGCGGCCATTGCGACGCAAGGCAGGGGCCGACCGGGGCGCGGGCGAATTCGAGGCGATTTCCTGGGAGGAGGCGTTCGCCATCCTGGAAGAGCGCCTGGCCAAGATCCGCGCGACCGACCCCAAGAAGTTTGCGCTGTTTACCGGGCGCGATCAGATGCAGGCGCTGACCGGCCTGTTCGCGCGCCAGTTCGGCACGCCCAACTATGCGGCGCATGGCGGCTTCTGCTCTGTGAACATGGCGGCCGGCCTGATCTACACCATCGGCGGTTCGTTCTGGGAATTCGGCGGGCCGGACCTGGACCGTGCCAAGTTGTTCGTGATGCTGGGCACGGCGGAGGACCACCATTCCAACCCGATGAAGATGGCGCTCTCCAAGTTCAAGCGCGACGGTGGCCGCTTCATTTCGATCAACCCGGTACGCACCGGCTATTCCGCCATCGCCGACGAGTGGGTGCCGATCCGCCCCGGCACCGACGGCGCGCTATTGCTGGCGCTGATCCACGAGATCATCAAGCAGGGCCTGTACGACCGCGAGTTCCTGGTCAATTACAGCAACTCCGCCGAATTGGTGAACCAGAACCCGAGCAGCCCGGAATACGGCATGTTCGTGCGTTTCGAGGTGCCGCCGGAAGAAGGTTGTTTCGACCCGCAGAACAAGTTGTGGTGGGACCGCGAACTGGATCGCCCGGTATCCACCCAGACCCCCGGCGTCGAGGCGCGCCTGATGGGCGACTTCAAACTGGCTGACGGCACGCCGGTGAAGCCCGCATTCCAGTTGCTTTCCGAACGGGTGGAGCACTACACGCCGGAATGGGCGGCGGGGATCACCGGCATCCCGGTGGCCACCATCAAACGCCTGGCGCACGAGATGGGCGTCACCGCGCGCGATCAGAAGATCGAACTGCCGATCGCCTGGACCGACGTCTGGGAAAACGAACACAGCACCGTCACCGGCAACCCGGTGGCCTTCCATGCCATGCGCGGTCTGGCGGCGCATTCCAACGGTTTCCACAGCATCCGCGCGCTGGGCATATTGATGTCGCTGCTGGGCACCATCGACCGCCCTGGCGGCTTCCGCCACAAAGCACCGTTCCCACGACCCATCCCGCCCTGCGCCAAGACCCCCACCACCCCCGAGGCGGTGCGTCCCAACACCCCGCTGGATGGCATGCCGCTGGGTTGGCCGGCCGATCCGGACGATCTGTTCGTGGACGACCAGGGCCAGCCGGTGCGCATCGACAAGGCCTTCTCCTGGGAATTCCCGCTGTCGGTGCACGGCCTGATGCACAACGTCATCACCAACGCCTGGCGCGGCGACCCCTACAAGATCGACACCCTGCTGATCTTCATGGCCAACATGGCGTGGAACTCCACCATGAACACGGTGGAGGTGCGCAAGATGCTCAATGACAAGGATGAAACCGGGGAATACAAGATTCCGTTCATCGTGGTGGCGGACGCCTTCCAGTCGGAAATGACCGCCTTCGCCGACCTGATCCTGCCGGATACCACCTATCTGGAACGCCACGACGCCATGTCCATGCTGGACCGGCCGATCTCCGAATTCGACGGACCGGTCGATTCGGTGCGCATCCCGGTGTTGCCGCCGACCGGCGAGTGCAAGCCGTTCCAGGAGGTGCTGATCGAACTGGGTTCCCGCCTGAAACTGCCCGCCTTCACCACGCCCGAGGGTAGGCGCAAGTACCGCGACTACCCGGATTTCATCATCAATTTCGAGACCGCGCCCGGTTCCGGCATCGGCTTTCTCGCCGGCTGGCGCGGCAAAGGTGGCGAGAAGTCGATGAAGGGCGAGCCCAACCCGAACCAGTGGCAGATGTACGAGAAGAACAATTGCGTGTTCCAGTACCACCTGCCGAAGAGCTACCAGTACATGCGCAACTGGAACCAGGGCTACCTGCAATGGGCGCAGGCGCACGGCATGACGCGGCACGCCGAGCCGATCAACATCCACATTTATTCCGAGGTGTTGCAGAAATTCCGCCTGGCGGCGCAAGGCAAGACCGATGGCCGACAGCCGCCGGAACATCTGAGGAAGCGGGTTGCGACTTATTTCGACCCCCTGCCCTTCTATTACGAGCCGCTGGAAGCCACGCTCAGCGACAAGCACAAGTACCCCCTGAGCGCGATCACCCAACGGCCGATGGCCATGTATCACTCCTGGGACTCGCAGAACGCCTGGCTGCGCCAGATCCACGCCTACAACCATCTCCACATGAACCCGATCGCGGCGCGCGCCCAGGGCATCGGCGACGGCGACTGGATCTGGGTGGAATCGCAATGGGGCAAGGTGCGTTGTCTGGCGCGTTATTCGGAAGCGGTGGAACCGGGCACGGTGTGGACCTGGAACGCCATCGGCAAGGCCGCCGGCGCCTGGAACCTGGAGGCGAACGCCAATGAAGCCAAACAGGGTTTCCTGCTCAACCACCTGATCTCGGAAGAACTGCCGCCCAACGCCGACGGCGAACATATCTCCAACTCCGACCCGGTGACCGGGCAAGCCGCCTGGTACGACGTGCGCGTGCGCATCTACAAAGCAGAGAAAGGCGCCCACGACACCTGGCCGCAATTCACCGCCGTGCCCTCGGCGCCGGGGACGCCGCCGCGACGGCCGTGGCAGAACTATTTCGCCGGGGTGTTCGGGAGGAGCAAATGAAGAGCCGGCACAGTCTCGCTCCCACGCTCCAGCGTGGGAGCAGTTCTTGGACGCTCCAGCGTCCCGACCGCGCGACCACGATCACAAACAAGACGCTGGAGCGTCCGAGAAGAGGTTCCCACGCTGGAGCGTGGGAACCAGTAACAGGGGATAAGCAATGACCCAACTCGCCCTGGTCATCGACCACAGTCTCGCTCCCACGCTCCAGCGTGGGAGCAGTTCTTGGACGCTCCAGCGTCCCGACCGCGCGACCACGATCACAGACAAGACGCTGGAGCGTCCAAGAAGAGGTTCCCACGCTGGAGCGTGGGAACCAGTGACAGGGGATAAGCAATGACTCAACTCACCCTGGTCATCGACCTCAACGTCTGCGTCGGCTGCCATGCCTGCGTCACCAGTTGCAAACAGTGGAACACCTCCGGCGAGGCCGGCCCGCTGTTCGACGACAACCCCTATGGGAAGAACCCCACCGGCACCTTCTTCAACCGGGTGCAGACCTACGAGATCGGCGAATACCCGTGCACCGAGACCCTGCACTTCCCGAAATCCTGCCTGCATTGCGAAGACCCACCCTGCGTGCCGGTGTGTCCGACCGGCGCTTCCTACAAGCGCAAGGAGGATGGCATCGTCCTGGTCGATTACGACAAGTGCATCGGCTGCAAATACTGTTCCTGGGCCTGTCCCTATGGCGCCCGTGAGCTGGACGAGAAGCAGCAGGTGATGAAGAAATGCACCCTGTGCGTCGATCGCATCTACGACACCAGCATTCCGGAAGACCGCAGGAAGCCCGCCTGCGTGATTTCCTGCCCAACCAGCGCACGCTTGTTCGGCGACGTGCACGATCCGGAATCGGACGTTTCCATCGCCATCCGCGAAAGTGGCGGCTACGCGCTGATGCCCGAGTGGGGCACCAAGCCGGCCAACCACTACCTGCCCCGGCGCAAAACCAAGATGCGCATCCACGAGGACGAACTGGTGCGCGCCGACAACCCGCTCAAGAAGGAAGACATCCGCCACGAAGTCAGCAAGGACGCGACGCTGGACGATTGGCTGATGTAACTGTGGCAATACGCACCCACCTTGATCGTATCGTTCCCCCCTTTAGCAAAGGGGGGACAGGGGGGATTTCTCAGGTGGCCGCGTTGGCGCAGGCCGCTAAATCCCCCCCCCGCCCCCCTTTGCAAAGGGGGGAGCACACCGCGCGCAATCCGTACCTGGAGACCCCATGAATCCCGCTTTTTCCGTCGTACTGCTCACCACCCTCATCGGTGTCGGTCAGGGCCTGTTTCTCGCCTTGTTCTCCAGCCAGGCCTACACCAGCGTCAACGTACTGCCGACGCAGCCGGGTGACTATTACGCCCTCGGCGCCCTGATCGCCCTGCTGTTCCTGGTCGGCGGCTTGCTCGCCTCCTTTTTCCACCTCGGCCATCCAGAACGGGCCTGGCGCGCGGCGGCCAAGTGGCGCACCTCCTGGCTGTCGCGCGAGGTCATCGCGTTGCCGGCGGTGATGGGCTTGATCACCCTCTATGCTCTGGTCAACTGGTTGGGCCTGGACAATGACCTCTATGGCCTCGGCCTCTCCGGCCAAGTGGCGCTTACGGTCGGTGCCGCCGGCGTGGCCACCACCCTGGCGCTGTTCCTGTGCACCGCGATGATTTACGCCGCGATCAAGTTCCTCCAGGAATGGGCCAGCCCGCTCACCGTGGTGAACTACTTCCTGCTCGGCACCGCTTCCGGTTTCACCTTCGCCACCGCCTACGCCGCCCTGCGCGCGCCCGACCTGGTGTCGTTCTACGGCGGCTGGGCCATCGCCCTGACCCTCGCCGCCCTGCTCACCCGCGTCGCCGCGTTGTTCCGCAACGCGCGGATCAAGCGCGTCTCCACCCTGCAAACCGCCATCGGCGTGCGCCACACCCATGTGCAACAGCGCTCCATGGGCATGATGGGCGGCGCCTACAACACCCGCGAATACTTCCACGGCCGCACCGTCGCCTTCCTGAAGTCGGTGAAGTGGTTCTTCCTGGTCCTGGTGTTTCCGGTGCCCGTGTTCTTGCTCTGGGCCGGCCTCGTCGGGGAAGACAGCACGCTGCTGATCCTGGCCTTCGTCGCGCAATACCTCGGCTTGTTGTTCGAGCGCTGGTTCTTCTTCGCCCAGGCCAACCACCCTCAGAACCTGTATTACCAGGTGGTGGGGTAAACCTGTAGCGCCGGCGCCCCGCCGGCCTCGTCTAGGTGGCTATCGGATTCGATATACGGGACTGGACCCGAGCAACTTGAGGGGGTGTCTGCCTCGGTTCGGCCAGGAGCCATCATTGGCAGAGCGGAAAAACTGGGCATCTGATCGTCCGGTTTTGCCTCATCACCGGTCATTGGCGAGCGATCCCGGAAAAATCAAGCCGCAGACTTACGAACGAATCTTCGATGTGTGCTGCGATAATCAAACAACGTGAAGCACTGCTTGCCGGAGGATTGACCGATGAATGCCGTGATGCTTGAGCTACCACTTGATGCACTGGCGTCGCCAGGCGTCTCGCCCGAATCTCTGGCGAGCGAGGCGAAATTCATGCTGGCACTAAAACTATTCGAGGTCGGCCGCTTAAGCTCCGGCAAGGCAGGGGAGCTGTGTGGCATGGGTCGGGTTGAATTCCTTCTCGCCGCTGGGCGTGCTGGTGTGCCAGCAGTGGCGCTGGACAACGAAGAATTGAGCGCGGAGTTTGGCGCGAATGCTTGATCGAGCGGTAGTCAACGCCGGGCCACTGGTCGCGCTGTCGTTGCTCGACCAGCTTGATCTGCTACCCGCCTTGTTTGCCGAGTGCTGGGTGCCCCGGACGGTTTTCAATGAGGTGGCTGTTGCGGGCATCGGTAAGCCTGGTGCGAAATCCCTGCAAGCCGCCGATTGGCAGGTTCGTGTGCGGGAGAGCCCGACCCCGGACCCGCTATTAGTGATGGAACTTGACGCTGGCGAGGCCGAGGTCATTAGTCTGGCCCGACAACTTTCCCCATGTATGGCCATTATCGACGAGCGCCGTGGACGGCGCATCGCACAGCAGGTTTATGGTCTTCCCGTGAAGGGTACGGCCGGAATACTGGTTGAAGCGCACCGCCGGGGGCTAATTTCTGGTGTGCGATCCCACTTGCTGGAATTGCGCGCGGCGGGTTACTTCATAGCAGATAGTGTCATCGCCGCAGCGAGCCAAGCGGTGGGGGAATAGGCAGTGCATAGGAGCCCATACGGTCATCACTGCGCGGGACATCCCATAGGAGCTGCCGGCACTGATCAAAGACGCGCTGCGGACACGACTGACCAGCGTTCAATAGAATCATCTGGTCTTCGAGTACCAGCTTAACCCACATTTAACAACCCGCCAGATGACCCTTTATAAATCAGTCCATTACGACTGATTACCCCCTCGTCAGGCACTACAACCGCGTCATCCGCCGTTCAAGCGACGGATCGCACGGTGCCTCCCGGCAGCGGATCGATCCC
>JAURYL010000094.1 GCA_030653935.1 Pseudomonadota bacterium
CAAAATTGTTTCACGGAATTGTTCCACGGCCTTTTTTTGCTTCTGATAATTCAAATCGTGGACACCCTTCGTCCGCTCTAAAGCCTTGCCGTTACTGGCTTTACAGCCGACTCGATAACATTTAACCGGACACTAGTGACAGAAGGTGCATACCCAAAACGGCGGCATGCTTACCACAATATCGAGAAAAAGCATAATGTGGCCAAACGTGAAACAAAGCATAACCTGACCATTTGGCCAAGTCATGCTTTACGGCACACGCAAGATGCTGTTTTTACTACTTTAAATGGGGCGGCGACTACCGAATAACAGTCGGGATGCCGCATGAATAGGCACTTTGTCTATTCGCACGTTTCACAGTTACCCCATAAGTTACCCCTGCCAGGTGAAGGCTGCCCCATTTTGCGAAACAGATTCAGCCGCCCCGGCTAAGGTCATCAAGATCAAGGCCCAAGCCGTTCAGCCGCCGATTCATCAGCCCAAGCCGTTCAGCCATGCCAGCCCATGAAGCATTGGCGAAAGCTGCATATTCGGCTTTCAGCCGTTCATAGGTGCGCCAGTGCATCCCCTTGGGTTTGTCGCCTTCGGGGTTAGCTATCCCGGCTCCCCATCCAAGCCGCCGCCGGATGGTGTCCGCCCGCCGCATCGCTCGATCATCGGCAGTTTCACGCTGGCAGGCATAGGCCAGCTTGTAGCAGTGCCGACAGGCGAAGATGCCCGCGCCGCCGATATACAGCAGGGCCACGCGCCGCCCGCATCCTTCAGCCGGGCAGATGAACCACGCCCGCCGCCCGCCCAAGGTGCAATCTGTCCAATTCAGCCGCACCGGGTATTCCATCGGTTGCCACGGCCCGCCCCGGCTCTGGTGCTGATACTTCAGAACCACTCGGTCGGCTTCCGTCAGAACGAAGATGGACGACACCTTTTCATTGTTTCGATACCAGTTCCAGCCGAAGTACTGCCCTGGCGTCAGCAGCCCATCCCGTTGCAGCCGCCGCACGTCAAGCGCCCGCATATCGTTCGTGGTGACTCTGCCGTGTTGCCCGCGCCCACTACCCCATCCGCTCATTTTTCACGCTCCAATTCTTGCCGAAATCATCAGGCAAGTTTGCTGCATGGTTTTCATGTAAACCATCGGGAAGCCTTGTCCTGTCTGGCTTCTCGCCGGTTTTGCCCAGATGCATATTTCACCCGCCGCGAAGATCTTTCAGCTTCAAAAGCATGGCAAGCGTTCGCTCAAACTTGCGGTCAAGGTGCGTTTCGTAGCGGTTCAGCTTCTCCAATCGGTGCGCTTGAAGCCCTTCGCCCAAGGTTTGCGCCTTGATTGCCGGGGTAAAGCGGGCTTCGTGCTCCATGCGGATGCAGATCGGTTCCAGCGTTTCACGAATGAATTGCGCCAGCCCTTCGGCGGTCGCCGGGTGTTCCTCTTCTTCGACATATTCATCCCACCATGCGCGGGTGTCCGGGATCAGCGCTCGACGGGCTTTCTCATAGGCGTTCAGCCCCCCCTTGCGAAGAATCGCCGCCGCCTTGCGTGTAGCTGCAAGATCAATCTCCGCATCCCGCTGGCGTTCGGCTATCTCGTTCGGGGTCGCGTCCAACAAGTCGCGCAGGTCGGCATTCTCGCCAGACAGGCCACGCTGGAAGGGTGCCGCCGAAGGTATAACCATCTTCGGTCTGTTCATTGCCTGTTTCAGTCCCTCATTGATTGCCGCGCCTTCGGCCAGCAATACCCGCCGCTTGCGCCAGATGGTTGCGGCAAGCTCTTCGATCAGGTGCCGCTCGGTCATGCCGGCCGGTCGGTGTTCCTCGATCAGCGCCGCCAGCAGGTCGGCAAACTCGCCGGCTTCTTCGTGGGCCAATACCGCCAGCCGAGAAAGAATGCCGTGCTTCATGGCGTTGAAGCGCACCGCCTCATATCCGGCCTGCGGCGCTTCGGTGTCGGTCGCCGGGAAGGTCATTACGGCGGTTTTGTCGGCTTCAATGGTTCGCATGGTTGCCTCCTTGCTCATCGGTTTCCACCACGCGCAGCCAGCCGTCCGGGTCAGATCGCGCACCAGACAGCGCCGCCGCCAGATCATCGCCGGAGTAGTTCCAGCGTTCAGCCATCGCCAGAATGCGCGCCTCAAGATCGCCGGAGAGGGTCGCCAGCCAGGCGGGGCAATCCGCGCCCCCGTTCGGGCTGTAGCAAATCACGCCAACCACGTCGGACAGGCCAGCCGCTACCGGCTCGCCACATCCGCCGCGCGGGGTAACGTGGGTGCAGGTAGCGCAGGCCCGCGCCGGTTCAGGTGCAGCCTGGTTGATCGGTTCCGCCGCGATGGCCTCGGGGTGTCGTTCCAGCATCACGGCATGGGTCGCGTCCGGGTAGCAGGCCACTTGCGCCGGCTCGCGGTCGGGGTAGTGAATCAGCCACCAGCGGGAAGCTTTCGCGGTTTTTGCTTTCGGGGGAGTTGCGACACTGACAGTTGCGACACTTGCGACAGTTCGCACCTTTTCCCCTTCAAGTGTCGCAACAGTCGCAGGTGTCGCAGTCGCAAACCTCACGGTTGCACTTTTTCGGATCAGTGCGGCCAGGGTCATAACGCTACCCCCAGCAGCGCCGGATTTACCTTGATGGTTTTCCGCCTGCCTTCATGGGCCACGCGCACGCGGTCAAGCTCTTCCAGTTCTCGAAGCGCCGCCGTCAGCCGTTCTTTATCGCGCACGCATCCCGGCCCAAGCCGTTGTGCTTCGCGGGTATGGACAAAGTGCGTCCGGTTTGTGCGGCAATGCTCGATCAGCCAGCTATCCAGCCGCGCCGCGTCCGCCAGTTCTGCCGGTAGCGCAAGCTCGCCAAAGAAGCGCCGCGATTCGTTCAGGTGCCAGGCTGCTATCCGGCTAGCGCCCTCGAAGGCATCCAGGCCGACAGCGCCGCCCATGCCATGCTCGAATATCTGGAACAGTGCCCCCAGCCGCGCCGCGTTGTCGGCGGATTTACTCGCCACGTCGCGCACGTCGTACAGCTCGCCGCCGCTGGCAAGTTCGCCCTCGATAGCATCATGGAAAGCCACCCATGCCGCCTTGGCTTCGGGTGCCAGCATCAACAGCGCCGGTGATAACGCCCCTTCGTCATCCATTGGAACCGGGTTCGCCAGCATCGCCGCGATGCGCCGATGAAACGCTGCCAGGTGCGGCCAGTTCGGAGGCGCTTCGGTGAAGGGTCGAAAGCCTTGTGTCGATTCCGGCCATGCAACAAGAAAACGGGCAAGAAAGCCGGTGCCGCGCGCCAGCCCACCAGATCGGTCGAAGAAGCTGCGCAAGGTCGGTTCCTGAATCTGCAAAGCCACGGTCAACCGCGCGCCCTTCACGGTGAAGGATTCCGAAGTGCGCCGCCCGACGGAATGCACGCCGCCATCCCATAGGACATTGAGCAGCCCGAGATTCCGCATGATGGAATCTTTGCCCATGCCATGCGCGCCGAAGATCAGCCCGGCCTCGCTCGATACCACGCCGGCCGATGGCCATTGCCGCGCCAGACTCCAAGCCAGGTTTTCCGGGGTTTCGTCACCAAGTAGCAGCCTCGGCACTCTTGGCGGTTCCGGCTTGTCGTTTTGAATCTCGGCAAGATCGGCGCGTAGTTTGTCGGTCGCCTTGCCTTTCTTGCCCGCTTCCTTGATCGCAGATAGCAGCCCGTCACGTTCCGCTGTCCATGCGTCCATGTCTGATTCATGCCGCTTGAGCGCCGGCTTCATCGCTTCGGCCTGCTCTTCCTGGTACTGACGGATTACCGACACAAAGAAGCCGTCACAGGTGGATTTCCTCTCGCCACTGTCCGCGATGGTCAGCAGGAACAGGCCCGCCGGCCCTTGCAAGCGTTCCGCGCGCTTGGCGTCGATATGGGCTTGCCCGGCCAAAGACAGCGCCGCCAGCGCCGAAGATGCCACCATCGGGACAGGTGCCTTAACGAAGCCCGCCACCTCTTCAACAGCCGCGCGGATAGTGTCGGGCAGGGCGTCAACCGGGTACGGTTCTGGCTCCACCTTGGCCGAAAGCGGTTGCGGTTCAGGCCATTCGTCGCCTTCTGAATCGGCCGCTGGCGCGTTCCGTTCGGCTTGTTTATGCACTCCCGCGTTTCCCCCTTGCCGGGCATCCGACAGGCCAAGAACACGCGCCGCCTCTCGGGTTGCTGCCGTGGTATCGCCGCCATGTTTGAGGATGCGAAAACAGTCGAAAGCGTCGTTCGCATGGCCGTTGTTGAGCGGGTCGCCACCATGCGACGAATAGACGCGCTCAGGTACCGCTTTTGGCAGCTTGCGCACGCCGGGCATACCAGTGGTGCTGTCCGGGTGTAGCCAGCGATTGCAGCCCTTGGCGATGTACCCATGCGCATCAAGAATCCCGCCGATGTCATGCGCCTGGTTGAAGGCATCAATGGCGCTGCCAGACTGCGCGCCACGTTTTTGCCGGGTAGCCCTGGTCAGTGCATCGGCTTCGCGCAGGGCGGCGGATAACAGCGCCTCGACGTCCAACGGCACGCCGTCAACATCTGCATGTTGGAAGTCTGCCAGCCGTTCAGCATGGCAACGGGGCAGGTAATACAGGCGCGCAGGTTCCAAGCATCCCGCGTCGATACAGTCGGAAATGCCCAGCAGCCTGGCAACGTGCAGTCCAAGCGGTTTGATTTCGGCGTGTGCCAGTGGGCGAGATAGCAGGAACACCAGCCGATAGCGCGGGTGTTCCATGCTGTGATTGTGTGACGTGTGCAGGATGCAAGCCCAGCCAGACAAGGCCACTTCCGCCGCCATCGCTTCGGGTTCAGGCGGTTCCGGCCCGACTACCTGCTTGATGCCGGTAGCCTGGTCTTTTTTGGTGTCGGCTTCCACGTCCAATACCAGCGCCGTCGTTTCTTTGACGCGCTCGCCTGTTCTCGGGCCGGGTTCTATGTTGGCAGGCATCCAGCCCGGCCCGTCTTTGTCGCCTGTCTGGACGTTGCCCAGCATGGCGGACAGATCAGCCCAGTCCATCGCTTTGACGCTGGCGACAGGGGCGGTTTTGTTGCTCACGAATGCCGTGTTGATCGTGCTCATCATGCGCCCCTCCCTTCCGTGCCAGTCAGGAAACCCGGATAAGGCCACTTAGGCGAACCCAAGGAATAGAAGCCCATCGCGCGCAGATCGTGAACACGCGCCGCCGCTTCAGGAATGGCATGGTCAGCAGTCAGCACGAACGACAGCAAGGGTTGATGCTGGCGAATCAGGGTAAGCACTTCGGCGCATTGGCCGGTCACATGAGGGGCTTTCATTTCCGCCCCCTTTGCCATGTCCGCTTTGGCTTGCGTTCGGTGCGACTGGGCTTGCCAAAAGATGCCCAGCTTTGCAGGTCGATTTCGGGTTTTTGGGTAAACTCTTGGCTATCGGAAGTCTTTGGGGTCGCCTGGTGCCAGCCAGCGCGGCCCTTTGTTTTTGTGGTCATGTGCGCCCCTATGCCGATGCAATCAGGGCGCGGATGTCTTCCACTCGCCACGCGGTTACACGCGGCCCGAGTTTCACAGGCTGTGGGAAGCGCCCGGATTTGACGCCAGCCCACCAGCAGGATTTTTTGACCGGGATGATTGGGGGAACCGGCGGTTTCGCGTTGGGGTTGCCGATGATTTGCGGCAGGCGAAGAAAGCCGGTTTCGGGTAGTTGGTGCATTCGGTGCTCCACATGTTTACGATTTGTGGAGCCTGGCACGCATGGGAGGCTTCCTCCGTCACTATCCCCTTTAATCCATTGGCCTCCGCTTGCGGCTTTCTCTTACGAAATAAATGGACTTGTGCTGCTCCAGTCGAGCTAGGCGCGGCCGAAATGCATCATGCCGTCGCCTTGATCGGCAGCACGATCATACGTTTTTCGACTGTCGATTTAGTCCACCATCGATGCTTCTGGCGGAATCGGTGTGGTACTGGTTCATGCCACTCCAATACTGTCTAAGCGGCCCATTTCAAAGGCAATTTTCCGTTCGGAAATCTGCCGCATCAGTTCCCTCGCCAAATCGCCAAAAGGATCGCCGCCCATTGCCTCGGCTTCGTTGACGGTGCGCATCAGTTCGAATACTTCCGTTTGTTGTTGGGCTTCCAACTCCGGCTGAATCTCGGCCAGACGGCGGCGCAATTGGGCGATGCGGCGGATGGCCTTGATCATGCGCGCGCCGACATCTTCGCCGGTGATGGCTTCGGGGTCTTGGCCAAACTCAATGACCAACTTCTCGATAGCAAGCTGATCGCCGGATTGATACGCAATGTTCACCCTGGTCATCATTTCGTTGCGGCGTAGACGTTCCCGATCCGTAGTGGCTCGGTCCGGGTGCATCAGCATCGCCGCCTTGCGATAGAGCAGTTTCAGTTCCGGCGTAATTTCCGGGGGTGGGGGCGGCATCTTCTCCGCCAGGCCGGCTTCCTCCGCCGATTTGCGGGCCTTTTCCTGAGCGGCTTCAGCCTGTTCATGGGCGTATTTGTCTTCCGGTGACGCATCCGCCAGCTTGCCGGCGATACGCGCCTCTATGTCATCCAGTTCGGCATATAAGCGCCCCACCGTCTGGTAATAGTGATACTGGAATTGGGCAAGCTCGACCTTGGTGGTTTCCAGTTGCAGTTCGGCACTGGTGACGGCCTCTTCCAGTTGGGCCTGTTCGTTTTCCAGGCGGGCGAGTTCTTGTTCTTCGGGGAGCATCAAGTGTTGTCTCAGTCAATTCCAAGTTCATGAAGTCGTTTTTTTGCCTTGGCAAGGCCATTTGCTGCTGCCTCTGTGTAATACCGAATGGCAATCTGCTGATCGGGTTCTACGCCAAGCCCAAGTTCATAAATTCAGACTTCCTGATCCCTCCCAGTAAACCCGCCCCTGAACTGGAAATTGCGATGGCACACTTTTTTGCATTGGATCATGCAATATTGCCAAACTGATTTTTACTGAAGCGGCAGGACTGGCATATGACGCAGATACTTC
>JAURYL010000097.1 GCA_030653935.1 Pseudomonadota bacterium
GGGCTCTTCACCTTGGTTGGAGCCCATGCCAAAGCGAGCCAATCACGATGCTGAAACCACCAACTGGAGAGCCGTATGCGGGAGAACCGCACGTACGGTTCGGAGGGAGGGGAGGGCGTTAGTCCTTCCCTACCCCTATCCTCATCATGAAGCTACATCTTTCCCGCAGCGCCGATAGCTACCAGATCAACGGCCATGGCCGCGACCATGTTCTGGTGAATGGAGTGCGCCATGAAACCAGCCTGATCGTGTTGCCCGATGAAGTCGTCACCCCCTGGGTCGTTCGTTTCGAGGACTTGTCGGCGCAGGATTTCGATGTCGTGCTGATGCGCGCGCCGGAAATCGTGCTCCTGGGCAGCGGCGCCCGCCTGCGTTTCCCCGCCCCCGCACTCTACGCGGGGCTGCTCAAGGCGCGCATCGGCGTGGAAGTCATGGACACCGCCGCCGCCTGCCGCACTTACAACATCCTCGCCGCCGAGGGTCGGCGTGTGGCGGCGGCGTTGATCATTGATGCGGGGTGAGGCCGCGCGGCGGCTCAGGGTTCGACCCTGATCTGACGCAACTCGTCCGGGTCGCACATGTACAGGGTCTGCCCTTTGATGGTCATGGTGCATAACCTCGGTTGATCCCGCATCCTACGGTTGACCTCGTCGTAGGAGCGGGCTTGCCCGCGATAACCACGCTTCCACTCCGTGCCAGCCGCGCATTGCCGGCAAGCCCGCTCCTACCGAAAATTAAAGGCGCCGGGTTCTTGCTCCCTTCTCCATCATGCATGTACTGCGTTTTTCAGCACTTCCGTGGCCCATTGATTCAGGCTTTTTCCTGCTGATTGTGCCGCGATCAGAGCAGCGCTATGAATTTCCGGTGGTACGCGCAGCATCAATTTTCCGGAAGTCGGTTTTTCGGGAGTGACGCCCTGATGCAGGCAGTCGTTCAGGTAGTCCTCGACGGCCGCCACGAATTCCTTGCGTAGTTCGTCGACGGTCTCGCCATGGAAGCTGATCATGGCGCGCAATCCAAGAACGCGTCCAGCGAAGAGGTTGTCGCGCTCGTCGTAATCGATGCGGGCGGTGTAGCCCTTGTGGGTCATAGTGTTCATGGTGTGATTCCTGTTCGTTCCAGCAGTTCTCTCGCTTCTTCGACTTGAGGGCGCATCGAAAAACCCGTCATTCCCGCGAATGCGGGAATCCAGTGTGTTGATTTAACTGGGTTCCCGCATTCGCGGGAACGACGAATTAGGAGTTTTTCGAGGTGCCCTTGATAGCGTTTTGCCTCCTTGCCGGGGTGGGGGCGGTGGCATCGCCACTGCTCACCATGCAGGAGAATTTTCACGCGGGAACCTTCACGCTCTATGACCTCGCCGCCCATCGCGACAATCAGCGACTCGATGTCCGAGAAGACGATGCTGGGCGACGTCGGTTTGGTGAAGATGGCGCGGAGCGTTTTGCGGTTCTTTGCGTTCATGCTAGCGAATTGTGCTTGCACTTAAAAGCGATACTTGTCGTCCCATGTGAATCTGCGATGGGTACAAGTTTCCTGTCATTGCCAGTTCTCTCGGCCTTGCATGGTTCAGGATTCGATTCTGATCTGGCGCATGCTGTCCGCGTCGTCGCTCATGTAGAGCGTTTGCCCCTGGATGTCGATAAAGCCCTGGTCGGATAGTTTGTGCAGCAGACGCGAGAGCGTTTCCGGCTTGACGCCGATGCGTGAGGCGATGACCTGCTTGGGGGCTTCCAGTTCGACTTTATGGCGGCCGGTTTCGTCCGGGTCGGAATGGTCGAGCAGGTATTGCAGCAGGCGGTCGCCGCCTTTCATGAGGGTAAGTCGGTCGATTTCGTTGACCAGTTTGTGCATCCGCGCGCTCATTCCGGCCATCAGTTTGAAACAACGACTGGCGTCCTGCGCCAGCCAGGCCTTGAATTCCCGACCGTTGATGGCGACCAGGCGCACCGGTGTCTGCGCCGCCGCGTTGACCGGGTAATGCCCCCCCATGAACAGCACCGCTTCGGCGAACAGGCGGTTGGCGCCGACCAGTTCGATCACTTTCTCATCACCCTGCGGCGAGGCGCGAAACAGTTTGATGATGCCTTCCGCCACCCAGTAAAAGGCCTCCACATTGTCGCCCTGGCTGAACAGCAATTGGCCCGGCGCCAGATGCACCGGGGCGGCATGGCCGATGGCCTCCAGGTATTCGTCATCCTGTAGACCGGAAAACAGATAGGAGCGGCGCAGCGACTCGAAATCGGATTTGTTCAAAGGTGGAATCATGGCGCGTCCTTGGGAGCCGTAAACGAATAACCAGAACGTTCTGGCCGTGTTGGCGGGCGCGCCGCAGCGTTGCCGGTCCCTTGCAGGGAACGGCCATGCGGCGTGCCCGGCGTCTTGCGGCGCATCCCGCCAGCACACCCATAATCGTCCAGGTTATTCATTTACGGCTCCTTAGCGGGTGGATGGGATCGGCAGGATGTCACCAAAACGGCGAATCGCGGGGAAATCGGCGACATCCTTATCCGGTTGGCGGGTGTCCGGTTGCAGGACTGCGAGCAGGTGGGCGATGCCATAGTCGCGGGCGGAGCGTAGTACCGGCAGACTGTCATCCACCAGCAGCGTGCGCGCCGGGTCGAACGACTCCGACATGCGCAGCGCCGCCCAGAACGCCGGGTCTTCCTTGGCCAGACCGTAGGAATGCGAGCTGTAAAGCGCATCAAAATGCACCGCCAGGCCGGTACGGTCCATCTTCAGGTTAAGGCTTTTGTGGTGGGCGTTGGTGACCAGGGCCACGCGCTTGCCGGCCTGCCGCGCTTCACTGAGAAATTCCGGTACATCGGGATGCACCTGGATGAGGTGGGCCAGCTCCTCCTTGAGCCGGACGATATCCAGTTCAAGTTGTTCGCTCCAGTAATCGACGCAATACCAGTCCAGCGTGCCGGCCTTGGCGTTGTAGCGGCGGACACACTCGGCATGCGCCGCCACCGGCTCGATGCCATGCTTCTCGGCGAATTTCTCCGGCACGTAGACCTGCCAGAAATGGTTGTCGTAATGCAGATCGAGCAAGGTGCCATCCATGTCGAGCAGGATGGTGTCGATCTCGGACCAGGGCGGAACAAAATGCATTGACTCGACCTTGATGGAAAAACGGCACTTTAGCAGGCTGTTGAAACGCGCGGCCAACGATCCATATGAAAACCTCGACCGTGAAGTGACACAATCCGGCCGTAATCAGTCATTCGTATCCAAGGAAGAAACCATGCCATCATTCGATATCGTCTCCGAAGTAGACAAGACCGAAGTCAAGAACGCGGTCGAGCAGACCAACAAGGAAGTGAGCAACCGCTTCGATTTCAAGGGCTCCGACGCCCGCGTCGAGCAGGCCGAATATGCCCTGACCGTCTTCGCCGACGACGATTTCAAGCTGGATCAGGTACAGGAAGTGCTGAACGGCAAGCTGGCCAAACGCGGGGTCGACGTGCGCTGCCTGGAGACGGGCAAGAGCGAGAAGGTCTCCGGCAACAAGGTGAAGCGCCTGACCACGGTGAAGCACGGCCTGGAAACCGAGCTATGCAAAAAAGTGGTGCGGCTGATCAAGGATTCCAAGCTCAAAGTCACCGCCAGCATCCAGGGTGAAAGCGTGCGCGTCTCGGGCGCCAAGCGCGACATGTTGCAGGACGTCATCGCCCTGATGCGCAAGTCGATCACCGACTTTCCCTTGCAGTACGAGAATTTCCGGGACTGAGCGCATCTCACCCCCCTTTTTAAGGGGGGCAGGGGGGATTTAGCGACGGTTGCCGTTGCTCAACCCTTGTGGAAATCCCCCCCAGCCCCCCTTTGATAAAGGGGGGAGCCAAGGCTCACAGCACGCGCTGGTTTTCCGGCAGGGTGATGTTCAGTTCCAGCACGTCGTATTCGCCATGTTTGTCCAGTTGTACCTTGATCATCTGGCGGTCGATGTGGATGTACTTGGCGATGACTTCGAGCAGTTCTTCCTGCAGCGCGGGCAGGTAGTCGGGGGTGGCGGCGCCACGGCCGGCGCGTTCGTGGGCGAGGATGATCTGCAGGCGTTCCTTGGCGACGACGGCGGTTCTTTTTTCTGGGCCGCGCAGGTAGTCGAGCAGGTTATCGATCAGGGACATATCAGCGGCCTCCGAATAGTCGTTTGAGCAGGCCCACCTTTTCGGCTGTGACGAAGCGCATCGGGATGTCTTCGCCCATGAAGCGGGCCACCACGTCCTTGTAGGCATCGGCGACATCGCTCTTTTCAAGATGGATGGCCGGCGTGCCCGAGTTCGAGGCTTGCAGCACCGATTCCGATTCCGGGATGACGCCGAGCAGCGGGATACGCAGGATTTCCTGGATGTCGTCCACCGACAGCATCTCGCCCGCCGCCACCCGTCCGGGGTTGTAACGGGTCACCAGCAGGTGTTCCTTGACCGGGTCGAGTTTGTCCACCGCGCGTTTCGACTTGGCGGCGAGGATGCCGAGGATGCGGTCTGAGTCACGCACCGAGGACACTTCCGGGTTGGTCACCACCAGGGCCTCGTCGGCGAAATACATGGCGGAGAAGGCGCCGTGTTCGATGCCGGCGGGCGAATCGCAGACGATGTAGTCGAAGGTTTCCTTCAACTCGTTGATGATCCGCTCCACCCCTTCCAGGGACAGCGCGTCCTTGTCGCGGGTCTGCGAGGCGGGCAGGACGAACAGGTTGTCGCAGTGCTTGTCCTTGATCAGGGCGCGGTTCAGGTTGGCGTCGCCGTTGATGACATTGATGATGTCGAACACCACGCGCCGCTCGCAGCCCATGATCAGGTCGAGGTTGCGCAGGCCGACGTCGAAGTCGATCACCACGGTTTTGTTGCCGCGCAAAGCGAGGCCGCTGGAAAAGCTGGCGCTGGTGGTGGTCTTGCCCACCCCGCCCTTGCCGGAGGTCACTACGATGACTGTTGCCACTTGTGCTTATCCCTCACCAAAGAAAACGTTGCGCATTATCACCGGCTTCGCCATTTCAGCGAACCGCCCCGAGAGCGGCCAGCTTGATGCTCTCGCCATCGAGGAACACCTGAACCGGCTTGCTGCGCTGCGCGGCCGGGATGCCGTCCTCGAAAACCTGGAAATAACCAGCGATGGAAACCAGTTCCGCCTCCATGCATTGCGCGTAGATGCGCGCGGCGGTGTCGCCACGGGCGCCGGCCAGGGCGCGGCCGCGTAACGGGGCATAGACGTGGATGTCGCCATCGGCGATCAACTCGGCGCCGGCATTGACGATGGCCAGCACCACCAAGTCGCCGCCCTCGGCATGAATGCGTTGCCCGGTGCGCACCGGCTTGTCGATTACCAGGGTAGGGCGGCGCGTCGGAGGCGTTTCGGCCGCCTCCTCGATCGCCACCTCCGTGAGCACCTCCGTGACCACCTCCGGTTCCGCTTCTGGTGCCACTTCCGGCACGATCTCCGGTTCGGCTTCAACGACCTTGCGGGCGGCGCGCGCTTCCGGGAACAGGCCCAGGCCACAATCCTGGGCGGCGCGGCGTTGCTGCTCGGAGCCGCCGATGATCCCGGCAATGGCCATGCCGCGTTGCCGCATGAAAGCAGCCAGGTCGGCGAAATCCGGCGTCGCATCGACATCGGCGATGGCCGCCAGGCCCAGCGCCACCGGCGCGCTGGCGAAAAAGTCGGGCATCTTGGCGAGATGCGCTTCCAGCTGCTGCTTGAATTGATCCATGTCCGGTGTCATCGCATGGAGCACGAACAGCGGCAGATTGGCGTTCTTGATCTTGAGAGCCGGGGTTTCTTTGGGCATGGCGTTATCGAGAAACAACAGGTGTGTAAGGGAAGCGCTGATTATTCCGTCATGCCCGCGAAGGCGGGCATCCAGATTGTTGATTTAACTGGGTTCCCGCTTGCGCGGGAACGACGGATGGGGAATGAATCAGCGTTTTCTTAGCTGTGGGAGCGAGCTTGCTCGCGATGGCAAGGGCACCCATCCGAGCAACTGTTGCCATCGCCGGCAAGCCGGCTCCCACGGAATATTTCAGTAATTGGCGGCGCATTATCGTTGAAGCAGTGGCTTCAGTGCAGCCGCGATGCGCGCGAGGGCGATCCGGATGCGTGCGCTGGAGGTAGTGTAGGCGAAGCGCACATGCCGCTCAGCCTGGTGGGTGCCGAAATCGGTACCCGGGGTGATGGCGACGCCGGCTTCCAGCAACAACTTCTCCGCGAAGGCTTCGGAATCCATGCCGAACCGGTCGATGCCGGCGTAGATATAGAAGGCGCCCGCCGGTTCCACCAGAACATCGAAGCCCAGGCGGCGCAATTCCGGCAGCAACAGGTCGCGGCGCGCGTGGAGTTCCAGCTTGCGCGCTTCCAGCAACACCCGTGTTTCTGGCCGCAAGGCGGCGAGGGCGGCGTGCTGGGCGACGGTGGGGGCGGAGAGAAACAGGTTCTGCGCCAGCTTGTCGATGGCCGGCATCAGCGTAGGCGGCGCCAGCAGCCAGCCCAGGCGCCAGCCGGTCATCAGGAAATACTTGGAGAAACTGTTGATGACGATCACGTCGTCGCCGAGGCTGGCGGCGCTGGGCTCCTTCGAGTAACCGCCGTGTATGCGGCGCTCGAAGTTCCCCTCTCCCTGTGGGAGAGGGGCTAGGGGTGAGGGGCCGTAGATCAGTTCGTGATAGATCTCATCGACGATCAGCCAGCCACCGCGCGCTTTCACCACGGCATGAATAGCGCGCAGTTCTGCTTCGGCGATCACCGTGCCGGTGGGGTTGCCTGGGTTGGCCACCAGCACGCCGCGAGTGCGCGGCCCCCAATGTTGCTCCACCAGTTGCGCCGTCAACTGGAACGCCGTCTCCGGCCCCACCGGCACGCCGACCCCACGCGCTTCCACGACGCGGGCGAAGTGGCGGTTGCAGGGATAGCCGGGGTCGGCCAGCAGCACTTCGTCACCCGGATCGAACAGCGCTGCCATCACCAGCAGCAAGGCGCCGGAAGCGCCGGGGGTGACGCAGACGCGGCCGGGGTCGATCGCGACGCCGTGATGCACGCCGTAGTAATCGGCGATGGCGGCGCGTAATTGCGGCAGCCCCAGCGCCGGGGTGTAGTGGGTGTGGCCGGCGCGCAGGGCGGCAATGCCGGCCTCGACGATGGGTTCCGGGGTAGGAAAGTCCGGCTCGCCCACTTCCATGTGGACGATGTCGCGGCCCTCGGCTTCGAGCGCCCGCGCCCGCGCCAGGATGGCCATGACGCGGAAGGGTTCGATGTCGGCGGTGCGTTTGGCTACCCGTGGGAAATGCAGCGGTGGTTGCTCACGCTCGATGTGGAAGCCAGGCTCGAATTCGTCGAGCGCTGCTTCGAGGGGGTGCCAGGTTGCGTCGGTCCGGGAGAGGGGGGGCTTCATTTTTGCGAGACGTTTCCAGGGAAAGCGAATGGCTCGTTTCGGGACGCCGGAGCGTCCAGGAATTGCTCCCACGCTGGAGCGTGGGAGCAAGGGTAAACGGTGCACGCGGCACCCCCCACGGCCATCAATCCAGGTGCTTCTCGATGAACTCGCGCACGAAGTGTTCCGGCTTGGCGGAGTGGAAGCGGTCGACTTCCACGCCATTTTTGTACAGGACCACGGTGGGGAAGCCGCGGGCGCCGTGGCGGCCGGCGATTTTCATGTTGTCGCCTTCGTCCACTTCGACCTTGGCCAGGCGCACGCGGCCGGCGTAGCTGGGGACGACTTTGAGTAGCACCGGGGTGAGGAAATGGCAGGGGCCGCACCAGTCGGCCCACATGTCGACCATCACCAGATGGTCTTTCGAGGCTTCGACTACATCGGCTTCGAAGTGGTGGGTGTCGGTATCGAAAATGCACTTGTCGCAGGTGTCGTGCGCGTGCTTGTGGTCATGTATCTGCAATGTCATAAAACCGCTCCATGGGGTCTTGCCGGTAGAACCGGCGCATCTGTTCATACACCGCCGGGTACGCTTCGATCAGCGCCTCCGGCAAATCGAAAAAGTATTCGGTCAGCACGGCGAAGAATTCGGCCGGGCTTTCTCCCGCATAGGGGTCGATTTCCGTTTCTTCACCGGCATCGAGGCGGCGGCGGAAATCTTCATAAGCGGGGTTGAACGCCGCCGCCCAGTCTTCCACCCGCATGTCGCCATGCAGAGGTGGCAGGCCGTTGACGCCGCCTTGGCCGTTCATGTCGAGCTTGTGCGCGAATTCGTGGATCACCACGTCGTAGCCCTCGCCGCGACCTGATCCTTGCAAATCGTCCAGCGACAGGATCAGCGGTCCGCCAGCCCAGGCCTCGCCACTGCGCACGTGATGCATGGCGTGGACGATGCCGTGCTCGTCCACTTCTTCCCCGTCATGGATGAACTGGGCGGGGTAGAGCACCACTTCGCTCCAGCCGCGATACCAGGACACGCCCAGCCTGAGGATGGGCAGCGCCGCGCGCAGGGCGATGCCGGCGATGTCGGCGCCCGTGGGTTGGGCGTCAGCCACCGGGGTAAAGGTCTTGTCGGCCAGGAGTTGCTCGGCCAGGGTTTGCAGGTGCTTGTAGTCGTCGTCGCCGAAACCCGCGAACAGCGGCAGGCTCAATGCCCGGTCCCAATCCGCCGCAACCGGCGCGGGCACCGGTTGCGGTTTGGCGAACAGGGTTTGCAGGAGGCTCATGGCAATTTCAATTCGCTACGCGGCCAGCCGGCTGGAAGCCGGCGCTACATTTTTACCCTTCGCGCACGGCGCGCTTGCGGTCGTGCTCGTTGAGGAAGCGCTTGCGGATGCGGATGGTCTTCGGGGTGAGTTCCACCAGTTCGTCGTCGGCGATGAATTCGATGGCGGATTCCAGAGACAGCAGAATCGACGGCACCAGGCGCACGGCTTCGTCGGTGCCGGAGGAACGCACGTTGGTGAGCTGCTTGCCCTTGGTCGGGTTGACCACCAAATCGTTGTCACGGCTGTGGATGCCGATGATCATGCCTTCATACAGTTTGTCGCCGGGGTTGACGAACATGCGGCCACGATCCTGTAGTTTCCACAGGGCGTAGGCCACGGCATCGCCGTTTTCCTGGGAAATCAGCACGCCGTTGCGGCGCTCGGCGACGCCGCCTTCCTTGATCGGCGCGTAATCGTCGAACACATGGGAGAGCAGGCCAGTGCCGCGCGTCAGGTTCATGAATTCGCCCTGGAAGCCAATCAGGCCACGCGCGGGGATACGGTATTCAATGCGAACCCGGCCACGGCCGTCCGGCACCATGTCGATCAGATCGCCACGGCGCAGGCCGAGACTTTCCATGACGCCGCCCTGGTGGCCCTCTTCCACGTCCACGGTGAGCTGCTCATAGGGTTCCAGTTCGACGCCGTCGACGATCTTCTTCACCACGCGCGGGCGACCCACAGCCATCTCGAAGCCTTCGCGGCGCATGCTTTCCAGCAGGATGGACAGGTGCAGTTCGCCGCGTCCGGAGACATCGAAAATGTCCGCGTCTTTCGTGTCGTGCACGCGCAGCGCCATGTTGGTGAGCAGCTCTTTGTGCAGGCGGTCACGAATCTGGCGGCTGGTGATGAATTTGCCTTCGGTGCCGGCCAGCGGGCTGGTGTTGACCATGAACTGCATCGACAGCGTCGGCTCGTCGATCTTCAGCAGCGGCAGGGCTTCCGGCTTTTCCGGGTCGGTGATGGTGGCGCCGAGAACCAGGTCTTCGATACCGGTGATCTGCACGATGTCGCCGGCCAGACCTTCGTCCAGCTCGACCTTGCTCATGCCGCGGAAACCAAACACCTGGCCGATCTTGGCTTTGAGCGGCGTGCGCTCGTGCTCGATCATTTCTTCATCGGTGCCGAACAGCACCATGACCTGCTGGCCGGTCTTCACCCGGCCACGCTGGATGCGGCCCACACCAATGCGGCCGACATAGCTGTTGTAATCGAGGGCGGAAATCTGCAACTGCAAGGGCGCTTCGACATCGGTCGCCGGAGCCGGCACATTTTTCAGTACGGTCTCGAACAGCGGCTTCATGTCCACCCGCTCGTCACCCTGTTCCAGCACCGCCCAGCCGTTGAGGGCGGAGGCGTAGACGATGGGGAAATCGAGCTGCTCGTCGGTCGCGCCCAGCTTGTCGAACAGGTCGAACGTCAGATTGACGGCGTTGTCGGCATCGGCGCCGTCGCGGTCGACCTTGTTCACCACCACGATGGGTCTGAGGCCCAGCGCCAGCGCTTTCTTGGTGACGAAGCGGGTCTGCGGCATCGGGCCTTCCACGGCATCGACCAACAACAACACGCCATCGACCATGCCCAGCACTCTCTCCACCTCGCCACCGAAGTCGGCGTGGCCGGGGGTGTCGACGATGTTGATGTGGACGCCGTTGTATTCCACCGAGGCGTTCTTGGCCAGGATGGTGATACCGCGTTCCTTCTCCAGATCGTTGGAGTCCATCATCCGTTCGGTCAGATGCTGGTGGGCGGCGAAAGAACCGGACTGTTGCAGGAGCTTGTCGACCAGTGTGGTCTTGCCGTGGTCGACGTGGGCGATGATGGCGATATTGCGGAGGGCGCGGGACATGGTGGGGCAACCGTTAGAAAAAAGCCGCACATTCTAGCACGGCGCGCAATTCGACTTTGTTACCGCCGCGCCGCGCGGCAATTTACGCGAGCTCCGGGGCGTATCCGCACGCGGGCTACGCCGGGCGTTCGCGCAGCCATTGCTCGAATTCGGCCGCCGGAACCGGCCGGCTGAACAGGTAGCCCTGGTATTGCTCGCAGCCGAACTGCCGCAGCAGGGCCAGTTGCTGTTCCGTCTCCACGCCTTCCGCCAGGACGTCCAGATTCAGGCTGCGTCCCATGGCGATGATGGTGGCGGCGATTTCCCGGTCGTCGTCGCTGTCTTCCAGGCCCTGCACGAAGCTGCGGTCGATCTTCAGCTTGTCGATGGGGAAACGCTTGAGATAGGCCAGCGACGAATAGCCGGTGCCGAAGTCGTCGATGGCCAGGCGCACGCCCAGCGCCTTGAGGGCATCCAGGGTGGCGATGGCCTGGTCCGCCTGCTCCATGATGACGCTCTCGGTCAGCTCCAGCTCCAGGGATTGCGCCGGCAGGCCGGTTTCAGCCAGCACCATGCGCACCAGTTCCACCATGTCAGCGGCGAGAAACTGGCGTCCGGACAGATTCACCGCCATCACCAGCGGCGGCAGTCCGGCATCGAGCCAGGTGCGCGCCTGGGCGCAGGCGGTGCGCAATATCCACTCGCCCAGAGGCACGATCAGGCCGGTTTCCTCGGCGATGGGGATGAACTTGTCCGGCGGCACCAGGGCTTCCCCCGGCGGCTGCCAGCGCACCAAAGCCTCGACCCCGACAGCGCGGCCGCTGTGGGCGTCGATCAGGGGCTGGTAATGCAGGATGAATTCGCCCCGTTCCAGGCCGCGACGCAGTCGTGTTTCCAGGGCCAGGTGCTCGTTGGCCGCCGTGGTCAGGGCTTCGGTATAGAAACGGTAGGTGTTGCGGCCCTGCTCCTTGGCCTGATAGAGGGCGGCGTCGGCGCTGCTCACCAGGCGCATGGCATTGTCGGCATCGTCCGGGAACAGGCTGATGCCGATGCTGGCGCCGATGAATACCTCATGGCCGCCGCTGAGCTGAACCGGCGCGGCGAGCACCTGCAACACATCCTGGGCGACGATGGCGGCCATCTGTGCCTCGTCCAGTTGCTCCAGTAGCACGACGAACTCGTCGCCGCCCAGCCTCGCCAGGGTGTCCTCGTCGCGCAGCCGGTCGCGGATGCGCTCCGCGACCGTGATCAACAGTTCGTCGCCGGCCGGGTGGCCGAGGCTGTCGTTCACCGTCTTGAAACGGTCCAGATCGAGGAACAGCAGGGCGATGCGCTGACCATGGCGTCGGGCTTGCTCAATCGCATGTTCCAGGCGCGAAGTGAACAGCAGGCGGTTGGGCAGATCGGTGAGTACGTCGAAGTGGGCCAGATGCTCCAGGCGTGCCTCGGATTCCTTGAGGTGAGTGATGTCGGCGAACAGGGAGACATAGCGCACGATCTGTCCCTCGGCATCGCGCACCGCGCTGATCGACAGCCACTTGGGATAGACCTCGCCGTCGCGGCGCCGATCCCACACTTCGCCCTGCCAGCGGCCGGTCTCGTTGAGGGCGCGCCACATGGCCTGGTAGAAGGCGGCGTCATGCCGACCCGACTTGAACTTGGATGGTGTTTCGCCGAGTACTTCCGCTTCGTCATAACCGGTGATTTCGCAGAAGGCGGGGTTGACCGCGAGGATGCGTGCGTTGCGGTCGGTCACCATGACGCCTTCCTGGGCGTTGTCGAACACCACGGCGGCCTGATTCAGTTTTTCTTCCGCCTGGATTCGTTCGCTGATGTCGTGGGCCAATGCCGGCATGAGCCGCTGGCCATTCAGTTCGATGCAACTCACCCGGATTTCCACCGGGAATGTCGTGCCCTCCTTGCGCCGGTGATGCCCATGAATGGTCACTGTGTGGCCAGGTTGTAACGCCGCCCATACCGCCGTGGCGCGGGCCAGATCGAAGTCCTGTTCCACTTCCAACACGTTCAGGGCCAATAATTCCGCCCGGGTGTAGCCCAGGGTGTCGCAAGCGCGCTGGTTGACATCCACGATGTGGCCATACAGGTCGGTGATGAACAAAGCGTCCGCCATCTGATCCACCATCAATCGGTAGCGCGTTTCGGTCTCCATCAGAGCCTGGTGCGCCTGTTCCAGATCGGTAAGGTCGCGCGAGGCCACGATCACCCCGGTGATGCGGCCATCGTCATCCTGATAGGGGGTGTAGGTCACATCCACGAAGCGACGTCCTGTTACCGGAAAATCGAACCAGTCGCTGTAATGCACCCGCTTCCCGGCCAGGCAGCGGTCCAGTTTTTCCTTTACCAACGTGTCGAATAGGGTCTGCCCCAGCAGTTCCGCCACGCTGTGGCCGATGATGTCCTCGCGCGCCAGGCCGTGGTGTTGCAGATAGGTGTCGTTGACCGCGAGGTAGCGGTAATCCCGGCCGAGAACGGAGAGATGGTCCGGCATGCAGGAAACCATGCGTTCGTACATCCGCAGGGCGTCGCTGTGTCGCTTGCGTTCGCTGATGTCGCGCGCGACCACGAGAATGTGCGGCCTGCCGTCAATGTGAAACTGCCGCATGTTCACTTCCATCCAGAACAGACGGCCGCTACGATGCCTGGCCAGCCATTCGAAGACGGGCGTTTCGACCGCGCTGGCACGGGCCACCCAGCCCATGGCCTGTTCCTGGCTATAAGGCGCGTAGCCGGCGCTCATATCGTTGACGCTCAGTTCGAGAATCTCCTCCCGGCTCCAGCCGTACATCTCGGCCACGCGCGTGTTGACGTTGAGGATGCGGCCGGTTTCGCCGTCATGCAGGAAGATGGCATCGTTCGCGCCGTCGAAGATGGCGCGAAATTGTTGCTCGCTGGCGCGCAAGGCCTGCTCCACGAGCCGCCGCGCATGCTCGCCACGGCAGGCCGCGACGAGCTGGGCACAGGCCTCGACCACCGGGCGTAGTTCCGCTACCAGATTTTCATCGTAGCCGCCCGCGCGGTTGGCCAGGCCGATGCTGCCGAGAATTTCCCCACCGCGCAGCAGCGGCAGGCCGAGGAAGGCATCGAGGGAAGGGTGGCCGGGCGGCAGACGGCCGCAACTACGCGGGTCGTGGGCGGGATCGTTGGCGATCACCGGGGCGCCATCGAGCACGGCGGCGGCCAGGCTGTCCCTGGTGCTGAAACGGAAGCCGGAAGGCGCGTTCTCGTCGTAGAAGCGGCGCGCCGACGCGTCCCAATCCATCTTGGTGATGGCCAGCGATTGCAGGTAGGGGCTGCCGTCCGTCTCGTGCTTCAGTTCCGCGATGAAGCCATATTGGCTGCCGGTGAGACGCAGGATGTCGCCGAGGGCGGCGGTGAATACCGCTTCGGCGTCGCTGTCGCGCACATACAGGGCAAGTAGTCGACTGACGCATTCGAGGATTTCGTGGTTGCGCCGCAGCCGTGCTTCCGCCTGTTTACGCTCGCTGATGTCCACGGCCAGGCCGCTGATATGGGGCCGCCCCTCATGCTCCACCGGCAGGCCGGTGCCGTAGAAGGTGCGGCGGCCACCATCGGCGGCGATCAAATCAAATTCGATGGTCACCGGGGTGCCGCCCAGAACGGTGGTGAAAGCCTGCTGCACATGGGCCATCTGGTCTGGCGGCACGACGTCGAGCGCACGGAAACTCACCATGTCCGCGGTGGTAAGCCCAAAGGTTTCCAGATAGGTGCGGTTCCAGCCGGCGAAGCGGCCTTCCGCGTCGAACATGAAATAGATGCCGGGGGCGGCATCGAGAATGAGGTCGACTTGATTGGGCGTCATGATTTATCGGCGCCCCGTTGTGCCGGCGTCGTAGGTTGGGCAAAGCGAAGCGTGCCCAACATGGCGGCGGGTTGTTGGGCACGCTGCGCTTTGCCCAACCTACGCCTGACTTCGTGAGTTGCGGCGGTCATGCTTGCGTGCCCCGCTGTTGCAGCCACTGCTCTAAAGCCGGCGCGGGGATGGGCCGACTGCGCAGGTAGCCCTGATAGGCATCGCAACCGTGAATTTCCAGGAAGGCGAGTTGCTTCTCGGTCTCCACCCCCTCGGCCAGCACTTTCAGGTGCAGATTGCGCGCCATGGCGATGATGGTGGCGGCGATCTCCATGTCGCTCTGTTCCTGGGGAATGTCGCGGATGAAGCTCTGGTCGATCTTGAGCTTGTCGATGGGGAAGCGTTTCAGGTGGGCGAGCGAGGAATAGCCGGTGCCGAAATCATCGATGGAAATCGTGATACCCAGTTGCTTGAGCTCGCGCAGGGTGGCGACGGCTCGATCCGGATTGTCCATGATCGCGCTTTCGGTGATTTCCAGTTCCAGTCGTTCTGGCGGCAGTCCGCTGGCATCGAGCACGGCGCGGACATGGGCGGCCAGATTGCTCTGCCGGAACTGGCGCGGCGAAAGGTTCACCGCCATGCTCATCCCGGGCATGGCGGCATTGTCCAGCCAGGCCTTGGCCTGAGCGCAGGCGGTCAACAGCACCCACTCGCCGAGGGGGACAATGAGCCCGGTTTCCTCCGCCAGGGGGATGAAACGGGCCGGCGAAATCAGACCGGAGGCGGGATGGTTCCAGCGCACCAGGGCTTCCACACCAACGATTTCGCCGCTGCCGACATCGATCTGCGGTTGGTAATACAGGAGAAATTCCTGCTGCTCGATGGCGCGCCGCAGGTTGGTTTCCAGGGTCAGGCGCTCACGCGCGGAACGCGTCATCGCCGCGTTGTAGAAGCGATAGGTATCGCGCCCGTCGTCCTTCGATTGATGCATGGCGGCGTCGGCATTCTTGAGCAGGGTGGCGGCATCCTTGCCGTTCTCCGGATAGGTGCTGATGCCGATGCTGGCGCCGACGAACACCGTCTGCGCATCCAGCTCGAAGGGCCGGGTCAGCGCGGCGAGCAGCTTTTCCGCCATGGCGGAGGCCAGGGTGGCGCTCCCCTCCCCCTCCAGGGCGATGGCGAACTCATCGCCACCCAGACGCGCCAGGGTGTCTTCCGCGCGCACAGACAATTGCAGTCGCCGTGCTACTTCCTGCAATACGCGGTCGCCGGCGGGGTGACCAAGGGCGTCGTTGACGGTCTTGAACCGGTCCAGGTCGATGAACAGCAGCGTCAGCAGCGTGCCATCCCGCTCGGCGCGCTGGATGGCGTGATCCAGGCGGGCGTTGAACAGCAGCCGGTTGGGCAGGCCGGTCAACGGGTCGAAGTGGGCCAGGCGCTCCCGCTCGGCCTCGGATTGCTTGATCTGGCTGATGTCGCTGAATACGCCGACGTAGTTCGTCAACTTGCCGGCCATGTCGGTCACGCTGCTGATGGTCAGCCACTCGGGATAGATTTCGCCGTTCTTGCGTCGATTCCAGATCTCGCCGCTCCAGGAACCGGTCCGCGCGATGCTGCTCCAGAGCGCCTGATAGAACAGCTTGTCATGGCGTCCGGAGTTGAGGATGCGCGGGTTTCTACCCAGCACCTCCGCTTCCGAATAGCCGGTGATTTCGCTAAAGGCGCGGTTGACCGCGATCATGTTGCCCGAGGTGTCGGTGATCGAGACGCCATCGGTGGTGCTCTCGAATACCTTGGCCGATTGCCGCAGCCTTTCCTCCGCCGCGCGTCGTGCGCTGATGTCCAGGAAAGTCACCACCGAGCCGATCACCCCACCGTCCCTGCGCATCGGGTAGGACCAGTATTCCACCGGAAGCGCGCTGCCATCGCGGCGCCAGAACACCTCATCGTCGACATGGATGCCGCGATCCTCGGTATAGGCGCGGTAGGCGCGGCATTCCCGGGCGGGGTAGGCGCTGCCATCGGTGTGACTGTGATGGATGATTTCGTGGATATGGCGGCCGAGCAGCTCCTCGGCCCGCTCGTAGCCGAGCAGGCGCAGACCGGCGGGATTGACGAAGGTGCAGTTGCCGTGGGTATCGACGCCGTAGATGCCCTCGGCCATCGAGTCGAGCAGCAGGTTGATGTGCTCCTCGCGCTCCCGCAGCAACTGCTGCGCGCGCCGGCGCTCGCCGACATCGCGCATGATGCCGATGAACTGGCGCTGGCCGGCGCCACCGCGTTCGCCGATGCTGACCTCGACCGGAACCTCATGCCCATCCCGATGCAGCAACACGAAGGCCAGCTCGCGCCAGGGCATGCGCGGTTGGCCGTTGTTCAGATAACGGTTGAATCCGGCCTCATGCAGGTCGCGATAACGTTCCGGCATCAAGTCGGTGAGCGGACGGTCCTGGAGTTCCTTGTCGCTGTAGCCGGTGAGCCGGCGGATGGCCGGGTTGGCAAACACCACCCGGCTGGCTTCGTCCACCACCAGAATGCCGTCCACGGCGGTATCCAGGATGGCGCGAATGCGCGACTCGCTCTCGATCAGGGCGGCCTCGGCGCGTTGTTGCCCGCTGATATCCAGGCCGGAACTGAGCACGCCGCTGACGTGGCCATCGGCATCGCGCAGCGGCGTGTTGTGCCAGATCAGGTGGCGCTCCTCGCCGGAACAAGTCAGCACCGGGTTGTCGTGGCCGAGGGAAGAATCAATATCGTCCGCCAGCACCCGTTGGAACAAGGCGCGAACCTCGTCACGCGCGCGCTCGGGAATGAAGCGTTCGATCCAGGGTTGCCCCAGGATGTCGGCCTCCGCGCAGCGCAGAATGGCGCAGCCCGCCGGATTGACGCGGGTGATGCGGGCCTCGCGGTCGAGCACCAGCATCATCGCCCCGGAGACGGAAAGTAGTTGCTCGGCGTAATCGCGCGATTCGCGCAGCGCCGCCAGGGCTAGTTTGTGCGCCGTGATGTCGCGCACCAGCGCCTGTAGCAGCGGGCCACCGGGTTGATCGACGCGGTTGAGCCGGACTTCCACCTCGAAAATGCCGCCATCCGGCCGCTGGTGCCGCCATTCGAAAAACTGTGGCTCGCCGTCCAGTGCCCGCTGGATGTTGGCGCGCGCCATAGCCTCGGAGTCGCCGCCATTCGCTTGCCGGGGAGGCGAGAAATCCCAGGGCGCCTTGCCCAGAATCCCCGCCTCGGGGCCGCCATACAAAACCAGCGCGCTGGGATTGCAGGCCACGAAGTAAAAACCATCGAGCAAAAACATGGCATCCCCCGCCGCCTCGAACAGGGCGTGGCAATCCGGCACGAAAGTGCGGAAAGTGGAAATGGGGAAGGCCGGATCGCTCAATGCGGCTCCTGGGGAACGCGGGATGGAAAGGGGACGGCGCGACTGATAACGGCAAGTAGCCGTATATCTTTAGTGCAGTTTTAAGGTGAAACAAGATTGCGTCGGGAAGCCCCCGGCCGAGGGCTGGTTTCTGGTTCCCACGCTCCAGCGTGGTAACCGGCCTTGGACGCTCCAGCGTCATCGCGTGGGACGCTGGAGCGTCCAAGAATTGCTCCCATGCTGGAGCGTGGGAGCCAGGTGGGACGCGTGGGGGCCAGGTGAGGCGACGGCCGAGGGCTGGTTTCTGGTTCCCACGCTCCAGCGTGGTAACCGGTCCTGGACGCTCCAGCGTCATCGTGTGGGACGCTGGAGCGTCCAGGAATTGCTCCCACGCTGGAGCGTGGGAGCGAGGTGGGGTAGCCAGGCAGTGCCCTCAAGTTTCCCCAAACCCTGCCGATACTCCAGGGCATACACCCGAGGTTTTTCATTTATGCCGGAAAACAAGGTAGCCACACTCCTGATCGTCGATGACGCCATCGAGAACCTTTCGGTTCTTGATGCGCTCCTGCGGCCCCGCCACCAAGTGCTCGCGGCCACTTCCGGGGAGAAGGCGCTGCGTATCGCCCGCGGCGAGCCGCGGCCGGATCTGATCCTGCTCGATGTGATGATGCCGGTCATGGACGGCTACCAGGTGTTCGAGCGGCTGCGCGCCGATGACGCCACGCGCGATATCCCGGTCATCTTCGTCACCGCGATGGACAGCATCGATGATCAGTTGCGCGGTTTCGATGTCGGCGCGGTGGACTACATCAGCAAACCCGTCGTGCCGTCCGTGCTGCTGGCGCGGGTGCGTACCCAACTTGAATTGAAAGGGGCGCGCGACCGTCTCGCCGACCAGAACACCTGGCTGGAAGCCGAGGTCGCGCGGCGTCTGGCGGATAACGAACTCACCCAGGAAGTCAGCATCCGCGCGCTCGCGCATCTGGCGGAAACGCGCGACCCGGAAACCGGCAACCACATCCTGCGCACCCAGGGCTATGTGCAACTCCTCGCGCAGCGCTTGCAAGGCCATCCTCGCTTCAGCGGCACCCTGAACGACCGTTACATCCAGCTGCTGGCCCGCTCCGCCCCCCTGCACGATATCGGCAAGGTCGGCATCCCGGACGCCATCCTGCTGAAGCCCGGGCCGCTCGACGCGGAGGAATGGCGCGTGATGAAAACCCATGCCCGCATGGGTAGCGACGCCATCGAAATGGCCGAGCGGGACGCCACGCAAGCAGTGGAATTCCTTGCCCTGGCCAAGGAAATCGCCCATTGGCACCATGAAAAATGGGACGGCGGCGGTTACCCGGACGGCCTCGCCGGGGAAGCGATTCCTGTTTCAGCCCGGCTGATGGCCATCGCCGACGTCTTCGACGCCCTGATCTCGCAGCGCGTCTACAAGCCGCCCATGTCCTTCGAGCAGGCGCGCGAAATCATTGCCGCCGGTCGTGGCAGCCACTTCGACCCGGACATCGTCGACGCCTTCCTGGCCGGTTTCGATGAATTCGCCGGCATCGCCCAACGTCATCGCGACGCCCCGGGATAATCCTCATGTCGACAAACGACCCCGCTGGAACCCATCGCTTCGCCCTGCGCGCCGCGCTGTTTTACGCCCTCCTGGGCGGGGTCTGGATCGTCTTCTCCGACCAGGCGGCGGAATGGCTGACCAGCGACCCGAAGTTGCTTGTTTTCATCAGCATGTTCAAGGGCCTGGCCTTCGTCGCGGTCACCGCCCTGGTCTTGTGGGTGCTGTTGCTGCGCGGCGAAGGGCGACAGGCCGCACCAGCCGGCGAGAACGTGGAGGGCATGGACAGCCGCGCGCGTTTTCCGAGGCTGCTCATGCTGCTGCCGGGACTGCTCATCCTCGTTCTCACCGCCGCTGGTGTCTCGCATGTTTTACGGCAGCAGGAAAATGAGGGCATGGCGGAGTTGCGCGCCATTGCCGACCTGAAAGCGCGGCAGTTGACCGACTGGCTGCGGGAACGCGAGGAGGATGCCCGTTTCATCGCCGGCACCCGTCATCTCGGCGAGGATTATCAGCACTGGCAAACGCGTAAGGATGCGGCGAGCGGCGAACGGTTGCGGCGGGATCTGCGCGAATTCGTCAAATACACCGGCTTTCACAGCGCCCAGGTGCTCGATGCCCGGGCCACGCAAATGATCTGGGATTCTGAAAAACCACCAGGGGCCATTCCCGCGCCGGTGCACGCCGCCGCCGCTCGGGTCTGGTCCGAAGGCAAGCCGATCCGGGTCGGCCCCTACCGCGATGCCGATGACCGTTTGCACCTGGATTATGTCGTCGCCCTGCCGGCGGCAAGCAGCGGCGCCGTGGCCGTGCTGCATATCGATCTGTCCGAGACCCTGTTTCGCCTGCTGCAAACCTGGCCACGTGCCAGCGGCAGTGGCGAGGTCGTCTGGTTTCGCCGCGACGGCGAGGAAATCCTGTTCCTCAACGAACTACGCCACCGCACCGATACGGCGGTCAGGTTGCGCCTCTCGGTGCGGGAAACTCAGGCACTGGCAGCCCAGTTCTTGCGGGGGGAAGTGAAGCTGGGGCAGGCGGTGCGTGGTGTGGACTATCGGAATACGCCGGTGTTCGGCGTGATCCAGGCCGTGCCCGGCGGCGACGGCTTCGTGCTCGCCAAGGTCGACGAGGCGGAGCTGTACACCGACGCCTATCAGGAGGTCGCCTGGGTACTCCTGGCCGGCCTGCTGGCCTTGCTGGCGCTGGGCGTCGGTTTTCATCTGGCGCGGCAGCGCCGGGAACTGGCGATCACGGAAGGTGTGCGGCACTCGCAGGAAGAACGTCTGCGCGCGCTACGCCTGCTGGCCAGCATCGCCGACAGCTCAGCCGAGGCCATCTTCGCCAAGGACCTCGAAGGACGTTATCTTCTGATCAACCGGGAAGCCGCCCGGATTATCGGCAAGACCGTCGAGGAGGCGTTGAACCGGGACGACACGGCGCTGTTCCTCCCCGCGCAGGCTGAGATGCTGCGCGCCAACGACCACCGCGTGATCGCCGAGGATCGGGTCAACACCTACGAAGAGACGTTCATTACCGCGCAGGGAGAGCGCACCTTCCTGGCAACCAAGGGGCCGCTGCATGATGACCAGGGCCGGGTCATCGGTCTGTTCGGCGTCTCCCGCGACATCACGGAACGCCGCCAGGTGGAACTGGCCCTGCAACGCGAGCGGGATCGGAACCAGCGTTACCTCGACACCGTGCAGACGATCATGGTCGTTTTCGACAGCGAGGGGCGCGTCACCATGATCAACCGCAAGGGTTGCGATCTCCTGGGCTACGCGGAAGCAGAATTGCTCGGGCGGAACTGGTTCGAAACCTGCCTGCCGCAACCGGAAGGCCTGGAGCAGGTCTACCCCGTGTTCCGGCGCATCATGGCCGGCGAGCTGGATACGACGCAGTACTTCGAGAACGTGGTGCTCTGCCGCGACGGCCGGCAACGCCTGATCGCCTGGCGCAACGCCTATTTCAGCGATGACGCGGGCAACATCATCGGCACCCTGAGTTCCGGTGAGGACATCAGCGAACGCAAGGCCGCCGAGGACATGCTGCGCCGGCAGACGGAGGAGCTGAAGAACCGCAACGCGGAACTGGAACGCTTCAACCGCGCCACGGTGGGACGCGAGCTGGACATGATCGAACTCAAACGCAGAATCAACGCGTTGTCGCGTGAGCTTGGCCGGGAAGTGCCTTATTCCCAGACCATGTTCGACACCCCGGCGGCGCCCGAGGGCGAATCATGAGCACGGCCAAACCCGGATGGGTCGCGGCGTTCGCCACCCTCCTGGTGTGCTTGAGCCTCTTGCTCATGACCGGCGCCTGGGCGGAGCAGGCTGTTCCGGCTGTGGCGACGCCACCCGCGATGACCCTACCGGCGACCCTGACCGAGGAAGAGCGCGCCTGGCTGCGCGCGCATCCGGTCATCCGCGTGGCCCAGGACCCGGGCTGGCCGCCGGTCGAATTCGCCGATGCGCGCGGCGCGCCGTCGGGCATGTCCGACGATTACCTGAAACTCATGGAGCAGCGCCTGGGGGTGAAGTTTGAACGCGTGCGCGTATCGAGCTGGCAGGAGGCCTATGCAGGGCTGAAACGCCGGGAGATCGATATGACCACCTCGGTGGCGGTGTCACCGGAACGGGCCGAATTCTGGGCCTTCACCAAGCCGTATATGACGATTCCCATCGTCATCGTCACCCAATCGAACGTGACCTACATTGGCGCCATGCGGGAATTGGCGGGGAAGCGAGTCGCCGTGGTGGAAAACTATGCGGTCAGCGACTGGGTACGGCGAGACTTCCCGGATATCCGCCTGCATTCGGTCAAGTCAGCGCGGGAAGGACTCGAAGCTTTGCAGCGAGGCGAGGTCTTTGCGCTGATCGAAAGCATGCTCGTCTTTGACTATTTCCAGACCAAGCTGGGCATGACAGCGCTCAAGATCGCGGGGCAAACCCGATACATGAACGTGCAGTCCATGGCGGTGCGCAAGGATTGGGCAATCCTGGCCGGCATCCTCGACAAGGCGCTGGATTCGATCAGCGAGACGGAGCGCGCCGCGATCTATCGGAAATGGCTCCCTGTCCAGTATGAGCCGCCATTCAACAGCACCCGCTTCTGGCAGATGCTTGCCTTGTTCACCGTGGCACTCCTGGGCTTGCTGTTATGGATACGCAAGCTGAACAGCGAAATCCGGCGGCGCAAACAGGCGGAAGCGGCCACCCGCAAGAGCGAACAACGCTTCGTCCGCTTGTTCCAGGAAGCGCCGTTGCCGCTGTGTTATGTCGACAAGGACGGCGTACTGGTGGATATCAATCGCCGCTTCGTGGAAACCCTCGGCTACGACCAGTCTGATGTGCCGACCCTGGCTGAATGGGGGCCGCGGGCCTATCCCGACCCGGTCTATCGCGCCTGGGCGCTGGAAACCTGGAACGCCGCCGTGGCGCGCGCCGTTGAAACCGGCGCGGATATCGAGCCGATCGAATATCGGGTTACCTGCAAGGATGGCGCGCAACGCACCTTCCTGATTTCCGGCATCACGTTGGGCGACGACATTCTCGCCACGCTCTTCGATGTCTCTGAGCGGGAGCGGGCGGAAGCGGCGCTGCGGGAAAGCCGGGAACAATTGCGGTTGTTCGTCGACCACGCGCCGGCCGCGCTCGCCATGTTCGACCGCGAGATGCGCTATCTGTATGTCAGCCAGCGCTGGATGGCGGACTATGGCCTCGGCGAGCGGGACATCATCGGTCGATGCCACTACGACATCTTCCCGGAGATACCGGAACGCTGGAAGGCGATCCATCGTCGCGCCCTGGACGGCGAGGTCATCCAGGCGGACGAAGACGCGTTCGAGCGCGCGGATGGCACGGTGCAATGGCTGCAATGGGAAGTGCGGCCCTGGCATGGCGGGGACGGCGCGGTGGGGGGCATCGTCGTCTTCACCGAGGACATCAGCACGCGTCGGCGAGCCGAGCAGGTGTTGCAGGAACAACAGACTACCGCCCTGGAAGAACAGCGCCAGTCCCAGCTCGCGGCGCTGAATCTGCTGGAGGATGCCGTCGCCGCGCGCCGGCAGACCGAATCCACGCTTGCCGCCCTGCATGACAGCGAGCAGATGATGCGGGGCATTTTCCGGGCCGCCCCGACCGGCATCGGCATGCTGGTGGAGCGGACCTTCATCGAAGTCAACCAGACCTTCATCGACATGCTCGGCTATAGCCGGGATGAATTCATCGGCCAGTCCTCGCGCATGGTCTACCCCGACCAGGAAGAATATGAGCGCGTCGGTAGGGAGAAATACCGGCAGATTGCCGAGCGGGGCATGGGCAGTCTGGAAACCCACTTAAGGCACAAGAACGGGCAGGTGCTCGATGTGTTGCTGAGCAGCACGCCCCTCGACCCGGAGGACCTCGCCAAGGGCGTTATCTTCACCGCCCTGGACATCACCGAACGCAAGGCTGTGGAGGCGCAGTTGCGCAAGCTCTCGCAAGCGGTGGAGCAAAGCCCGGAGAGCATCGTCATCACCAACCTGGACGCCAAGATCGAATATGTGAACGAAGCGTTCCTGGCAGCAACCGGCTATGACCGCGAGGAAGTGGTCGGCCAGAACCCGCGCATCCTGCACTCGAACAAGACGCCGGCGGAAACCTACGAATCGCTCTGGGTCGCCCTCAGCCAGGGGCAGGCCTGGAAAGGCGAGTTCATCAACAAACGCAAGGACGGCAGCGAATACGTCGAGTTCGCCATCATCACGCCGCTGCGCCAGGCCGACGGCACGATCAGCCATTACGTCGCGGTGAAGGAGGACGTAACCGAGAAGAAACACCTGGGTGAGGAACTGGACCAGTACCGCCACCATCTGGAAACGCTGGTCGCGGAACGCACCGGCCAACTGGCCGAGGCCAAGGAGGCGGCGGAAGCCGCCAACCGCGCCAAGAGCGCCTTCCTGGCCAACATGAGCCATGAGATCCGCACGCCGATGAACGCCATCCTCGGCCTCACCCACCTGCTGCGCCGTGACGGCGCGACACCGATGCAGGCCGAGCGCCTGAGCAAGATCGGCGGCGCCGCCAAGCACTTGTTGTCGATCATCAACGACATCCTCGACTTGTCCAAGATCGAGGCCGGCAAGCTGCAACTGGAGCAGAGCGATTTCGCCCTCTCCGCCGTGCTCGATCATGTTCGCTCGCTGATATTCGACGCGGCCCAGGCCAAGGGCCTGAGTGTCTCGGTGGACGGTGACGAGGTGCCGGTGTGGCTGCGCGGCGACGCCACCCGCGTCCGCCAGGCGCTGCTCAACTTTGCCGGCAACGCGGTCAAATTCACCGAGCGCGGCGGCATCAGCCTGCGCGCGCGTTTGCTCGAAGACCAGGGTGAGCAACTACTGCTGCGCTTCGAGGTGGAAGACACCGGCATCGGCATTGCCCCCGACATCCTGCCCAGGCTGTTCGCCGCCTTCGAGCAGGCGGACGCCTCCACCACCCGCCGCCATGGCGGCACCGGCCTCGGCCTGGTGATCAGCCGCCACCTGGCGGAACTGATGGGCGGCGAAGCCGGAGTGGAGAGCACACCCGGGCGCGGCAGCACCTTCTGGTTCACCGCGCGCATGGGCCGCGGCCGCGGCGTCATGCCGGCGGCGCCGGAGCCGCCGCTGGAAAGCGAAGCGGAATTGCGCCGCCGCCATGCCGGCGCCTGCCTGCTGCTGGCGGAAGACAACCTGATCAACCGTGAAGTGGCGCTGGAACTGCTGCATGCCGTCGGCATGGCGGTGGACACCGCCGTGGATGGCCGCGAAGCGCTGGAGAAAGCGCGCGTGGGCGACCACAGCCTGATCCTGATGGACGTGCAGATGCCGAATATGGATGGGCTGGAAGCCACCCACGCCATCCGCGCCCTGCCAGGCTGGCGCGACAAACCGATCCTGGCGATGACCGCCAACGCCTTCGACGAAGATCGTCGCGCCTGCCTCGATGCCGGCATGAACGACTTCGTCGCCAAACCGGTGGACCCGGAAGCACTCTATGCCGCGCTGTTGCAATGGCTGCCGGAGACGGCTTCGGTCGCGCCGACGGTCGCCAGCGCCGCAATCGTCCAGCGCAATGCCGGCTTCGTCCTGGCGAGCTGGCCAGGGTTCGACCCGCGACGCTGCCTGCTCAGCCTCGGTGGCCGCGCGGAAAAAAGCATGAAGCTCCTGCACAAGTTCGCCGAAGCGCACCACGACGACGCCGAGCGTCTGCGGGTGTTGCTGGAAACCGGCGCGGTGGTGGAAGCGCATCGCCTGGCGCATACCCTCAAGGGCGTCGCCGCGACCCTGGGTCTGATCGACGTGCAACAGCAGGCGGCGGCACTGGAACAGTTGCTGAAACCCGCCGCCGAGGACGCCGCTCCGACTCCGCCCTGTACCGACCCGCTGGACGAACTGGCGCGGGCGCTGGCCGAGGCGGTGGCCCACATCGCCAATCTGACGCTGACGGCGGAAGTCGAACCGGAAGCCGTTGCCACTTCACCGGCGTCGACGGCGGCGGCCCTCGCGCAACTACGCGGCCTGCTGGCGCGCAGCGACACTCGCGCCGTCGAGCTTTTCCGGCAACAGGCGCCGCTGCTGCGCACGGCCCTGGGCGGCAAGTGCGAAGCACTGTCCCGCGCGGTCGAGGCCTACGACTTCGAGACCGCGCTGGCCTTGCTGGCGGCCGGGTCGGAGCACGACGCGCCTCCCGTGAACAGTGGCGGCGACTGACGCATGCGCGGCGCGCCGTCAATGCTCGCCCCCTGGTGCCCACGCTCCAGCGTGGGCACGCTTCTTGGACGCTCCAGCGTCCAGAGTCATGGCACATCGGGACGCTGGAGCGTCCGGACTTGCTCCCACGCTGGAGCGTGGGAGCGAGCGGTGCAAGCGTTTTGTACCCACACGACATGGGCTGAGTCATGACACCCGCCACTAAGCCGCTAGGCTGGAATCCCGTCAGGAGTTGGCCGCGCTGGTCGCTTTATGTCTTCGCGGCCACGATCACCCTGGCGATGCTGCTGGTTCGAATGCAGTTGGCGCCGTCGTTTGGCGAGCGGCCGCTGTTGATCCTGCTCATGCTGCCCATCGTGCTCAGTTCCCTGCTCGGGGGCTTGGGACCGGGGCTGCTCGCGACCGGCATCGCCGCCAGCGCTTCGGCCTGGTTCATCCCGCCCGCCACGTTGCTCGGAATCGATGCCGGGCATGACCAGTTCCAGTGGAGCATCCTCATCATCAACGGCGTGCTGGTCAGTCTCCTGGCCGGTTGGTTGCACCGCACCCGCGGTCAAGTGGAGGCCGACCGGCAGGTGCAGGCGGAACAATTACGTGCACTGCGACTGCTCGACGCCATCGCCGAGGAATCGGCGGACTGCCTCTTTGCCAAGGACAGCGAAGACCGTTTCACCCTGTTCAACCGCGCCTTGGAACGGCTCAGCGGCAAGAAGGCGTCAGAGGTCCTGGGCCGCGACGAAAGCGCGATCTTCCCCGCCGAGCTCGCGGCGCAGATCAAGGCCGACAACCGCTTGGTGATGGCGGAAAACCGCAGCCTGAGCTTCCAGGAAAACCTGGTCACGGCACAGGGCACGTTCGCCTACATGACCACCAAGAGCCCGTTGCACGACGCTGACGGCAAGGTCGTCGGCCTGTTCGGCATCGCCCGCGACATCACCGACCTGAAACAGGTCGAGCTCGCCCTGCGGGAAAGCGAAGGTCGATTCCGTGCGCTGGTGGAGGAAACGCTGGCCGGCATCTACATCATCCAGGACGACCACTTCCGCTATGTCAACCCGGGCTTTGCCGCCATCTTTGGCTACGACACGCCGGAGGCGCTGATCGACCGGGTGCCGGTCGCCGATCTGGTCAGCCCGGAACACCGTGAGCGGGTGGCCGAGAATCTTTGTCGTCGCCTCGAAGGTGAGATCGTCGACGCGCAGTACACCTTTACCGGTCTGCGCCGTAACGGCGAACGTGTCGACGTCGAGGTGCATGGCCGCGTCTTTGTGTATCAGGGAGAGCCGGCGGTCATAGGCCTGCTCATGGATATCAGCGAGCGCAAGCAGGCTGAGCAGGCGCTGGCCGAGAGCGAGGAAATCTTTCGCGCCATATTCGAGCAGGCCGGCGTCGGCGTCGCGCTGATCGACAGCAACACTGGGGCTTTCCTTCGCGTCAATTCGCGTTATGGCGAGATCGTGGGACTGGGCACGGAAGCGATGAAGTCGACCGATTTTATGGCCATTACCCACCCGGACGATTTGCGTACCGACCTGGATTACATGGCGCGTCTGCGCGCCGGAGAGATTCGAGCCTTCAACCTGGACAAACGTTATTTTCGCCATGACGGTGTCACGGTCTGGGTCAATCTCGCGGTCACGCCCTTGTGGCCGCCCGGCGCGCCGCCCAACCGCCATGTCGCGGTGGTGCAGGACATCAGCGAACGCAAGGCCGCCGAGGAAATGCTGCAGCTTCAGGCGGAAGAACTGAAAGCCCGCAACGCGGAACTGGAGCGCTTCAACCGCGCCGTCGTGGGACGCGAGTTGGACATGATCGAACTCAAGCGCCAGGTCAACGAATTGTCGCGCGAGCTCGGCCGGGAGCCTCCGCATGCGCTGTCGTTTCCCGATTCGCCAGGGGCGCCTGACGAGAAGGGCGCGCCATGAACCACGCATCGGCGCCCGTGCCGCGCGAGGGCATCCCGCTGCGGACCTTCCTCACTCGCCTGATCTGGCTGTGTGTGTTGCCACTGGTATTGCTGGCGGCGTACCTGGCCTTCGACCATGTACGTGCCCAGCGAGCGGAGCACGATCTGGCTGCCGGTAACCTGGCAAAAAACTTCGCCACGGCCATCGACCAGTACCTCGATGCGCGCATCAAAGCCCTGAGCGTTCTCGCCCTGTCGCCTCTGGTGGATGACACCGCGCACTGGCCCACGCTCTACCAGGAGGCGCGTGGCATCCAGCGGAGCTTTGGCAGCCACGTCATCTTCGCCGACACGGACCTGCGCATGTTGTTCAATACCCGCGCGCCCTACGGCGCCATTTTGCCCAATCTGCCCCGGCCCAAGGGGCGCGCGGCTGCGCCGACGGCGTTGGCGACCGGCAAGCCCGCCGTCGGCGATATCGTGTTCGGGCCGGTCGCCAAGGAGTCTCTGGTCGCCATCGCCGTGCCGGTTACGCGTGGTGGGCATTCCACCCATCTGCTGCTGTCCATACTCGAAACCCGATTGTTCCAGGCACGCCTGGAACAGGTGTCGCTTCCTGACGGCTGGTCCCTCAGCCTGCTCGACAGCGAGGGTGGGGTGATCGCTCGCCGCGCGCCGCCCGGGCTGAATCCGGCCCGGGATGTCGATGCGGCCGGGCGCTTCGTCGTCAAATCGAAGCTATCGCCCTGGTCGGTGCGTTTGGAAATCCCGCGCGATGCTTACCAGGTACCTCTGTACTCGGCGGCCGCCGGCTTGGCGCTGGCGATTCTGGCCGCGACGCTGATCGGCGTGCTGGGCGGACAATTGGCCAGCCGCCGGCTCGGCCGGTCGGTGGCGGCGCTGGCGGAAATGCCGGCAACCGGGACATCGATCCTGAATATCCGGGAAATCACGGCGGTGCGCGGCCTGCTCGAACGGACGTCGGCGGCGCGCAAGACGGCCGAAGCGACCCGGAACGAGAGCGAGCAACGCTTCGCCCGGCTGTTCCAGGAAGCACCGGTGCCGCTGTGTTATGTCGACAAGAACGGTGTGCTGGTGGATATCAATCGCCGTTTCGTGGACACCTTCGGCTACGACCAGAACGATGTGCCGACCCTGGCTGAATGGTGGTCACGCGCCTATCCCGACCCGGCCTATCGCGCCTGGGTGCTGGAGACATGGGGCGCCGCCGTGGCGCGTGCCGCCGAGACCGGCGCGGATATCGAGCCAGTCGAATACCAGGTCACCTGCAAGGATGGCGCGCAACGCACCATCCTGATTTCCGGCATCCCCCTGGGTGAGGATTTCCTTGCCACGTTCTTCGATTTCACCGAACGCCGGCGGGCGGAAGAAGCAGTGCGCGAGAGCAAGGAGCGATTCCGGCGGGCGCTGGAGAATATCCCGGACGTGGTCGTGATTTACGACCGCGACCTGAGAATTCAGTACATCAACGAGGCCACGCGCCAGATCACCGGGCGTCCCGTTTCCGACTTCATCGGCCGGCGCGAGGAGGAAATCTGGCCACCGGAAATTTACGGGTTGTATCTACCCGCGCTCAAGGAGGCCCGCGCGACCCGGAGCCGGCGCGCGCTGGACTGCGAGCTCGTGTTGCCCGACGGGTCGAGGCGCTACCTCCATATCACCTGTGTGCCCCTGATCGACCCACAGGGCGAGGTCAGGGAAGTCCTGGGCATCACCCATGACTTCACCGAGAGCAAGCAGGCCGAGTCAACCTTGCATGAGGCGCAGGCAACCGCCCTGGAAGAACAGCGCCAGGCGCGGCTCGCGGCCCTGAATCTGATGGAGGATGCCCTTGTCGCGCGTCGCCAGACCGAGGTGGCCAACACGGCGTTGTGCGAGAGCGAGGAACGTTTTCGCCGCGCGGTGTTGTACTCGCCGTTTCCCATCCTGCTGCATGCCGAGGATGGAGCGATTCTCCAGGCCAGTAATTCATGGTGCGAAATCAGTGGTTATGCGCCTGAGGAACTTACCACCACCGACGACTGGACCGAACGGGCCTATGGCGAAAGAAAGACACTCGTACAGGCGGACATTGATCGGCTTTACGGTCTGGATCATCGTGTAGCCGAGGGCGACTACACCATTCGTACCCGATCCGGGGACACGCGCATCTGGGAGTTCAGCTCCGCGCCGCTGGGCCGCTTACCGGATGGTCGGCGCCTGGTCATGAGCATGGCCATGGATGTGACGGAACGGCGCGCGGTCGAGGATCAGTTGCGCAAGCTCGCCCAGGCGGTGGAGCAAAGCCCGGAGAGCATCGTCATCACCAATCTGGACGCCGAGATCGAATATGTGAACGAAGCGTTCCTGACGGCCACCGGCTATCGCCGCGAGGAGGTGGTCGGCCAGAACCCGCGCATCCTGCACTCGAACAAGACGCCGGCGGCAACCTACGAATCGCTCTGGGCCGCGCTCAGCCAGGGGCGGGCCTGGAAGGGCGAGTTCATCAACCAGCGCAAGGATGGCGGCGAATACGTGGAATTCGCCATCATCACACCGCTGCGCCAGGCGGACGGCACGATCAGCCACTATGTCGCGGTGCAGGAAGACGTAACCGAGAAGAAACGCCTGGGCGAAGAACTGGACCAGTACCGCCACCACCTGGAAGCGCTGGTCGCGGAACGTACCCGACAACTGGAACAGGCCAAGGATGCCGCCGAAGCTGCCAACCGCGCCAAGAGCAGCTTCCTTGCCAACATGAGCCACGAAATCCGCACCCCGATGAACGCCATCCTCGGCCTTACTCACCTGCTGCGCCGCGACGGCGCCACCCCGGCGCAGCGCGAACGCCTGGGCAAGATCGGCGGCGCCGCCAAGCACCTGTTGTCGATCATCAACGACATCCTCGACCTGTCCAAGATCGAGGCCGGCAAGCTGCGATTGGAGCAGAGCGATTTCGCCCTCTCCGCCGTGCTTGACCATGTCCGCTCGCTGATATTCGACGCGGCCCAGGCCAAGGGCCTGAGTGTCTCGGTGGACGGTGACGAGGTGCCGGTGTGGCTGCGCGGCGACGCCACCCGCGTCCGCCAAGCGCTGCTCAACTTTGCCGGCAACGCGGTCAAGTTCACCGAAAGTGGCGGCATCAGCCTGCGCGCGCGGTTGCTCGAAGACCAGGGCGAGCAACTACTGCTGCGCTTCGAGGTGGAAGACACCGGCATCGGCATTGCCCCCGACATCCTGCCCAGGCTGTTCGCCGCCTTTGAGCAGGCGGACGCCTCCACCACCCGCCGCCATGGCGGCACCGGCCTTGGCCTGGTGATCAGCCGCCACCTGGCGGAGCTGATGGGCGGCGAAGCCGGGGTGGAGAGCGAGCCCGGGCGCGGCAGCCTGTTCTGGTTCACCGCGCGCCTGGGTCGTGGCCACGGCGCCATGCCGGCGGCACTGGAGCCGCCGCCGGAGGCCGAGGCCGAGCTACGCCGCCGCCATGCCGGCGCCTGCCTGCTGCTGGCGGAAGACAACCTGATCAACCGGGAAGTGGCGCTGGAACTGCTGCATGCCGTCGGCATGGCGGTGGACACCGCCGTGGATGGCCGCGAAGCGCTGGAGAAAGCACGCGTGGGCGACCACAGCCTGATCCTGATGGACGTGCAGATGCCGAATATGGATGGCCTGGAAGCGACCCACGCCATCCGCGCCCTGCCGGGCTGGCGCGACAAACCGATCCTGGCGATGACCGCGAACGCCTTCGACGAGGATCGTCGCGCCTGCCTGGATGCCGGCATGAACGACTTCGTCGCCAAGCCGGTGGACCCGGAAGCACTCTACGCCGCGCTGTTGCAATGGTTGCCGGAGAAGGCGGAGTCCGCCGCCGCGCCGCCATCCGAGCATGAGGCCGACGCGCCCGACATGACCGACATGAACGGCATCGCCGCGATCCTGGCGCGCTGGCCCGATTTCGATCTGCGCCGCTGCCTGACCAGCCTCGGCGGCCGTGTGGATAAATGCCCTAAGCTGCTGATCAAGTTCGCCGACGCGCACCACGACGACGCCGAGCGCCTGCGGGGGTTGCTGGAAACCGGCGCGGTGGTGGAAGCGCATCGCCTGGCGCATACCCTCAAGGGCGTCGCAGCGACCCTGGGTCTGATTGACGTGCAACAGCAGGCGACGGCGCTGGAACAGTTGCTGAAACCCGCCGCCGAGGATGCCGCGCCGACCCCGCCCTGTACCGACCCGCTGGACGAACTGGCGCGGGCGCTGGCCGAGGCGGTGGCCCACATCGCCAGTCTGACGCTGACGGCGGAAGTAGAGCCGGAAGCCGCCGCCACGACCCCGGCGGCGACGGCGGCGGTGCTCGCGGAACTGCGCGGCCTGCTGGCGCGCAGCGACACCCGCGCCGTCGAGCTCTGCCGACAGCGGGCGCCGCTGCTGCGCGCGGTCCTGGGCGGCAGGCACGAAGCGTTGTTCCGCGCGGTCGAGGCCTATGACTTCGAGACCGCGCTGGTCGTGCTGGCGGCCGGGTCGGAGCACGACGCGCCTCCCGTGAACAGTGGCGGCGACTGACGCATGCCCATCCTCCTCCTCCCCTCCCTGGTGCCCACGCTCCAGCGTGGGTACGGATCTTGGACGCTCCAGCGTCATGCCGGTACTACGGGACGCTGGAGCGTCCGTCCGGACTTGCTCCCACGCTGGAGCGTGGGAGCGAGCGGTATGGCGTGCGCCGTGCCTACCCCAGCCGATGATCAGCACCCGGCCCGCATCCACCAGGAATGCCGAAGATGACGCACAAACCCTTTGATTCCGCCGCCGCTGCTGCCAGGCGCTGGCCGCGCTGGTCGGTCTACGCGTTCGCGGCGCTGATCACCCTGGCGATGCTGTTGCTGCGGATGACGCTGGCGCCGTCCTTCGGCGAGCGGCCGCTGTTGATCCTGCTGATGCTGCCCATCGTGCTCAGTGCCTTGCTCGGGGGCATGGGGCCGGGACTGCTCGCGACCGCCATAGCGGCCATCGCTTCGGCCTGGGCTTTCCTGCCGGCCACGTTGCTTGGTATCGATACGCGGCATGACCTGTTGCAGTGGAGCATCCTCATCGTCAATGGCGTGCTGGTCAGCGCCCTGGCTGGCTGGCTGCACCGCGCCCGCGAGCAGGTGGAAGCCGACCGGCGGGCGCAGTCGGAACAATTACGCGCCCTGCAACTGCTCGACGCCATCGCCGAGGGGTCCGCCGATTGCCTCTTCGCCAAGGACAGCGAAGACCGTTTCATCCTGTTCAACCGCGCCTCGGAACGACTCAGCGGCAAGCAGGCGTCAGAGGTCCTGGGCCGCGACGAAAGCGCGATCTTCCCCGCCGATCTCGCGGCTCGACTCAAGGCCGACAACCGTATGGTGATGGCAGAAAACCGCAGCCTGTGCTTCCAGGAAAACCTGGCCACGGCGCAGGGTACGTTCGCCTACATGACCACCAAGAGCCCGCTGCGCGATGCCGAGGGCAAGGTCATCGGCCTGTTCGGCATCGCCCGCGACATCAGCGAACTTAAACAGGCTGAACTCGCCCTGCGCGAGAGCGAAGGCCGCTTCCGCGCGCTGGTGGAGGAGACGCTGGCCGGCATCTACATCATCCAGGACGACCACTTCCGCTATGTCAACCCGGGCTTTGCCGCCATTTTCGGCTATGACACGCCAGAGGCGTTGATCGACCGGGTGCCGGTCGCCGATCTGGTCTGCCCGGAAGATATCGAGCGGGTGGCCGAAAATATCCGCCGCCGTCTCGAAGGCGAGATCATCGACGCGCATTACACCTTTACCGGCCTGCGCCGCGACGGTAGCCGCGTCGATGTCGAGGTGCATGGCCGTATCTTCGAGTATCAAGGGCGCCCGGCCGTTATTGGCCTGCTCCTGGACATCAGCGAGCGCAAGCGGACCGAAGCCAGTCTTGCCAGGGAACGCGGCCTGCTCAAGACTCTGTTGCAAACCTTGCCGGACCTGGTCTGGCTGAAGGATACGCAAGGCGTTTATCTGGCCTGCAATGCCCGCTTCGAACGGTTTCTCGGTCGCGCGGAGGCGGACATCCTCGGCAAGTCCGACTACGACTTCTTCAACCAGGAACTGGCCGAGTTCTTCCGCGAAAAGGATCGCGCCGCCGTTGCCGCCGGCAAACCCACCCGCAACGAAGAGGAAGTGGCCTTCGCCGACGACGGTCACCGCGAGTGGCTGGAAACCATCAAGACGCCGATGTTTGATGCCGACGGCACTCTGATCGGCGTGCTCGGCATCGCCCGTGACATTACCGCCGCCCGCCAGGCCCAGGAGACGCTGCTCAGGCAAGGCAAGTTGCTGGCGGAGTCGCAACGTATCGCGCACATCGGCAGTTGGGAGGCCGAGCTACCGCTCGGCGGCATCACCTGGTCGGAGGAGCTATACCGGCTCTATGGCGTGTCGCCGACGACCTTTACGCCTTCCCATGAAACGTTTCTGCCCCTGGTTCATCCGGAGGATCGGGACAACGTCCTGGCCTGGTTGGCCGCCTGCATGGTGGGTGAGCATCCCGGCGACCTCGAATTCCGGGCGCGCCGTCCCGATGGCGCGGTACGCATCATCAGCGGCCGTGGCGAACTGGTGTGCGATGCCGACGGCCAGCCGATCCGCATGGTGGGCACGGCGCAAGACATCACCCAACGGAAACAGGAACAGGAGGCGCTGTGCGAGAGCGAGTCGCGGCATCGCGCCGTGCTCACCGCGCTGGGTGAGGGCGTGTACGGCATGGATAGGACGGGCCGCTGCACTTTCGTCAATGCCGCCGCCCTGACCATGCTCGGCTTCAGTGAAGCGGAGATGCTGGGGCAGAACCAGCACGCGCTGTTCCACCATCACTACCCGGATGGCCGGCTCTATCCCAGCGCCGAATGCCCGATCTTCAGGACCTTGCGCGATGGCCAGGCGCGCAGCCAGGTGGAGTGGTTCATTCGCAAGGACGGCACGATGTTCCCCGTGGAAATGATCGCCACACCCATGTGCTCCGGGGGAGAGCAGGTGGGCGCGGTGGTGTCTTTCCAGGACATCAGCGCGCGCCTGGAAGCGGAGAACCAGATCCGCAAGTTGTCCCTGGCGGTGGAGCAGAGCCCGGAAAGCATCGTCATCACCAACTTGGACGCCGAGATCGAGTACGTCAACGAGACTTTCCTGCGCGCCACCGGCTATCGCCGCGAGGAGGTGATCGGGCAGAACCCGCGTCTGCTGCACTCCGGCAAGACGCCCCGGGAAACCTATGCCTCCTTGTGGGCGGCCATGGCGCGGGGCCAGCCGTGGAAAGGCGAGTTCATCAACAAGCGCCGGGATGGCGGCGAATACGTGGAGTTCGCCAACATCACCCCCCTGCGCCAGGCGGATGGCCAGATCAGCCATTTCGTGGCGGTGCAGGAGGACATCACCGAGAAGAAACGCATCGGTATCGAACTGGATCAGCACCGTCACCATCTGGAAAACCTGGTGGAACAACGCACCGCCGAACTACAGATCGCCAAGACCCAGGCGGAAGCGGCCAGCCAGGCCAAGAGCGCGTTCCTGGCCAATATGAGCCATGAGATTCGCACCCCGATGAACGCCATCGTCGGTCTCACCCATCTGTTGCAACGGGCCGGGGTGACCCGGGAACAGGCTGATCGTCTCGGCAAGATCGACAGCGCCGCCCACCATCTGCTTTCGGTCATCAACGACATCCTCGACCTGTCCAAGATCGAGGCCGGCAAGCTGCGGCTGGAAGAGACCGATTTCGCCCTGGGCGCCGTGCTCGACCATGTGGGTTCGATGATTGCCGAAGCCGCCCGAACCAAGGGCTTGCGCGTGGAAGTGGATGGCGATGCCGTGCCGCTGTGGCTGCGCGGCGACCCCACCCGCCTGCGCCAGGCGTTGCTCAATTACGCCGGCAACGCGGTCAAGTTCACCGAACACGGTGGCATCGCCTTGCGCGCCCGGCTGCTGGAAGAAAACAACGCCAGGCTGAGGGTGCGTTTTGAGGTGGCGGACACGGGCATCGGCATCACGCCGGAGGCGTTGCCCAGATTGTTCGCCGCCTTCGAGCAGGAGGACACCTCGACCACCCGCCGCTTCGGCGGCACCGGCCTGGGGCTGGCGATCACCCGCCATCTGGCGCGCATGATGGGCGGCGAAGCCGGCGTGGAGAGCGTGCCGGGGCGGGGCAGCACCTTCTGGCTCACGGTACTGCTGGCGCGCGGCCACGGGGTGATGCCGCCCGCGACCGTGGCGGAACCGGAGGCCGAGGCCGAACTGCGCCGCCGCCACGCCGGTTGCCGCGTGCTGCTGGCGGAAGACAACATGATCAACCGCGAGGTGGCGCTGGAACTGCTGCACGCCGTCGGCCTGGATGTGGATACCGCCGAGGATGGCCAGGAGGCGCTGGAAAAAGCCGGCGCGCACGACTACGCGCTGATTCTGATGGATGTGCAGATGCCGAGGCTGGATGGCCTGGAGGCGACGCGCGCGATTCGCGCTCTGCCGAGCTGGCGCGAGAAGCCGATCCTGGCGATGACCGCGAATGCTTTCGACGAGGATCGCCAAGCCTGCCTGAAATCCGGAATGGATGATTTTGTCGCGAAGCCGGTGGACCCGGAGGTGCTCTACGCGACCCTGCTGAAATGGCTGCCGGCGGCGGGGGAGGGCGCGCGACCGCAGGTGTCGCCAGCGCCGACAGGGGGCGCGACCACGCTGGAGTGGCTGGCGACGTTGCCGGGAATCGATCTGAACCTGGGTTTGGCGGTATTGCGCGGCAACGCGGAAAAGTATCTGACCCTGCTGCGCTTGTTCGCCGATACGCACCACGCCGACATGGCGCGCATCCGCGAGCATCTGGCCGCGAATCAGGGCGTGGAAGCCCAACAGCTTGCCCACGGCCTCAAGGGCGTGGCGGCGACGCTGGGCGCGACCCAACTCGCGGCGCATCTGGGGCGCTTGGAAGTGGATCTGAGACAGCCGTCTGGAGCGCTCGACACAGCGGCTTCGGTCGATGCCCTTGAGGCGGAACTGATCGCGTTGACGACGGCGATCCGGGGTGTTGCGAAGCGGTAACGCGCACCGCGCCGGGATTCGCCGGTGGCTTACGCCTTAACCGGCTTGACCCGCCGCGCCGCTTCCTTCGCCCGCGCTCGCGCTTCGTCGATGTCCTTGCCTTCGGCCAGCGCCACGCCGACGCGGCGGTGCGGCGATACCGTGGGCTTGCCGAACAGCCTGAGGTCGCTGCCGGGAACGCGCAGGGCCTCGGCGATACCTTCGTAGCGCGGGCCGCTGGTTTCCATGCCGCCGTAGATGACGGCGGAGGCGCCGGGGTTGCGCAGGCGGGTGTCCACCGCCAGGCCGAGGATGGCGCGGGCGTGCAGTTCGAATTCGCTCTGTCGCTGGCTGATCATGGTGACCATGCCGGTGTCGTGCGGGCGCGGGCTGACTTCGGAGAACCAGACCTGGTCGCCCTTGACGAACAGTTCGACGCCGAACAGCCCCTGGCCGCCGAGGTCGCCGGTGATGGTGGCGGCGATTTCCTTCGACCGGGTCAGCGCGGCGGCGGACATCGGTTGCGGTTGCCAGCTTTCCACGTAATCGCCCTTCACCTGGAGATGGCCGATCGGCTCGCAGAAATGCGTTTCCACGGCGCCGTGTTCATTCAGGGCGCGCACCGTGAGCAGGGTGATTTCATAGTCGAAGTCGATGAAACCCTCGACGATCACCCGGCCCTTGTCGACGCGGCCGCCGGTGGAGGCGTAGTGCCAGGCGCCGGCGAGGTCTTCCTCGCTGTCGATCTTGCTCTGGCCCTTGCCGGAGGAGGACATCACCGGTTTCACCACGCAGGGAAAGCCGATGCCGTCGCGGCCCTCCACCGCCTGGCGCAGAGCTTTCAGAGAATCGGCGAAGGCGTAGGACGAGGTCGGCAGTTTCAGCTCCTCGGCGGCGAGGCGGCGGATGCCTTCGCGGTTCATGGTGAGGTGGGCGGCACGGGCGGTGGGGATCACCCGGCAGAGGCCGGCGGCTTCCAGTTCCACCAGGGCTTCGGTGGCGATGGCTTCAATCTCGGGCACCACCAGCAGCGGTTTCTCGGAGTCGATGAGGCGGGCGAGGACGTTGCCGTCGGTCATGTCGATGGTCTGTGAGCGGTGCGCCACCTGATGGCCGGGCGCACCGTCGTAGCGGTCCACCGCGATCACCTCCACGCCCAGACGTTGCAGGGCGATGATGACTTCCTTACCCAGTTCGCCCGCGCCCAGCAGCATGACGCAGGTGGCGGAGGGCGTGAGCGGTGTGCCGATGTTCATGTGCTTTGCCTTATGGGTTTCAAGTCATATAGTCGGAGCACAAGCTTACCGGTAGGAGTATCCATGCGCACCCCGTCATTATTTGCGACCTTGCTCGCGGCCTCGTTCGTATTGCCCGCGCAGGCGGCGGATTGGCTGTATCTGACCGTGCCCGGCGATACCCTGAGCCAGATTGGCCAGACCTATCTGAGGAATATGCGCGACTGGCCGAAAATCCAGTCCGCGAACAATGTGCCCATCCCTCGATATCTTCAGCCCAATACCCGGCTGAAAATACCCGTGGAACTGCTCAAGGTCACGCCGGCGTCGGTCATGGTGACGGCGGTTACCGGCAATGTCCGTTACAAGAGCGAGGGTGGCCAGTTTCGAGAAACTGGCCGTGGGCACCCAACTGAACGGCGGCGAGAGCGTGCTGTCCGGCCCGCGCAGCAGCGCCAGCTACCGATTCGCCGACGGCACCGCGTTGACGCAACAGGCGGTCAGCAAACTTTCTTTCGGTCGCCTCGCCGCCTATGGCAAGACCGGCATGGTCTCGACCGAACTGTCGCTGGACAGCGGCCGTCTGGAAGCACGTGCCGGCAAGCAGATCGCGCCGGCGGGCGGCTTCCGGGTGCGGACGCCGGTGGCGGTGGCCGGGCTGCGCGGCACGAATTTCCGCTTGAACATGTCCGAGGACGGCAAGACGCTGAGGAACGAGGTGATGGAAGGCGCGGTCGGTGTTTCGGCCGAGGGCAAGGAGGTGAAGGTGGAAGGCGGCTACGGCACCCTGGCCGAGGCCGGCAAGCCACCCGAGGCGCCGCGCCGCTTGCTGCCCGCGCCCGCCGCTGACGGGCTGGATGTCCTGATCGAACGCTTGCCGCTGTCCTTTAGTTGGCAGGCGGTCGCCGGCGCCGGCACCTACCGTGCCCAGGTGGCGCGTGACGCGGATTTCACCGAGGTGCTGCTCGACGACATCACGACGGAGCCCGGCATCACCTGGCGGGACAACCTGCCTGATGGCCGCTATCTGTTGCGGCTGCGCGCCATCGATAGCGCCGGCCTGGAAGGCGCCAACCGCGACCATGGCTTCGAGCTGGATGCGGTGCCGTTGCCGCCGGCGCCGCTCGCGCCGGCGCTGGGTGAACGCTTGTACCGGCTCGACGTGGCCTTTTCCTGGGCCGCCGCCGCCGAGGCGCACGGTTATGTTTTGCAAATTGCGCCGACGCCGGAGTTCGGCAATGGCCTGATCGAGCGCCGTCTGGCCGCCGTCACTCGTCACGAAGAGACGCTGGCCGAGGGCGACTGGCACTGGCGCGCCGCCAGTCTCGATGCCGCCGGCAAGCTGCATGCCTGGAGCCCGCATCGCGCCTTCCGCGTGCAGTTGCCACCGAATCCGCCCGCCGCCAAGGCGCGCGCCGAAGCCGGCCAGGGCCAGTTCATCTGGAGCGAGGTCAAGGGAGCCGCGCGCTATGGCCTGGAGCTGGGCGTGGCGCCCGAACTGAAGGCGCCGGAGGTGAAGCGGGAAACCACGGAAACCACCCTGACCGTGCCGCTCAAGGCGGGGAATTATTACTGGCATGTGCGTGGCATCGAAGCGGACGGCCAGGCCGGCCCGTGGGGCGCCACCAGTCCGGTGATCGTGCCGCCGGATGCGCCTGTCGGCCTTGCCGCCCAGGTGACGGACGGCAAGATTCTGGCAACCTGGAAGGGGGACGCGCCCTCCTGGAAGATCGAATTGAGCGCCGACGCGAGTTTTGCCAAGCCCCTGCTCAGCCAATTGGTGCGCGACACCCGCGCGACCTTGCCGCAACCGGAAGCCGGCGACTACTGGCTGCGGGTCCGAGGCATGGGCGTCGAGGGTGTGGAAGGCCCGGCAAGCGCGGCGGTGGCGGTGAAAGTGGAAGCGTTTAAACCCTGGTGGCTGATGTTGCCGCTGCTGCTGATTCCTTGATATCACCGTCATTCCCGCGCAGGCGGGAATCACGTTCCAACCCTTCGCTAAGGCTCACAAGCAACACATTTCAACCAACTGATTCGAAACGAAGTTTTAGCGAAAATGTAGCGCCGGCTTCCAGCCGGCGTCTTTCAAAACAGTCAGCCGCCTTTACTGTAAAGCCGCCGGCTGGAAGCCGGCGCTACACGCAAGGTGCATCGGTCGTGTTTCTTCGACGCGATTTGCGGCAGATGGCCGATGGGACGGTGGCTTCCCCCTTTTGCAAAGGGGGATTGAGGGGGATTTCTCCAAGGGTGGTGCCCGTTCAAGCGTCCGCAAATCCCCCCTAACCCCCCTTTGCAAAAGGGGGGAACCTTGCTGATATCAGCCCGTAGAGGTACGAGCGGGTGATCTGCGCGTAGGCCGATGGGAAGGTGGCTTCCCCCTTTTGTAAAGGGGGATTGAGGGGGATTTCTCCAAGGGTTGAGCCAGTTCAAGCGTCCGCAAATCCCCCCTAACCCCAATGCTGTTCATTTAGCATGATTTTTGCTTCTTCCTTCTCCATTACTCATCAGATGGAGGGAAGAGACATGGCACGAACGAAAGCAAAGCTGCCTGGTGGGGCGCGGCTGGCGGATCATCTGGCGCTTGGGTACTTG
>JAURYL010000104.1 GCA_030653935.1 Pseudomonadota bacterium
GGGCTCTTCACCTTGGTTGGAGCCCATGCCAAAGCGAGCCAATCACGATGCTGAAACCACCAACTGGAGAGCCGTATGCGGGAGAACCGCACGTACGGTTCGGAGGGAGGGGAGGGCGTTAGTCCTTCCCTACCCCTATCCGTGCTGGCAAGGGCGCGTGGGCCGCCATTTCCGCCGTGATATCCGTTTCGCCGATGCCGTCGTACTCCTCGCGGCTGAATAGGGTGATGGCGCCGGCCAGGTCGCTCCAGCCGAATCCGGCGTTCCAGGCAGCCAGTGGGTGGCTGCCCTGTGCCGCCCGCGCCAGCACATGGAGGCCGTCTGCGCCATAGATCAGGTTGTAGGGCATGCCGCGGCTGTGGAGTTCATCGAGATGGAACCAGGCCGCCTCCATGTCGTCGAAACGCGCGCAGGGCAGCGGATAGGCATGATCGCCACCGTTGTGGGCGAAGCCGGTGTCCTGAAGTGGCAACGGGGTGGTCCGCGTAAAGCTCTGGAAGTGCAGGTGGTTCACCGAGGCCAGCGCCCCGTAACTGTTGTAGGCCAGGCAGAAACCCGGGATCGCGGCGGCGGCCCGTTCGCGGACTTCCCAGGCCCAGCCGTGCAGTTCCGGCGTCAGGTATTGCGGCAACTCGCGTTCCGGCTCCGGCACCAGCAGGCCATGCAGGCGGGCGAAGGGGAATTTGTTGTAGAGCAGGCGCGCCGGCTTGCCGGCCAGTTCACCTTCCCAGAACACCTCGCGCGCCAGAAATGGTTTGTTGAACTGGAAACCGGCCGCGTCGAAGGGGCGCAGCAGGCCCTCGACCTTTCCCCCACTCATGCGCGGCGGCCGTAGCGCGCGGATCGGATTGAACGACAGCTCCCAGGGGCCGGCGCGGCGGCTCTGGGTGGTCTGGAGATGATCGAAGCCGATCGCCAACAATTTCAGGAAGACCATGACGTCATCCTCCGGCTCGGCCAGACGACCGCCCCGGCGCAGGGTGTCGCCGATGGTCGCCGCCAGTTCCGCGTGCCGCGCCGCCAGGGGTGCCGCCAGCCGTCGCCAGAGGTCGCCGTCGTAGGCGGCGTTTGCCAGCACCAGGATGTAGACGCCGAGGCCGTGATGCCGCTCCAACATGGTTGCGAGGCCGTTGGAGAAGGCTTGTTCAAGGGCGGTGGGGGAGGCGAGGGGGGCGGGCAGAATGGTCATGGCGAGCGAGAAAAAGATAAAAAAAGAGCGGCCGAGGCCGCTCTTTTACGGGGCGGTTGCCGCTTACTTCACGACTTCCTTGAGTTGGTCGAGGATAGCTGGATTTTCCAGGGTGGAGATGTCGGAAGTGATTTCCTCGCCCTTGGCCAGGGTGCGCAGCAGGCGGCGCATGATCTTGCCGGAGCGGGTTTTCGGCAGGTTGTCGCCGAAGCGGATTTCATCCGGTTTGGCGATCGGGCCGATTTCCTTGCCGACGTGGGCGCGCAGGTCGTTAACGATCTGCTTGGCCTCGTCACCGACCGGACGGCTACGCTTCAGCACCACGTAAGCGACGATGGCTTCACCCTTGACGTCGTGCGGCTTGCCGACTACGGCGGCTTCCGCCACCAGGGGATGCGACACCAGCGCGGATTCGATTTCCATCGTGCCCATGCGGTGGCCGGAGACGTTCAGCACGTCGTCGATGCGGCCCATGATGGTGAAGTAGCCGGTGGTGACGTCGCGCACCGCGCCGTCGCCAGCGAGGTAGAGTTTGCCGCCCAGGTCTTCCGGGAAATAGCTCTTCTTGAAGCGCTCCGGGTCGTTCCAGATGGTGCGGATCATCGACGGCCAGGGGCGCTTGATTACCAGGAAACCGCCCTTGCCCCATTCCACGTCGTGGCCGGCCTCATCCACCACCGAGACCATGACGCCGGGGAAGGGCAGGGTGCAGGAGCCGGGCACCAGCGGGGTGACGCCGGGCAACGGGGTGATGACGTGGCCGCCGGTCTCGGTCTGCCAGAAGGTGTCCATGACCGGGCATTTTCCGCCGCCGATATTGTTGTGGTACCACATCCAGGCTTCCGGGTTGATCGGCTCGCCGACCGAGCCGAGCACGCGCAGGCTGGTGAGGTCGAAGTTCTTCGGATGCGCGACATCCGGGTTGGCTTCGCCGGCCTTGATCAGGGAGCGGATCGCGGTGGGCGCGGTGTAGAAGATGTTGACCTTGTGGTCCTGGATCATCTTCCAGAAGCGACCGGCATGCGGGAACGTGGGTACGCCCTCGAACACGATTTCGGTGCCGCCGCAGGCGAGCGGGCCGTAGGTGATGTAGGTATGGCCGGTGACCCAGCCGATGTCGGCCGTACACCAGAACACGTCGTCGGGCTTCAGGTCGAAGGTCCACTTCATGGTCACGATGGCATGCAGCAGGTAGCCACCGGTGGAATGCTGCACGCCCTTGGGCTTGCCGGTGGAGCCGGAGGTGTAGAGCAGGAACAGCGGATGCTCGGCATCCACCCATTCCGGCTCGCAAACGTCGGACTGGCCGGCCACCACGTCGTGCCACCAGAGATCGCGGCCAGCCATCATGTTGGCGGGGCCACCGGTGCGCTGGTAGACCACCACGTTCTTGATCGAGCCGGTACCGGGCATGGTCAGGGCTTCGTCGACGGCGGGTTTCAGCGGGATGTTCTTGCCGCCCCGGCATTGCTCGTCGGCGGTGATGATCAGTACCGCGCCGGCATCCTCGATGCGGTCGCGCAGCGATTGCGCGGAAAAGCCGCCGAACACCACGGAGTGGGTGGCGCCGATACGCGCGCAGGCCTGCATGGCGACCACGCCTTCAATGGACATGGGCAGATAGATGATGACGCGGTCGCCCTTCTTCACGCCCAGGTTCTTCAGGGCATTGGCGAATTGGGCGGTGCGGGCGAGCAGTTCCTTGTAGGTAACCTTGGTGACTTCGCCTTTGTCGGCTTCGAAGATGATCGCGGTCTTGTCGCCGAGACCGGCTTCGACATTCTTGTCCAGGCAGTTATAGGAGGCGTTCAGCTTGCCATCCGGGAACCACTTGTAGAAAGGGGCGTTGGATTCGTCGAGCACCGTGTTGAATGGCGTATTCCAGACCAGATGTTCCTTGGCGAGCTTGCCCCAGAAACCTTCGTAATCGGCTTCCGCTTCGGCGCACAGTGCCTTGTAGGCATCCATGCCAGAGACGTTGGCTTGAGCCACAAATTCCGGGGAAGGATTGAATACGCGGTTTTCGTGCAGGACGGATTCGATGCTGGTGCTCATGACGGGCGTCTCCTGAGACGGGTAATTGATGGGAATTTCAGCGCATTCCTCCCCCGAGGAAGGCGCAAAATTAGGCCACTTCCAACAATTTGGCATTTTGCACTGCAACATGACTTCTTCGCCAGCCTTGGAAATGCTATCCCGCACTGCCGCATACAGCCGCTGGCTGTCGGCGCGTCTCAATAACCATCCCGATTTGGAAGCGTGGTTGCTGGAAACGCTGGCGACGCCGGTGGCGCGTCAGGACATGCAAGCGTTCCTGGCCACCGGCATCAGCACCGAGGAAGACCTCAAGCGCCAGTTGCGCCGCCTGCGCGAGCGGGTGTTCGCCCGCGTGATGGCGCGCGACCTGAATGGCCTGGCGGACCTGTCCGAAGTCACCCGCACCCTGACCGAGCTGGCGGAAGTCACCGTGCGGGCTGCGGTGGATTTCCATCATCGCGATCTCGCCGAAATCCACGGTGAGCCGCTCGATAGTGCCGGACTGGCACAGCAAATGATCGTGGTCGGCATGGGCAAGCTGGGCGGCGGCGAACTGAACGCTTCCTCGGATATCGATCTGATTTTCGTGTTTCCGGAAGATGGCGAGACCGCCGGAGGGGTTGGCAACACACGCGTCATCGCCAACTTCGAGTTCTTTACTCGTCTGGGCAAGCGGGTGATCAACGCCCTCGACGACATGACCGCCGACGGCTACGTCTTCCGCGTCGACATGCGCCTGCGCCCTTATGGCGACGGCGGCCCGCTGGCCTCCAGCTTCGCCATGCTGGAGTCGTATTTCTACACCCAGGCGCGCGAGTGGGAACGCTATGCCTGGATCAAGGGCCGCGCCCTGACCGGCGACGGAAAACGCATCGGTGAGCTGGAAAAATTGCGCATCCCCTTCGTTTTCCGCAAGTACCTGGATTTCGGCGCCTTCGGTTCCATGCGCGACCTGCACGCCCAGATCCGCCGCGAAGTGGCGCGCAAGGACAAAGTCGACAACATCAAACTCGGCCCCGGCGGCATCCGCGAGATCGAATTCATCGCCCAGGTGTTCCAGCTCATTCGCGGCGGCAAACAGGCTTCGCTGCGCCTGCGCCCCACCCGCACCCTGCTGCACCAGCTCGCCGCCTATGGCTTGATGCCGGAAAACCAGACGCGGGAACTGGAGGAAGCCTATGTCTTCCTGCGCAACCTGGAACACCGCCTGCAATACCTGGACGACGCCCAGACCCAGATGCTGCCCAAGGGCGAAGAAGATCGGCAACGGGTGGCGGTGGCGATGGGCTTCGCCGACTGGGCCGCTCTGCTGGCGCGGCTCGCGCCGATGCGACGCAAGGTCGCGGGCCAGTTCGAGCAGGTGTTCGGCGCCCCGCAGGAAGATCAATCCAGCCACGCGCTGGCCGGGTTGTGCGAACTGCCCGAGGAGGAGGCGCTGGAGCGACTCGTCGTCGCCGGCTTCCGCGAGGACGGCCAAAGCGCGCTGGAACGCCTGCGCGCGCTCAAGCGCGGCAGCCGCTACGTCAGCCTGCCGGCGCAGAACAAGACCGCGCTCGATGGCCTGCTGCCGCCGCTGGTGGAAGTCGCCGCGCGTTTCCCCAACCCGCTGGACACCCTCGCGCGCATCCTCGACCTGCTCGAAGCCATCTGCCGCCGCGCGCCCTACCTCGCCCTGCTCAAGGAGTACCCGCAAACTCTGATGCAACTCGCGCGCATCCTCAGTTCCAGCCCCTGGGCCGCGAGCTATCTGGCGCGGCAACCGCACCTGCTCGACGAACTCCTCGACAGCCGCACTTTGATGGCCGCGCCCGACTGGCAGGCCGCGCGCGGGCAACTGCGGGCACAACTGGAAAATTGCGCGGGTGACGTGGAACAGCAGATGGATGCCCTGCGCCATTTCAAGCAAAGCGAAACTTTTCGCCTGCTGGCGCAAGACCTGGCCGGCGTCTGGAGCGTGGAAAAACTCTCCGACCATCTCGCCGACCTCGCCGATTTGCTGCTCGACGCTACTCTCGGACTGGTCTGGGTCGACCTCAAGGGACGCCATCGCGAGCAGCCCACCTTTGCGGTCATCGCCTACGGCAAGCTGGGCGGCAAGGAACTCGGCTATGCCTCCGACCTGGACATCGTCTTCCTCTACGACGACCCACACCCGGACGCGCAGGAAATCTACGCCCGCCTGGGCAAGCGGCTGATCACCTGGATATCCACCCTGACGCCGGCCGGCATCCTCTACGACACCGATCTTCGGCTACGTCCCGATGGCGCCTCCGGCCTGCTGGTGAGCAGCCTGGAGGCGTTCACGGACTACCAGCGGGACAAGGCCTGGACCTGGGAACATCAGGCCCTGACCCGCGCCCGCTATTGTTGTGGCGACCGCGCGGTGGGCGAGCGCTTCGCGGAAATCCGCGAAAACGTCCTGGTCAGCGCCCGTGATGTGGAAAAACTGCGCGCCGACGTCCTGGAAATGCGCCAGAAAATGTTCGACGGCCACCCCAACGCCAGCGGTTTGTTTGATCTCAAACACGACCGTGGTGGCCTGGTTGACGTCGAATTCGCCGTGCAATACCTGGTGCTCGCCCACGCCGGGCAACACCCGGAACTGCTGCCCAATGTCGGCAACATCGCCCTGCTCAAGCGGGCCGGAGCGTTGGAGCTGATTCCCCTGGAAATCGCCCTCGCCGCCGGCGACGCCTACCGAGAACTGCGCGCTCGCCAGCATGCCGTCAAACTGCAAGGCAGCGACCACGCCCGCATCGAACATGGCGGTCTGACCCGGGATGTCGCGGCGGTGAAAGCGCTCTGGGGCGCAGTATTCGGCATGGAGGGCTGAGGCCGGGCGGGCGAAATACGCAATTCGTAGTCAAGTTTTCCCCCGACCTGCCGTAGTAACGGCGAATGTCTTGGGGAACGCCATGCTCAACCTGAAATTTCTGAACAACTTCTCGATCGGCGCGCGGTTGCTCGGCCTCACCCTGTTTCTCGCGCTCATGCTGCTGGTGGTGGGCGCTGCGGGTATCTGGGGCTTGCGCCAGGCCACGCAAACCGCGTCGCGCATTTATGAGCAGGATATCGTCGCCCTCAACCAATTGCAGGAGGTGCGCTACGACCAGGTGCTGGTCTACCGACTCATCCTGGAAGCGAGACTGGCCGCCGACGCCTTCGTCGCTCAGGATAAATTCGATAGCGTCGACAAGATCACGGCGCACATCACCGAAGGCCTGAATGCTTACGGCAAGCGCGCCATGTCGGCGGCGGAAAAAACCCTGTTCGACGATTACCTGTCGGCTCGCAAGAGTTTCGGGATGGAGGGCTTGATGCCGATGCGGGACTTCCTCTCCGCCGAGAATTTCGCAGGCGCCGACCATCACTACAAGTCGGCGATGGCGCCGAAATACGACAAGGTCACCGAGACCACCAACGCGCTTATCGATTTCTACGCGAGGTCGGCCCAGGCCGACCAGGCGCATCTGAACAAGTTGACCAGCGTCATCCAGATGGCATCGCTGGTCATGATCGCGCTGGGGCTGGCGCTGTCCATTCTGCTCAGCCTGTCGATCAGGCGTTCGATCGTGCAGCCCGCGATGGAACTCAAGCGCGCCACCGAGCATTTCGCCAGGGGGGATCTGGATCGCCGCACCACGATCCGGGGAACCGATGAACTCGCCCAGGTCGCCACCAGTTTCAATCTCATGGCCACGGAGATATCGACCTTGATCGGCGAGATTCGCAGCTCCGCCGAGGAAGTCAGCCAGGCCTCCCGCCGCACCGCAGAGAACAGCGCCGAGGTGCTGGAAACATCGGACCAGCAAGAGCGCCTCGCGCAGGACACCGTCCAGAGCAGCGGCGAGCTCATCCGAACCACCGATCTGGTCGGGCGCAACATCGCCACCATCGTCACCGCCGCCGATCAGGCCAGTTCCCTGGCGCGGCAGGGCAAGGACGTGGTTCTGGCCGCCGGCAGGGGGATCGAGAGCATTTCGGAATCAGTGACGAACGCCTCGCAGGCGGTGACCACCCTGGGCCGGCACTCCGAGGAAATCGGGCGCATCGTCGGGGTGATCAAGGATATCGCCGACCAGACCAATCTCCTGGCGCTCAACGCCGCCATCGAAGCCGCGCGCGCCGGCGAGCAGGGTCGCGGTTTCGCCGTGGTGGCGGACGAGGTGCGAAAACTGGCGGAACGCACCGCCAAGGCCACCGGCGACATCTCCGCCACCATCAACACCATTCAGCAGGAAACGGAACGCACCGTCACCTCGATGGACCAAGGCCGGAAACTGGTGGATGAAGGGGTCGGCATGGCCACCCAGGCCGGCGAAGCCATCGCGGCGGTCAACGCCGCGGTGAAACACGTCTCCAACCTCAGCCACGAGATCGATACGCTGCGCGTGGAAGAGGACGCCGCCAGCCAGGCCATCAGCACGCGCGCCAACGAGATCCTGGGCATGGCCCAGAAGAACCGCCAGGCCTCGCGGAACTCCGCGCTTGCTGCCAGTGAACTGTCGGAGTTGGCCGACCACCTGAGGGCGTCGGTCAGCCGCTTCAATCTGAATCAGTAATTTCCGCAGCCGCGTGGGCCAGGCGGATAAATAAGGTGGAGTTGGCCGATAAGCCGGGTTTTGTCGTGGGCAACCATTCATCTGGGACGACGGTCACCCGTCGCCTCTAGCAGCCTACCCGCAGGCTCGGCGGGCCACCGATGTCAAAAGACGCGCCTGCCTATTTGGCCTTGCTCCGGGTGGGGTTTACCGTGCCGTCCGTGTTGCCACGTCCGCGGTGCGCTCTTACCGCACCGTTTCACCCTTGCCTGATCCGACCTTGCGGCCGGCCATCGGCGGTCTGCTCTCTGTTGCACTTTCCGTCGCCTTGGGTCGAAGACTCGCGCCCTCGACTTATAACGCCCAGGTGTTACCTGGCACCCTGCCCTGTGGAGCCCGGACTTTCCTCCATGCGGTAAACCGCACAGCGGCTGCCTGGCCAACTCCGGGGCCGAGTATACGGGGTGGGCGAACACACGATCATTTTTCCTTGCGCGCCACCGGATAGCGCACATGCTCCACCATCGCCCGGGTAGCAGCATCCGGCGGCGGGGTGAGCAGGCTGACCACGACGATGGCGAGGAAGCCGGCGGGGATGCCGAAGATGCCGGCGGAAAGGTCGGAGATGCCGAACCACTTGGGCATGTCATAGAACTTCACGCCGATCAGGTAGAACAGGGTGAGGCCCATGCCGGTGAGCATGCCAACGATGGCGCCTTGGTAGTTGGCGCGTTTCCAGAAAATACCCAGCACCAGGGCGGGGAAGAAGCAGGCGCCGGCGATGGAGAAGGCCCAGGCGACCATGGACAGAATGGTGTCCGGCCGCAACGAGGCAACCCAGGCGGCGACCACCGCCACCATCAGCAACAAGCCCTTGGCCAGGGCAATGCGGCGGCCGGTGGAGGCCTGAGGGTTGACCATCTTGTAGTAGACGTCGTGGGAGAGGGCGTTGGCGATGGTCAGCAGCAGGCCATCGGCGGTGGACAGTGCCGCCGCCAGGCCGCCGGCCGCCACCAGCCCGGCCACCACGTAGGGCAGACCGGCGATTTCCGGGGTCGCCAGCACGATCACGTCCGGGTTCAAGGTCAATTCCGCCAGTTGCAGGATGCCGTCGCGGTTGATGTCCTCCACCGCCACCAGACCCACCTTGGCCCAGGATGCCACCCAGGACGGCAGTTCCGCGATGGAACTGCCGATGAGGTTGCTATACACCTCGTACTTGGCGAACACCGCGTAGGCCGGCGCGGTGAAGTAGAGCAGGGAGATGAAGAACAGCGACCAGACCACGGACTCGCGCGCTTCCCGCACCGAAGGCGTGGTGTAGTAGCGCATCAGGATGTGCGGCAACGCCGCCGTGCCCACCATCAGGCAGAAGGTCAGGGCGAGGAAATTGAGCCGCGCGCTGTCGCGTTCCTCGGCGGTCTCGCCGGGGAAGGCCTCGCCATGCGGTTGGAGCGGCCGCGCCTTTTCCTGAGCTTCCTGCATTTCCCGCCGCCAGCGCTCCCGGCTTGCCTCGCCGACGTTGGACTGGGGGCCGGCGGCGTCGATCCGTTCCAGTTTTTCCTGGATGGCTATGGCGCGCGCCGCGTAGGCCTCGCGGACCTCGATCTGCGCCGGGTCGGCCATGATTTCCTGTTCCCGCTCGCCGATCTTCTGCATCACCTCGCCGTAGACCAGTTGCGGCACTGGCACGTTGGTGACCTTGTAGGACATGAACACCACCGGCATCAGGTAGGCGATGATCAACACGATGTATTGCGCCACCTGGGTCCAGGTCACCGCCCGCATGCCGCCCAGAAAGGAACAGACCAGGATGCCGCCGAGGCCGACGAAAACACCGGTCTCGAAAGCGATGCCGAGGAAGCGGCTGGTGATGATGCCGACGCCGAACACCTGCGCGGTGACATAGGTGAACGAGGCGATGATCGTGCCCAGCACCGCGACGCCACGCGCGCCATTGCCGCCGCCGGGGCCGCCATAGCGCGCGCCCATGAAGTCGGGAATGGTGAACTGGCCGAATTTGCGCAGGTAGGGCGCCAGCAGCAGCGCCACCAGAACATAGCCGCCGGTCCAGCCCATGACGAAGGCGAGGCCGTCATAACCCTTCTGGTACAGCGTGCCGGCGAGGCCGATGAAGGAAGCGGCGCTCATCCAGTCGGCGCCGGTGGCCATGCCGTTGTACATCGCCGGCACCCGTCGCCCGGCGACATAGAATTCGTCGACGTCCGAGGTGCGGCTGAGGATGCCGATGCCGGCATAGAGCAACACGGTTGCGGAGATGAAGGTCCAGCCTATCCACAGTTCCGGCATGCCCATGTACTCGGCCACCGCCAGCGCGAGCAGGAACATGACGAAGCCGCCGGTATAAAAGCTGTAATAGCGGAACAGAGTGCGGAGGTAGACGCGGCGCATGGTGGGCTTTCCTGGACACGGGGATTGTAGACCCGCGCGCGCGCCCCAATATGCCGTGGGTTGCCACTTCACCGCACTCGTCATGAATCCCCTGCTCGATTTCTCCGGCCTGCCCCGTTACACCGACATCCGCCCCGAACACGTCAGCCCGGCCATCGATCAACTGTTGGCGGAGAACCGTGAACTGGTGCAACGCCAGTTGAGCGTCGCGCCCACCTGGGACGATTTCGTCGCGCCGATGGACGACGCCAACGAGCGCCTGTCGCGCGCCTGGGGCCAGGTCTCCCACCTGCATTCGGTGCTGGACAGCCCGGAACTGCGTGAGGTCTACAACGAGAATCTGCCCAAGATCACCCAGTACTACGCCGAACTAGGCCAGCACGAAGGCCTGTTCCAACAATACAAGGCGCTCGCCGCCGCGCCCGGATTCGCCGAGCTTTCCGCCGCGCGCAAGAAGATCATCGACAACGAAGTGCGCGACTTCCGTCTCGGCGGCGCCGATCTGCCCGACGAACAGAAGCCGCGCTTCATGGCAATCCAGGAAGAACTGGCCAAGCACTCCGCCAAGTTCGAAGAAAACCTGCTCGACGCCACCCGCGCCTGGTCGAAATTTATCGACGACGAAGCCGAACTCGCCGGCCTGCCCGACGACGCCAAGGCGATGTTCAAGGAAATGGCTGAAGCGGATGGCAAGACCGGCTGGAAGCTCAACCTGCAAGCCCCTTCCTTCATGCCCGTTGTGCAGTACTGCGACAATCGCGCCCTGCGCGAAGAGATGTACCGCGCCTACACCACGCGCGCCTCGGAATTCGGCCCGGCGGAACTGGACAACACCACGCTCATCAGCCAAATCCTGGAACTGCGCCAGGAAGCCGCGAAGATGCTCGGCTTTGACTCCTACGCCCAAGTCTCGCTGGAACCCAAGATGGCCGAAAGCCCGGCGGAAGTGCTGGATTTCATGAATGAACTGGGGCAGCGCGCCAAGCCCTATGGCGAACGCGACATGGCGGAACTGCGTGAATTCGCCGCCAAGGAAGTCGGCCTGAACGATCCGCAAGCCTGGGATATGGGCTACGTCAGCGAGAAACTGCGCGAAGCGCGCTACGCCTTCTCGGAAAACGAGGTCAAACAGTATTTCCAGGAACCCCGCGTGCTGGCCGGCCTGTTCCGCGTCATCGCTTCCCTCTACGGCCTCGCCATCGTTCCCGATGTCGCACCGCTCTGGCATGAGGACGTGCAGTTCTACGCCATCAACGACTCCGCCGGAAATCGGGTCGGCCAGTTCTATCTCGACCTGCACGCGCGCGACAGCAAACGCGGCGGCGCCTGGATGGACGACGCCATCACCCGGCGCATGACCGAATCCGGCCTGCAAACCCCGGTGGCCTACCTCAACTGCAACTTCACCCGCCCGGTCGGCGGCAAGCCCGCGCTGCTGACCCACGACGACGTCATCACCCTGTTCCACGAATTCGGCCACGGCCTGCACCACCTCATGACAAAAGTGGAAGACCTCGGCGTCTCCGGCATCAGCGGCGTCGAATGGGACGCGGTGGAACTACCCAGCCAGTTCATGGAAAACTTCTGCTGGGAATGGGACGTGGTGAAACACATGACCACCCACGTCGACAGTGGCGAACCCCTGCCCAAGGAACTGTTCGACAAGATGCTCGCCGCCAAGAACTTCCAGGCCGGCATGCAGACCCTGCGCCAGATCGAGTTCTCCCTGTTCGACATGCACCTGCATCACGACCTCGCCCCCGGCCAGACCGCGCTCGGGCTGTTGAACGAAATTCGCAAACAGATCGCCGTCGTCATCCCGCCCGACTACAACCGCTTCCCCAACAACTTCAGCCACATCTTCGCCGGCGGCTACGCGGCCGGCTACTACAGCTACAAATGGGCGGAAGTGCTGTCAGCCGACGCCTACAGCCTGTTCGAGGAAGAAGCCGGCAGCCACGTCGGCGGCGTGCTCAACCCCGAAGTCGGCCACCGCTTCTGGAGCGAAATCCTCGCCCAGGGCGGCAGCCGCCCGGCCATCGAATCATTCAAGGCATTCCGTGGCCGCGAGCCGACCATCGACGCGCTGTTAAGGCATAACGGGATGGCGTGAGCTTTTCTCCCCTCTCCCGCCGGGAGAGGGGAGAGGGGAGAGGGGCCGGCCTCCCGCAAACCGTGAGCAACGCTGCTATCCTAGCCAGCAACGCCGCAACCTCCCGCATCCCGGAGTACCGCCATGCAAATTCTCGTCGACGTACCCTCCAACCTGCCGGACGCCTTGCAGCGCACCCCCCAGGAGTTCGCCCAGGAAGCGCGCATGGCGATGGCTGTGAAACTCTATGAAATGAAACGTCTTTCTTCCGGTATGGCGGCAACCCTGGCGGGCGTCAGCCGAGTGGCCTTCCTGGGCGACCTCCACCGTTACGGCGTCGCGGTGATCGACCTGAGCGAAGAAGAATTGGCGGCGGATGTCACCAATGCCTGATTCGCCCCGGGCCATCGTCAGCAACACCACGCCACCCGCGCCTTCCGCCGTATGCCACCTGAAGATGGCGGAAGGCGCCGGCAAAAGGTTGCCGGCTTTTTCGCCCTACGGGCTGCCAAGGCATAACGGGATGGCGTGACGGCTCCGCCCTTGTAGCGCCGGCTTCCAGCCGGCTGTTTAGAAGACGCCGGCAAGGATGCCGGCGCTACACGGGGTGTCGTACTTATTCAGGACTGGCCGCCGTCACTTCCCAATTTACGGTAGCGCCTTGGCGGCCTGCTCCAGCACGCACAGGGTTCGTCAGAAGGGCAGGTCGTCCAGGTCCATCCAGTGGCGCGCCGGCATCTCCTTGAGCCATGCCTTGGTCGCCTGGATGTTTTGGAAGACGGCCAGGTCCTCTCGCATCTGCCGCACCTCCAGTTGGACCGAGACGATTTCCCGGGCGAGGTTGCGCAGCAGGCTCGCGGGCGTAACCCGGCCGTGGGTGGTAATGCCGAAACGCATCCTGAACTCGCCCTCCACGCGCGCTATTTCAGCGTCCAGTTCCCCCAGTTGTTCCTTGATCACCTTGTTGTACTGGGACAGGCGCTCCTCGCCGAGGCCATTGATGGCGGCCTGGTCGATATGCTCCAGTTCGATCTGCAATTCCAATAGTTGCAGCAGGTTGCCTTTCTCGTAGGCCTGGTTCGCGCGTTGCATCAGGACGGTCTTGCGCTCCCGTTCCAGCGGATCGGCCTCCCGGTCCGGATGCAGCGCGCTGGCGAGTTTGCGGTAGATCTCGCGGATGGACTGGCTGATGCGTTGTGTCTCGGCGAGTTGTTGTTCCTCTTTGGCCAGCGCCTGCGCCGACTTTGTCCGACGCGCCTTGCGCGCCCGCGGCGCCGGCCCCCGTTGCTGTTCCTCCATGCGTTCGCGGATGCGCGCCATGACCGCCTCGGGCGAGTTCAGGTCGACATCGTCACCCAGGTCGATGCCCAGGCTTTCCTCGAACATGAATCTCATGCCGTCCAACATGGCGGCTTGATCCTCGTCGAAATCCGAATGCGCGTATTTGTTGTAGAGACGCTTCATCTCCTCGTTATCACCCTCCGCCAGCAGACCGCCGGTTAGGTCGACAACGAGATTCACGACCAGGCGGCGCTCCCGCTTGCTCAACCCCTTGAGTCCGCTGAGCTGGTCGAGGGCGCGCGCCGTCTCGATCCTCAAGTCCTCTACCGCTTGCAGGAGCGGATGCATCTCCGCCATATATTTGCGCTGGAACGGCGGCGTGATCTCCTCCCAGGCCGCTAATTTGACGCGCCTGTCATTGATCTGCTGGATCAGCCGGTTGAATGCTTTCTGTGCCTTGGTCAGCCGAGGACAGCTCTGGCCGGGCACGACATTGATGGCAGTGAGGGTACGGTTCATCTGGGTGAGTGCCTGATGCGTAACGCAAGCGTGCTTTCGGGGAGGTGGGACGGCGCGGGATGCTATCACGGGGCAAAACCACGAATTACACGTAGGGTGCGGTGAGGGATGAACCGCATCAAGCAACCCGACCGTGATCGATGCGGTTCGCTACGTCCTGATGAAACTCCTAACCCACATTTAACAACCCGCCAGATGACCCTTTATAAATCAGTCCATTACGACTGATTACCCCCTCGTCAGGCACTACAACCGCGTCATCCGCCGTTCAAGCGACGGATCGCACGGTGCCTCCCGGCAGCGGATCGA
>JAURYL010000119.1 GCA_030653935.1 Pseudomonadota bacterium
GACCTCGCCGGCGTCGCCGTGTCTGGCTATCGCGCCCCCAGCTTTTCCATTGGCCGCGACAATCTGTGGGCGCTGGATGTGCTCGCGGAAGCGGGTTACCGCTACAGTTCCAGCATTTATCCCATCTCGCACGACCATTACGGCATGGCCGAGGCTCCCCGTTTTCCCTACCGTCCGGCAAGCTGCCCGGTGCTGCTGGAAATGCCCCCAACCACGGTGCTGTTGGCCGGGCACAACCTGCCGGCGGCGGGAGGCGGCTATTTTCGCCTGCTGCCCTATGCCGTCTCGCGCTGGCTGATCGGCCGTGTCAATCGCCTGGAGCGACGTCCCGCCATGTTCTATTTCCATCCCTGGGAAGTTGACCCGGGGCAGCCGCGCATCCCCGGCGCACCGCTGAAAAGCCGTTTCCGCCATTACGTCAATCTGGGCCGCATGGAAGCCAAGATCGAACGACTCTGCGCCGATTTCCGCTGGGATCGCGCCGACCGGGTCTACGCCAGTGAGCTTGGCGCATGAGTCTGAACATCAGACTCGCCACCAGCGCCGATGCCGAAACCTGGGATGCCTATGTCCTGAGCGCGCCCGGCGGTACATTTTTTCACCGTTTCGGCTGGCGCCGGGTGATCGAGGAGGCACTGGGCCAGCCCTGCCACTTCCTGCTGGCGGAGCGGAATGGTCGCATCGAGGGGGTGTTGCCACTCGGCGAAGTACGCAGCCGGCTGTTCGGCCACACCCTGATCTCCATGCCCTACTCGGTCTACGGCGGCATCGTCGCCGACACCGAGGAGGCAACCGCGGCGCTGGACTTGGCAGCGCGGGAGCTGGCGGAGCAACGTGGCGTCGGCCATCTTGAATACCGCGACCGTGATGCGCCCGCCCATCCCGAGTGGCCCGGTACCGACCTCTACGCCACGTTCCGCAAGGCGCTCGATCCCGAGGTCGAAAAGAACCTGCTGGCCATACCCAGGAAACAACGCGCGATGGTGCGCAAGGGCATCAAGGCCGGTCTCAAGAGCGAAGTCGAGCATGACCTCGAACGTTTTTACCCCGCATTCTGCGAGAGCTGGCATCGCCTCGGCACGCCGGTCTTCCCAAGGCGCTATTTCCAGTTGCTGCTGGAAGAGTTCGGCGATGCCGTCGACATCGTCAGCGTCACCCAGGAGACGCGGATGGTGTGTTGTGTCATGAATTTCTATTTCCGTGATGAAGTCTGGCCGTATTTCGCCGGTATCACCGCCTCGGCGCGGGCGCTCGCCGGTAGCGACTTCATGTACTGGGAGGTCATGCGCCTGGCGGTGGAAAGAGGCTACACGCTGTTCGATTTCGGTCGTAGCAAGAAGGGCACCGGCTCCTGGGACTTCAAGCACAACTGGGGCTTCGAGCCGCAAGCGCTGCATTATGGTTACCACCTGGTGCGCGCCGACGCTGTACCCGAGAACAACCCCAACAATCCAAAATACCGTCTGTTCATCAAGGCCTGGCAACACCTGCCGCGGCCGCTGGCCAATTTCATCGGCCCGCACATCATCCGGCAGCTTGGGTAGACAGGTGCAAGGGGCAAGGGGCAAGGGGCAAGCTACAAGAGGCAAGGTACAAGGAACACCTGCCTCTTCCTTGCCTCTTGCCCCTTGCTCCTCCAACAAGCCCGAACTCCTTTTCCTTGCCCACCGCATTCCCTATCCTCCGGACAAGGGTGACAAGATCCGGGCCTGGCATCTGCTGGAACACCTCAGCCAACGCTTCCAGGTGCATCTGGGCGCCTTCGTCGATGATCCGGACGACTGGCGGCATTGCGACAAGCTGCGCGGGGTTTGCGCATCGACCTATTTCGTCGGGCTGAATCCACGTCTGGGCAAGCTGCGCGCGCTTGGTGGCTTGCTCACCGGCGAGCCGTTGACCCTGCCCTATTACCGTCACGCCGGGATGCAACGCTGGGTGGACGCGCATCTGCGCGCGGGCGCCGACCGCGTATTGACCTACTCCTCGGCGATGGCCCGTTTCGTCATGGGCGCCGGGAAAGCCCGGCGCGTGATGGATTTCGTCGACATCGATTCCGATAAATGGCGGCAGTATGCGCAGACCAAGTCCTGGCCCATGTCCTGGCTGTATCGGCGCGAAGGAGAGCGCCTGCTTGCCTGGGAGCGCAAGGTCGCGGCGGCGTTCGATGCCAGCTTGTTCGTTTCGGAAAAGGAAGCGGAGGACTTCCGCGAACTGGCGCCGGAATCGGCGGCGCGCGTCGGCCATTACAATAATGGCGTCGACGCCGAGTATTTCTCGCCGGAGCGCGCCTATCCCAACCCCTACGCGGCGGGTGTCACGGCCATTGCCTTCACCGGCGCCATGGACTACTGGCCGAACATCGATGCCGTTATCTGGTACGCGCGTGAAGTCCTGCCCGGTCTACGCGCGGCGCGGCCCGAGTTGCAGTTCGCCATCGTCGGCAGCCGGCCGCCCCCAGAGGTTCGGGAGTTGGCCGCGTTGCCCGGCGTGCTGGTCACCGGCCGGGTCGAGGATGTGCGTCCCTGGCTGGCGCACGCGCGCGTGGTGGTGGCGCCGTTGCGCATCGCCCGCGGCATCCAGAACAAGGTGCTGGAAGGCATGGCGATGGCGAAAAACCTGGTTGCGACGCCGCAGGCGCTGGAAGGCATCCACGCGCGCGTGGGCGAGGAAGTGCGCCGCGCCGTCGATGCCGCCGAACTGGCCCGTGAAACCCTGGCCGCCCTCGACGGCCCCGACCTGGGCGCGGCCGCGCGCAGCAGAGTGTTGAACGATTTCACCTGGAATCGCGCCCTGGCGCGAGTAGACCGACTACTGGAGACATGATGCTTCCCGCACAACCCGCGAAATGGGGTCCCCCCCTGTTGTTTCTGGCGCTTGCCTGGCTGTTGGTCGCCGCGCTGTTGCAACCGACCTTCGTGTCGATGTACGACATCTGGGATCGTTCCGAAACCTATGCCCACGGTTTCGTCATCCTGCCCATCTCGCTCTGGCTGGTCTGGCGTGATCGGGCGCGCCTGGCGGCGGTGCCGGTGGCCGGAGATGGGCGCGCCTTCCTGATCATCGCGCCACTCGCCCTGGGCTGGTTGGCGGCGCGTCTGGGTGGCGTCCTGGTGGTCGAACAGTACGCTTTCGTCGGCCTCTGGATCGCCACCGTCTGGCTGGTGCTGGGCGCGAAGATGCTGCGCGCGGCGATGTTCCCGCTCGGCTTCCTGCTGCTGATGGTGCCCAACGGCGAGGCGCTGATTCAGCCGCTGATCGAGTTCACCGCCGATTTCACCGTCGGCGCGGTGCGCCTGGTCGGCATTCCGGTGTATCGCGAGGGCACGTTCTTTACCATGCCCACGGGCGAATGGAGCGTGGTGGAAGGCTGTTCCGGCCTGCGCTACCTGATCGCCTCCATCACCCTCGGCGTGCTCTATGCCTACCTGACCTATCGCAGCCCCTGGAAGCGCGTCGCTTTCAGCCTGGCGGCGGTGATCGTGCCGGTGGTCGCCAACGGCATGCGCGCCAGCATGATCGTGTTCATCGCCCATTATTCGGATATGAAACTGGCCCTCGGCGTCGACCATTTCATCTATGGCTGGGTCTGGTTCGGCATCGTCATGCTGGCGATGTTCTGGGTCGGCCTGATCTGGCGCGAGGATCTGGACGAGTACACGCCTCCCCCCGCCACCACCTCAATTCGCGTGGCGCCGTTGCACGCGGTATTTCTCGCCCTGTTGCTCGCGCTATTCCCGCTCTACGAAAGTCACCTCGCCAGCCGTCAGCCGTCGCAGCCGGCGTTGATCCCGCCGGCGCCGGTAGCGGGTTGGCAAGCCAGCCCGTCGGCGTTCTCCAGTTGGCTGCCGCAATGGCACGGCATGGACATCCAGCGCATCGAGCACTACCAGCACGGCGAGCAACAGGTGATGCTGTTCCTGGCCTGGTACGGCACCCAACGCGACGACGCCGAGCTCATCAACAGCCGCAACATCATGGTGCGGGAAAAACATCCCGAGTGGCGCCAGGTCGGCCGCGACATCGGCGATGCTCTCGTCGCCGGCCAGACACTGCCGCGCTATCAGGCCCAGTTGCTCGCCAACCAGGGCGGGCAGCGCATCCTGGCCTGGCAGTGGCACCGCATTCAGGGGCAGGATGGCATCAGCCCCTATCGCGCCAAGATCGACCTGGCCCTGGCCAAGATTCTCGGGCAGCGGGATAGCGCCGCCGCGATCATCATCGCCACCCCCTATCATGACAAGCCGGACGAGGACAGGGCCAAGGCGCTGCTCGCCGAGTTCCTGTCCGCCCACAAACCGGCGCTCGATCAGGTGCTCGATCAGGCCGACAGGCCATGAGTCGTAGTCGCGGCCAGCCGCCGTTGATCGCTCATGTCGTGCATCACTTCGGTACCGGCGGCATGGAAAACGGCATGGTCAACCTGTTCAACCACATGCCGGAGCAGGCCTATCGCCATGTCGTGATCTGCCTCGCCGGCCACGGCGAATTCCGCCGTCGCATCAAGCGCCGGGACATCGAGTTTTTCGATCTCGGCCGCCGCCCGGGACACGACCTGCGCTGGCATGTCCGGCTCTTTCATTTGCTGCGCCGCCTGCGTCCCGACATCCTGCACACGCGCAATCTTTCGACGCTGGAAGCCCAGTTCGTCGCCGCGCTCGCCGGGGTGCCGGGGCGGATTCACGGTGAACACGGCCGTGATGTATTCGATCTGGAGGGGCGCAACTGGAAGTACAACCTGCTGCGGCGCGCGGCGCGGCACTTCATCCACCGCTATATCGCGGTCAGCCGCGACCTCGCGGGCTGGCTGGGCGCCACCGTCGGGGTCGCGCCGGGGCGCATCAGCCAGATCTACAACGGGGTCGACCGTGAACGCTTTCACCCGCGCCAGGGCGCGCGCCCCGATTGCGGTCGGCCTGAATTTTTCAGCGGCGCCGAGTACGTCATCGGCAGCCTCGGCCGCATGGCCGAGGTCAAGGACTACCCCGGTCTGGTGGAGGCCTTCATTCGTCTGTGTCGGGTATCGCCGCGCGCCGCCAGCCTGCGCCTGATCCTGGTCGGCGACGGGCCGGCGCGCGCCCGCTGTCAGGAACGCCTGGACGCGGCCGGCCTGGGCAACCAGGCCTGGTTGCCCGGCGACCGCGCGGATACCGCCGAATGGCTGCGCGCCTTCGATGTGTTCGTGCTCAATTCCCTCGGCGAGGGCATCTCCAATACCATCCTGGAAGCCATGGCCACGGCGCTGCCGGTGATCGCCACCCGGGTAGGCGGCAATCCCGAACTGGTGCGGCCGGAAGAGACGGGCCTCTTGATCGCGCCGGGAGAGCCGGCTACTCTCGCCGTGGCCCTGGGACAATACGTCGATGACGCCGCGCGTGGACTCAAGGAAGGCCAAGCCGCGCGGGCGCGCATCGAGATGGAGTTCGACTGGGCTCGTGCCACGTCCGCCTACCTGGCGGCCTATGCGGCGCTGCCGAGCCACCCATAAGGGAGTCTGAAATTGCCGATGTTCCGTTTTTGGTGGTGCTGTCGGGATGCAGTGCTAGGCGTTCCGAGCGCCGTGTGGCTGGCCACACAAGCGAGGAACAACGACGCAATGCGCCCGTCAGTGCCGCCAAAAAGGGGATATTGGCTGTTTCCGACTCCCTAACAACGGACCCCACCATGTGCGGCATAACTGGCGTATTCGACCTGCGTGAACAGCGAACCATCAACCGCGATGTGCTCGCTCGCGTCAACGATATGCAAAGGCATCGCGGCCCCGATGAAGGCGGTTTGCACCTGGAGCCGGGCCTGGGTCTCGGTCACCGCCGCCTCTCCATCATCGACATCGCCAGCGGCCAGCAACCCCTGTTCAACGAGGACGGCAGCGTGGCGGTGGTGTTCAACGGCGAGATCTATAACTTCGTCGAGCTCATTCCCGAACTCACCGCGCTCGGCCACACCTTCAAGACCCGTTCCGATACCGAGACCATCGTCCACGCCTGGGAGCAATGGGGCGAGGATTGCGTGCACCATTTTCGCGGCATGTTCGCTTTCGCCCTCTGGGACCGGAACAAGCAGAGCCTGTTCCTGGCGCGTGACCGTCTCGGCGTGAAACCGCTGTACTACGCGGTGACCGACGACGGCTATCTGGTGTTCGGCTCGGAACTCAAGGCCATCACCGCCTGGCCCGGCTTCCGCCGCCAGCTCGACGACCACGCGGTGGAAGAATATTTCTCCTACGGCTACGTGCCGGAGCCGCGCACCATCTACAGCACGGCGCTGAAGATGCCACCCGGCCACCGCCTGCTGATCAAGCGCGGCGCGGCGGTGGGGCAACCCCGCGAGTATTGGGACGTACCGTTCCAACCGCTGCCCGCCTTGTCCCTGGAAGCGGCCGAGGATGAACTGATCGAGCGCCTGCGCGAAGCGGTGAAGATCCGCATGATCTCTGAAGTGCCGCTCGGCGCCTTCCTCTCCGGCGGTGTCGATTCTTCCGCCGTGGTGGCGATGATGGCGGGTCTGAATGAGCAGAACGGCGGGCAGCCGGTGAAGACCTGCTCCATCGCTTTTTCCGACCCGAAATACAACGAGGCCGGGTATGCGCGCCAGGTCGCCGAGCGCTATCGCACCGACCACCATGTCGAAAGCGTCGAGGCCGACGATTTCAGCCTGGTCGACGAACTTGCCCATCTTTACGACGAGCCCTACGCCGATTCCTCCGCGATGCCCACCTACCGCGTTTGCCAACTGGCGCGCAAGACGGTGACCGTGGCTCTGTCCGGCGACGGCGGTGACGAGAACTTTGCCGGCTACCGGCGCTACCGCTGGCATTCCTACGAAGAGCGGATGCGCAGGGTGCTGCCCCACGGCATCCGCAAACCGCTGTTTGGCGGCCTCGGCGCCCTTTATCCCAAGGCCGATTGGGCGCCCAAGGTGTTGCGCGCCAAGACCACCTTCGAGGCGATGGCGCGCGATACCGTGGAGGGCTATTTCCACGGCGTCTCCTTAATGGGCAACAGCCTGCGCGAGCGGGTATTCAGTCGGGAATTCAAACGCCGTCTCAACGGCTATTCCGCCGTGGAAGTGCTGCGCCGCCATCATGCGCGCAACCCGGCGCGAGACATGGTGTCGCAAGTGCAGTATCTGGACATGAAAACCTACATGGTCGGCGACATCCTCACCAAGGTGGATCGCGCCAGCATGGCGCACGCGCTGGAAGTGCGCGTGCCCTTTCTCGATCACAAGCTGATGGAATGGGTCTCCGGCCTGCCGGTGGATTTCAAGCTGCGCGGCGGCGAGGGCAAGTTCATGCTGAAGCGGGCGCTGGAACCGTATCTGCCGCACGACATCATGTACCGGCGCAAGATGGGGTTTTCCATCCCGGTCGCGGAATGGTTTCGCGGCCCCCTCCGGGAAAAGCTCGCCAGCGCGCTGCAATCGCAGCGGATGGCCGATACCGGCCTGTTCGACATGGCTTATCTGATGCGCATGGCGGACGAACACGCGCGCGGCGTGCGCGATTACAGTGCCTCGCTGTGGGCGCTGTTGATGTTCGACGCCTTCCTGCGCAATCAGGAGATACAACCTTGATGCCTCGGTCGACCGCTTGTCACCATTTGGGTAGGGCGGATGCCCGAAGAGCCTGCCCCGGACGCGATCCGGGGGCGATCCGCCGGAAGGTGGATCGTTCGATCGGGTGCCCCACCTTCCGGCGGAATCGCTTCGCATTCCGCCCTACGTTCGACGCCTTCCCGCGCAATCAAGAGAAACAAGCATGACGCTCCGCATCCTTCATGTTTTCGACCACTCGCTGCCGCTGCACTCCGGCTACACCTTCCGCAGCGCCAACATCCTGCGCGGACAACGCCGGCTGGGCTGGGAAACCTTTCATCTGACCAGCCCCAAGCAGGGCAAGATCGAGCGGGAAGAGGAAACGGTCGACGACTTGCATTTCTATCGCACGGCGCCGCCGACCGGGCTGTGGAGCCAGTTGCCATTGTTCAATCAGTGGGCGCTGATGCGGGCCACTGAACAACGCCTGCTGGAACTGGCGCGGGAATTGAAGCCGGACCTGCTGCATGCGCACTCACCCGTGCTCAACGCCTACCCCGCGCTCCATGTCGGCCAGCAACTCGGCATCCCCGTGGTCTATGAGATTCGTGCTTTCTGGGAAGACGCCGCTGTGGATCACGGCACCCAGTTGGAATGGGGTCTGCGCTACCGCCTCACGCGCGAGATGGAAACCCGCGCCGTGAGCCAGGCGAGCCAGGTGGTCACCATTTGTGGTGGCCTGCGCGGCGATCTGGTCGCGCGCGGCATCCCTCTGGAGAAGATCGGCGTCGTCCCCAACGCCGTCGATATCGAGCAGTTCACCCGGGGTGGCGAAGCTGACCCGGCGCTGAAAGCCCGCCTGGGGTTGACCGACAGCAGGGTGATCGGTTTTCTCGGTTCCTTCTATGCCTACGAGGGCCTGGATCTGCTGATCGAGGCCTTGCCCCTGATCCTGGAGAAAACCCCGGACGTCAAAGTGTTGCTGGTCGGAGGCGGGCCACAGGAGGCCAGCCTCATGGCCCAGGCCGCGGAGTTGGGTTTGACCGACAAGGTGGTCTTCGTCGGACGTGTGCCGCATGCCGAGGTCACCCGCTATTACGATCTGGTCGACCTGCTCGCCTATCCGCGCCACGCCATGCGCCTGACCGATCTGGTGACGCCGCTGAAACCGCTGGAAGCGATGGCGCAGGGACGCTTGTTGATCGCGTCTGATGTGGGCGGGCACCAGGAACTGATCGAGGATGGTTACACCGGGATGTTGTTCCGCGCCGACGATGCCGCCAACCTTGCCGAGAAGGCTGTGGCCGCGCTGAGTTTGCAGGATGATGGCGCCACCCTTCGCGCCAATGGCCGCCGCTTCGTGGAAAACGAGCGTAACTGGGGCAGAAGCATCGCCAACTATTCCGCCATCTATGGCGCCGCGCTTGGCCGCGCGCCATAAGGGTCTGTCCATGACCGCCTCGGCGACGCTAAGCATCGGCCTGATCGGGCCGCTGCCACCGCCCGCCGGCGGCATGGCCAACCAGACCATGCAACTTTCCCGGCTGCTCGGTGAGGCGGGGATGCGGGTCAAGTTGATTCGGAACAATGCGCCCTATGCGCCCGCCTGGGTGGGCGGTGTGCCCTTGCTGCGCGCCGGATTCCGACTGCTTCCCTATCTGTGGCGGCTGTGGCGCGCGGCCGGGCGGTGCGACCTGTTTCATGTCATGGCCAATTCCGGCTGGTCCTGGCACTTGTTCGCCGCGCCCGCGATCTGGATCGCGCGCGCGCGCGGCATCCCGGTGATCGTCAATTACCGGGGCGGCGAGGCGGAGCAGTTTCTGCGCGGCGGCGCCGTGGCGGTGCGTTTCACCATGAAACGCGCGGCGGCGCTGGTCGTACCCTCCGGCTTCCTGCAACAGGTCTTCGCGCGCTACGGGATGCCGGCGAAAATCGTGCCCAACATCATCGACCTGGAGAAATTCCATCCCGCCGAGCAGCCGCCGGCTGTTTCACATGTGCTGCTGGCGCGCAATCTGGAGCCGCTTTACGACATCGACAGCGGCCTGCGCGCGATGGCCACGTTGTTGCGCCGCCATCCACGGGCGCGCATGAGCATCGCCGGTTCCGGCCCGGAACGGGAGCGGCTGGAGGCCTTGGCGCAGGCGCTCGGTATCGCCGAGCACGTACGTTTCACCGGTCGGCTCGACAGCCAGGAAATGGCGGCGCTCTATCGCGAAGCCAGTCTGAGCCTGAACACCGCCCTGGCCGACAACATGCCGAATTCGGTGTTGGAGGCGCTGGCCTGTGGTCTGCCGGTGGTCAGCAGCGAAGTGGGGGGGGTGCCGTTTCTGGTTCGCCATGAGGAAACCGCGCTGCTGGTTCCCCCCGGCGATGCCGAGGCCATGGCCTCGGCCATGCTGCGTCTGATCGAGGATGACGACTTGCGGCAAAAACTGATCCACAACGGCCGCGAGCACGTGCAGTCATTTACCTGGGCGCGGGTGGGGCGGCAATGGCTCGACCTTTATCGTGAGGCGTTGGCATGAGTCTTTACACCCGCCTGGTTTCCGGATTGATCTTCCCGTGGCAAGAGCGCCTGAAGCGCCATGACAGCACCCGCGTGCGGCGACAGATGGAAGCCAGCCAGTACTGGCCGCTGGAGCGCCTGGAACGCCTGCGCCTGGAGCGTCTGCAAGCCCTGCTGAGTCACGCGGGCCAGCATGTTCCCTACTATCGCGAGCTGTTTTCCCGCCTCGGTTTCGATCCGTCCGGGGTGGCCGCGACGTCCGACCTGCAACGCCTGCCGTTCCTCGACAAGGCGACCATCCGCGCCCAAGGCGATGCGCTCAAATCGGAACAGGCGCGGGATCTGGCGCGCTTCAATACCGGCGGGTCGACGGGTGAACCGCTGATCTTCTTCATCGGCGGCGAGCGGGTTTCTCACGACGTGGCGGCGAAATGGCGCGCCACCCGCTGGTGGGGGGTGGATATCGGCGATCCGGAGGTGGTGCTCTGGGGTTCGCTGATCGAGCTCACTTCGCAGGACCGGGTACGCCAGTTTCGAGACGCCCTGATGCGGACGAAATTGCTGCCCGCCTTCGAGATGTCGCCGGAAAAGGTTGCCGGCTTCATCGCCGAGATTCGCGCGATGCGCCCGAAGATGCTGTTCGGTTATCCCTCCGCCTTTGCCCACATCGCCCGCCATGCCGAGGAACACGGCATCCGGCTCGACGATCTCGGCATCAAGGTCGCCTTCGTCACGTCCGAGCGCCTGTACCCGCACCAGCGCGAGTTGATCGAGCGCGTGTTCGCCTGCCCGGTGGCCAATGGCTACGGCGGCCGCGATGCCGGTTTCATCGCGCATCAATGCCCGGCCGGCGGCATGCACCTCACGCATGAGGACCTCATCGTCGAGATCGTCGATGCCGCGGGCCGGGTACTGCCGCCCGGCGAAAGCGGCGAAATCGTGGTGACCCACCTGGCCACGCGCGACTTCCCCTTCATCCGCTATCGCACCGGCGATATCGGTGTGCTCGGCGATTCGCCCTGCGCCTGCGGTCGTACCCTGCCGCTGCTCAAGGAAATCGAGGGGCGCAGCACCGACTTCCTGGTGGCGCGGGACGGCACCGTGATGCATGGCCTGTCGCTGATCTACATCGTGCGCGATCTGCCGGGCGTGCGGCAATTCAAGATCATCCAGGAAAGCCTCGATCAAACCCGCATCCAGTTGCTCACCGATGCCGCCTTCGATCCCGCCTGCCTGGCCGGCATCGAAGCGGGGGCCAAAGCCCGCCTGGGCGCCGATGTGCGGGTGCTGGTCGAGCTGGTGGAGACGATTCCACCCGAGAAATCCGGCAAATACCGCTACGTGGTGAGCCGAGTGGACCCGAACGCGCCGGAGCCTCGCTGATGCGCGACCTGTTCGTCGCCATCGTGGTGTTCGGCTTGCTGCCCATGGCCCTGCGCCGCCCGCAGGTCGGCATCTATCTCTGGGCCTGGATTGGTTACCACAACCCGCACCGCTTGGCATTCGGCTGGGCACGGGACTTTTCCTGGGCCATGGTCATTGCCCTGGTGACCTTCGTCGGCATGCTGTTCGGCAAGGAGCCCAAACGCATTCCCTGGACCCGCGAGACGATCCTGCTGCTGATATTCGTCCTGTGGATGTGCGTCACCACCTACTTCGCGTTTTACCCGGAGCTGGCCTGGATCAACTTCGTCAAGGTGTTCAAGGTGTTGTTGATGACCTTCGTCACGTTGATGGTCATCACCAACCGGGAGCGACTCAATGGCCTGATCTGGGTTATCTGTATCTCGCTTGGCTTCTACGGCATCAAGGGCGGCCTCTTCACCATCTCGAAAGGCGGGGTGCATCGGGTACAGGGGCCGGACGGCACCTTCTTCGGCGGCAACAACGAAATGGCGCTGGTGCTGGCGATGACCATCCCCTTGCTGGCGTACCTGCGGCTGCAGGAAAAACGTCGCTGGCTGCAACTGGGCCTGGGCGCGGCGATGATGCTCTCGGCCATCGCCGCGATCGGCAGCCAGTCGCGCGGCGGTCTGCTGGGATTGGTCGCGATGGGCACCTTCCTCTGGCTGAAGAGCCGCAACAAATTCATGACCGCGCTGATGATCCTCAGCAGTGTCCTGATCATCGGCAGCATCATGCCGCAGGCCTGGTATGACCGGATGAATTCCATCCAGACCTACGAGCAGGATGACTCTTCCCTGGGCCGCATCAATGCCTGGTGGACCGCTTTCCATGTCGCCAAGGGCAGTATCACCGGCGGCGGCTTCGACATGTTCCGGCCCGCGACATTCGCGAAATACGGGCCGGATCCTAATCGGGTGCATGACGTGCACAGCATCTATTTCGAAATCATGGGTGAACAGGGTTTCATCGGTTTCGCCATGTTCATGACGCTGGGCCTGATGACCTGGATGCGCTGCAACCGGATCATGCGCATATGCAAGCGGGACCCGGAGCGAAAATGGGCCGCAGATCTCGCCGCCATGATCCAGGTCAGCCTGATCGGTTACGCGACCGCAGGCGCCTTTTTAGGCCTGGCCTATTTCGACCTGTTCTACCACCTGATCGCCATTACGGTGTTGGCCTGGACCTTCATCAACCAGAAGCAGGCGACGGAAGCGGTCGTGGCGGCCAAGGCCGTCGGCAAAAACTTCACACGGCGAGCGGCCGCGCGGCCGGGCTAATGCCGGCCATCCACGATCAAGGGGGCGCCATGTTTTTCAAGCGCTTGTGGCACAGGCTCAGGCAGATTCGTGGCGCTCCGCGTGAGCGCGTGGTGGTGCGTGAGATCAATGCCGCCGAGCGGCGCCGCCTGCCGCCCGGCTTCATCGTCGGGGTCTACCGCTCCGGTACGACACTGTTACGCTTCGTACTGGACTCGCATCCGAATATCGCGGTGCCGCCGGAGAGCAACTTTATCAACGGCCTTGCCGACGTCTGGCGTAGCGAGTGGTATCGCAAGGGGTTTTTCGGCGTTGGGGTGGACGAAGCTGGCCTGGTTTCCCGCCTGCGCGATTTCGCCGGCGACATTTTCGATGCTTATGCTCAGGCCAAGGGCAAAGGCCGCTGGTTCGACAAGACCCCGTCCTATGCGGAGCAACTGGAGTTCCTCGATACCCTGTTCGGGCCGGAGTGCCGCTATCTCATGCTGTATCGACACGGACTCGATGTCGCCACGTCAATGACCCGAATGCAGAAGGGCGACGCCAACAACGGCCCCGGCAGGCGCTTCACCCATTTGTACGATTCGGTACGGGTGTGCAATGCAGCCTACTGGGCCGAGCAGTGCGAGCGCATGCTGGCATTCGAGGCGGCACATCCGACGCAATGTTTCCGCCTGCGTTACGAGGACTATGCGGCCGAGCCGGAACGATTTCTCCCACCCCTGTTCGAGTTTCTCGGTGAGCCGTGGGATCCAGGCGTGTTGCGCTTCGCCGAGCATCAACACGATTTCGGTCTGCAGGACAGCAAGGTTCTGGATACGCGCGAGTTCAAGCCCAACACCGGCACCTGGCACGACTGGCCGACGGAAGAACTGGAGCAGGCGCGCGCGCTCATCGCGCCGACCCTGGCCAGGCTGGGTTACCCGCTGTGACCGAAGTGGCCCCGCTGAAGGTGGTTCATCTGCTCCAGGGACTGGAAGTGGGTGGCCTGGAAATCATGGTGGCGCATCTGCTGGAAAGGCTCGATCCGCGTCGTTTCCAATCCCAGGTGATCGGCTACGACAGTCTCGGTCCGTTGGCCTATCGCCTGGGAATGAGCGGTATTCCCGCCTTTCTGCTGAAACGCCGCCCGGGTGTGGATGTACGCTACATCCTCCGCCTGGCGCGCCATCTTGCCGCCATTCGGCCGCACATCCTGCATCTGCACAATCCCACCGCGTTTTTCTACGGAACCCTCGCCGGCAAGCTCGCCCGCGTGCCCTGTATCGTCTACACGGAGCACGGCCGCGACCTGGCTTCGAGCAAACGCAACCAATACCTGCATCGCCTGCTCGGGCGTCTGGTGAACCGAATCGTGGTGGTGTCGGAATCCGGGCGCGCGTTGTTGCAAGCGGAAGGTATTCCTGGTGAGCGCATTCTCACCATCCACAATGGTGTTGATGCCGCGCGTTTCCTGATCGGCGAGGACCGCTGGGGCATGCGCGCCCGCCTGGGATTCGACCACGAGCAGCCGCTGCTCGGCATCGTCGCCCGCCTCGACGCGATCAAGAACCACGCCTCGCTGTTGCGCGCCCTGCCACGGGTGATGCAGACCCATCCCGACGCCACCTTGCTGATCATCGGCGACGGCCCCTTGCGCGCTGACCTGGAACGCCAGGTCAGCGAACTGGGCCTGGGGCGCAGTGTCCGCTTCCTCGGAACGCGCGACGACGTGCCCGAATTGCTCGCCACCCTCGATGTGGTGGTGTTGTGTTCGCTCAGCGAAGGGCTCTCCCTGACCCTGCTGGAACAGAGCGCGGCGGGCAAACCCATGGTGGCCACCGACGTCGGCGGCAATCAGGAAATCATCGAGGATGGCCAAACCGGCCTGCTGGTACCCGTAAATGATGAAGAGGCTCTGGCCAGCGCGATCAACCGCCTGCTGGATGACCCGGAGCGCGCTCATTCCATCGGGCGGGCGGCCCGCCTCCAGTTCATGCGGGAATTCACCGTGGCGCGAATGGTGTCGCGTTATGTGGAAGTCTATGAAGGCTGCGCGCCGGCGGCGTCATCTCGCATGCCCAAAGAGGCCGACGCACCCACGCCAGCAGGGGCACCCGGGGTTGAATGCTAAAATCCGTCCCCTTTTCGACCCCAGCCGCCCGCCATGTCTGATCGCTCCGCCGAACTCCGCGCCCTCGCCGCCCAACGCATCCTGATCCTGGATGGCGCGATGGGCACCATGATCCAGCGCCATGAGCTGGCCGAGGCTGACTATCGTGGCGAACGTTTCGCCGACTGGCCGAGTGACCTCAAAGGCAATAACGATCTGCTGGTGCTGACCCGGCCGGAGATCATCCGCGACATCCACGCGCAATACCTGGCTGCCGGTGCCGACATCCTGGAAACCTGCACCTTCAACGCCAACAGCATTTCCATGGCCGACTACGGCATGGAGTCCCTGGTGTGGGAGATCAACTTCGAAGGCGCGAAACTGGCGCGCTCGGCGGCCGATGAGTATTCGACCCCGGACAAGCCGCGTTTCGTCGCCGGGGTGCTGGGGCCGACTTCGCGCACCGCCACCCTGTCACCCGACGTCAACGATCCGGGTTTCCGCAACGTCACCTTCGACCAACTCGTCGCCACCTATTACGAAGCCACTGATGGCCTGGTCAAGGGCGGCGCCGACCTGCTCCTGATCGAGACCGTGTTCGATACGCTCAACGCCAAGGCGGCGGTGTTCGCGGTGAAGAAGTACTTCGATGACACGGGTAAGTCGTGGCCGATCATGATCTCCGGCACCATCACCGACGCTTCCGGCCGCACCCTGTCCGGGCAGACGGTGGAAGCGTTCTGGAACTCGTTGCGCCACGCCGACTGTTTCTCGTTCGGTTTCAACTGCGCCCTGGGCGCCAAGGAATTGCGTCAACACATCGACGACCTGGCGCGGATGGCCGATTGCCTCACCACCGCCCACCCCAACGCCGGCCTGCCCAACGCCTTCGGCGGTTATGACGAAACCGGGGAACAGATGGCGGAGCAGATCGGCGAATGGGCGCGCTCCGGCCTGCTCAACATCGTCGGCGGCTGCTGCGGCACTTCGCCGGAACACATCAAGGCCATCGCCGACGCCGTGGCCGACTGCGCGCCGCGCGTCCTCCCCGAGATCGAACCGGCTTTGCGTCTCTCCGGCCTGGAGCCGTTCAACGTCGGCGCCGACTCGCTCTTCGTCAACGTCGGCGAGCGCACCAACGTCACCGGCTCGGCCAAATTCAAGCGCCTGGTCATCGACGGCAATTACGACGAGGCGCTCACCATCGCCCTGCAACAGGTGGAAGCCGGCGCCCAGATCATCGACATCAACATGGACGAGGGCATGCTCGACGGCGAGGCGGCGATGGTGCGCTTCCTCAATCTGATCGCCGGCGAGCCGGACATCGCCCGGGTGCCGATCATGATCGACTCCTCGAAATGGAGCGTGATCGAGGCCGGCCTCAAGTGCGTGCAGGGCAAGCCGGTGATCAACTCGATTTCCATGAAGGAAGGCGAGGCCGAGTTCCTGGAACGCGCCCGCCTGGCGCGCCGCTATGGCGCGGCGGTGATCGTCATGGCCTTCGACGAGGCCGGGCAGGCTGACACCTACGCGCGCAAGGTGGAAATCTGCGCCCGCGCCTACAAGCTGCTGACGGAACAGGTCGGCTTCCCGCCGGAAGACATCATCTTCGACCCCAACGTCTTCGCCATCGCCACCGGCATCGAGGAACACGCCAACTACGCCGTCGACTTCATCGAGGCGACCCGCTGGATACGCACCCACCTGGCGCACGCCCATATCTCCGGCGGCGTCTCCAACGTGTCATTCAGCTTCCGCGGCAACGAGCCGGTGCGCGAGGCCATCCACACCGTATTCCTCTACCACGCCATCCAGGCCGGCATGGACATGGGCATCGTCAACGCCGGGCAGTTGGGCGTGTATGACGAAATCCCCGCCGACTTGCGCGCCCTGGTGGAAGACGTGGTGCTCAACCGCCACCCCGACGCCGCCGACCGCCTGGTAACCGCCGCTGAATCGGTGAAAGGCAAGGCCAAGGACGCCGTCGAAGACCAGGCCTGGCGCGGCGAGCCGGTGGAAGCGCGGCTCACCCACGCCCTGGTGAAAGGCATCACCGCCCACATCATCGAAGACACCGAGGAAGCGCGCCTCAAGTTCGACCATCCGGTGAAAGTCATTGAAGGCCCGCTGATGGACGGCATGAACGTGGTCGGCGACCTGTTCGGCGCCGGCAAGATGTTCCTGCCGCAGGTGGTGAAATCCGCCCGCGTGATGAAGCAGGCGGTGGCGCATCTGCTGCCCTACATCGAAGCATCCAAATCTGAAGGATCGCGCGCCAAGGGCAAGATTCTCATGGCCACGGTGAAGGGAGACGTGCATGACATCGGCAAGAACATCGTCGGCGTGGTTCTCGGCTGCAACAACTACGAAGTCATCGACCTCGGCGTCATGTGCGCGGCCGACAAGATCCTCACCACCGCGCGGGAACAGAACGTCGACATCATCGGCCTCTCCGGCCTGATCACGCCGTCTCTGGAAGAGATGAGCCACATCGCCAAGGAAATGCAGCGCCTCGGCATGAAACAGCCGCTGCTGATCGGCGGTGCCACCACCTCGCTGGCGCACACGGCGGTGAAAATCACGCCGCATTACGAAGGCACCACCGTCTACGTGAAAGACGCCTCGCGCGCCGTCGGTGTCTGCTCCAACCTGCTGTCCGAAGACCTGAGCGCGGCCTACGTGGCCAAGATCAAGGCCGATTACATCGAAGTGCGCGAACGCCACCTGGCACAACGCAGCGAGAGCAAGCGGGTCAAGCTGGCGGAAGCGCGGGCGAACAAGTTCAAGACGGATTGGGCCATAAATCCCCCCCCACCCCCCTTTGATAAAGGGGGGAGTTACACCCCGCCCGTGCCCAAGGTGCTCGGTACCCAGGTCTTTCTGAACTACCCCCTCGCCGAAATCGCCAAAGTCATTGACTGGACCCCCTTCTTCCACTCCTGGGAGCTGCATGGCCGCTACCCGAAAATCCTCGACGACGCAGTGGTGGGCGAGGAGGCACGCAAGCTGTTCGCCGACGCCCAGGCCATGCTGAAACAGATGATCGACGAGAACTGGATCGAAGCCCGCGCGGTGATCGGCCTGCTCCCCGCCAACACGGTGAACGACGACGACATCGAGATTTATGCCGATGAGGCGCGGCAACAGGTGCTGATGACCAACCACAACCTGCGCCAGCAAATGGCGAAACCGCGCTCTGACAACAACTCGCAGCCCAACTGGTGCCTGGCCGACTTCGTGGCCCCCAAGGAAAGCGGGGTGAAGGACTACATCGGCGCCTTCGTGGTCACCGCCGGCATCAACGAAGAAGCGAAGACCCGGGCGTTTGAAGCGCAACACGACGACTACAGCGCCATCCTGTTCAAGTCGCTCTGCGACCGCCTCGCGGAAGCGTGCGCCGAACGCCTGCACCAACGCGTGCGCGGCGAGTTCTGGGGCTATGCGGATAAGGAGACGCTAACCGCCGCGCAACTGGCCAACGAGGAATATCGCGGCATCCGTCCGGCCCCCGGCTACCCGGCCTGCCCGGAACATAGCGAGAAAAGCGCGTTGTTCAATCTGCTCGACGCCACGGCACGGATCGGTGTCACGCTCACCGAAAACTACGCCATGCTGCCCGCCGCCTCGGTCTCCGGCTTCTATTTCAGTCATCCGGACGCGCGCTACTTCGCGGTCGCCAAGATCGCCCGTGACCAGGTCGAGGACTACGCCCACCGCAAGGGCTGGAGCCTGGCCGAGGCGGAACGCTGGCTGGCGCCGAATCTGGGATATTCGACGTAGGAAGTCCCCGCGAGCGTGTGGTGACGGGGCGGGCACAAGAAAACCAGCCCCGGTCCGCGCTGCCGCTAGGTCAAGGCGCCGTAGCCGTCTCCTGTGCCGGTCGTTTCAGCTTGGTGATAACCGGCTCGCCCCAGGTGCCGGTGACGCTGTATTCGAAGGTGGCGGCTTGGCTGATGGGGTTCTTCAACACCTTGCTGGCGATCAGGGCGCCGATGCCGACCACCGGGCCGCCGACAATGGCGCCGGCCAGTGCCAGGGTGTCATCCAGGCGTGGCTGAATGTTGACGCGCAGGTTCTGCGATTCCCCGACCAGGTCGACGACGCCGCTCATGCTTACCTTGGCGGCGGGGCCGTTCATTTTCAGGTCCTTGGCGTAGGCGGAACCGCGATCCAGATGCACGTCGCCGCTGATTTCGTCGAAGGCGAAGCCTTCCGAGAAGACGTCGCGAAAATCCAGGGTGATGCGCCGGGGCAGGGCTTGCAGACTGACGATGCCGAGCAGTTTGGCGACGCCCGGTTCGACCTTGAGAAACTGGCCTTTCTTCACTGCGGCGGTGAAGTCGCCACTCAGTTTGGCCACCGCGAACGCCTCAATACCACCGAGCCAGTTCAGGTCTCCGGCGAAGCGGGCTTCTCCTCCTCGGAGGCTGCCGGGGTAGCCGAGACGGCCGAGCAGTTTGCCCAGGTCGGCGGCTTCCAGGTTCAGATCCAGGCGGGTAGGGCGGCGTGGGTGGTTGGATACCTTGCCCTTGCCCTCGAGGCGGCCTTCCGGCAACGCCAGCGCGAGATGGTCGAGGTTGTAGCCGGTTTTTTCCGGCGACATGCGCAGGTGCAATTCCCCCAGATCCAGGCCCTTCCAGTTGAATTCACGGGCATGGAGTTCAAGCTCGGACAGCACCTGATCCGTGTTTCCGGCCTCCTCGCCGGGCAAGGTGTCGGCGGCGGCTTCCGGGATGGTCAGGCGTTTGAATTTGGCGATCACACGGGTGCCTCTGCTTCCAGGCAGGGTGATCACCTCGCCACCCAGTTCGCGCCCGGCCAGGGCCACTTTCCAGCCGCTTCCGGACGGTTTTGCCTGGACATGGGTGTCGTGAAGGACGTGGCCGCCCACCTTGAGTTCGCTCAGGATCAGGTTGATGTCCCTCAGTTCGGGTCCTTTCGCCGCGGCCTGACCAAGGTTGAGGCCGCGCCAGGCATCCAGATCCAGATAGCGCAAGGCGCCCGTGACGCTGACACCAGCGCTCTTGGGGGCTGGGGCTTCTCCCTGGGATAGCCGCACGGATACCCAGGCCGGGCCGTCGACGGGGACGTCGGCGCGCAGGGACAGCAGATTGCCGTAGCTGGCTTTGATCACGCTGTCGCGCAGATCGCCGGGCGTTCGGGTGATACTCAGGGGCACGGCTTGTGTCGCGCTTTTTCGCAATGGCGAGGGCAAAGCCAGCGCCAGACCAACGAGATCCGAGGTGACCTGGATTTCACTCCGCGATTTCGCGAACTGCACGTCGGCCAGCCAATCGCTGGCGCCAGTGACGCGGCCGGCCAGGCTGGCCGGGAGGTGGGGTTTGAGCGTGTCCGCCGAGATGTTGCCCCGAAGCTGGGCCTGCACTTGTCCGCCGCGCTGATTGTCGAAGGAAAGCCAGGCGGGCAGGCCGAGTACCCGCGTCTGCAAATTGCGCGCCTGCACGGAAGATTCGGTGAAGCTGAAGCGGCCGCTGAGTTGCTCCAGTTCGGGGAGGTCTTCGCCCAGATTGATGCGGTTGTCCTTCAGGGTAAACGCGCCGCCCAATGTGCTGTCCTTGATGTGGCGCAGCGGCAGGTGCAGGTTCAGTCCCAGCTCGCCGTTGCCGTCGGCGCGCAGTTTTTCGGTGAAGCCGCTGGTATGTTCGTTGACCGGCGACTGTCGGATGAAATCCAGGAAAGTTTGCGTGGCTCCGCTGGCGCGGCCGTCGATATGCAGCATTTCATCCCAGCTCGCGTGCAGATCGTCAATGTGCGCGCGCACCGGCCCCAGGCGGGCGTTGAGGATACGGCCGTTGTGGGCGTTCAGGGTCATGCCCTTGTCGTGGAATACCAGCATGCCGTTGACGCCGTCGATGCGTGGCCAGCCGTCGGCATAATCGAGCACGCCGTTGACCATCTTCACCGAAACCTTGAATTCGCCGCCGCCCTTGTCGAACGGGAAATGCGCCAGATCGCCCTTGAGGATCAGGCGGGTATCGTCGGAATGGCCACCGATGACCGCGCGCTTCACCCATTCGTAAGCGTCCGGGCCGACGCCGTGCGGCAGATAGCGATAGACCGCCGTCGCCTCGCCGTGGCTGAGGTGCGCGTTCAGGTTCAGGCGCGGCTTGGCCCCGGCCGGCAGTTCGATTTCACCCTCGGCGCTGCCGCTCAGGTCGTCGTTGTTGAAGCTCGCCTTTTCGATGACCAGATGCGTGGTTCGATCATTGATCTTCCATTTGGCCAGGGCATCGAGTTGCCTGAATGCCAGAGGGTGTCGAAAGATTTTGTCCATCTTCAGCGTCAGGTCGCGTCCGCTCACTTCCGCCGAGCCGGAGGCCTGATCGGCCTCGATCCTGGCCGACAGTCCGGAAAATCCCGGCAGATTGGCGTAGGCATTGCCGCCGACATCGCGCATGTGCAGTTTGAAGCCATAGTCGCGGGCGCCACTCCAATGGCCGGATGCCGACTCCACCAGGCCGCGCGGGTTTAGCGCGGCGATCAGGTCATGGCCGCGGCGCGGTAGCGGCAGGGCGCCGGTCAGCGCGGTCAGCGCCTCCAGGCGCAAATTGCTGGCGTTGGCCGACACCGTCTTGAAACCGCCGCGGCCATCCGGAATCAGCCTGACCCGCACCGAAGCCGGCTCGGAGGGGGTTTCGCCGGCCACCGCGAAGCGCAGGTGTTCCACGAAGAATGTCTGCGAACTGGCGCGTCCCTGGCGGTCGAATTCGCGCGCCCAGCCCACCCGCCCGGCAAGCGACTGAAACGCCAGGTCCGGCAGCGATTCTGATTCCGCATCGGAGACATTGACCGCGACCCCTCGCAGCCGGGTATCGCCGGTCAGCGCCTGGACCTGGCCTTGCTCCAGGTCCAGCCAGAAGCGCAGGGAGCCGCTGCCGTGGCGCACGGCCTGTTGGGCCCAGGGTACCCAGCGACCCCAGGTGTCGAATCGGGCCTCGTCGACACGCGCGTAGAGCTGCCCGGACCAGGTGTCGAATCGCTGGATCGAGTCGCCGCGCAGGTCGCCGCGCAATTCCAGGCGACCGGCGGCGGCGGAAGGCAACGCGACCCCGCCGAAGCGGTGGCGGCCGAAGCGATTGCGGATATAGACGCGAACCTGCTCGAAGCGCATTTCCGGCGCCGACAACTTTTCGTCCAGCCACGACACGGTGGCATCGCGCACGATGATGCGGGGTTGCCTGAGCAGCCAATCCGGGAATGGGCTCGGCGTGCCGGGCGTATTGACCGCGATGCCGGCGACATGAATTATCCCGGCCGGGTCGCGCCGGATCGCCAGTGTCGGTTGCTCCAGGGTCAGGCTGGCCAGGTGCGGCTCGAGCAGGGCCAGGGACAACCAGGAGATCACCGCATCGACGTTCGGCAGCCTGAGCGGCGCGCCGCTGTCGGCGGCGACGCGCAACTCGCGCAGACCGAGGCGTGGATTGATGCCCGACCAACCCGCCTCCAGCCGGCCCACCGTCACCGGTTGGCCGAGTGCGCGGCTGGCGGCGGCCTCGACGTCGGGCTTGAAGCGGTCGATGTTCGGCATCACCCAGAACTTGAACCCCAGCGCCGCCACGGATATGACAATCACCACACCACCGAGGGCATATGCGCCGTAGTGGTAGAGGTGATGTAGGAAGGTTTTCAGGCGTGGCGGCATCGTAGGGGCAAGGTACAAGGGGCAAGGGGCAAGGGCAAGGGAAAAACAGGGGCGAAGGGGAAAGCGAACTTCCCTACCCCCCTTTGATGAAGCGCCTGATGACCTCCCCGTAGGAGGGCCCGCTTGCGGCCCGAAATCACGGGATCATTCGGGCCGCAAGCGGGCCCTCCTAGTGCGCCCGTGAAGGCGCACACACAGCACGGTGTAAGTCCGTGTCGGGGTAAGCCAAGGCCCCGTAGCTGAAGGTAACTGCGTCGCTGCGAAGCGGGGTGGAGAGCAACCGGAAGCGAACTGGCGGTCCGCAGTA
>JAURYL010000115.1 GCA_030653935.1 Pseudomonadota bacterium
GCGCCGCCTGGATCACGCCATCGTCGGCCTGCTCGGCGTCTACGACGACGTCACCGAGACAAGACGGGCGCAGGAGGAGATGCTGCTGGCGTCGATGGTGTACGAAAGCAGCAGCGAAGCGATGATGGTGACCGACGCCGACGGCAACATCATTACCATCAACCCCGCCTTCACCAAGATGACCGGCTACGCCCTGGAAGAGGTCGTCGGCAAGAGCCCGCGAGTCCTGAGATCGGGCCAACATGACCAGGCGTTTTATGAAGCCATGTGGCATTCGATCAACAGCACGGGAGGCTGGCAGGGCGAGGTTTTGGACAAGCGCAAGAACGGCGACATCTATCCCAAGTGGCTGACCATCAACACCGCTTTCAATCCGGATGGAACGCCACACCGCCGCGTCGCCTTGTTCTCGGACATTTCGGAACAAAAGAAATCCGAAAAACTCATCTGGCGGCAGGCCAACCTCGACACCTTGACCGGCCTCCCCAACCGTCGGATGTTCCATGCCAATCTGGCGCAGGAAATCAGGAAGGCGCACCGTGGCAACCAGCAACTGGCGCTGCTGTACATCGACCTGGATCAGTTCAAGGAGATCAACGACGCATTGGGGCACGACAAGGGCGATCTATTGTTGGTCGAGGCGGCGCGGCGCCTGAAAAGCTGCGTGCGAGACTCCGATACGGTGGCCCGCCTGGGCGGCGACGAGTTCACCATCATCCTGAGCCCGTTGGAAGGCGGCACCCGGGGAACTGATCGCATCGCCCAGGCCATCTTGAAGCGGATGACCGCGCCGTTCACCCTGGGCGAGGAAATGGCTTATGTATCCGCCAGCATCGGCGTCACCCTGTACCCGGACGATGCGACCCAGCTTGAACCCCTGCTCAAGAACGCCGATCAGGCGATGTACGCGTCGAAGAAACAGGGGCGCAACCGTTACAGCTATTTCACCAAAGCCATGGATGAAGCCGCCCACGCGCGGCTGCGCACCAACCAGGATTTGCGGGTTGCTTTGGCGGAAAACCAGTTCTGGATCGCCTATCAGCCGATAGTTACGCTTGCCAGTGGCAGGACGCACAAGGCCGAGGCGCTGATCCGCTGGCAACACCCGACTCGCGGCCTGGTCGGTCCGAATGAGTTCATTCCCATCGCCGAGGAGACTGGAATCATCATCGACATCGGCAACTGGGTGTTTCAGGAAGCGGCAACCCAGCTCGAACGCTGGCGGAACGCGCATGCCCCCGACTTCCAGATCAGCGTCAACAAATCACCCGCACAGTTTCTCAACAGCGGCACCGTGACCCAGGATTGGCTGCATCTGATGCGGGACATGAGCTTTCCCCGCGCGGGCATCGTGATCGAGATCACGGAAGGCCTCCTCCTGCATGCCGCCCCGATCGTCGCGGAAAAGTTGATGAAGTTCCGTGATGAAGGCATGGATATCGCCATCGATGACTTCGGCACGGGCTATTCCTCGCTGGCCTATCTGACGAAATTCGACATCGACTACCTGAAGATCGACCAGGCCTTCGTCCGCAACCTGGCCCACAGCGGCAAAGACCGCGCCCTGTGCGAGGCGATCATCGTCATGGCCCACAAGCTTGGCATCAAGGTCATCGCCGAAGGCGTGGAAACCGCTGAACAGCGCGATCTGCTGCTGGCGTCAGGCTGCGATTACGGCCAGGGCTATTTCTTCTCCAGGCCGATTGCCGCGGCGGACTTCGAGCACTTCATGGGCTGGGCCGATAAGGCATAACCACGCGCAACCGCGAGCCAATTAAGCGGCAGATGCAATAAGCTACGGCCTTTCCTTCCCGCACCCACGATCATGTCCGTGCCCAATTCCCTCATCCTCGCCACCGTCGACCATCTTGCCCGTTTCGCGCCCTTCGACTGCATGGAACGGGAGCACCTGGTCTGGCTGGCGGAGCGCCTCAAGCTGGCTTACTACGCCAAGGGGGAAACCCTACTCGGGCCGGACTCGGGGCCGGTCAAGACCTTCTACATCATCAAACAGGGCGTGATCAACGGCGAGCAGGATGTGGTGCGCGCGCAGGACGATGCTTCCTGGCTGGAACTGCATGAGGGCGAATGTTTCCCCCTCGGCGCCCTGCTTTCCAAGCGCGGCGTCGCCAGCACCTACCGGGCGGGACACGACACCTTCTGCTTTGAACTGGCGGCGGACGACTTCCGCGTCCTGCTCAGAACCAGCGACGCCTTTCATGACTTTTGCACGCGGCGCATCGCCAATCTGCTGGAACAGTCGAAGCAGGCGCTCCAGGCCCAGTACGCCAAATCCAGCAGCGACCAGCAATCCATGTCGAGCACGTTGCAGACCCTGATCCGGCGCGAGCCGGTGACCTGCGCGCCGGAAACCTCACTGCGCGAGGTGCTGGAAACCATGCACAAGCTGGGTATCGGCTCGATGGTCGCGGTGGACGAAAACAAGAAACCGGTGGGCATCTTTACCCTGCATGACGTGCTCAGCCGAGTCGCCCTCGCCGAAGTCAGCCTGGACGTGCCGTTCAATTCGGTGATGAGCCCGAATCCGCGCACCCTGCCGCCGCACGCTCTGGCGCACGACGCCGCCCTGGTCATGGCCAAGCAGGGTTTCCGCCACATCCTGGTGGAGGAGGACGGCCAACTCAAGGGCCTGATCTCGGAGAAGGACCTGTTCTCGCTGCAACGCGTGGGCCTGCGCCAGATCAGTGGCGCCATCCGCAACGCGGAGCAACTGGACACGCTCATCCACTCGGCCAAGGACATCCGGCAACTGGCCCACAACATGTTGGCGCAGGGGGTGGCGGCCGAGCAACTCACGCAGATCATCTCCACCCTCAATGACCTGCTCACCACGCGCATTCTCGAACTGGAATTGAGAAACGACCCGGCCGCCAGGGACGTGGAATTCTGCTGGCTGGCCTTGGGCTCGGAGGGGCGTCTGGAGCAGACCCTGAATACCGATCAGGACAACGGCATCATCTTCGCCACGGAGACAGACGACGACAACGAGGCCATCCGCGCCGTGCTCCTGCCCTTCGCCAGGCGTGTCAACCTGGCCCTGGCGGAATGCGGCTTCCCCCTGTGCAACGGCGAGGTGATGGCTTCCAACCCGAAATGGTGTTTGTCGCTCCAGGAGTGGAAGAACACCTTCGCCAACTGGATCGACCGCGGCGACCCGATGGCGCTGTTGTATTCCACCATCTTCTTCGATTTCCGCCCCCTCTACGGCGCCGACTGCCTGGCCTTCGACCTGCGCGAATGGCTGCGCGGCGCGGCGAAGAAGAACAGCCGCTTCCTTCACCAGATGGCGGCCAACGCCCTGCGCAACAGCCCGCCGTCAGGCTCGGTCTGGGACTTCTTCACCGGCAAGGGAAACATCCTCGATCTCAAGCTCAACGGCATCACCCCCTTCGTCGACGCCGCCCGCATTTTCAGCCTCGCCGTCGGCGGCAAGCAGACCAATACCCTGCAACGCATGCGCGAGATCACCGGGCCCTTGCACGTCGACCCACAAGACGCGGAAGCCTGGGCCGATGCCTTCCTGTTCATTCAGTTGCTGCGCCTGCAACTGCATCACGAACAGTGCGAGCGCGACGAACCGCTGACCAACAAGGTCGATCCCGACAGCTTCAACAACCTCGACAAACGCATCCTCAAGGAAGCCTTCCGTCAGGCGCGCAAGCTGCAAACCAAGCTGACCGTGGACTACCAGTTATGAACTGGCTCGCGCGGCTATTCGGCGCGAAACCTGAACTGACCCCGGAACAGGCCGAGCGGCTGGCCGCCTGGAAAGCGTTGCCCGCACCTGACCTGAACGCTCCCCATGCGGCAAGTCGTTATGTGGTGGTGGACGTGGAGACCAGCGGCCTGAATCTGGTCAAGGATCGGCTCATCGCCATCGGCGCGGTCGCGGTGTTGGGAGGGCGACAGATCCAGTTGGCCGACAGCATGGAAATCATCCTGCAACAGCGCCGCGTCAGCGGCCATGACAACATCCTGATCCACGGCATCGGCGGCACCGCGCAGAGCGAGGGCATCCCGCCGGTGGACGCCCTGCTGACCTTTCTCGAATACCTCGGCAAGTCGCCATTGGTCGCTTTCCACGTCGCCTTCGACCAGACCATGATCGACCGCGCCCTGAAAACCTTTCTCGGCCTCAAGTTCAAGCACTCCTGGGCCGACCTGGCCTACATCGCCCCCGCTCTCTATCCCGAACTGGCGCGCTCGCACCGCTCCCTCGACCAGTGGATGTCCCGCTTCGGTCTCGGCAACTACGCCCGCCACAGCGCCCTCGCCGATGCCCTCTCCACCGCCGAACTGATGCTCGCCCTGCGCGAGCGCATGGACACCAAACAGGTCGACAGCTTCAAAGCCATGCGCGACCTGGACAAGGCGCAGCGCATGGTCAACTGGACTGGCTGACCGCGATCAGCCAGCTGCAGCACCCGGTGAGATCGAGCTTGCCTGGTGTTTGTCAGAGGGAGCACAAGATGAAAAAAGCGAAGACAGCGGTGGCGGCTTTGGAGCTGGAAGCCCTTCCCAACATCGGCCCGGTTGTTGCCGGCTATCTGCGGCAAGTGGGCATCCACGTCCCGGCGGACCTCAAGGGCCAGGACCCTTACGTCCTCTATCAGCAGTTGTGCGCGCAAACCGGGGTCATGCACGACCCTTGCCTGCTCGACACCTTTATCGCCGCCACCCGCTTCATGGCAGGCGAGCCGCCACTGCCCTGGTGGCGCTACACCAAGGAACGCAAACGCACCTTCAAGGCATCGTGAGCTGCAGCAACGACGGGGGAGCCGCCTGGGAGGCCGGGGCGTAGCTGTTTTCAGGATCGCTCATTGCGCGAAGCTGCCTGCCCATAAAAAAACCCCGCCGAAGCGGGGTTTTTTATTACTGGAAGAACCGGATCAGTGTGCCTGAGCGGTACCGGCGCCACGCGGGTAGCGGATGCCTTCCACCATGTGCTGGATGTGATCCGGGCACGGTGCGGTCATCTTCGATACCACCAGGGCCACCACCACGTTGACGATGGCGCCAACAACGCCGATGCCCTCGGGGGAGATGCCCATGAACCAGTTGGCTGCTTCGTTCTTGGCCATGGGTTCGATGAAGATGCCCTTGAAGTAGACGATGTAGGCCATGGTGAAGACCAGACCGGAGAGCATGCCGGCAATGGCGCCTTCCTTGTTCATCGCCTTGTAGAAGATGCCCATGACGATGGTCGGGAACAAGGAGGCGCAGGCAAGTCCGAAGGCGAACGCCACCACCTCCGCGACGAAGCCTGGCGGGTTGTAACCCAGGTAACCGGCCACCAACACCGCGGCGGCGGCGGCGATGCGGCCCGCCATCAGTTCGGTCTTCTCGGAGATGTTCCTGGCGAACACGCCCTTGAGCAGATCATGCGAGATGGAGGCGGAAATCACCAGCAACAGGCCGGCGGCGGTGGACAGCGCGGCGGCGATACCACCGGCGGCAACCAGCGCGATCACCCAGTCGGGCAGACCGGCGATCTCGGGGTTGGCCAGCACCATGATGTCACGGTCGACCTTGCCGTCGAATTCGCCTTTCTTGCCCTTGGAGCCGAGCTCGTTGCCCTTCCAGCCGGCGGCTTCCGCCTTGGCCAGGAATTCGGGGTTCTTGCTCTTCTCGTTGTAGTACTGGATGCGACCGTCACCGTTCTTGTCTTCCCAACGGATCAGACCGGTTTTCTCCCAGCGCTGCATCCATGCCGGGCGATCAGCGCCGTTCAGGCTGGCTTCGGGTGCGAACACGTCGCCACCGGTTGCCAGTGAGCTGTTCACCGTGGTGTGCAGGTTGTAGCGCGCCATGGCGCCGACGGCGGGAGCCGTGGTGTAGAGAATGGCGATGAACACCAGGGCCCAACCAGCGGAAACGCGGGCGTCATGCACTTTCGGCACGGTGAAGAAACGCACGATCACGTGGGGCAGACCGGCGGTACCGGCCATCAGGGCCAGGGTGATGCAGAACACGTCGATCATCGACTTGTCCCCCGACGTGTAGGCGGCGAAGCCCAGGTCGGTCACCACGCGGTCCAGCTTGTTCAGGAAAGCCATATCGCCCATGTTGCCGCCCAGGCCCAATTGCGGGATCGGGTTGCCGGTGATCTGCATGGAGATAAACACGGCGGGGATGGTGTAGGCGAAGATCAGCACGCAGTACTGCGCCACCTGGGTATAGGTGATGCCCTTCATGCCGCCGAGCACGGCATAGAAGAACACCAGGCCCATGCCGATCATCAGGCCGGTCGCAATTTCCACTTCCAGGAAGCGGGAAAACACGATACCGACACCGCGCATCTGGCCGGCGACGTAGGTGAAGGAGATGAAGATCAGACAGATCACCGCCACGATGCGCGCCGCACTGGAGTAGTAGCGGTCGCCGATGAACTCGGGCACGGTGAACTTGCCGAACTTGCGCAGGTACGGGGCCAACAGCACGGCCAGAAGCACATAACCGCCGGTCCAGCCCATCAGGTAGACGGAGCCGCCGTAACCCAGGAAGGCGATCAGGCCCGCCATGGAGATGAAGGAAGCCGCGGACATCCAGTCGGCCGCGGTTGCCATGCCGTTGACGATGGGGTGTACCCCGCCGCCGGCGACATAGAACTCCTTGGTGCTTCCGGCGCGCGCCCAGATGGCGATGCCGACGTAGAGGGCGAACGACAGGCCCACTACGATATAGGTCAGGGTTTTCAGATCCATTTTTATATCCTCTTAGTCTTCGTGGACGTCATGTTCGCGGTCGATCTTGTCCATGCGCTTGGCATACCAGAAGATCAGGCCGACAAAGACGAAGATGGAACCTTGCTGGGCAAACCAGAAGCCCAGCGGATAGCCGCCGAGTTGGATCGCATCGAGCGCATCACGGAACAGAATGCCGGCGCCGAAGGAGACGACGAACCAGATGGCCAGCGTCAGCATCAGCAATCGGAGCGTGGCGCTCCAATAGGCCTTTGGGTCAAAGGTAGTGGATTTGGACATGTATAGGTCTCCTTGGATGAAGTGAGCCGGTGGGTGGCCACTGTAAAACGGGATCAGACGCCTCCCCGCGTAGCCGCGGCCGGGCGGCAGTATAGGCGGGCCTCACTTACACAACACTTACAAGCTGGTATTTTCCGGCTATGCCTTTGCGGCGCGGCCGGCGCGAGCGACCACCACCCGCAACAGGAAGTAATAGGTCCACAGCACCAGGCCGGACAGTCCGGTCCAGACCGTGAAATCGAGTCCGGCCAGCACCACCGACAGGCCGATGGTGAGGAGGCAACCGGCACCGAGCAGGTTGATGCTCAACACCCAGGGGGCCCATCGTTCACCGCCGATGATGGCGCGACCACGCCAGTCCGCGACGTAGCGCATGTCCTTGCGCGCGGCGATGTGCCAGGCGCGATAGAACATGCCGCCGGCCATGAGAAAAATGCCGAGAAACATGAGACGGGCCAGCCAGACGATCCAGATTTCCATAATTTTCCCGCCCGTCGCCTGAGAAATGGCACGGGCACGCGCTCCGGTTTGTGGGGTGCGCAAGATAGCAGAAGACGCCGGCCGCGAGCGCTTGCGCTATCCTGCAACCTCTATCGGCGGACGGCGATCACCGCGACGGAGGCGAAGCATGGAACGAAGACAGCGTGAACACTGGCAACACAATCTGAGGCTGACCAGCCTGCTGCTCGCGGTCTGGTTCGTGGTGACCTTCGGAGTGATCTGGTTCGCGCGGGAACTCAACGCGATCAGCGTCGCCGGTTTTCCCCTGGCCTTCTACATGAGCGCCCAGGGCTCCCTCCTGGTCTATCTGATCATCATCTGGTTCTATGCCCGGCGCATGGAGCAACTCGACCAGGAATACGGCGTCGACGAGCGGGAGGATTGAGGGGCTGTAACAATTTCCGGCACCCACCACGACCGTCATTCCCGCCAGTTTCAATTAATTCACAAACTCTGAATTGGGGCGGCATCCGCGCGCGGTGATGCCCGGATCCCTCTTCGTGGATGTGGTGAGGGACGAACCGCATCAAACATCCTTTGATGCGGCGCGCCGCGCTTACATTTTGCCGATCAGGTTGATGAACCAGCCGTGGGAGCGGTAGGAAACATCGGTAAGGTCGTCGGAGAAGTCGGTGAAGTTGTAGCCGGCGCCGAGTTTGAAGTGCTTGTTCAGGTGCTTGTAGACGCCGATCAGGGCACCGGCCTGGCTGTCGCCGGCGGCTTCCACTTCGAGCATGCGCAGTTCGGTGATGATGTCCCACTCGTGCACCCAGTGCCAGTCGGCGCGCAGGATGCCGAGCCAGGCGGTGGAGGTGTACCAGTTGCCGGCCACCTTGGTGTCCCTCAGTTCGCCGTGGCGCACGCCCAGCTTGCCGCCGAGCGAGACCCAGGGGCGGATGTCGTAAATGGTATCCACGGCGAGCACATGGCTGCGTTGGGCGAAATCGGCGGTCACGCCGTTGCTCAGTTGCCCCGGTGACGGCACGTTGTAGAGGTAGGTGTACTTGAACAGGGTGTTCCAGCGGTCGTTCTTCACCGGCCGCCAGGCGTAGCCGGTGACCAGTTCCAGGTATTCGCCGTCCTGGAAGGCGCCGCCGCTGGCCGTGGAGGTGGAGAAGTTGAGGCGGCCGAGGAAGCGCCAGTCGGGATCGATCTGGTAACCCAGGGTGTTCTTCATCAGCCAGGTCTCGCGGGTGCCGCTGGCGGAGCCCTTTTCATGGCGGTACTCCAGGGCGCCGGCGTAACGGGTGGCGTCCTTGCGGTAGCCGAGGCTGAAACCCACCGCCTGGCGGTCCATGTCACCGGCGGCCGGGTCGGAGAGTTTGCCGGTTTCCAGCTTGAAGCCGGTGTTCCAGCGTTCGTTCGGCGAGAGGTCGAGGCCGAAGGCGTGGATCAGGCCGGAGGGGCCCTCGCCGTGCTGGTAGCGTTCCTCGGCGTAGAGACTGAGCGCGTCGGTGTAGCGGGTCTTGCCGCCGGCGGTGAGCAGGCCGGCGCGACCACGGAAGCCGTCGTCGCTACGGTCCGGCGTCAAGGTGTAGTTGGTGTAGAGGCTGGATCGATCATCCACCTGCCAATCGCCGGAGACGCGGGCGCCGAAGCCGCCATCGCCATCGGATATCTCGCCGCCGAGCTTGAAGCGGTCGTTGAGACGCCGATCAAAGCCGAGGCCGATACGGTCGTTGTCACGACGGCTGCCGCTCTTTTCCAGAGTGCCCTGGAAATAACCGTAGGCGCTCCAGCCAGCGCGCTTTTCGGCGTCGGGCGTGTAGTCCATGCGCAGGACGGCATCAGTGCGGCCGCCGGTTTGCGACAAGATCGGGCTGGCATTGGCGACGCGAGTGTCCCTGTCGTCGACGCGCAGGCCGACGCCCGCCTTCCAGTTGGGATTCAGCAGGTGGTTGACGTTCACCTCGGTTGCCCGCGTGGTCTGGCTGGTGGCGTCCTTTTCGTCGGACTTGAGCAGGAGTTCGGTTGCTTCGCTCATCTGCCAGAGCACGCTCGCGCCCAGTTGGGTGGTGGCCTCGCTGCTGAAGGATATCTGGCCGGGGCCGGAGAAACCGGCCTCGCGATCCTGCCAGTAGAAAGTGGCGCGTCCTTTGGCGCCTTCCTTGACCTCGGCGAAATCGACGCCGGCCTCGACCCGTTGCGCGTCGGCCTTGCCCCCGGTCGAGGTGACGGGGTTGAAACCGAAACCGCCGTCCTGCGAGGTCTGCATGCCGAAGCCGGCGCCGTCGGAACGCGCGCCTTCCACCTTCACATAGGTGCCGGGTTTGTAGCGCAGGGTGGCGTCGACGCCCTTGAGACGCTGGCGCGGGCCGTCCTGGCGATAGCCGCTGGTGCCCACTTGCAGATGGTCGTTGACCCAGGCGCTGGCGCGGCCGCCCACCACCATGCTGCTCACCGAGGTCACGCCGGGCGCGTATTCGTAGGTGGCGATCAGGTAGACCGGGTGGCCGGAAAGATCGCCCGACTGCACCAGGGTGCCGGCGCCGGCGGTCGAGGCGAGCGCCTCGCGCAGGATGACCCGGCCCTGGAGGGCGTTCACCTCGTAGTCCTGCACCGCGACCAGTTGCTGGGTCTTGAGCACCAGGCCGGTGTCCTTGTCACGGATTTCCACCCAGACCCGCTCCGAGCCGGCGGTGATGTCCATGTGTTGCAGGTAGTAGAGCGAACCGCCGGTGGCGCGGAATTCCTCGCGCGATTGCAGGGTGCCGGGGTCGGCGGCGAACACTTCCAGGGTGCCGCGTTTCTCGCCGTACTTCGTGGCGGAATCGGACACCAGCCTGGCGCGGGCGCCGTAGAGCGTGCGGTTGTAGTTGGCGAATTCGGTGCCGGTGAGGCTGGTCTTGAAACTGCCCCACATCACTTGCGAATCGCCGCGCGCCAGGCGCACGAAGAACTTGCCCTGGGTCGGTGCGTCGTCGACGGCGGTGGAGTCGTCGCCATAGACCGGGTAGTACTTCTCCGGGTCGAGGCTGCGCAACAGATAGCGCGGGTCTTTCTCGGTGAAGTTGCTGAACAGACGTTTCAACGGCTGTTCGCGGGTGTCGGCGCTGGCGGTGAGCAGCCATTCACCCTTCACCTTGCCCTTCAGGTAGAAAGCCAGGCGACCGTCGATATAAACCTTGTTGTCAAAGTGATCGGTGGCGTCCGCGGTCACCAGCTTGGCCGGGCCGCTGGTGGCGTTGCGTCCGAGGGTGATGTCGGCGATGCCGAGATAGAACCAGTCATCGGCGGCAATTGAGAGGTTGCGGGAATAGCGCGCGCTCTGGCCATCGGCTTGCTTCACCTCGACTTCCACCACATGCGGCCCGGCGGGCAGGATCTGGCGCGCGGCGAAATCGCCCTTGGCGTCCACCGGCACCGGCTGGCCGAGGAAATAAACCACTTCACCCGGCTTGATGCCGCTGCCGTTGGCGGTGACGGCACCGCCGTGGCTCTGGATGTTGCGGATGGCGAGACTGTTCTCGCCATAGCCGGCCAACAACTCGCGTTCACGTTTCTCGAAATCTTCGTTGGGCCGCGCCTTGTCGGTCAGGTCGATGCGCTTGGGCCGGGTTTCGTCGAAACGGCCACGCGCGTCGTAGACCCGCAGCACATAGACCACATGACCGCCTTTCAAGCCCTTGGGCGACCAAGCGGCCGCCTGCCCCAATTCCAGCGGCAACACCGCCAACGGCGCGCCCTGGGTGGATACCCCGGGCGCGAACAGCCGCAACTCGGCGCGGGCGATAAACGCCGCGTAATTGCTCCAGCCGATGATTTCCACCTGACCATCGCGCGCCACGGCATTGGGCCAGGCGTGGGCGTTGAGCACCGGGGTCTGCTCCAGGGTGTCGTAGCGAATCTGGATATCGGCCTTTTCCAGGGAGACATCGGTGCAACGCTGGATATCCGGATCGATCACGCCGCTGTCATCTTCCGGCACGCCGTCGATGCTGATGCGGAACGGCGCGTCCTCGGCGCGCACGCGGGCGGCGAGGACATCCTGGCAGGAGCGCAAGGCGGCAGGCGCGGGGGGCGTCAGGATCGCCGCCGGTTCTGCCACCTCGGCCACCTCGGCCAACGCCGGAGGCGGCTCGGACTGGGGCGTGACGACGGGCTCGACGGCGGCCGGGACAGGCAGCGCCTCGACGATTTCCTCCTGGCGCACCACGACATCCTCGTACCAGGCGCGGATTTCCACCCGCCGGTTTTTCGCCATGCCTTCCAGCGTGTCGTTGCCGGCCAGCGGCTGGTCCGGACCCATCGAACCGGACTTGATGCGGTCCGCCGGCAAGCCGAGTTGCTCGCCCAGATAGCCAGCAACGAGGTCGGCGCGCGCCTGGCCGAGGCCCTGGTTGTCGCGGTACTTCGCCTTGCTGCGCGGCGACAGGCGTTGCGTGTCGGTATGGCCGATCACCTCAAGGCGCAGGTTCTGATGCGTCTTGAGGTGATCGACCAGTTCATCCAGGCGCATCTTAAGCGTCTCGCCCAGTTCGCTGCCGCCGGAAACGAAGGAGGACGGTGCCAGCACGGTGCGTTCACCGGGCCGGGTTTCACGTCGTTCGACGATGCGATGTAGCGCAGGCGTCTCGCCTGCGTTTTTGGCCTGCGGGGACGCCGGCGGCGATGCTGGCGGCGATGCAGGCGAGGACGCCTGCGCTACCTGGGGCGCGGGCGTCCCACCCGGCTGTTTTGGCATGGGCTGCACCGGCAGCAACAGGTTGGCGTCGGAGAGCACATAGGTTTCCGTGCCCAGTTCCTGTTCGGCGTTGCGTGGCGCGAAGCGCGCACCCAGGCTGGCACCGTGGTCGATGCGCTTGCCATTGACGGAACGGCAGGATTCCTTGCCGTCCTTGTCCTTGTTGCACGGCGCGCAAGTGCTATCAACCTGGCAAAAGCGCTCCGGCTCGGCGCCACTCGCATAAACGGAACCGGAAACGAGCAGGCCTTCCAGCAGCAGGCAGAGAAGCTTCTTGTTCATTTCGCGCCCCTTTTCTTGCCGGTGGGCCGTTCGAAGACTTCTTCCTCGAATACCAGCGTGTAGCAACATCCCTGTTCTTTCCATAGACGTTCAAGCCGCTCGCGCACCGCGCGCAAACGATCCTCGATCAAATTCCGAGCCTCGCCCCGGCTCTGGTAAGCCAGGCGCACCACCGAGGGCTTGGCGCGCAAGGATTGCGGCAGTTTGTCGAGCGCCTTCGCCAGCGCGGCGGTGGCTTCGGGCTTGCCGGAGATGAAGGCCGCGTCGGTCAATTCCACCCGCACGACGCGATGGATGGCGGCGCCGAAGTTGAGCTTCACCAGCTTGCCGCGCGTCGCGCGCACGTCACGCGGGTTCTCGGTGGTCAACCGATAACCCGACGGCAGACTGCGTTCGTCCAGCTTCATGATGAAGTTGGAACCCCGCTGCGCCTGCGGGATCACGGCGCAAGCGACATGGAAGCGACCCTCCTTGTCGGTGGTCACCAACAGGCCGCGCGCGGTGGCGACACGGACGTTGGGAATGCCCGGTTCACCCTCGTCCTGATAACCGTTGGCGTTCTGGTCGTCGAACACCTTGCCGATGATGTCGGTGCAGTCAAAGGTGGGGTCGGGAACGACGCGGACGGTGGCGACGGCGGTGTTGGAAATCTGGACATTCGCCACGCTGTTCATCGACCAGGTCTGGTTGTTGTATTCCCCCTCGCCGACGCCGGCGCCGACCACCAGCATCAGCTTGATGCGCTTGCAGGCCTGCACCGTGCCGCTGGCGGTGAAAGCATGGTTGGCCCAGGTCAGGGTGCGGACGTTCACGTTCGGCTCCATCGACACGGCCGGCAGCGGGCCGTCGCAATCGTCGTCGAAACTGGCGCTGCCCTGCTTGTACTTGAAGCCGGGCGGAATCAGGTCCTGGATGTCGATCGCGGCCAGGGCGCCAGGCAGGGTGTTACGGGCGGTGATGGTGTAAGGCACCAGATCACCGCGCGACACATTGATCAGCGGCGTGGTCTTGGTCATGACGATGTTGCCGCCCTGCAACGGATCCACCGGAATGTGGTTGTTCAGGATATGCGCGGAAACCCCGTTGGTGATGTTGAAACGGAAGTAGTACTGCGTGGTCTCCTGACCGCCCGCCCAGGGTGCGACCGTGGTGAATGCTGCGCTTCTCGACGGGCAGGTGGCCGCGTTGTGCAGCGGTGTGCCCGCCGGCGGCGGCACGTTGGAGCCTTGCACCAGCAGCGGCGTCGGCAGCGCCAGGGCATCGATGATGCCGGTGCAGACCGGGATCATCACCGACGTGGCATTGAGATAGCCGGCCGGCGCGGCGACCGTCAGGAGGTACTCGCCACTGGGATAGGCGTTCTGCAGGAAGAAGGCATAAAGGCCGTCGGCACCCGTGACCTGCACCTGGGAAGCCGTGCCGCCGAGCAGGTGCGCTGCGGGATCGAACGCGCCCGCGCCGAGGTAGTCGATGCGCACCGTCGCGCCCGCCACCGGCTGCCGGGTCACTGCGTCATAAACGATGCCGGAGGGGTCGAGCGGCAGGTTCTGTTCGGTGATCTCGTCGCCATCGCGCAGGGTGATGCCGACAATCTCGCCCTGCTTGACCTCACCCGCGCCGCCGCCAGAGATCGGCACATTGGCGAGACGATTGCTGGCCTTGCTGAAGGAAATGGAGAAATCGCGGGGCGAACTGCTGATCGGCAGGCCATTCTCGTAGCCAGGGCAATGCAGGTTGTCGAATTGGTAGAAACCGCCCCCATCGGTGTTAACCGTGCAGAGTAACGTCTGGCTTTGGAACAACCCGACCGACCAACCGGAAAGGCCTTCCATGCTGCCATCGACCGGACGCTGACGGCTGTGGTCACGATCCAGCCAGACATAACCGTTGACGATGGGCGGCTTGAGCACCAGCGGATTCGCGGCGCGCGGAACTTCGCCAAACAGATAGCCTGTCACATCACCATTCAGACTGGTCATCAACGCCTGAGTCAGATTGATGTTTCGGATGCGGTTGTACTCTTCCTGGCTGCCGAAATAGTTGTTGACCACCTCACCGCCCGCCACGCCGGCGGTTTCCTTGCCATCGGTATAAAGCGGCTTGCCGTCGGCGCCCACGATCTGGTTCACCACGGTCTGGTCTTCGACAAGCGTATAGGTGCCAACCGGCAGACCCGCAAAAGCATAGGCACCATCGGCATTCGTGGTGGTAGCACATGCCAGCAGCGTGCAAATATTCACGCCATCCGCCGTCGTTCCCGAGAGAGTGACCGGAATGCCCGTCAGGCCGGTTTCACCCGCGTCCTTGCCGCCATTCCCGTTGACATCGACATAGACGTAACCATTCAAACGGGCGCCGCGCTCGCCAAAGAGATAGTCGGAACCGCTTTGGCCGGCGCCGAGATGGATGCCGGTGATGCGGTTGTTGGCCGGCGTATCGTCAAACCCGGTGTTGGGCGCCGTGCCTGAAACGACGCCCCCCACCACACCGACCGACTCGCGGCCATCGAGATAGCTCGAAGGTTGCGTTTCGGTCAGCGTGTAACCATTGCTGTCCGAGGGACGCAGGTCGGCAAAGCGGAATATCCCGTCGGCATCCGTCAGCACAGTGAGATCGACGCTATCACCCAGGTCATCTTTACCGCTGAGCCGGATGGTCACCCCCGGGAATCCGGTTTCGTCGGCATCCACCGAGCCGTTGTCGTTGCGGTCGAGATAGACCTTCCCGGACAAACCTGCCAGTGGCACCGGGGTGACCGTCTTCTGGTCGTCTTCCGAGGCGTTCTGGTTGTTCGGGGTCGAGTCACTGTCGGTCTCGTTAGCCGCCGTCACTTCCGCCGTGTTGGCATAGGCGCCGCCGGCTTTTACCGTGGCGATGATGCTCAGGCTGGCGCTGGCGTCCTTGGCGATGCTGCTGATCGTCCACAGTCCGGTGCCGCTGACATAACTGCCCTGGCTGGGGGTGGCGCTGACGAAGGTGTAGCCGGAAGGCAGGAGGTCAGTGACGACCACGCCCGTGGCATTCGAGGGGCCAGCATTGGCGACACTCACCGTGAAGGTGAGGTTGCTGCCCACCTGCGGCGTCATGTTGCTGGCGGTCTTGTTCAGGGACAGATCGATCAGGGCCGTCGGCACCGGGGTGACCGTCTTCTGGTCGTCTTCCAAGGCGTTCTGGTTGTTCGGGGTCGAGTCACTGTCGGTCTCGTTAGCCGCCGTCACTTCCGCCGTGTTGGCGTAGGCGCCGCTGGCTTTTACCGTGGCGATGATGCTCAGGCTGGCGCTGGCGTCCTTGGCGATGCCGCCGACCGTCCACAGGCCGCTGCCGCTGACGTAACTGCCCTGGCTGGGGGTGGCGCTGACGAAGGTGTAGCCGGAGGGCAGCAGGTCGGTGACCTGAACGCCGGTGGCGTTGGACGGGCCGGCGTTGGCGACACTCACCGTGAAGGTGAGGTTGCTGCCCACCTGCGGCGCCATATTGCTGGCGGTCTTGTTCAGGGACAGGTCAATCAGGGCACTCGGCACCGGGGTGACCATCTTCTGGTCGTCTTCCGAGACGTTCTGGTTGTTCGGGGTCGAGTCACTGTCGGCCTCGTTAGCCGCCGTCACTTCCGCCGTGTTGACGTACGAACCGCTGGCCTTGACCGTGGCGGTCACGGTCAGAGTCGCACTGGCATCCTTGGCGATGCCGCCCACCGTCCAGATACCGGTGCCGGAGACATAGCTGCCCTGGCTGACCGTGCTGGAGACGAAGGTGTAGCCCGCCGGCAGCAGGTCGGTGACGACCACGCCCGTGGCGCCGCTCGGGCCGGCGTTGTCGACACTCACCGTGAAGGTGATGGCGCTGCCCACCTGCGGGGTCATGGTGCTGGCAGTTTTGGTCAGGGACAGGTCGATCAGGGCTGCCGTGGTCGGCGTGATGGTCTGTTGATCATCTTCACTATCGACATGGTTGTTCGGGGTCGAGTCCACGTCGGTCTCGTTCGCCGCCGTCACTTCAGCGGTATTTGTATAGGAACCCGATGCCTTGACCGTGGCGGTGACCGTCAAGGTTGCGCTGGCATCCTTGGCGATGCTTCCCACCGTCCAGAGTCCGGTGCCGGAAACATAGCTGCCCTGGCTGACCGTGCTGGAGACATAGGTGTAGCCCGCCGGCAGCAGGTCGGTGACGACCACTCCCGTGGCGCCGCTCGGGCCGGCGTTGGCGACACTCACCGTGAAGGTGACATTGCTGCCCACCTGCGGCGCCATGTTGCTGGCGGTCTTGGTCAGCGACAGGTCGATTAGGGCACTCGGTACCGGGGTAACCGTCTTCTGGTCGTCTTCGTTGCCGTCGTGGTTGTTCGGGGTGGAGTCGCTGTCGGTCTCGGTCGCCGCCGTCACTTCCGCCGTGTTGGCGTACGAACCGCTGGCTTTTACCGTGGCGATGATGCTCAGGGTGACGCTGGCGTCCTTGGCGATACCGCCTACCGTCCAGATGCCGGTGCCGCTGACGTAGCTGCCCTGGCTGGGAGTGGCGCTGACAAAGGTGTAGCCGGAAGGCAGCAGGTCGGTGACCTGTACGCCGGTGGCATTGGAGGGGCCGGCGTTGGCGACACTCACCGTGAAGGTGAGGTTGCT
>JAURYL010000124.1 GCA_030653935.1 Pseudomonadota bacterium
GAAGCGGGGAATCGGAGCACCGTAGGGGTGGAGTACGCTTTGAGCCATGGCACCAATTGGGTGAATTGCGAAAAGCTTATTATACCTTATTATTCAATGCGTTACGCTATTTATGGCGTGCTAACCTGCGGATTCAGGTTATAGTCTGCCTCCCGCGCCGGAACTCGTTCGCCTTCTGGCGGGTTATGCCCAATGGGCTGCAGCCTTGAGCACTGAAGAATCCGGTTTCCATGCCGATGCGCTGACTGAAGCATCCCTGCGCCAGATACAGCCTGACTTCGGCGACGTGAATGTCGCCGACCTGCAGTTGTACCAAACCCATTTATCGGGTCAGAACTGGGAGGGTGAATTCAATCGTCCCGCTTATCTTTGCTTATCTGAAGCCGGGGCGAGGATGGTGGCGCATGAAGTGCAGGGGCCGTCACGCAAACGTGGCAGACTTTATTTCTCCTGGTGGCTTAATGCCTGTTCCTCGCCTATGCCATTGCGGTTGCTATTGACCTCTGCCGAGGGGAGAAAACGCCTGCGTGAGCGCTTGCTGACTCTGCTGCGCTACCCGTTGGAGGATTACCAGCAGGCAGACACACTCTGCTACTGGATGCATGGCGGCATGGTCGGGCATTGGCTGTACCGGGACGGTCATTTCATGCCGCCGCACTACCCGGAAAAGAACCTGCCTGTCGAAATGCGCTTTGACCAACCAACCACGGTCTGGAGTCCGAAAGGGCTGGGCGGATTGATCGATGGCGAAGGGCGTTTCCTGCTTCCTTGCCAATACGCCTATCTGTCTGATCCACACAATGGTTTGATCGAAACCCGCACCACGCCCTTGCCGCCAATTACGACGCCGGTCAACCAAGACGGTTTCCTGCGCTACACCTGCGACATCCTGGCTTACAGGTCCGGACAGCAGGTCAACCTGCCCGGCGTCAGTGCTTTGCAGGGTTCTCTGTGCGTAATGGGCGAGTATTTTGTCGCTTGCCAAGACGACATGGATTGTGCGCGGCCGCGCATGGGCTTCATGAATTCGGAATCCCAATGGCTGGGCCGTTCGGATTGGGCGGATGTATTGCTCTTCAATAACGATTTTGCCGCCGTGAAATGCCCGGATACCGGGCTTTGGGGCTTCATCAACGAACACGGGGAAGTGGTGGTGCCACCCCGTTATGCCGACGGCAGTTTTTTCAACAACGGCGTGGACATCGTTCCCCTACCCAAGGCAGAAGCGGTGGACGGCGCGCGCTGGGTGCTGATCGACTCGCAGGGCACTCAACTGTCCGGCCCTTGGCATGACATTGAGCACGGTCGTGGCGATACCTATCAGGTACGCGATGGCACTGGACGTTGGGGCTTGGTCAATCAACGGGGCGCGATGCTGGTGGAACCGATGGCCATCGACGAAGGCGTTTCTGAAGACGAGCGCACAAACATCCTGAGCACGCAATTCAAGGAGCAGCGCCGAGGCATTGTGGCGGATCGACTGGCCAACCTGCCTCTGGCGCAGGCCGTTGTCGAATTCAATCTCAAGGGTGAGCGCGATTTTTATGAATGCAGCCTGTGGTGGAAAAAGGTGAAAGTGCTGCGCGTGCCCGCGAACTGGCAGGACACCTTCGGCCCCAGCACTCAAGGCCGGATCGGCTGGAGCTACCCGGTCAGCGCCAGCATGTTCAATTTCGAGAAGGAATGCCCGGTGTTGCTTGACCGGGAATCGGGTGAGCCGCTGTCGCTTGGCATCCCGTGGGTGGATCTGGAACTTTGCCGATGAGGCGGTGGCAATCATGAACATCAAGGTCATCGCCCTCGACCTCGAAGGCACGCTTATTTCCAACGCCATGAGCCAGATTCCCCGGCCAACCATGACACCGAATGCTGCGCAGATCTTCTGTGCCGGCACGTGACAGCCGAAGGTCAAGGAAGCAGTCATTGGCGAACGACCGCAATGTGGTGGCCGTGACTGGCCGGTAAGGCCGATTATGTAGACCCCGTGATTATGTGGAGTTGAAGCCGTGGCTGCCATCGGACGCCTTACTTGACAGGGGAAGCGCCGCATCCGTGGTCCACATAATCCGGTGCCCGTCGCATAGCCACCAAATCGGACTTGAGGACATTCACTACGCGTATTCGACGTGAGATGGGCTCGGTGCTAGCCAGGACCGACATCTTGTGGCTGATGTTGCTGCGACTGGTAACCGCACGAACTCGAAAATTATGTTGAGTGTGCGCCGGGCTCAGTTGCCAGCAGGTCTCTCGCATACAAGCCTCCGAAACGGGATGGTTCGGTAGCTCCACATAATCACGGGGTCTACATAATCGGCCTTATGTGGAGCTCCACATAAGGCCGAGCAAGAGACACCCGAGCCACCAACCTGGCCGTCTCAAAGTGGCCGACTGCGGTCGGATGCTGATCGGGCCTGAATGACTCCAACCGCTGTACAACAGCCGTCCATGTCGCAAACCGTAGACCTCGCGCCCGGCCAATCTATTTCAAGGGGCGCCGCGAAAACCGCGCCCCCAGACGCTCCATATACAAATAAACCACCGGCGTCAGATACAGCGTGAGGAACTGCGACAGCGCCAGGCCGCCGACCACAGCGAGGCCGAGTGGCTGGCGGATTTCTGCGCCGGCGCCCCAGCCGATGGCGATGGGCAGGGTGCCGGCCAGGGCGGCGAGAGTGGTCATCATGATCGGGCGGAAGCGGACCAGGCAGGCTTCGCGGATGGCGTCGGCCGGGCTCATGCCGTCGCGGCGCTGCCGGCTCAGGGCGAAGTCGATCATCATGATGGCGT
>JAURYL010000130.1 GCA_030653935.1 Pseudomonadota bacterium
ACGAGGACGATACGCCGTTCTGATTCACAACCGCTCGTAGCCACTATGAAGAAGGGGCCCAGCCGGGCCCCTTCTTCATTTCCTGTCCCTACCTTCTGGAAATTCCGCCAGATTTAGGCGGGTTTACTCAGCCGGTAACAGGATGGTCAGGTCGATGAAGTTGTAGGACAGCTTGGCCCGGTTCAGGGCAGCGATCAGCGTGGCCACGCCCTGGTTGGCGGATTGCTTGTAGTGGTCGGCGCCGGGATTGTTTTCCGTGGAAGGAATGAGGGAGAGAATTCGCGCAGACACCTCATCCGGGTCGCCATAAAGGATGGGGTTGTAAGTGTTCGAGAGGTCGGGTTCACCTGGGTTGATGACCAGCAAGTCATGGGAACGACCAGCCCAGGCGCAGTAGGCGTGGAGGGTCTCCAACTCCTCGATGTTGAGCTTGCCGTCGATGAAGATCAGCCCGCCACCGTTGATGATCTGCTGAAACATGAGCAGCCGGCCCAGCACGGTTTTACCGACTCCGGACTGCCCCACGATGAAGCCATGCCGCATCAGATCCTCGTAAGGGAGGATGAGCGGCTTGCCGGTATCGGCGAGGTAGCCGACTAACAACCCTTCTGCATGCCCCCCCGCAAATGCCTCGTAGGGCAGATTGGCGGAACGTAGCTTGAGTTCCGACTTGAAGAGCCCATGCTCAGCCCACGGTTGCAGTGCTTTTGAAGCCAGCCTAAAGCCGCCCAGTGCCGCACAAGCGAAACCGCCCCACATGGGAAGCCCGGGTGGCAGATTTTCAGCCAGGTAGGGGTGGGTCGCGAACAGTCCCGCCGAAATGGCAGCCAGCGAGAGGGTATCCCGCGTGCCTCCCAAACGCATCCGTTGAACATTCTTGAATGAAAGCATTATTGATATACCGTTGCATGTGCTTATAATTTACCACGGTAATCAAGATGTCAGGAAGGTTCAGGATGGCTTATGTGGATGGACTCCGATGATCACTTTGAACAACTGTGTCAACCACCCTGGCCCATAAGGCTTCGCTTGAGAAGTGAACGCCAGACAAGCGCGGGCTGGCTGGGGAAAGCGGTAGGGCAACGCCACTACTCTGCGCTGAGGTTCAGCGAATGATTCCCCAGTTCGCTGCTTTGGGAACTGGGGTGCAGACACTTCCGGTTATGCACGAAATTGGCCATGAGGACGTGCAATCTTGCAACCTTCCCGAGATGAGATCCCCTCAAGGGCAAGTACACAAGGGGTCGAAGATGGACGTGTTTGTGATGGCGTTTTGAAGGATAGATCATGCAACTGATCAACAAGAAAACACTGCTGGGCATGATCCCGCTGTCGGAGAAGGCCATCTACAACATGGAAAAACGCGGCGACTTTCCGCGCCGGATCGCGCTCACCAGCCGCAATGTTGCATGGGATTTGACTGACATCACGGCATGGATAGAAGCGCGCAAGGCATCAGGCGAACGAGCGGCACGCCCTGGGCAAGTCGTCACCGTTTCTTGAAGACCCATCCGTCGATCATGTCTGCCCAATCCTGCAACATGGCCGTGCGTTGCTCGCGATATTCGGCCTTGTTGTAGACCGCCCTCACGCCTCTTTGCTCGTGGGCTAGGCACTTTTCAATCCAGTCTGTGTTATATCCAGCCTCGTGCAGCATTGTGCTGGCTGTGCGCCGAAGGTCATGCGGACCGAACTTGCCAAGCGGCTTCCCGTCCTTCTGCGCCAGCGTATAGACCATTTCCAGCACCCGGTTCAGGGTGGCATTGCTCATGGGCTGGTCGGCGTCATAGCGCGACGGCAGCACCCATATAGACCCACCAGCAAAGGTCTTGAGCGCAATGAATATATCGAGCACCTGCCGTGACAGAAACACCAGATGCGGGTTCCGGCGCTTCATCCTCTCCTTTGGGATCGTCCATAGGGCTTCCGTGAAACTGATCTCGCTCCACTTCGCATCGGTCAGTTCGCCCTTGCGCACCATCGTCAGTAGCAGCAGCTTGCATGCCACCTTGAACTGCGGGCCTGCCGACACTTTCTCCAGGTACTCGTACATCAGGCCGATCTCATCTGGCGACAGGGCACGCTCACGCGGCGCAAACCGGGCAATGGCCGTGGGGCGCACCAAGTCTGCCGGATTGTCGACGCGCTGGCCTCGCTCGTTCGCCCATCGGTAGATCTGCATCACCACTTCGCGGGTATGCACTGCCGTGGCCGGCGCCCCCCTGGCCACGATCTTGTCGGTCAGGTCGCGCAGATCGTCATGGGTGATTTCAATCAGCAGCTTGTTGCCGAACGGGCCTTTCAACTCTCGGTCGTAGCAGGCGCGGCGCATGTCCCGTGTTGAATCGGCCATCTCGTACCCGCGCAGCCAGCCCTGCGCCCAGTCGTCGAAGGACTTGGCACCCTTGTCCCGGTTCTTGGCCCGCGCCTTCTCCCTGGCCGGCGACTTGCCAGCGGCGATCATCTTCTTGGCCTCGTCCAGACGCTCACGCGCCTCTGCTAGCGTGATGCCGCCCACGCCGTACTGACCGAACGTCACCGTCTCCTGCCTGCCATTGAGCGTGTAGTTGTAGCGGAACGAGATGCCGCCCGCCTTGGTGACTGCCACATAGAGGCCGTCGCGGTCGGCCACCTTGTACATCTTGTCCTGCGCCTTCAGGTTGCGCAGCTTGGTATCGGAAAGCATGGCTCTCTCCTTTGTTTCGGTCGTTTGGTCATGGTATCGGCGAGGGCTGGCGATACCATGATTTTTCAAACCATGAAATTCGCTACTAACCTACACCACACCTAGAGTTTCACGATTTCGATACCATGAATTCCCGCATCATCAATGAATGGTATCGGCCAGAATTTCCGGGCGCCTGAAAATAATACCACTGGAAATACCATTGAAAATAACTCCTTGCCGGTGCATCGTCGTGCAAGGTGATACCAGACGAAAACAACAAAAAAGCCCGCAGTTACGCGGGCTTACGTGGTTTTTATACTGTTCAGTGCCGGATAGTACGAGACATCAAATCATTCCCACTCGATCGTTCCCGGCGGCTTGCCGGTGATGTCGTAGGCGACGCGGTTGATGCCGCGAATTTCATTGATGATGCGGTTGGAGACCCTGGCCAGCAGCGCATAGGGCAGTTCGGCCCAGTGTGCGGTCATGAAGTCCTGGGTCTGCACGGCGCGCAGAGCAACCACATAGTCGTAGGTTCGGCCGTCGCCCATCACGCCCACCGCTTTCACCGGCAGGAACACGGCGAAGGCCTGTGAGGTTTTCTCGTACCAGCCGGAAGCGCGTAGCTCCTCGATGAAGATGTGGTCGGCGCGGCGCAGGAGGTCGGCGTATTCCTTCTTCACTTCGCCGAGGATACGCACGCCCAGGCCGGGGCCGGGGAAGGGGTGGCGGTAGACCATGTCGTGCGGCAGGCCCAGCGCCACGCCCAGTTCGCGTACTTCATCCTTGAACAGCTCGCGTAGCGGTTCCAGCAGTTTCAAGTGCATGTCATCTGGCAGGCCGCCAACGTTATGGTGGCTCTTGATGGCGTGCGCCTTCTTGGTCTTGGCCCCGGCGGATTCGATCACGTCCGGGTAGATGGTGCCCTGGGCCAGCCATTTGGCGTTTTCCAGCTTGGCGGATTCGCTCTGGAACACGGCGACGAATTCGCCGCCGATGATCTTGCGCTTGCGTTCCGGGTCGCTGACGCCGGCCAGTTTGCCCATGAACTGCTCGCTGGCATCGACATGGATGACCTTGACGCCGAGGTTGTTGGCGAAGGTTTCCATCACCTGCTCCGCCTCGTTCAGGCGCAACAGGCCGGTATCGACGAACACACAGGTGAGCTTGTCGCCGATGGCTTTATGGATCAGCGCGGCCGCTACCGAGGAATCGACGCCGCCGGAGAGGCCGAGGATGACTTCGTCAGTACCGACCGTGGCCTGAATCTTGGCCACGGCTTCGGAGATGTAGTCCGGCATGTTCCAGTCCTGGCCGCAGCCACACAGGTCATGCACGAAGCGGCCGAGGATGGCTTTGCCTTGCAAGGTATGGGTGACTTCCGGGTGGAACTGCACGCCATAGAAGCGCCGTTCGTCGTCGGCCATGCCGGCCACCGGGGTGGAGGCGTTGTCGCAGATCACCTTGAAGCCGGGCGGCAGATCGACCACGCGGTCGCCGTGGCTCATCCAGACATCCATCCAGGCCTTGCCATCGGGATCGACCCGGTCCTGCACGTCAACCAGCAACTTGGAATGGCCGCGCGCGCGCAATTCCGCGTAGCCGTATTCGTGGTGACTGGCGTTTTCCACCTTCCCGCCCAGTTGCGCGGCCATGGTCTGCATGCCGTAACAGATGCCCAGCACCGGCACGCCCAGCTCGAACACCACTTGCGGCGCGCGCGGCGTGTCGTCCTCGGTCACCGACGACGGCCCGCCGGAGAGGATCACCCCGGCCGGCGCGAAATCGCGGATGAATTGCTCGGAAACATCATAGGGATGCAGCTCGCAGTAAACGTTGTGCTCACGCACGCGGCGGGCGATGAGCTGGGTGTACTGGGAACCGAAGTCGAGGATGAGAATTTTGGAATGCATGATTTTCGAGGAGTCGTATCAATCGGTCGGAGTTTCGACTTTGGCGGTAGCCCAGTCGAGTATCGTGTCCAGCAGGCGGGCAAGTTGTTCGCGCGTCACCACGGAGATGATTTCATCGTCGTAGCGAAATTCGACCGCAAATGGGTTCAATAAACGTAAATCGTCAATGGCGAGTGGCAATACCAGGCCACGTTCAGATATCGCCGAGCCAAGTGCCGCGAGATCATGCGTTCTCGGCACGGCCATGCCGATCCGAACGGTGACCGCTTTGAGCGCCTTCTCCGCCGATTGCTGTGCGTGGAAGCCTAGCGCGGTCAACTCGGCTTGCGGCAGGGAAAGAAGCAGGTGGAATGTTCCGAGATCACGGCGGGCCAGTCGCAACAGCCGTCGCGCCTCCTCAGCTTGAGGCGTCATGCAGCATTCTGCCTTCCCGGCTGACCCGATGCGGCAAGGTGCCGGGCACCTGGCTGCGGCGTTCGTATTCCCGACGCGAAAAGACCAGCACATCTACGCCCACGCCAAGAGAACCGATGGCGCGATGAATTCGCAGGTACTCGTCGGCCTTGTCTTCAACCTCGTCTTCAATCACCAGCAGGTCAAGGTCGGACAGGTCGTCCGCCTCGCCGCGCGCATAGGAGCCGAACAACCAGACGCAAGCCGGTCGGCTGGCGGCCGCGACCGCCCGCCTTACCGCATCCTGGATGTTCTGCTCGCTCAGCATGGCGTGATCAAACGTGGTAGTTCGGCGCTTCCTTGGTGATCTGCACGTCGTGGACGTGAGATTCCTTGATGCCGGCATTGGTGATTTCCACAAACTGCGCGACTTCGTGGAAACGCGGGATGCTGTCGGCGCCCATGTAACCCATCGAGGAACGCAGACCACCCATCAACTGATGCAGCACATTGAGCACGCTGCCCTTGTAGGGAACACGACCCTCGATACCTTCCGGCACCAACTTGTCGGCGTTGGCTTCATTGTCCTGAAAGTAACGATCCTTGGAGCCTTTCTGCATCGCGCCGAGGGAGCCCATGCCGCGATAGGACTTGTAGGAACGCCCCTGGAACAGTTCGATCTCGCCCGGTGCTTCCTCGGTGCCGGCGAACAGGCCACCCAGCATCACGCAATGACCACCGGCGGCGATGGCCTTGGCGATATCGCCGGAATAGCGAATGCCGCCATCGGCGATCAGCGGCACGCCATGCTTGGCGAGCGCGTCTGCGATGTTGGCGACGGCGGTGACCTGCGGCACGCCGACACCGGCGACGATGCGGGTGGTGCAGATGGAGCCGGGGCCAATGCCGACCTTGACGCAATCAGCGCCATGATCGACCAGCGCCAGCGCGGCGTCAGCGGTCGCAATGTTGCCGCCGATGACCTGGATGTGCGGGTAATGCACCTTCACCCATTTGACGCGGTCGAGCACGCCCTTGGAGTGACCGTGGGCGGTATCCACCACCAGCACGTCGACGCCGGCCTCGGCCAGCGCGGCGATGCGCTCGACGTTCTCGGGACCGACACCCACCGCCGCGCCCACCAACAAGCGGCCCTGGCCGTCCTTGTTGGCGAGGGGGTGTTCGCTGGACTTGCTGATGTCCTTGACCGTGATGAGGCCCTTCAATTCGAAGTCGTCATTGATCACCACCAGACGCTCCAGGCGATGCTTGTGCAGCAAGGCGACGATTTCTTCCTTGCTGGCGCCTTCCTTGACCGTGATCAGCTTCTTGCGCGGGGTCATGATGTCGCGCACCAGATGCTCTAAATTGGTTTCGAAGCGCAGATCGCGGTTGGTGACAATGCCCATTACCTTGCCCGACTTGTCTACCACCGGCAGACCGGAGATACGGTAGCGGCGGGTGATTTCAAGCACGTCGCTGACGCGCATGCTGGGGCTGATGGTGATGGGGTCTTTCACGACCCCGGACTCATAGCGTTTGACCTTGGCGACCTCGGCGGCCTGTTGTTCGGCTGTGAAGTTCTTGTGGATGATGCCGATGCCCCCTTCCTGCGCCATCGCGATGGCCATGGGCGCCTCGGTGACGGTATCCATCGCCGCGGAGAGGACAGGCAAATTCAGGGAGATTTCCCGCGTCAGCCGGGTTTTCAGGCTGACATCACGCGGCAGAACGGAGGAGTAAGCGGGGACGAGCAGGACGTCGTCGAAGGTAAGCGCTTTTTGAAGAATACGCATTTTATTGAAAGCCTCTACGCGCAAAACCGCATTATACAGACGCCGATGCCACGCATGAAGCGGTGATTCTTCTTGTCGATCTTCAGCTTGACCCGCCTGTTTCGCCTGCTAGGCTTGAATCGTCGCCGGCAACATGGTCGACAACAAAGCAGCATCACGCAGTGGCTGATCCGTCCCCGCAACTCGTCTGACACACAAGAGGGTAAAGATGTCCGTCACATGGATCATGGTCGCCAACGCCAGCCAAGCCAAATTGTTCGCCAATCACGGCCCGAAGAAGGGGCTTCAGTTCATCAAGGAACTGCTGCATCCGGAGAGCCGCGAGAAAACGTCCGATCTGGTCAGTGATCGCTCGGGTTCGCATGTTGGAACCGGGCATGGTGCTTTCGTACAGGCTACCGATCCAAAACACCACGAAGCGGAGCGATTCGCCCAGGAAGTCTCTCGGGAACTGGACGATGGTCATGTCAACAAAGCTTACGACCGCCTCATCCTCGTGGCCTCGGCCCCCTTCGTGGGGCTGGTGAACAGCCGGTTGCCCGAATCGGTAAGGAGCAAGCTATCGGAGATCATCGACAAGGATTACACCCGTCTTCCGACCAAGGAACTGGCGGGTCATCTGGAGAGTTATGTCTACTTATAGCAGGGGCCAACGGCCCAGCTGCTTATAAAGCGCTTCCCCGGAGCGCAGGCTGGAATTGACCAGCACGAGATCCCGCGCGAGCCAGCGTATCGGCGCCAGCGCGGGATTTGTTTTTTCAGCGGAACAATCGGCTTTTCGCAACAGCGTGATGTGCGGAACATAAGGACGCCGGTCGAACGGAATCGCGGCGGCATCCAGCCGCGCTTCAAGCTGCCGCACCAACTCCGACAGGGCGGGGGGTGTCCGACTGACGCCGAGATGGGCGACACGGTTGTGCCGCCAGCAGTCGGCATGATCGAACAGCAGATCGAATTTCGGCACGGCAAGCCCTTCGGCTGCGGCCAACACGTCGCCAAGCCGCTCCGACGCAATTTCACCGATGAACACCAGGGTGAGATGGATCGTGTCCGCGCGGGTGCGGCGGCCACCGCGTAGCGTGTGCAACTTCTCGGCGGCGGCATCGAGTTCGGCCCTGACCGGGCTATCCGGCCACAGCGCGAAGAACAGTCGCAGCCGTTGAGCACTCACATTTTGCTGATCAGACAAACCGCCTCCGCCGCGATGCCTTCGCCGCGACCGGTGAAACCGAGTTGCTCCGTGGTGGTCGCCTTCACGTTCACCTGCTCGACGCCGACGCGCAAATCCTCGGCGATGTGCGCGCGCATGGCGGGAATATGCGGCGCCATGCGCGGCATCTGGGCAATGAGGGTAGCGTCGATGTTGCCGGTCGCCCAGCCTTGCCTGTGCAGCAACTCGCCGACATGGCGCAACAGCTTGCGGCTGTCGATGCCCTTGTATTGCGGATCGCTGTCGGGAAAGTGCTTGCCGATGTCGCCGAGGCCGGCCGCGCCGAGCAAGGCATCGCAAATGGCGTGCAGCAGCACGTCGGCGTCCGAATGGCCGAGCAGGCCGCGTTCATGAGGGATATCGACGCCGCCAATGATCAGGCAGCGCCCTTCGGCGAAGGCGTGCACGTCGAAACCGTGGCCGATGCGAATATTCATTGCAAGTCCTTGAAAGTGAAGGTCATGGCGAGATGGGGGATACCTGCATCCTGGTAAACCTCGCCCTCGACCTGAAAACCGAATCGGGCATAAAAAGCCACGGCATGCGTTTGCGCGGAAAGCCGCGGCGTGGCGATACCCTGTCGCCGCGCCGCCGTCATGACCGCGTCGAGCAAGGCCATGCCGACACCCCGGCTGCGCCACGACGGAAGCACCGCCATGCGGCCGATGCGTCCATCCGGAGTCAGGCGAACGATGCCGACCACTTCGCCGCCGCCCGCGCGCGCGACGAACCACATGCATTCCGGGTCCAGCGTCTCCCACTCCAGGGATTCCGGTACCGCCTGCTCCTCGATGAAGACAGCACGCCGCACAAGGGCGATTCCAGCCTCATCGGCCGACCACTCGGCGGGGCTAACGGTGAAGGCGGAAGTCTCGGGCATAGGCATAGGCGGGTAGAATGGCGCGTCTTTTTTTCAGCGAGTTTGCCATGAAACTTTACGGCATCCCCAATTGCGGCACCGTCAGACGCGCCCGCGCCTGGCTGGAAGCGCGCGAGATTCCCTATGAATTCCACGACTTCAAAAAACACGGCGTTCCAGAAGACCTGATGCTCGATTTGTGTGGGCTGCTGGGCTGGGAGTCATTGCTCAACCGCAACGGCACGACCTGGCGCAAGTTTCCGGAACAACGGCGCGCCGAGGTCCAAGACAGCGCCTCCGCCGTGGCCCTGATGCTGGAAAACGCCAGCGTCATCAAACGCCCGATCCTGGACCGCGACGGCCAGTATCAGGTCGGCTTCAGTGAAGAAAACTACGGCGCCTTCTTCGGTGAGTGACACCGGACAACGAAAATGACAGACAGGGTTATCGAATACGCGCGCGACCTCATCGCGCGCCGCTCCATCACGCCGGACGACGCCGGCTGCCAGGACTGGCTGATCGTCAGGCTGAAAGCCCAAGGGTTCTCGGTGGAAATCGTCAACCAGGGCGGCGTCCATAATTTCTGGGCGCGTCGGGGCAGCACCGCGCCGCTGGTCTGTTTCGCCGGCCACACCGACGTGGTGCCCACCGGCCCGCTGGAACAATGGCGCAGCGATCCCTTCCTGCCGATTGAGCGCGACGGTCAGCTTTATGGCCGGGGCGCCGCCGACATGAAAGGCTCCATCGCCGCCTGGCTGGCCGCGGTCGAGGGCTTTCTCGCGGAGTACCCCGAGCACCCCGGCTCCATTGCCTGGCTGATCACCTCCGACGAGGAAGGCCCGGCCATCGACGGCACGGTGCGGGTGGTGGAAATGCTCGCCGCGCGTGCTGAACGCATCGACGCCTGCATCGTCGGCGAACCCACCTGCGTCACCACCTTCGGCGACATGATGAAGAACGGCCGCCGTGGCTCCCTGCATGGTCGCCTGCGAGTAAAGGGCATCCAGGCGCACATCGCCTACCCGCACCTGGGCAAGAATCCGGTGCATCTGGCCGCCCCCGCCATCGCCGAACTCGCCGCCACGGTGTGGGACGAAGGCAACGACTATTTCCCGCCCACCACCTGGCAGATTTCCAACATGCACAGCGGCACCGGCGCCGCCAACGTCATTCCGGGCCACGCCGACATCGCCTTCAACTTCCGTTTCGGCACCGCCAGTTCCATCGAAAGCCTGCAAGCGCGCGTCACCGCCATCCTGGACAAGCACGCGCTCGACTACGACCTGGAATGGGAAATCGGCGCCCGCCCCTTCCTCACCCCACGGGGGTCGCTGGTGGAGGCGCTGTTCGAGGCGACGCAAGAAATAGTCGGCATCACCCCCGAGCTATCCACCACCGGCGGCACTTCGGATGGCCGCTTCATCGCCGACATCGCCGACCAGGTGGTCGAATTCGGCCCGATCAACGCCAGCATCCACAAGATCGACGAGCACGTCGGCATCGAGGAGCTGCAACAACTGACCCGCGTCTACCGGCTCACCCTGGAGAAACTGCTGCATGCATGAACACGCCGAACTCGTGACCCTGCGCGACTGGCTGCGCTACACCGTCTCGCGCTTTCTGGAAGCCGGCCTGTTCTTCGGCCACGGCAGCAGCGAAGCCTTCGACGAAGCCGCCTACCTCTGCCTGCACAGCCTGCACCTGCCACCCGACCGGCTCGACCCGTTCCTGGATGCCCGCCTGCTGCCGTCGGAGCGCGAGAAACTCGCGGCCATCATCGAGCGGCGCGTCCAGGAACGGATTCCCGCCCCCTACCTCACTCACGAGGCCTGGTTGCAGGGCTACCGTTTCTATGTCGACGAGCGGGTGATCGTGCCGCGCTCCTTCCTCGCGCCACTGATTCTGGAACAGCTGCAACCCTGGTTGGCCGAACCTGAAGGCATACTGCGCGCACTTGACCTGTGCACCGGTTCCGGCTGCCTGGCGATCCTGCTGACCGAGGCCTTCCCGGAAGCCGAGGTGGATGCCGTGGATCTGTCGGCGGAGGCCCTGGAGGTCGCGCGACGCAACGTCGCGGACTATCACCGTGAAGATCGTCTGCGCCTGTATGAAGGCGACCTGTTCGCGCCGCTCGGCGATGCCACTTATGACCTGATCGTCTCCAACCCGCCTTATGTGAATGCCGAATCGGTCGCCGCCCTGCCCCCGGAATACCGGCATGAGCCGAAACTGGCCCTCGGCTCCGGCGAGGATGGCCTCGACGCCACCCGCATCATCCTGCGTGACGCCGCCCGCCACCTGAACCCCGGCGGCCTGCTGCTGGTGGAGATCGGCCACAACCGTGCCGCCCTGGAAGCCGCGTTCCCGCACCTGGATTTCACCTGGCCGGAAATCGACGGCGGCGAAGGCACCGTGTTCCTCATCAGCCGCGAACAGCTCACACCATAAACCCAACCTATACTCACTCAGGCACAGCACACCATGGAGCAAGCCATGCATCAATTCGACATCTTCGTCTCGTCACTCACTTCGTTCTGGACAGAGCTGGCGAGTTTCGTTCCGCAACTGATCGCGGCGCTGTTTCTGCTGTTCCTCGGCTGGATGCTGGCAAAACTGGCGCGTACCGGCGTGATGCGCCTGCTCACCCTGCTGAAATTCGATAAGGCCACAGAAAAATCCGGCCTGGAAGCCTTCATGAAACACGCGGACCTGGATCTCTCGGTCGGCAAGCTGCTGGGCAACCTGGTCTACTGGTTGATCATCCTGGTGATGATCGTCACCGTCGCCAATTCGCTTGGCCTGTCGATGGTGGCGGAGTTGTTCAACAAGGTGGTGCTGTACATCCCCAATGTGATCGTCGCCATTCTGGTGCTGGTATTCGGCACCATCCTGGCGCGCTTCATCAACCGGCTGGTGTTCGCCTGGCTGAGCAACATGGAGTTCGAAGGCGCGCTGACCGTCTCCACCTTCTCCGAATACGCCATGTTGGTGTTCGTGTTCTTCATGGCCATGGAGCAATTGCAGATCGCCAACGAACTGCTGACGGCGGCCTTCATCATCAGCTTCGGCGCCATCGGCCTCGCCTTCGCCATCGCCTTCGGCCTCGGCGCCCGCGACTGGGCCGCCAGGGTGGTCGAGAAAGTCATGGAAGAAAAACGGCACGGCTGAAGCAGCGCGCCGCGCGGCCCGGGGTCACCCGGGCCGCTTCGTTTAGAGAGTCGGAAATTGCCGATGTTCCGTTTTTGGGGGTGCTGTCGGGATGCAGTGTAGGAGCCTGTCGGACTTTGTTCGTCGATAGCGAAAATTGGCCCCAGCGAGGCCAGTTTTTTCCGGATTTGCAGCCGCATAGCCCAGCTATGGGGCAAGAAGCCGGTAAAAAATGGGTCGCTGCGGTCGATTTGCAGCCGACGATTACAAAGTCCGACAGGCTGCTAGGCGTTCCGAGTGCCGTGTGGCTGGCCACACAAGCGAGGAACAACGACGCAATGCGCCCGTCAGTGCCGCCAAAATGGGGATATTGGCAGTTTCCGACTCCCTTACGTCAGCTCTGACGCTCGCCCTTGCCCTGGAGACGGCGACGGTAGGGATGGCCCACCTTGGCCCCCTCGCCGCGCGGGGGACGCGGGTCTTCGCTTTCCTGGTTGGGCTCATGCGCCTCTTCGCGCTCGGCGCGATGATCGCCGCCTTTCAACAGGCCGCACCATTTCAGCAGTTCCTGCACCTCGCCTTCCGGCATTTCTTCCTGCATCCCGCGCTTCAGGCGTGAAGGCATGGCGACCGGGCCAAACCGTACCCGGATCAGGCGGCTGACGGTCAGCCCCATGTGGTCCATGATGCGACGCACCTCGCGGTTGCGGCCCTCGCGGATGACCAGGCGATACCACTGATTCACCCCCTCGCCGCCGGCGGGCACGATGCTGTCCACCTGGGCCACGCCATCATCGAGTTCGACGCCATCGAGCAACTGCTTCATCTGCTCGCTGGTCAGGGCGCCAAGCAGACGCACGGCGTATTCACGTTCCACCTCGTAGCGCGGATGGCTCATGCGGTTGGCGAGATCACCGTTGCTGGTAAAAATCAGCAGGCCCTCGGTATTGAAGTCCAGACGTCCCACCGTGATCCAGCGCCCGCCGCGAATTGAGGGCAAGCGGTCGAACACCGAGGGGCGCCCTTCCGGGTCGTCGCGCGAGACGATCTCCCCCTCCGGCTTGTGATAGATCAGCACCCGCGGCACCTGGCGCTTCCAGGCAAGCCGCACGATACGGCCGTTCACCTTGACCAGATCGCTCGACTTGACGCGGTCGCCCACTTTGGCCGGCATGCCGTTGATGCTGACGCGACCATCGGCGATCAATTGCTCCATGTCGCGACGCGAGCCCATGCCGGCGGTGGCCAGGGCCTTCTGCAATTTCTCGCTGTGATCTTCTAGCTCTTCGGGCGACGCCTTGAGTGGCCTGCCCTTGTAGGAATAGCGTGGCATTGTTTTTGATGGTTTGTTGGTTCTAGCGCTCATATCGGGTCACAGTAGAAAAACTTAAGTCAGGCCGGAAAATAAAATCATCCAAGACGATAATAAATCCATATTCGGCAAAAATACTAATCACATCCTGGAAGCGACGGAAACCTCTTCCAAAGGCTCGTTCGGGATGAGATCCCGCGCCACTTCCGGCAAGGGGGGCAATTCCGCGAGGGAACGGAGGTTGAGGTCGGAGAGAAATTGTTTCGTGGTGGCGAACAGCGCCGGCCGGCCAGGCACGTCCTTGTGCCCCACCACCTCGATCCAGCCGCGCTCTTCCAGCGTTCTCACGATCTGGCTGTTCACCGCGACGCCGCGAATCTCCTCCACGTCGCCGCGCGTCACTGGTTGACGGTAGGCGATCACCGCCAGGGTTTCCAGCACGGCGCGTGAATAACGCGGTGGTTTTTCCGGGTTGAGTCGATCCAGGTACGGCTGCGCCTCCGGCCGCGTCTGGAAACGCCAGCCATCGGCCACCAGCACCAGTTCCACCGCCCTGCCCTGCCAGTCAGCCTTCAACGCCTCCAGGGCGCGGCGTAGGAAATCGTTGCCCAGTTCCACCTCGAACACCCGTTTCAGCTCGTTCAGGGTGAGCGCGCCGCCGCTGGAGAGCAGCACGGCTTCCAGGACACGTTTCACTGCATCGAGATCAAGCTGCGGTGGGGGCATGGTCGGTGGCGATGGTCAGTTGGGCGTGAATCGGCGCGAAGGGCTCGTTCTGGACGATATCGACCAGCCGCTCCCGCACCAGTTCCAGCAGCGCGAGGAAAGACACCACCAGCGCGGAACGTCCTTGCGCGGGGTCGAACAAGTCGCTGAACAGGCTGCGGCCCGTCTCCTGTAGATACTTGAGGATGCGGCTCATGTGTTCGCGCACCGAGAGTTCCTGGCGGCCGATACGGTGATGCCGGGTCATCGAGGCGCGTTTCAGGATCGCCCCCCAGGCGGCCAGGAGATCGTCCGACGCAACTTGCGGCAGGCGCTGGATGGCCAGTTGTGGAATGTGGATGCCCAGCGTGAGGAAATCACGCCCGAGTTGCGGCAATTCGCCCAGCGCGCGCGCCGCCAGCTTCGTCCGCTCGTATTCCAGCAAACGCCGCACCAGTTCCGCGCGCGGATCGCGCTCCTCGCCTTCCACCACTTTTTCCGGGCGCGGCAGCAGCATCCGCGACTTGATCTCGATCAGCATCGCCGCCATCACCAGATACTCCGCCGCCAGTTCCAGCCGCGTCTGCCGCATGCTCTCGACGTAATCGATGTACTGACGGGTAAGCGCGGTCATGTTGATGTCGAGGATGTCCAGACTGTTGCGGCGGATCAGCCAGAGCAGCAGATCGAGTGGCCCCTCGAAGGCCTCCAGAATGACTTCCAGCGCATCCGGCGGAATGTAGAGATCATTCGGCAACTCGCTCCAGAGTTCGCCCTGCACCCGCGCCAGATGGCGGATTTCCTCCTCGGCCGCCTCGGCGGTTTCCAGCACCTCGCTCATGGTCGTGAGGTGTTCATGGTCATGGGCGGAAGGGGGTCATGGAGGTTGTGGGAATAGGGTTCGGACGGAAACGGGCGTCGATGCTAGCAGAGCCTCGCCCTCAACGGCGTGTCGCGGGCGCGACAACAGGGCCTACTCGCTGCCGCCGGCCTGAGGGACAATCTCGCCATGAAAGCGATAACTCACGACAACTGGCTGATGGCGGACGCGGGAGGCAGGGGCACGGTCGTGGATGCCCGCGTATGGCGCGAGGCCTTCCTCGGCATCCAGCTCGACCCCGCCGTTCCTGGCGACGTCGCCAGAATGTTCGAGGCGGCGCGCGCCGGCATGCTCTACGGCTATTTCTTTCAGCCGCTGCTGGCGATGGCGGTGGAGCAGTGCTACCGGGTACTGGAAAGTGGCGCCCGCGCGCGTTGCGTCTTGGCCGGATTGCCGGTGTATTGCGATGACAGCCAGGGCAAGCCGCATCCCCTCTCCTTCGCCCACAACCTGCGCGCCCTGGCCAAGCTGGGCCTGATCGCGGACACGGACCTGTTGCTCTGGCGGCAAGCACCCGAATTGCGCGACTGGGTCACCGCGCCCGCGCACCAGGCCGCCCTCACCCTGGATCACGGCAGAACCGCCCTGGCGCGGGCGGCGGAATTGTTGGGGAAGTTATTCCAGGCTAGATAAGGGGCGCGTCAAGCGGTTCTGATCACGCGGCGTATGCGCGGCAATCCCATCAGCATCCAACCCGAACCTGCGGCTATTGCCCCCTGCCGATCCGCGTGCGCAAGTTGAGATCGTGCTTGCGGAAGGCTTCCCTGACGTGAGTGCGCAATTGTTCGTCCGTCCACGGCTTGAAAATGAATTTGAAAACCGCGCCTTCGTTGATGGCGGCGGCGACCACCTGCTGGTCGGCATGGGCGGTCAGCATGATGCGCACCGTGTCGGGGTGAAGTTTCCTGACCTTGCGCAGCAGTTCGATGCCATTCATTTCCGGCATGCGCTGATCTGAAATGATCACCCCAACGGCATGCGTTGCCAGCAGATCAAGCGCGGCGCGGGGACGGTCGGCACACAGGATTCGGTAACCTTCTTCATGCAACACGCGGGCAATGGCATTGAGTATGTTTTCCTCGTCGTCCACCAGCAACAGCACCCGCTCTTCCTGAATGAACTCATGCCGGCTTTCCAGCTTGATGCCGTCCCGCAGCAGCCTGCTGATTTCCTGCTCCGGCACGGGACGACTGAAATGAAATCCCTGTATCTCGTCGCACTGGAGCGTGCGCAGGAACTCCTGCTGCTCGGCGGTTTCCACGCCTTCGGCCACGGTTTTCAGATTCAGGCTGTGGGCCAGGGAAATGATGGCCTGGGATACGGCCGCGTCTTCGGCGCTACTGATGATCTCGCGCACGAAGGACTGATCGATCTTGATACGGTCGATCGGGAAGCGTTTGAGGTAGCTGAGCGAGGAATAGCCGGTACCGAAATCGTCGATGGAGAACTGCACGCCCAGCGCCCGCAATTTTTGCAGGATGGTGATGGTGCTCTCCGCGTCCTGCATGATTATGCGTTCCGTCAGTTCCAGTTCCAGGCAGTCCGGTGGCAGTCCGGTATCGTGCAAAACGGCGGCGACGACCTCGTCCAGGTTGTTCTGGTTGAACTGGCGCGAAGACAGATTCACGCCCATGCGGATTTTCGGCAAGCCCTCGTCCATCCATGCCTTGAGCCGGGCGCAAGCGGTACGCAACACCCACTCGCCGATGGGGATGATGAGACCGGTTTCCTCCGCCAGGGGGATGAAGGCATTGGGTGAAATCAGCCCGATTTCCGGATGCTGCCAGCGCAGCAGCGCTTCCATGCCGATGATGCAGCCATTGTAGAGATCGACCTGCGGCTGGTAGTGCAGCACCAGTTCGTTGCGTTGCAGGGCGTGACGCAGATCGTTTTCCATCGCCAGGCGCTCCATGGCGCGGATGGTGAGCTCCTCGGTGTAGTACTGATAGTTGTTGCGGCCCTGCTCCTTGGCGCGGTAGAGCGCGCTGTCCGCGTTCTTGAACAGGGAGGTGATGTCCCCGCCATCGCCGGGGTAAATGCTGATGCCGACACTGCATGTAACGAAAACTTCATGCCCCTGCAGCATGAAACGCTCGGCCAGCACGGCAATAATTTTCTGCGCAACGCTGCTGGCAAAACGTGAATCGTCCAGTTCCTCCAGCAGGATGGTGAATTCATCCCCCCCCAGACGAGCAACCGTGTCTTCCTCACGCACACATTGAACAAGCCGCTGCGCCACTTCCTGCAACAACAGGTCGCCAATCGGGTGGCCGAGTGTGTCGTTGATGTTCTTGAAGTGGTCCAGATCGAGGAACAGCACCGCCAGGAGGGTATTGCCGCGATGGGCGCGCGCCAGCGCATGCTCCATGCGCGCATTCAGCAGGAGTCTGTTGGGCAGACTGGTGAGGGGGTCGTGGTGGGCAAGGTGGTCGAGCCTGGATTCCGACTCCTTCATGGCGCTGATGTCGGAAAAGACGCCGACATATTGAGCGATCTGTCCGCGCTCATCCTTGACCATGCTGATGTTGAGCCATTCCGGAAAGACGTCGCCGTTCTTGCGCCGGTTCCAAATCTCACCCTGCCAGCGGCCGTTCTCGCGGATGGCGCTCCACATCGAGGCATAGAACTGCTCATCGTGCCGCCCCGATTTCAGGAAGGCGCCGGTCTGTCCTACGACCTGGTCCTCGGCATAGCCGGTGATTTCGCTGAAGGACCGGTTGACGGCGATGATGCGGCCAGCGGCATCGGTGATCATCACCCCCTCGGTGGTGTTCTCGAAAACCACCGCCGCCTGGCGCAACTTTTCCTCTCTCGACTTGCGTTGTGTGATGTCCTGCAGCGTCCCGCTCAGGCCGATCACCTTGCCGCCGATGTCCCGCGTGGCCTCGGCATGACCATTGACCACGCGCGCCTGGCCATTGGGCAACAGGATGCGAAAGTCGGTGGAAAACTCGCTGTCGTGGCCGATGGCCGACGCAAGCGCCCGTTCCACGTTGTCGCGTTCATCGGGGTGAACCAGGCCGAGAACGTCCTTACGTTGCAGTTTTCCGGACTGGGGCGGCATTTCCAGGATGCGGCAGGTTTCATCCGAAAGCAGGAAAGCATCGCTGGCGATATTCCATGACCAACCACCGAGATGGGCGATGCGCTGCGTTTCCGCCAGCCGAACCTGGTTCTCCATCAGCGCGTCGCGTATGCGCCGATGCTCGATCATGCCGGCCAGGGTGTTGGCCACGCTTTCGAGAAACTCCACCTCCCGGTCATTCCGGGCATGTCCGTGCTTCAGATAAAGCACCATGACCCCGAGCACGCCATCCCTGGAAAGGATGGGCACGTTGTAGTGCCCATGCGGCGCGATGCCGGGATAGCTGATTTCGTGGCGCGGGTCGAGACAGGCGGCATATTCGATTTCCCGGCTGGCGGCGGCGCGCCCGCACAGGCAATGGCCGAAGGGAACATGCGCGCACAACTTCAGCAGGGCCGGGTTGAGTCCGCGTTGGGCCTTGAGGGTCAGGACCTCCGCGTCGCCCTCGACCTGGAAGACGCCGCCCTTGGGCTCGATCGGCAGCCAGGAGAGCGCCAGGATAAGGTCCAGCACATGCTCGAATTTCCGCACCAGCGGGAAGTCCTCCATGCTGACGCGCAGGATCGTGTTGAGGGCGGCCTGTTCCTCGCCTTCGAAGCGAAGCATCTCTTCGTTGCGCTTTTGCTCGGTGACGTCGGTTCCGACGCAAAGCACGCGGTTGATACCGCCGTCGCGATTACGCAGGAAAACGTGCTTCCAGGAAATAGAGTGCCGCGCAGCGGTCACGGTGACCAGCGGCTGTTCGAACAGTGAAATCAGCGCCTCCTCGCCGGCCATGACACGGAGAAAGGTTTGCGCGGCGGCTTCCCGCTTTCCCTCTGGAAGGAAGAGATCGAACCAGTTTTTGCCGCTCAGGCCGCGGCGGGTGGCATTGACCAACGCGCAACAGGGCTGGTTGATCAGAACGATATTGCCGGCCTGGTCCAGCATGGCCATGGCAATGTTCGATGCATCCAGATCAGCCTGAGTCCAGCCGGTTTTCCTGGCCATCTCGCGCTTCCGTTTGTGAGTTGCCGTTGGCCCGTATAGTGCCATGAAAGAATTGACGCCTCACTCGGCATCCCGCCTAGCCGAACGGACAGGTAGCCCAGTGCCGTAGGGTGGAAAAGCGGCCGCATCGCACCTTCCGCCGGGGTTTGTCGGAAGGCTACGACTTACTCATCCTGCCCGCGATAACCACCGCCCCGCTCCCGCTCGCGGCCACCGCTTTTCAGCGTCACGGCGTATTTCACGTCCACCACGCCGAAGGGCTCCAGCGCCTCGAACAGTTCATCCGAGAGGCGCAGGGTCCAGGCAGCACCAAGAACGAGGTCGCAACTGGCCTGGGTGTTGCCGTAGTTCAGGGTCACCGGGCAGCCGACCTGTTTGCTTTCGCGGTGGGCGGCGAGCACTTCGACCAGGGGCGCGGCGGAAACCCCCGGCTGCAACGCCAGTTTCAGGCCGGTGGCGTAACGGGTGCGGGCGGCGTCGATACTCATCAGTTCATCGGCGGTGACGCGCATGCCGCCGGAGTATTGGTCGTCGCTGGCCTTGCCGGTGACGATCAGAAGTTGGTCTTCCTTGATGAAATGGCGGCTGGCTTCCCAGGTTTCGTTGAACACCGCCACTTCCACCTGCGCGGTCTTGTCGTCGAGGGTGACGAAGCACATCTTGCCGCGCCGGGTCATCTGGGTGCGCATGCTGGCGACGATGCCGGCCAGGAGTTGCTGGCCGGACTGCGGCTTGACCTCGCGCAGCGACCGCGAGGCGATACCCTTCAGCAAGTCGCGGTCGGCGTCGAAGGGGTGGCCGCTGATGTAGAAACCGAGCGCGGTCTTCTCCAGCGCCAGGCGTTCCTTCAGCGGCCATTCCGCCACCTCGACCAACGGCGGCGGGGTGGAGGCGACCACGTCGCCGAACAGGCTGTCCTGCGCCGCGTTGGCCTCCTGGTTTTCCGCCCATTCCATCGCCAGGCCGACGCTCATCAAGGCGGCGGCGCGGTTGGGGTGGAGCGCGTCGAAGGCGCCGGCGCGGACCAATGCCTCGATGGCGCGGCGGTTGACGACGCGGCGGTCAATGCGGCGGCAGAAGTCGAACAGGCTGGTGAACGGCCCATCCTTTTCCCGCGCGGCGGTGATGTTGGCGATGGCGTTCTCACCGGTGCCCTTGACCGCGCCGAGGCCGTAGCGGATGGAATCGCGGTCCACCGGCACGAAGCGATAGGACGACTGGTTCACGTCCGGTGGCAGGATGGCCAGACCATTCTTCACCGCGTCGTCGTAAAAGATCTTCACCGTGTCGGTGTTGTCCAGGTCCGACGACAGCGAGGCGGCCATGAAGGCGGCGGCGTGGTGCGCCTTCAGCCAGGCGGTCTGATAGGTGACCACCGCGTAAGCGGCCGTGTGCGACTTGTTGAAGCCGTATTCGGCGAACTTCTCCATCAGGTCGAACAGGCGCATCGCCAGAGCCGGGTCGTAGCCCTTCTTCGCCGCCCCCTCGCGCATGATTTCCCGGTGCTTGGCCATTTCCTCGACCTTCTTCTTGCCCATCGCCCGGCGCAGCAGGTCGGCGCCACCCAGGGTGTAGCCGCCGACGATCTGGGAAATCTGCATCACCTGTTCCTGGTAGACGATGACGCCGTAGGTCGGCTCCAGGCAGGCTTCCAGGTCCGGGTGGAAATAGTCGATCTTCTGCTTGCCCTTCTTGCGCAGGACGAAGTCGTCCACCATGCCGGAACCGAGCGGCCCCGGCCGGTATAGCGCCAACACGGCGATGATGTCCTCGAAACGGTCCGGCTCCAGCTTCACCAGCAGCTTCTTCATGCCGTCCGATTCCAGCTGGAAGATCGCCGTGGTGTTGGCCTTCTTGAGGATGTCATAGGCCTTCGGATCGGTGAACGGCAGGGTTTCCAGCGGGTTTGCCACACCCGCGTCCCAAGCGGGATCGAGCTGCCGGATGTACTTCACCGCCAAGGCGATGATGGTCAGGTTGCGCAGACCCAAAAAGTCGAACTTCACCAGGCCGACTTTCTCCACATCGTCCTTGTCGAACTGCGACACCACCGATTCCGAGCCTTCCGCGTTGTACAGCGGGCAAAAGTCGGTGAGCTTGCCCGGCGCGATCAACACGCCGCCCGCGTGCATGCCGACGTTGCGCGTGAGGCCTTCCAGCTTCTGCGCCAGGATGAACAACTCGCGCACGTCCTCCTCGTTGTCGTATTTCGCCTTCAGTTCCGGCACCTGCTCCAGCGCCTCGGCCAGGGTCACGTTCTTGCCCGGCGCCGAGGGGATCATCTTCGACAGCAGATCGCAAAAGTTGTACGACAGGTCGAGCACCCGGCCGACGTCGCGCACCACCGCGCGCGCCGCCATGGTGCCGAAGGTGACGATCTGCGACACCGCGTCGGCGCCGTATTTCTCGCGCACGTATTCGATCACCCGCCAGCGGTTGTCCTGGCAGAAGTCGATGTCGAAGTCGGGCATGGACACCCGCTCCGGGTTGAGGAAACGCTCGAACAGCAGGGCGTAACGCAGCGGATCGAGATCGGTGATGCCCATCGAAAAAGCTACCAGCGAGCCAGCGCCGGAACCCCGCCCCGGCCCCACCGGCACGCCGTTGGCTTTGCCCCAGTTGATGAAGTCCGCGACGATCAGGAAATAGCCGGGAAAACCCATCTGGATGACGGTGTCCAGCTCCAGGTCCAGGCGCGCCTGGTATTCCGGCATCCGCGTCGCCCGCTCGGCCGCGTCCGGAAACAGCACCGCCATGCGCTGTTCCAGGCCCTCCTGGGAGAACTGGCGTAGGTAATCGTCGAGCGGCATGCCGCCCGGCGTCGGGAAATCGGGCAGCTTGCTCTTGCCCAGCTCCAGGGTCAGGTTGCAGCGCCGCGCGATTTCCACCGAGTTCTCCAGCGCCTCCGGCAGATCGGCGAACAGTTCCGCCATCTCGTCCTGGGTCTTGAAGTAATCGTCCTCGGTGAAAGTCTTCGGCCGCCGCTTGTCGCCCAGGGTGTAGCCCTCGGCGATGCACACCCGCGCCTCGTGCGCGGTGTAGTCGTCGCGGTGCAGGAATTGCACCGGATGCGTCGCCACCACCGGCAGGCCCAGGTCTTCCGCCAGCGCCACCGCGCGCGCGATATGCAGGTCGCACTCCGGGCGGCCGTCGCGTTGCAGTTCCAGGTAATAACGATCTGGGAAGTGCCTCGCCCACTCGCTCGCCAGAGCGCGCGCGTTGTCCAGCGCACCGTTCACCAGCGCCTGCCCGACCTCGCCGAGATGGCCGCCGGAAAGCGCGATCAAACCATCCGACCAATCATCGAACCAGGCCGGATTGACCAGCGCGCGACCGCGATGCATGTTCTGGCGATAAGCCCGCGACAGCAGCTCGCACAGGTTGTGCCAACCGGCGCTGTCCTGAACCAGCAGCAACAAGCGCGTCGGCTTGTCCTCCGCTCCCGGCCGCGCCACCCACAGGTCGCAACCGGCGATCGGCTTCACGCCCTTCTTGCGCGCCGCCGAATAAAACTTCACCAGGCCGAAAGTGTTGGCCAGATCGGTCATCGCCAATGCCGGCATGGCATCGGATTTCGCCGCCTTCACCGCCTCGTCCACACGCAGGATGCTGTCCTGCACGGCGTATTCACTGTGCAGGCGGAGATGGATGAAGCGGGGATCGGTCATGAGGGAGGGAACGGCGAAAAAGAGGGCGGATTTTACCCCGGCCCAACCTGAGACAAGCTCATAACACTTCTCGTATAACGTATCGCGTTATACAGTTCGCAACATGATCAAGTCATTCAAATGCAAGCACACCCGGTCCTTGTTCTCCGGGGAATGCTGCCACCGGCAATGGCAAGCATTTCAGGGAGTCGCGGAACGCAAGCTGCAAATGCTCAACCGCGCCACCCGCATCGAGGATTTGCGCGTACCGCCGCAAAACCGTCTGGAAGCGCTAAAAGAGGATCGCAAGGGCCAGTGGAGCATCCGCATCAATGACCAATGGCGGCTTTGTTTCACCTGGGTGGATGGCAACGCCCACGATGTCGAGATCGTCGACTACCACTGAGGAACCGCACCATGAACGATGTAAAGAATGGCATGCGCCCGATCCACCCGGGCGAAATTCTGCGGGAAGAATTCCTGATCCCGATGCAACTCAACGCCCATGCGCTGGCGATGGCGATTGCTGTTCCTGCCCCACGCATCAACGACATCGTGCGCGAGCGCCGCGCCGTCACGGCGGACACCGCATTGCGGCTGGCGCGCTACTTCGGCACCAGCGCCGAATTCTGGATGGGCCTGCAAACCGACTACGACCTGCGCCGTACGGAAGCACTAGTCCACGAGGTACTGGAAAGAATCCCCACGCTGGCGGAAGCGGCGTGATCGAGCGGGCGGAAAAAAGTGGGCGCGAGGCTATAGTTGATTCGTGGTGACGTCAGGCCGCGCTTCAGCGCTACTGCACAGTATCGGAACCACACTCGCGGCCTTCGGGCCGCGTTTCTATTTTGACTGCTGGCTCCCACGCTGGAGCGCGGGAGCCAGGCTGTGCGGCATAGTGCCGTAGGACGTGGTGGGCGCTAGCGAACCGCCTCATGTCGAGTCAGGTTGATGCGGTTCGCTATCGCGTTACTGGCACCCACGCTCCAGCGTCCCATTGTCCGCGACGCTTGACCTGGTCGCGGATGTGGCGCGCCGATTGTTGCGGCGCAGCAACGATGCAGCGAGAATGCTCGCTGCATCGTTGTGGCCGGGAGTCACGCATGAAACGGGTCGTATTCAACCAGAAGGGTGGCGTCGGCAAGTCCACCATCACCTGCAATCTGGCCGCGATCGCGGCCGCGCGCGGGTTGCGCACGCTGGTGATCGATCTCGACCCGCAGGGCAACAGCTCGCATTACCTGCTTGGAGATGCCGCGCCAGCGACGACGTTGGCGGATTTCTATGACCAGGTGCTCAATTTCCGCGCGCGTCCGCGCAAGGTTGCGGAATTCGCGCTGGCGACGCCGTTCGAGAATCTCTGGCTGATGCCTTCGCACCCCGACCTGGAGGAACTCGGCGCCAAGCTGGAGGCGCGCTACAAGATCTACAAGCTGCGCGAGGCGCTGGATGAGTTGAATGACTTCGACCAGATCTGGATCGACACGCCGCCGGCCTTCAATTTTCATACCCGCTCGGCCCTGATCGCGGCCGACCGCTGCCTGATTCCTTTCGACTGCGACACCTTTTCACGCAAGGCCATCTACAACCTGATGCGCAACGTCGAGGAGATTCGCGCCGACCACAATCGAGGGCTGGCGGTGGAGGGCATCGTGGTGAACCAGTTCCAGGCGCGCTCGAACCTGCCGCGACGCGTCGTGGCGGAAATGCTGGCGGAAGGCTTGCCGGTGCTGCCGCACTACCTTTCGGCGTCGATCAAGGTGAGGGAATCGCACGAGGCCAGCCAGCCGCTGATCCACCTGCTGCCTGGCCACAAGCTCACACAGGAATATCTCGGCTTGTTCGACAGCCTCGCGTAGCGGCGGCCCGCCTTTTTTGCTCAGGCCTACAAATGCCGGCAGGACGCCAGCGCTACAAAAAAGCGCCCGCCCCGCTGGCACCCACGCTCCAGCGTGGGCGCAAGTCCTGGACGCTCCAGCGTCCCGTAGCCGCAACGCTGGAACGTCACAGCCGGCGAGACGCCGGCGCTACAAAAAAACGCCCGATTGGCCAAAGGCCGCACGGGCGCCGGAGGAGCAGGTACAGCTTGTAATGCTTAGGCGGCAACCTTCATGGCGGCTTCGGAAGCCTGGGCCATTTGTTCCTTGGTCAGCTTGACACCTTCCTGGACCAGATTGCTGTATTCGGTGCCGGTGGCATAGGCTTCGGTCATGCCGTTACGAACAACGGACAAGTTGCGCTCGCCAATTTCGCGGGCAATGGCGGTCTGGCCTGCCATCAGGTCCTGGTAGCCCTTGGCCTTGGTGATCAGGTCCATACCGCGGCTGCTGACGTCCATGTAGTAGGCGGCCAGTTCAGCTTGTTGCTGGAACATCTTGTCGAAAGTACGCATGTTCAGTTCGGTGATCTTGCGGATCGACTCGAGGACGGATTCATTGTTTTTTTCGATGATTTCGATGACTTCTTTTTGCATGGTGATTCTCCAGAGAGTTGAGTGAGCCGGGTAACTTGCGATTTGTGCACTGCACAAATGTTGCAGTGCACAATACGCAGGCGCCTTACCGCTGTCAACACTCGGTAGCAAAAAAATAGGGCGCTTTTCGCGTTAGCGGGTGATGCGACAGAAAGCGCCTGAGGAGAGTGGCCTCCCCCTTTTTCAAAGGGGGAATGAGGGGGATTTAGCGACGTTTGCCTGGGCAGCCGCCTCAGAAATCCCCCCTACCCCCCTTTGATAAAGGGGGGAACCACCGTAAGAGGGGGGGGAACCACGCGCGCCAACCTGGCATGCAATCAGCCGGGAGTGGCGACATCCGCTTCAGCGGCGCGGCCAGATCAAGCCTTGGGCTTATCGCCTACAGGTGCTACCGAATTACGGTGGGCCTCTTCCATATCCTTCCAGAAGCCCATGTTCTGCTGTCCGAGCTTCATCCAGAAATCCATTGGATTCCCGCTCCAGACACCCTGCATCTGCTCGCTGAACATGCGTTGCTGCTTGATGAAAAGATCGAGGCTTTGGTCGAGGAAGGCGGTAAACGCGGCTTGCGTGCTGTCGCCATAAAAGCGGATGAACCGCTCCAGCATGGTGGCGGTGAACAACGGGTTTCCGCTGGACTCCTGGTCCATGATGATTTGCAGCAGGATCGCGCGGGTGATGTCGGTCTCGCTTTGCGAGTCGATCACGCGAAAGGGCACCGCGCGCATGACCAGATCCTTCACCTCGGCCAGCGTGATGTAGCGACTCTCGTCCGTGTCGTAAAGGCGCCGGTTCGGGTACTTCTTGATCAGGCGTTCAGTGGTCATTTGGGATCCCCCCCAGAATAAAAAACACACCAACGGCGCAAGCCGTTGGTGTAACTCAAAGCATCAACACATGTGCTGGCCGCCATTGGCGGCAATGTTGGCACCGGTAATGAAAGCACCGTCCTCGCTGGCCAGGAAGGCCACCAGGGCGGCGATTTCCTCCGGCTTGCCGAGACGGCCCATGGGTATTTGCGCGACGATTCCGTTGCGCACGTCTTCGGGGATCGCCATCACCATTTCCGTGCCGATGTAGCCGGGGGAAATGGAATTGACGGTGATGCCCTTCCTCGCCGTTTCCTGCGCCAGGGACATGGTGAAGCCATGCATCCCGGCCTTGGCGGCGGAATAGTTGGTCTGGCCGAACTGGCCTTTCTGGCCGTTGATCGAGGAGATGTTGATGACGCGGCCCCAGCTCTTGCCCAGCATGCCGTCGATGAACTGCTTGGTGACGTTGAACACCGATACCAGGTTCACATCCAGCACGGCATTCCACTGCTCCGGACCCATCTTGCGGAAGGTGCCGTCCTTGGTGATGCCGGCATTGTTGACCACCACATCGACACCCCCGAAATCGGCGTTGAGCTTGTCGCCCATCGCCTTGCAGTCGTCGAAATTGGAGACATCGCACTTGACCAGCGCCATATCGAAACCGGCCGCGGACATTTTTGCTTTCCACTCGTTGGCCTGCTCTTCATGCACATAGGTGGCCACCACTTTGCAGCCGGCCTGGGCCAGCTTGATGCAGATGGCGCTACCAATGCCGCCGGTACCACCAGTAACCAGGGCTGTTTTTCCATTCAATCCAGTCATGTTCTTTTCCTTTAGATTCGTTCGATCGCGAGGGCGACACCCTGGCCGCCACCGATGCACAGGGTGGCGAGGCCCTTGTTCGCACCGCTGCGTTGCATGCCATAGAGCAACGTCACCAGGATGCGCGCGCCGGAAGCGCCGATCGGGTGACCAATGGAGATGGCGCCGCCACTGACGTTGACCTTGAGCGGGTCGAAACCGAGTTCCTTGTTCACCGACATGGCCTGCGCGGCGAATGCCTCGTTGGCCTCGATCATGTCCAGGTCCTTGGCCGACCAGCCGGCGCGATCCAGACACTTGCGCACGGCGGGAATCGGGCCGGTACCCATGATCGCGGGATCGACCCCGGCGCTGCCGAAGCTGACCACGCGGGCCAGCGGCGTCAGGCCCAGTTCACGGGCGCGCGCGCCCGACATCACCACCACGCCGGCGGCGCCGTCGTTGATGCCGGAAGCGTTGCCGGCGGTCACCGTGCCATCCTTCTTGAAGGCGGCTTTCAGCTTGGCCAGGCCCTCGGCGGTGGCGCCGGCGCGGGGAAATTCGTCACGCGCGAAGACGACGGGATCGCCCTTGCGCTGCGGAATCTCGACCGGAATGATTTCCGCGTCGAAATGCCCGTTCTTCTGCGCCGCCTCGGTGCGTTGCTGCGAAGTCGCGGCAAACAAGTCCTGGTCGGCGCGGGAGAACGAATACTTCTCGGCGATGTTTTCGGCGGTGATGCCCATGTGGCAGTTGTTGAAGGCGCACCAGAGGCCATCCTGGACCATGGTGTCGACCAGTTCCCAGTTGCCCATGCGCTTGCCGTCGCGCGATTTCGGCAGCACGTGCGGTGACAGGCTCATGTTTTCCTGGCCGCCGGCGATGACAATGCCGGAATCGCCACATTGCACGGCCTGCGCCGCCAGATGCACCGCTTTCAGGCCACTGCCGCAGACCTTGTTGATGGTCAGCGCGGAAACGCCATACGGCAAACCACCTGCCAGCGCCGCTTGCCGCGCCGGGTTCTGGCCGACACCGGCTTGCAGCACCTGGCCCAAAATGACCTCGTCGATCTGCTCGGCTTGCAGATTGGCGCGGGCGAGCAGGGCCTTGATGACCCGCGCACCCAATTCACTGGCGGGAATCCCCGCCAGCGCGCCGCCGAATGCACCTACAGCGGTGCGTCCCGCGGCCACAATAACCACGTCGTTGAACATTGGAAGTCTCCTGAAGTGATGGGACATCCTCCCCCGACGCGGATTCTAACGTGTATGGAAAAACCCTATTCGGCTAATTGTGCGGTTGCAGCATGACCATGTAGGGTGCGCCGCGCGCACCGTTTGACGCTTCATAGTGCGCGCGGCGCACCCTACATCTTCAGCAGCCGCGTGAACTCGTCCGCGGGCACGGGGCGGCTGAACAGATAACCCTGATAGGCGTGGCAGCCCTGGCGCCTCAGGAAATCCAGTTGCTCTTGCGTTTCCACACCCTCCGCCATGACTTTCAGATTCAGATTGCGCGCCATGGCGATGATGGCGGCGGCGATCTCCATATCGTTCAGGTCGTGCGGGATGTCGCGCACGAAGCCCTGGTCGATCTTGAGTTCGTCGATGGGGAAACGCTTCAGGTAGGCGAGTGAGGAATAGCCGGTGCCGAAATCGTCGATCGACAGGAACAAACCGAGCGCTTTGAGGGCATGCAGCAATTCCACCGCCTGTTCGCCGCGCCCCATGATCATGCTTTCGGTCAGTTCCAGTTTCAGGTGATCGGCGGGCAAGCCCGTTTCTTCCAGGACGGCGGCAACACGCAGCACGATATCGCGCTGCTGCAACTGGCGGCCGGACAGATTGACCGCCATGAGCAAGGGCGGCATTCCCGCATCCCGCCAGGCCTTGGCCTGGGCGCAGGCGGTACGCAACACCCATTCGCCCAGGGGCACGATGAGGCCGGTTTCTTCCGCCAGAGGAATGAAACGAAGGGGAGAAATCATGCCTTCATCGGGCGAGTTCCAGCGCACCAGGGCTTCGCAGCCGATCAGGGCGCCGCTTTGGGCATCCAGCTGCGGCTGGTAATGCAGCACGAATTCGCCATTGACCAGCGCCCGACGCAAGCGGGATTCCATGCCCAGACGCTCGTTCGCCGCCACGGTCAGTGTGGGGGTGTAGAAGCTGGCGGTATTACGCCCCTGTTCCTTGGACTGGAACATGGCCACATCGGCGTTCTTGATCAGTTCGGTCACCGTCGCGCCATCGCCCGGATAGAGGCTGATGCCGATACTGGCACCGACATAGACCTCGTGGCCACTGGGCAGGGAGAAAGGCTGATCCAGCAACTGGAGCAGGGTCTGGGCGACCCCGGCCGCCTCTTCCGCGCGCCCCAGGTTTTCCAGCAAGACCAGGAATTCGTCGCCGCCCAGACGGCCCAGCGTGTCGTCCTCACGCAGGCGTTCGCTCAGGCGCCGCGCCAGGGCTTCCAGAAGTTCATCGCCGACCGGGTGGCCGAGGCTGTCGTTGACGTTCTTGAAGCGGTCGAGGTCGAGAAACAGCACAGCAAGTTGTTGCTGATGCCGCTCGGCCCGTTCCAGCGCGTGTTCCAGACGCGACTGCAACAGCAGGCGATTGGGCAGATCGGTGAGCGGATCGTAGTGGGCCAGATGCTCCAGGCGCGCCTCGGACTGCTTCAACTGGCTGATATCGGTCATGACCCCGACATAGTGGCTGGGCAAGCCCTCGCCATCGTAAACGGTGCTGATAGTGAGCAACTGGGGAAAAATCTCGCCGTTCTTGCGCCGATTCCAGATTTCACCCTGCCAATGCCCGGTTTCCCGGACGTTGGCCCAGAGCGCCTGATAAAAGGCTTCATCCTGGCGCCCGGACTTGAGCAGACTGGGATTGCGTCCCAGCACTTCCGCCGCCTCGTAGCCGGTGATCGCGGTGTAAGCGCAATTGACGGTCAGAATACTCGGCGTCAGGTCGGTGATGACCACGCCCTCGCGGGTGTTCTCGAACACCGCCGCCGCCTGCCGCAAATTGGTGTCGGCGCGGACCCGCGCCACCGCGAGTCCGGCGATCCGCGCGAACTCGCCGATCAGGTCGAGTTCCGCCTGAAGCGGGCTGCGCGGTTGCGCGTAATAGATGCCGAAAGTACCGATAACCTGATCGGACTCGTCCTTGAACGGAATCGACCAGCAGGCGCGCAAACCCGCGCGCTCGGCAAGCTGCGCGTAGTTCGCCCAGTAGGGATGGCTGGCGATGTCCGCGACGATCACGGTCTCGCCCGACGCCGCCGAAGTACCGCAGGAGCCCTGGCCCACCGCGGGTTCCAGGCCATTCACGACGGCGTTGAAGAAAGCCGGCAGGCTGGGCGCGGCGCCGGTATAGAGGCGGCCGTTGCGGGGCTCCCGGATCAGGATGGATACCCGCATTTCCGGGTGCATCTGTTCCAGGCGGCTGGCGATCTCTTGCAGGATGCCGGGCAACGGCTGGTTGGCCACCAGGCCATCGAGCACGGCGATGCGGGTCTGTTGCAACTGCTCGGCCAGCTTGGCATCGGTGACATCGCGCCAGGCGCCGACCACTTCATCGGCCTGGCCTTCCGTGTCGCGCGAAAGTCGCAGCTCGTCATGGATCCAGCGAGTCTGGCCGGTGCCATCGAAAAAGCGGTATTCGTGCTCGACCACGCCGTGAGTCGCCAGAATCCCCAGGCCGGCCAGCGCCGCCTCGCGGTCGTCGGGATGCAGATGGGCGCGCCACCAGCCCGGTTGCAGCGCCTGCTCGACCGAGTAGCCGAGCAGGCGGGAAATATTGCCGCTCACCCAGGTCGGGGTCGCCTGGCCGTCGGCCAGACGTAGCGTGTAAAGCACCACCGGGCTGGCGGCGAGCACATAGCCCAGGCGTTGCGAGATCTCGCGCAAGTTACCGCGCTCGCGCAGCAGCTCTGACTGGCGATGGACCTTTTCCAGAGTGGCGGGCAGTTCGTGCAAATAGCCGGGGTGCTTGGAAATGTAATCGTCGACGCCGAGATGGATGGCCCGCGCCGCCACTTCCTCACCGCCCTGGCCGGAGACGATCACGATGGGAATGTCGAGGCCGCGATTCATGCGCAGCGTCTTGACGGCTTCCAGGGCATCGATCCCGGGAAGGCGGTAATCCAGCAATACGACGTCGAAGTCCGCCGTCGTCCGCGCATCGACCGGAAGCAGGGACAAGGCCTGTTCGGCATCGGGCACCACGGTCAGGCGAATATGCGGGGCATAACGCGCCAGATGCCGCTCGGTCAGATCCACATCGGCCGGGTTGTGCTCGGCATAGAGCACGCGCAGGGTATGAGCATGGCGGGCCTTGGCTTCGTGGAAACGTCTCAAGGCGTCGCGCAGCCTCGCGGGCAAGCGTGACAGGGCATCCACATTTTTCATGATGTAGTCATCGGCCCCCGCCTGGAGCGCCGCGATGGCCGCCTCCTGGTCGCCGGAACCGGTCAGCATCACCACCGACAGCGGCAGCCGCCGCTCGCGGATTTCCGCCAGCAGTGCCAGGCCGGAACCATCGACCAGACGCAAATCCACCAGGGCCAGATCATAGCGATCGGGTTCTTGCAGGCATTCCCGCGCGGCGGCCAGGCCATCCACCTGATCCAGGTCGATTTCCGGCGCCAGGCGCTCCAGGAGCCGCCGCGTCAGGTCGGCGTCGACCGGGTTGTCTTCGACATGCAGAATTCGCATCGACTCACCTAGGCGGGTGATTAAACAGACACCAGTACAGTTCGATCTGTGCCGCGACTTCCATGAACTTGTCGAAATTCACCGGCTTCACGATGTAGGAATTGACGTGATAGCGGTACGCGGTTTCCACATCCTTGTCTTCGCTGGATGAGGTCAGCACCACCACCGGCAGATCACGACTGACGGGATGCTCGCGCAGGCGACGCAGGACTTCCAGACCATCGACGCGGGGCAATTTCAAGTCGAGCAAAATCACCAGCGGCAGTGTCTCGCCCGCCTCCCAGCGGGGAATCCATTCCAGCGCCTCCTGGCCGTCACGCGCCACCTCGATGGGATTGACGAACTTGCGGCGCGCGAAGGCGCGCAGGGTGAGATCGACATCCACCGGATTGTCCTCGACCAGCAGGATGGGACGCTGACTGGGATCGGCAATCATCGCGGCGGTGCCTGATCGACCGGCACCCCGCTCATGCCCCGGCATGAAGCCTGGAAGCACTCAAAACCACGTGCGCGAAATTGCATGTCAAAGCCCTCGCTGTTGTCGCGGAAACCTGATGGTCGGCCCCGCCGCATAAGGATGTCGTCATTCGCCAGGAAAAACGCGACGCCGCCGCCATCTCCTGTATTCGCATCAACATGACCGGCCTGAAGAGTAACCGTTTTTCCCCTGGGTGGAACCCTGTGTGCGATCGGCGGGCTCCAGCCGCGCCTTCTGGACAAACACCTCCAGATTCCCGCAGCCATGCCCATGACCACTTCAATCCGGACACGGCCGGACGATCATGTCTCGATGGACACCCACGACGATAAACAAGGCCCGTAGGAGCGTCCGCTTGCGGCGCGAAAACGAGCATGCGCGGGATTTCGCGCCGCAAGCGG
>JAURYL010000018.1 GCA_030653935.1 Pseudomonadota bacterium
GCGCCTTGAGGTCACGCTTAAAGCCGCCGAATTCGCGGGTCTCGCGGGTGAGGTTTCCGGCTTCGTCCTCGATGAGGACGGTGACGACGTGCTTCATCCGATGCACGTCGATGCCAGCAACGCGTTTGTGCAGCGTTTCCAGTTGCGATTTCATGTGCCTTCTCCCATGTTGACAGGGGGGGTGTGGAGTTGGTGGACAACCCGATCAGATGTGCCTTGCATCGGAAATCGGCGCATGCCTGTTTACCGTGCGTCCTACGCACGCAGTGCGCGGAACAATCGGGGGTGCGGACTGTTCGGGCCGGGTCCGGTTAGGCGACGGGGTACAACCACCAAACGTTTTTCGACCTCACGTCCGCCAACTCCCTCTTTTTATTTATGGATCATCCCAGCACCGCTTTCATGTTCGGGGGCGAGCCGGGGGATCATGGCTGGTTGGGATGAGGGAGCTGGCAGAGGTGGTGCGCTGTCCACGCCCCCTCATCCCCGGCCCTTCTCCCGCCTGCGGGAGAAGGGAGTAAAGACTGCGCTGGCCTTAACTTAGCGCAATGGAGGGCTGATCCACATGGCACAAGGTCAGGCCCCGATAGCTGTTCGTTGATTATCGAAGGGGCTTACTTCACTTTTACGATATTTAGCTGAAGAGCTGAATGATAAAAGTGAATGCACCTAAATAAATGGGACCAAGCTCAAATATCCATCGACAACTGCGTGTTCTTTGGCGCTGCTTCCGCCCCCAGATAGCCGAAGCCGGCGAGACGCCGGCGCTACAGGGGTGCTGAGCGCACCGTCACGTCGCCGCCAATATTGGCTAGAATGCATGCCATATGGCACTAATTGGAGCATCACCATGACCACGGCGCTTTCCATTGAGGCGATGTTGGGTGGCCGACAGGGCTTATTGGCCAGGCCGCGCACCCCCTTGCAGTGGGTCTCACTCATCCGCCAGGGCATCCCGTCGGCGGCGGTGGACTCGCTGACCGAGGTCATGAGCATTACCCAGGCCGAACTGGCCGCCGCGTTGGCGATACCTGACCGCACTCTGGCCCGCCGCAAGAAGGAAGGCCGGCTCAACAGCGAGGAAACGGCCAAGCTGGTGCGGCTGGCGCGAGTCATCGAACGGGCCGAAGAGACTTTCGAGGACATCGACGCCGCGCGGGATTGGTTGAAATCCTCGAATACCGCCTTGTCGGGGGCGACCCCCTTGTCCTTGCTGGATACCGATATCGGCGCGGAAAGCGTGATGGATACCCTGGGCCGCATCGAGCACGGCGTATTCGCTTGATGCGCCTCGACTGATGTTCACCATCTGGCGCCTGGTCACCCACCGATTCGCGGAAACCGCCTTCTCCGGCGAGGGCGCCCGGCTCTATGGCGGGCGCTGGAACCGCAAAGGCATCCCGCTTGTGTATACCGCCGGCAGCCAGTCCCTGGCGATGCTGGAAATGCTGGTGCAGGACGAGCCGTTGCGGGCGAACTACATGATGATTCCGGCCACCTTGCCCGACAGCCTGGTCATCGAGCGCATCGACCCTGCCCAACTCCCCGCCGACTGGCGCGATCAGGCCGCGCGGGAACAGTTGCAGGTCCTGGGTACGGACTGGGCCAGGCGCCGGTCGAGTGCGGTGCTTGCCGTGCCCAGCACCGTGATCCCGATGGAAACCAATTACCTGCTCAACCCCCTGCACCCCGCGTACCCGGAAATCGAAATCGGCGTACCGCAGCCCTTCATTACCGACCTGCGTCTGGTGAAACGGCCATGAACCAGCAACGCCCGCCCGGAAGTCGAATTCACGGGGTTAGGCTCGAATGGCACTGAGAGGCTGTGAAAAATTTCCTGCGCCCACCCTACCGTCATTCCCGCGCAGGCGAGAATCCAGTTCGTAGGGCTGACTACCTTTAAAATCAATTAGATATACAACCTGGATTCCCGCCTGCGCGGGAATGACGGTGGATATTCCCGCCGGTTTCAATTAATTCACAACCTCTGAGTTAAGCCCCGCCCGGGGCGGGAAGGTGGGACCACGGACAGGCTGGTGGGCGCGGCTTGTCTGGGTGGGAATGATCCTGGGAGCGTGGTTGGGGCGCATCGAAAAACCCGTCATTCCCGCGAATGCGGGAATCTAGTGTGTTGATTTCACTGGGTTCCCGCATTCGCGGGAACGACGAATTAGGGGGGCGCGATGTGCTCGTTGGCCGCTTCTTTCCTGCATTTGCCTGAATCCGTGTGGCGGCGGCTATCGCGGGCAAGCCCGCTCCTACGGTTTGGTCAACCGTCGGACGCTGGATTACGGCGTGTCGCGGGTTCGCCGGCGGAGTTCGTGATGGACCGCCAGCAACAACATGACGGGCAGCAGGAATCCCACCAGGAAGGGGGTCAGCGCGACCAGGCGTTCGAACCAGCCCGTTTCTACCGTGACCGCGTTCCAGATCGTCCAGGTCAGCGGCAGGAGGGTGAATAACAGCGTCGGCAGCAGAAACCAGAGGCTGCTTTTGCCGCCGGCTTTCGCCAGTCGCATGGAGAAAAAGGAAATCGTGGCGACCACCAGCGCGGATACGGCGCCCCAGGCCATGCCGAAGAAGCCGGCGATCATGCCGGCGATCTGAAACAAGAGCAGGAGGGCAATCGTCAGGGCGACGAGTTGTTTGAGTGTTTTATCGGTCATCTGAAACTCCGGATTTCAGGGAAGGGGATGGTCGCGGCGAAAAGGCCACCAGCTTGCCAGGGCGGCGCCGATTACCAGGCGTGTTATTTAAGTAGGGGCGGGTTTGAAGCCCGCCCCTACGGCTACGCGTTACCTACTACGATTCACATAGAGCCATTAATATCAACGGGTTGCGGGTTTTTGTCCTACGAATTGTTTTCGGATACGGTATTCCCTCAACGTACTTCCAGCCGGAAATCCGCACCCAGTGCCGCGCGCATCTCCTCAAGCGTGAGATGCCGCATGAAGGGATAGACGCCGGGCATGTTCTGGTTGCTCATACAGGTGAGCAGACGGGCTCCGGGCTGTGTTTCGGAATGCAGCCAGAACAGGGTCTTGTAATAGATGTGGCTGGGTCGATCATCGTCGAACAGGCCGACCCGCATCGGCGCGAAAACGGGGGGTGCCGCTACCGTATCGGCGATGCCGCCGATGCTGTGGCCGATCCGGGTTATCCGGAACACATCCGGCCGCACGGTCTGCGGCGAGTCGCTGACGGTGTCGATCTCGAAAACACAGAACGGGTCGTATTCCCTCACACCGTTGCGGGCGACGGGATGGCCGTATTGCAGGCGAACGCTGGCGGATTCCGCTGGAATGGCCAGCGCCGCGAGTAGAACCAGACGGCCACGCTCGGGTGGAGCGGAAGCGCCTGGCTGGCCAGCACAGGCGGCGAGGAAGAGCAGGGCGAGGAGGGCGAGTCGCATGTGTATCTCCCATGCGGTGGTGGGACGGGATTTACTGGGTATCATCGTCCCATGTCGAGAAAAACCCCAACCGAAGTTTCGGACCTCCCGCGCGTGCGCCTGGACAAGTGGCTCTGGGCGGCGCGTTTCTACAAGACGCGCGCCCTCGCCCATGAGGCGATAGAGAACGGTCGCGCGCGCCTGGAGGGCGAGCGGGTGAAGCCGGGCCGGGAAGTCCGGGTGGGCGATGTGCTTACCCTGCGGCTCAATGATCTGGAATGGGTGGTGACGGTACGGCAGTTGTCGGAACGGCGTGGCCCGGCCAGCGAGGCGCGGCTGCTCTATGCCGAGAGCGAGGACAGTCAGGCTGCCCGCCTGGCCGCCATCGAACAGCGGCGCTTGATGGTGGAGCCCGGTGGCGACATTCGTGGTCGTCCGAGCAAGAAGAACATGCGACTGATCCACCGGTTTACCGATTCAAACTGAATTCATTCAGGAAGCGTAGATGGAACATTTTGATTGCATCGTGATCGGCGGCGGCGTCAGCGGCCTGGTGAGCGCATCGCGCCTGGCCGCCGGCGGTTGCTCCGTGCGGGTTCTGGAAGCGGAGGATCGTCTCGGGGGCTGTATTCGCTCCTGGCGGCCACGGGAAGATTTCTGGCTGGAACTGGGCGCGCATACCGCCTACAACTCCTACGCGCCTTTGCTGGAGGCGCTGGATGAGCGCGGCCGGCTGGAGGATCTGCTGCCGCGCGAGAAGGTCGGTTACCGCTTCGTCGAGGCCGATGGCAGCCTGAAGTCGCCACTGGCCAGACTGAATTTCCTGGAAGCGGCCATGCACCTGCCATTTGGGCTGCTCAGGGCGAAATCCGATCAGAGCGTCATGAACTGGTTCTCCGGCCTGCTCGGGCGTGGCAACTACCGCCGTCTTCTGGCGCCCGCCTTCGCCGCCGTGCTGTCGCAGCCGGCCGATGATTTTCCGGCGACCTGGCTGTTCCGCAAGAAGCCCCGAATGCAGCGAGCACCGCGCAAGTACACCTTCACGGGGGGCTTGCAGGGCCTGCTGGAGGCGCTGGCGGCCGACGCGCCTTATTCGCTGCGAACCGGCGCTCTGGTTGGGGCGATCAGCGCCTCGGGCAACGGTTTTCGCGTCGAGACCGGTGACACCGCGCTGACCTGCTCGCAACTGGTTCTGGCCGTGCCGGTGGATGTGGCGGCCCGTCTGCTGGCCGAGCTTTATCCCGAGGTGGCGCGGCGCCTGGCGAGCTTCCCCATGTCCGAGAGCGAAGCCATGGGCGTGGTATTGCCCGCCGACAAGACCGCGCTGCCGCCCCTGGCCGGGCTGATTGGCGCCGACGATAGTTTCTGGTCGGTGGTGACGCGCGACCCGGTGCCGCACCAGAGCCTGCGCGGCTATACCTTCCATTTCCGGCCCGGCGTGCTGGATCGCGTTGGCAAACTGGCCCGCATCGCGCAGGTCCTGGGCACCTCGCCGGACGCTTTCCTGCATGTCGAGGAGGCCCTCAATCGCTTGCCGGCGCCCACCGTCGAGCATGTCGCCCTGGCCGGCGAAGTCCTGGCCCTGCTGGCGCCGGAGCCATTGGCGCTGGTGGGTAATTATCTTAATGGCCTGGCCATCGGGGATTGCGCGGAACGCGCGGTGATCGAGTCGGCGCGGCTGCTGAAAATGAAAGGGATGACCCCATGAAAACCGTACTGATTCCTTTGGCGCCCGGTTTCGAGGACCTCGAAGCCGTCACCCTGATCGACCTGCTCCGCCGCGCCGGCATCGAAGTCGTGACCGCCGGACTCCATGCCGGGTTGATCCAGGGCGCGCGCGGGGTTCGGGTGCAGCCGGACGCTTTGCTGGACGAGGTCATGGCGCGCGATTTCGACATGATCGCGCTGCCCGGCGGCATGCCCGGCGCCGAGCACTTGAAGAACGACGCGCGGGTGCAGGCTGTGCTGCGCCGTCTCGGTGGCGCCGGCAAATACACCGCCGCCATCTGCGCCGCGCCCATTGCCCTGGCGGCGGCCGGGCTTCTGGAAGGGCGCCGCGCCACCAGTTACCCGGGCTTCATCGAGAAACTGGGCCTGGCGAATACCACCTGTGTGGAGGATGCGGTGGTGGTGGACGGCAAGGTCGCCACATCGCGCGGCCCGGGCACGGCGATGGATTTCGCGCTGACCTTGATCGAGCTATTGCTCGGCCGCGACCAGCGCGATCAGGTGGAGGCGGGGCTGGTTAGGGCCTGAGCAAGCTCAGGTGGCCTCGAAAAACCCGTCATTCCCGCGAATGCGGGAATCCAGCGTGTTGATTCCACTGGGTTCCCGCATTCTCGGGAACGATGCATCAGGCGTTATTCGAGGGGCCCCTCAATCGAACGCCTGCACCGGTGAAACCATTACCGCCGGATTGGGCGGGTAGAGGATGTCGACCAGGAACATGCTGATGCCGGGCACGTAGGTGATCAGGCCAAGATAAAGCAGCATGATGCCGACGAAGGGGAGGGCGGCCTTGGAGACCGCCGTGAGCCCGAGCTTCGAGAGGTGGCTGGCGACATAGAGATTGAGACCCACCGGTGGCGTGATCATGCCGATTTCCATGTTGATGGTCATGATGATGCCGAGGTGGATCGGGTCGATGCCGAGCGCGATGGCGATGGGCAGGAACAACGGCGCCAGGATCAGGATGATGGAACTGGGTTCCATGAACTGCCCGGCGAGCAGCAGCACCAGATTGACCACCAGCAGGAATTGCCAGGATTGCAGGTTCTGCTCCACCACCCACTGTGACAGTTGCTGCGGGATCTGCTCGGAGGTGAGCAGGAAGTTGAACAGGATGGCGTTGGTGATGATGTAGAGCAGCATCGACGAGGTGTTGGCGGCGTGCAGCAGCACCATGGGCACTTCGCGGAACTTCAGGGTGCGGTAGATGAAGGTGGCGCAGATGAAGGCGTAGACCGCCGATACCGCGGCCGCCTCGGTGGGGGTGAAGATGCCGCCGTAGATGCCGCCCATGACGATGACCACCAGCATCAGGCCCCAGAAGGCGTCGAGGAAGGATTTCCACATTTCGCCGAAGGACGCGCGCGGGATGGTGGGGAAGTTGTGTTTCTTCGAGTAGAGGAAGGTGACGCCCATCAGCAACAGGGCGAGCAGGATGCCCGGGACGATGCCGGCGACGAACAGCTTGCCGGCGGATTCCGAGGTCGCCACGGCATAGATGATCAGCACGATGGAGGGCGGAATGAGGATGCCCAGGCTGCCGGAGCAGGCGATGACGCCGGTTGCGAAGGGTTTCGGATAGCCTTGCTGCACCATCGCCGGCAGCATCAGCGAGCCGATCGCCATCACCGTCGCCGGGCTGGAGCCGGAGAGGGTGGCAAAGAAGGCGCAGGCGACGATGGAGGCCATGGCGAGGCCGCCGGGCATCCAGCCGACCAGGTTGATGGCGAACTTGATGATGCGCTTGGCAACGCCGCCATCGGTCAGGAAGGTGCCGGCCAGGACGAAGAACGGCACCGCCATGATGGCGAAGCTCTCCAGGCCGGTGAACAGGCGCTGCGAGATGATGTTCACCGTCATCATGTCGAACGAGGAGAAGAACAGCATGAACACCAGCACGGTCATGCCCAGGGCGATGGAGATGGGCGTGCCGGTGATGAGCATGAGGGCGAGGATGCCCATGATGAGCGCGGCGGTCATTTCGCGTCCTCCTTCACGGCGCTTTCATGCAGGGCGCCTTCTCGCAGGTCGGCAACCGGGCCGGCCGAAACGGTCTGGCCACCGCGCAGGAATGTCGTCAGGGACTGGATGAAGCGGTAACACATCAACCCGGAACCGAGGGGAATCGCCAGGTAGATGATCCACATCGGCCATTCCAGATCGGGCGAGACCTGGCCGGTACCGTGGATGAAAATCACCCAGCGGGCACCGAAGAAGGCGATGACGCCGGTGAAGGTGATGCCCAGAATCAGGCCGGTGGTAACCAGGAAGCGGCGTTTCGCGCCCTCCAGCTTGTTCACCACATAGTCGACGCCAACATGGATGCCGGTACGCACGCCATAGGCGGCGCCGAACTTGGCCATCCAGATGAACAGGTAAATGGTGAGTTCCGTGGCCCAGGTAAAGCCGGTGCCCATCAGGTAGCGCATGGCTACCGAAATGAAGGTGACCAGGGTCGCGGCGGCCATGAAGGAGAGGATGATCCACTCCTCAAGGCGGTCCAGGATGCGGTGAAACATGCTCTTTCCCCCGCGTGGTGGGAACTGTGCCCCCGGTGTTCAACCGGGGATGGATGATGGAAGGCTGACGTTAGCTCAGGGTTTCACCGGGCCGGGTTTGGTCTTTCTTGCCGGCGCATTGGGCTGACTCGCCTTTTCCCTTTCCACCTCGGCGGCGGTCAGATAGACGGCCTGGATCATGTCGCGGCCGATTTTCTCCTCGAATTCCTTGTGCACCGACAACATCGTCTGTTGCCAGACCACGCGATCCTTGAACGGCAGCACGTAGATATGGGTCGTGCCGGCGGCCCTGACCTTGGCGAGGGCATCGTCATTGTCCTTCTGCGCGATGTTGCGCTCGAAAACGGTGGTTTCTTCCATGGCCTTGTTCAGGATGGCGCGCACGTCGTTGGGCAGATCGTCCCAGAACTTCTTGTTGACGATGACCGCGTAGCCGAGATACCCGTGGTCGGAGATGGTCAGGTGTCTCTGCACCTCATGCATCTTCTGGGTGTAGAGGTTGGACATGGGGTTTTCCGTGCCATCCACCACGCCCTGTTGCAGCGCCGAATACACCTCGGAGAAGGCCATCACCTGTGGATTGGCGCCCAGCGCCTTCATTTGTGCTTCCAGCACCTTGGACGACTGGATGCGCAGCTTCAGGCCCTTGAAGTCTTCCACCGAATGCAGTGGCCGGTTCGCGCTCATCTGCTTGAAACCGTTGTCCCAGAAAGCCAGGCCGGTGATGCCCTTTGGGTCGAGCAGGGAGAACAGCTTCCTGCCGATGTCGCCATCCATTACCCGGTAGAGCGTTTCCTTGTTGGGGAAGATGTAGGGCAGGTCGAACAACTCGAAGGAGCGCACACCCAGCGGCCCGAACTTGGCCAGAGAGGGCGCCAGCATCTGCACGGCGCCGATCTGCAAGGCTTCCATCTCCTCGCGGTCCTTGTACAACTGGCTGTTCGGATAGACCTCGACCTTGACGCGGCCGCGCGTGCGTTCCTCGGCAAGTTTCTTGAAATGGTCGGCGGCGCGCCCCTTCGGCGTATCCGGCGCGACGACGTGGGAGAACTTGATGACGATGGGATCGGCGGCTTGGCAAGTGAAGGTGGTGAAAGCCAGAACCAGCGCGGACAAGGTGGCGGAGAGTTTCATGACAACCCCTTTCTGTGCAGTGGGAATCAGGGCCATGGTAGGCCTGGGGCCTGACGCGGACAAGCTGGAAACGAAGTAATTCCGCGTGTCCAGTGCATTATTTTTGGGGGGGTCCATCAACGTGAAACAAGCGCCGGTAGGAGAGCCCGCTTGCGGCCCGAAATCGCACCATAGGCGGGTTATTCGGGCCGCAAGCGGGCCCTCCTACGGGGGGGCCTCGAAAAACCCGTCATTCCCGCGAATGCGGGAACCCAGAGTGTTGATTCCACTGGGTTCCCGCATTCGCGGGAACGACGAGTCAGGAGTTATTCGAGGTGCCCAGGGGGCGTGCCATGCCCCTTTAGCCAAGGCCACGGCGGCGGCCTACCTGCCGCAATGGATCACCGATCAGGCTTTACCCGCGACTCGCACGCTTGCTCCGCCACGGGCAAAGCTCAGTTCGAGCATGTCCCCTTCCCGCAAGGGCGCGCCATCCCGGATGACTTTGCCCTGCGCATCGCGCGTGATGCTGTAGCCGCGCTCCAGCACCGCCTGTGGGTTGAGGTGGCCGAGATGGGCGGCGAGGGCGGCCAGGCGGTTGCGGTCGGGGTGGTTGGCCCAGGCGCGGGAGAGGGCGGTTTGTAATCGCGCGGTTTGCTCGCGTAGCGCCATCGGTTTTGGTTTTGCCGCCTGGAAGCGTTCACTCTGGCGAACCAGGCGTTGCCGCGCCCGCTCCACCCGAGCCAGCCGCGCCAGGCGTAGGCGATCAGCCAGGTGGCCGAGATGTCGGCGTTGCTCGGCCAACTGCCGCGCGGGATGACGCAATCGCCGCGCGAGACTGTCCAGACGTTGCCCCAGCGCGTCCAGGTGACGACGCCGCGCGTGAATCTGACGTCGATTCAGATGGTCGAGATGCTGCGCGAGATCTTCACGATCCGGGGTGGCGAGCTGGGCGGCGCCGGTGGGGGTGGGCGCGCGCAGGTCGGCGACGAAATCGGCGATGGTGAAGTCGGTTTCGTGGCCGACGCCGCTGACCACTGGAATCGGGCTGCTGGCGATGGCGCGCGCGAGGCCTTCGTCGTTGAATGCCCACAGGTCTTCCAGGCTGCCGCCACCGCGCACCAGGAGCAGGACATCGCATTCCATGCGCTGGGCGGCGTGGGCCAGGGCGGCGCGCAGGCCGGCGGGCGCCTCGACGCCCTGTACCGGGGTCGGGTAGAGCACCACGGCGGCGGCAGGCCAGCGGCGCTTCAGGGTGGTGAGAACATCACGCAGCGCGGCGGCCTGCGGCGAGGTGATGATGCCGATGACGCGCGGGTAGGGGGGGAGGGCGCGTTTGCATTCCGGCGCGAACAGGCCTTCCTGTTCCAACTTCGCCTTCAGTTTGAGGAAAGCCTCGAACAGGGCACCGGCACCAGCGCGGCGCACGGCCTCGACGATGAGCTGGTAGTCGCCACGCGCTTCGTACAAGGTCGGCTGCGCGCGCACTTCCACACGGTCGCCCTCGCGCGGTTGCCAGTCGACGAACTGGTTGCGGTTGCGGAACATGGCGCAGCGCACCCCGGCCTGGGCGTCCTTGAGGGTGAAATACCAATGCCCGGAAGATGCACGGGTGAGATTGGATATTTCCCCCGCCACCCAGCATGAAGGCAGCGCCTTTTCCAGCGCCAGACGCGCGAGCCGGTTGAGTTCGGAGACGGAGAGGATAGGGGGGGAGGACATGGTGTGAGGGGTTTTGTAGCGCCGGCATCCTTGCCGGCGTCTTTGAAAACAGCCGGCTGGAAGCCGGCGCTACAAAGGCTCCGCGAACGCTTCGTCGATCATGCCGCACCAGATGTGGCCGATGAGGATGTGGCATTCCTGGACGCGCGCCGTTACGGTGGCCGGCACCACCAGGGCATGGGCGACCTGGTCGAGCATCTGGCCGCCGTCGCCGCCGAGCAGCCCGATTGTGACCAGGCCCATTTCATCCGCCTGCTCCACGGCGGCGATGACATTGCCGCTGTTGCCGCTGGTGGAAATTCCGATCAGCAAATCGCCGGGACGCGCCAAGGCTTCGACCTGGCGCGCGAACACACGCTCATAACCGAAATCGTTGCCGATGGCGGTGAGCGCGGAGGTGTCGGTAGTCAGCGCGATGGCGGGGAGGGCGCGGCGATTGGTCTCGAAGCGGCAGACCATTTCAGCGGCGATGTGCTGGGCATCGGCCGCGCTGCCGCCGTTGCCGCAAAGAAAAATCCGGTTGCCGTAGCGCAGACAAGTGATCAGCTGTGCGCCGAGTTCCTGAATGGCGGCTTCTTGCGTCCGAAGCGCGTGAATTGCGTCCAGATGCGCGTCGAAGATGGCTGAAATCGAAGGCATGGTGGGTTGGCCCAAGTAGAATACGCGCCGATTTAACCATTCAATTCAGCGCCCATGCATTTGAAATTGCCCGATTTCTCTTCCGCCTCGGTACTGGTCGTGGGCGATGTGATGCTGGACCGCTACTGGCAAGGCTCGACGTCACGCATTTCGCCGGAAGCGCCGGTGCCGGTGGTCAAGGTGGAAGACGACGAATTGCGCCCCGGCGGCGCCGCCAACGTGGCGCTCAACGCCGCCGCGCTCGGCGGCCAGGTGGCCCTGGTGGGCCTGGTCGGTGACGACGCCGAAGCCGGCCTGCTCGCGGAGCGATTGACCGCATGTGGGGTCAGCAGTGATTTCGTGGCTGTGCCCGGCAGCCGCACCATCACCAAACTACGCATTCTTTCCAAACACCAGCAACTCATCCGCCTGGATTTCGAGGATGGCTTCAAGGCCTGTGACGGCAGTGGCATTCTCGGCCGCTTCCTGCACGCCTTGCCGCGGGCGAAGGCGGTGGTGTTGTCCGATTACGCCAAGGGCGTGCTGCGCGATGCCCAGCCCCTGATCCGCGCCGCGCGTGAACGCGGTCTGCCGGTGGTGGTCGATCCCAAGGGCACGGATTTTCAGCGTTATCGCGGCGCGACCTTGCTGACGCCGAATCAGTCCGAGTTCGAGGCGGTGGTCGGTGTGGTACTCGACGATGCCGATCTCGCCGCCAAGGGTTGTGCCTTGCGCGATGCGCTCGATCTCGAAGCGCTTCTGGTGACCCGCAGCGAGAAAGGCATGTGCCTGCTGCAACGCGGTCACGCCCCGGTGCATCTGCCTACCCGCGCCCGTGAGGTCTACGACGTCACCGGCGCCGGTGATACCGTGGTGGCGCTCCTGGCGGCGGCCCTGGCGGCGGGCGAGTCGATGCTCGATGCGGTGGCGCTGTCCAACCTCGGTGCCGGCATCGTAGTGGGCAAGCTGGGCACGGCCACGGTCTCCCCCGCCGAACTGATGGCGGCGATGGAGGAGCATCTGCCGATCCGTCGCGGCGCGGTTTCCGAGGACGATCTCGTCGCTCTGGTAGCGCGTGCGCGCGCCGTCGGCGAACGCATCGTCATGACCAACGGCTGTTTCGACATCCTCCATGCCGGCCACGTCACCTATCTGCAACAGGCGCGCGCACTTGGTGACCGCCTGGTCCTGGCGGTGAACGACGACGACTCGGTGCGTCGCCTGAAAGGGGAGACTCGCCCGGTCAACCCGCTGGAAGCCCGCTCGATCGTGCTCGCCGCGCTGGCGGCGGTGGACTGGGTAGTGCCGTTCTCGGAAGACACGCCGCAGCGCCTGATCTGCCGGGTGTGCCCGGATGTGCTGGTGAAAGGCGGCGATTACCGGCCCGAGGACATCGCCGGCGGCGAATGCGTACTGGCGGCGGGCGGCGAAGTGAAGGTGCTGCCCTTTTTGTCCGGCCATTCCACCTCCTCCATGATCGCAACCATCAAGAAGGGTTAACCCATGTACATCATCACCGGCGGTGCCGGCCTCATCGGCAGCAACATGGTCAAGGCGCTGAACCAGCGCGGCATTTCCGACATCCTGGTGGTCGACGACCTCAAGGAAGGCATCAAATTCAAGAACCTGGCCGATTGCGACATCGTCGATTACGTCGACCGGCTCGACTTCATCAAGCGCCTTCAGGCCGGGTGGGATTTCGGCAAGGTCGAGGGCGTGGTGCATGAAGGTGCTTGTTCCGCCACCACCGAGTGGGATGGCGAATTCATCATGAAGAACAACTTCGAGTACACCAAGACGCTGCTGCACTGGTGCCAGGCCATCGAAGCACCGTTCATCTACGCTTCCAGCGCCTCGGTCTACGGCATGGGCCCGGTGTTTTCGGAAGAACGCCAGTACGAGAAGCCGCTCAACATGTACGCCTTCTCAAAATTCCAGTTCGACCAGTACCTGCGCTGCTATCAAAGCGCCCTCACCAGCCAGGTCTGCGGCCTGCGTTATTTCAACGTCTACGGCCCGCGCGAACAGCACAAGGGCAGCATGGCGAGTGTGGCCTTCCACTTCCATAACCAGATACTCAAGGAAGGCAGACTGAAGCTGTTCGAAGGCACCGACGGTTACGGCAACGGCGAGCAGCTGCGCGATTTCATCCACGTCGACGACGCCGTCGCAGTGAAACTGTGGCTGCTCGACAACCCCGGCGTCTCCGGCATCTTCAACGTCGGCACTGGCCGCGCCCAGAGCTTCAACGACGTCGCGCGCGCGGTGGTCAAGTATCACGGGCACGGCGAGATCGAATACGTGCCCTTCCCCGAGCACCTCAAAGGCCGCTACCAGAGCTACACCCAGGCCGACATCTCCCGCCTGCGCCAGGCCGGCTACAGCGCCGAATTCATGACCGTGGAAGAGGGCGTGCCCAAGTACCTAGCCTGGCTGGAACAGAACCCGGCTTGATGGACGCGGCGCGGGTATGCCAACTATTCTTGTTCTCCTGGGATGGCGATTGTTCTTCTTTGCCAACGAGGGTAGCGAACCGATCCATGTTCACTGCCGCAATGGCGAGAGGGAGTGCAAGTACTGGCTCAATCCCGATACCTTCGATATCCAGGAGGCCGTGTCTTTCAACATGTCACCGAAGGACTCGCGGCAAATTCGCAAGATCATCTTCGAGCACTTCGATTACATCGTCGAGCAGTGGCAGGAATTCCAACGGAGACGCTGAGCATGCGGGTCTATCACCAAGTCACCAACGTCAGAATTGAAAACGGCATACTCCGCATGGATGTCGATGGGCAGGCAGCGTACAAACCGTTGCGTGACATTTCCATCCGCCTGGCGCATGCATCCATGACTGAGCTTGAATATTTCGAGATTTCTCCCTCCGGCTATGGCATCCACTGGCCGCTGATCGACGAAGATATTTCGATCGATGGCTTGCTCGGCATCGAGCACAGACCAGAGCAGTGGAAAAAGACCGCATAGAACAGCCACTGTGTCTTCGCCCAAGTATTCCATCCTGATCGTCGGCCCCTCCTGGGTGGGCGACATGTTGATGGCGCAAAGCCTGTTCAAGGCACTGGCCGCGCGCGAAGTTGGCATTGAAGCAGGGCTCGAACTGGACGTGCTCGCCCCGGCCTGGTCGCACGGCATTCTCGCGCGCATGCCGGAAGTACGGCGCGCGCTGGTGGCGCCGTTTACACACGGCAGCTTCGGCCTGAAAGAACGTTGGCGCCTCGGTCGCGACCTGGCGCGTGAAGGCTACGACCAGGCCATCGTCCTGCCCAATTCCTGGAAATCCGCCCTGGTGCCCTTCTTCGCCGGTATCCCGCTGCGCACCGGCTACCTAGGTGAGTTCCGCCACGGCCTGCTCAATGACAAACGCAGGTTGGATAAACAGGGCATGCCGAGGCTGGTGGAACGTTACGCTGACCTGGCTTTCCCGGCGTGGCGTTCTGCGGACACGGTGGGTATATCGCCCACCCCCCTTTTACAAAGGGGGGCAGGGGGGATTTCTCCAACCATCCGGCCAGCGCTTGGCCCGGGCGTTCCCCCGCAACCCCGCCTGGCCGTCCACCCGGAAGCCCAACAAGCCACGCTCACCCGTCTTGGCCTCAACCGGGAGCGTCGCATCCTCGCGCTCTGCCCCGGCGCCGAATTCGGCCCCGCCAAACGCTGGCCGGAAGCCCACTACGCGGCAGTGGCGCGCGCCAAACTGGAACAGGGCTGGCAAGTCTGGCTGTTCGGCTCGGCCAAGGATAAAGCGGTAACAGACACGATCAACCACTTGACCGGCGACCTCTGCGCCAACCTCGCCGGCCAGACCACCCTGGAAGAAACCGTCGACCTCCTCGCTTGCGCCGCCGCCGTGGTCAGCAACGACTCCGGCCTCATGCACATCGCCGCCGCCGTCGATGTCCCACTCGTCGCCGTCTACGGCTCCACCGACCCCGGCTACACGCCGCCTTACTCCGACAAGGCACAAGTGGTTCGCCTCGGCCTGGAATGCAGCCCCTGTTTCAAGCGGGAATGTCCACTGGGGCATCTGGATTGCCTGAACAAACTGGGGGCGGAAAGGGTGTTGGAGGTGATGCCGGGGTGTGTCGAATGAGTACGCCTACCCGCAGTTCTCGATTCCGCGGCAGGTCTTGCTAAACTCGCCGCATGCGCCTCACGCCCGACCAATGCCACCTCATCCTCGCCACCGTACGCCGTCATATTTCCGGCTCGCATCGCGTATTGCTTTATGGCTCGAGACTTGACGATCAGGCGCGAGGTGGTGATGTCGATCTCCTGATAGAAAGCGATGCCGCCGTGCCGATCTTGCAGCGGGCACGCATCAAGAACGAACTGGAAGATCGACTGCATCTGCCCATCGACCTGATCGCCATTCAGCCCGGCCACGCCGCCTCGCCATTCCAGACCATCGCACTGGCCCAAGCGGTTCCGCTCGACTCACTCCGGCATGGCCACTAATCCGACCTTGCTCCAGGCGGAACGCCAACACCTCGCCAACCTGCTGGAACAGCGAAAAACCGACCCGGCATTGTTCGAGCCTCTGGCCGCCGTCAACAAGCGATTCGAGACGCTTGCACGCGACGTTTGGCGCCCTGATGCAAACACCAGCCGACTCCCATAAGCAGCGAGTGGATTCATGAAACCTTCCGAGGCACTTGCAGCAAAACGCGACACCGTGCGTGAAATGGCGGGGCGTTTTCGTGCGAGCAACGTCCGGGTATTCGGATCGGTGCTGCATGGCAATGATGCCGACGACAGTGACCTTGACCTGCTGGTCGCCCCCCTTCCGGGCGCCACGCTCTTCGATTTGGGGGGGCTTCAAATCGAGCTCGAAGAGATGTTGGGTGTTCCCGTTGATCTTCTGACCCCGGCCGATTTGCCGGAAAAGTTTCGCGCGCATGTGCTCGCAGAAGCCATACCGGTATGAACGAAAACCGCCTGCCTGACTATCTCGACCACATGATCGCAGCAGCGCGACAGGTCTACCGTTACCTCGAAAGCATGGGCAAGGAGGATTTTCTCGATCAGCATTCAGATGTGCCATGGCGCAGCATGAAAGGCATGCGCAACCGGATTGCACACGGTTACTTCGACATCGACCTTGAGGTGGTCCGGGAGACGACACAGACGGCATTGCTTCGGTTGCTGCCGAGCTTGCCGGTCATCCGCACTGCGGCCGAGAGCGTGCCGGGAACATGAAGCGCCAGCCTTTCTCCCTAGTCATCATCACCCGCAACGCCGCGCCGCTGCTGCCCGACTGCATCGCCAGCGTAGCCGGCGCCGATGAAGTCCTGATAGTCGATTCCGGCAGCCGCGACGACACGGTGGTTGTGGCACAGCGCCTGGGCGCAAGGGTCATCCACCAAGACTGGCTGGGTTATGGCCCGCAGAAGCGTTTCGCCGCCTTGCAGGCGAAACACGACTGGATACTCTCCCTGGACGCCGACGAGCGGCTGACCCCGGAACTGCGCGCCAGCATCGAGGATGCTTTGATCGAGCCGAACGCGGCAGCCTACCTGCTCCCCCGCCGCAACCGCTTCATGGGCCGCTGGCTGCGCCACGGTGAAGGCTACCCCGACTGGTGCGCCCGCCTGTTCGACCGCCGTGCCGGCAACTGGAGCGAGGATGCCGTGCATGAAAAGCTGGAAACGAGCGGGCCGCTGGTGCGACTTTCCGGCGACTTGCTACACGAGTCGGAACAGGGGTTGGCGGACTATCTGGCCAAGCAGAACCGCTACACCGACCTCCAGGCCGAGCGGATGTTTGCCACCGGCAAGCGCTTTTCCGCCGTCAAGATGCTGACCAGCCCCTTGGCTCGTTTCGTGAAGTTCTACTTCCTGCGCCTGGGTTTCCTCGACGGCGTGCCGGGCCTGGTGCACATCGCCATCGGCTGCCTGACCAGCTTCCTGAAATATGCCAAACTGCGTGACATACAAACCCGCGGCGATGGGGATGTGTCGCTATGAAAATCCTGTTGGCGCAAACCGGAAAACTGAATACCGTCCCCATGGGTCGTTTCACGCTAGACGCCTTGAGATCACTTGGTCATGAGGTGGTGGATTTCAATCTTTCCTCCGGCTGGCATGACAAAACCCTGGATCGTCTGCGTGGAAGCGCAAACCATGACAACCTGAACAGGCGGTTTTGTCGTGCGGTTGATCGAATTCGCCCCGACCTGATGCTTGCGGTCTTCGGCTTCGATCTGTCCGAAAGCACGCTGGATTTCCTTAAGCAACGAAACATTCCGCGCGTTTGCTGGTGGCTCAACGATCCTTTCCAGTTCGCGCGTTCGCTCTCCAAGGCTGGTAATTACGATCTACTGTTCAGCAACTCACTGGGCAGCGTCGATGATTACCGGCACGCGGGTATATCGCACGCCCATTGGCTACCCACGGCCTGCGCTCCGGAAGTGCACCGGCGTCAGCCACCCAGGCCTGAATATGATTGCGAAGTCTGTTTTGCCGGCGACTGGAGCCCCTTGCGAGAGGCCTGGTGTGAAAAGTTGGCGGAGCATTTCGATTTGCGCGTATTCGGCCCCTGGAAAAAGAAATTGCGGCGGAGTTCACCCCTGTTACCGAGAGTCCATGATGGTTTCTTTTCCCCCGAGGAAATGGCGAGCATGTTCGCCAGCGCGGCTGTGGTTTTCAACCTGCACAGTTGGTACGGCAAGTGGGACCACGGCACCAATCCAAGGCTTTTTGAAGCCGCGGGTTGCGGCGCCTGCCAGGTGGTTGACTGGAAACGGGACATCCCCGAATTGTTCGATTGTGAACATGAGGTCATGACATACCAGGGCATGGATGACATGGTCGGTAAAATCCAGGCGCTGCTGCAGGATAACGCCCTGCGCGAGCAGTTGGCGCGAAATGCCCAGGCCAGAGCCTATGCGGAACATACCTACGAATCACGCATGAATACCATGCTCGCCGCGGTCAACGCCGCCTGAAGGAATATCAATGACGGAGACCGTAGCCTGTGACCTGTGCGGCTGCACGGAATCGGATCGCGTCCTTATCGGACGCGATCTCTGGCTGAAAAAGCCGGGTGAATTTCAGTTGGTGAAATGTGCCGGTTGTGGCCTGTGCTATCTCAACCCCAGACCGACGCGAGATGAACTGGCCGCTTTTTATCCCGCCACCTATTACTCGTTTCGCGCTGACAAGGCGAAAAGCGAGTTGAACTGGCGCCGCCGACTGAGTCAGCGGATCAAGGATCGGCGCGATCTGGCCGGGTTGCCACGAGGGGAGCCCGGCATGAAGGCGCTGGATGTGGGCTGCGGATCGGGCGGATTTCTTGCCACTTTGCAGGCCTATGGCTGGGAGGCTTACGGCGTGGAGCCCTTCGAGGGCGGTCGTGTGGCCAAGGAGCGGGGTCTCAAGGTACATCACGGCACGGTGGAGGACGCCGGGTATCCGGAAGGCAATTTCCAATTCATTCGCCTGCGCCATGTGCTGGAACATGCGCCCAATCCAAAGCAACTGATGCGATCACTTGCTCCCATCCTCGCGCGCGATGGCCTGCTTCAAGTCATCCTGCCCAACCATGGCGGCTTGAATGCAAGATTGTTCGGAAAGTACTGGGAAAGCCTGGACCTGCCGAGGCATTTGTATCAATTTCGTGTCCGGGATGTGCTCCGGCTGGCCGAGTTATCCGGGCTGGAAGTGACCAAGGTGAGTTACCGGCGGAACCATTTCAACTCCAGCCTGAGGTATGCGATCAATGACCGGGCGCCAGGCTGGAGCCGCGCCATGTTTTCGCCACCGCTGTCCTGGTTTGTCGCGCTGACCAAGACGCTGATATCTTTGTCTTCGCGCACGCCAGTGGGGGATGAAATGACCATCTTGCTGAGGCACAGGCTATGACCTCGGCGGAACCGGGGCGATTGAAGGTTCTGCGGGTGGTCATCGGCCTGAATCAGGGCGGGGTGCAGCAGGGGGTGCTCAACCTCTGTCGTGGTCTTGACCCGGTACGTTTCGAGCCCATCGCCTGCGCCATCGAGAACAGCGGTGCCATCGGGGCGGAAATCGAGAAAGCCGGGTTCGAGGTGATCCTGCTCGGTTACAAACGGCAGGCCTGGAAGACCATCCGCGCCCTGGCCCGGATCATCCGCGAGCGGCAGATCGACATCGTCCACGCCTCCAGCTACCACCCCGCGCTGTATGCCCGCATCGCCGGCCTCCTGGCGGGCAGGCCGGTGATGCTGGATTACGAGCACACCATCCGCGAGCGCAAGCGCCTCTTTCGCCTGCTCCTGAGCCGCTGGCTCGACTGCCATACCGATGCCCACGTCGCGGTGGCGCGGCAGGTGGCCGAACACGTGCGCGACTGGTACGGCTACGCGGCTGACAAGGTCCACGTCATCCACAACGGAGTCGATACCGACCGCTTCCGTCCGGCGGCGGACAGGGCCGCAGCGAAGGCGGCGGTCGGTCTGGACCCCACGCGGCCGGTGGTCGGCATGGTGGCGCGGCTCGATCCGCTCAAGGGTTGTGGCGACTTCTTCCAGGCGGTCGCCGCCTTGCGCGACCGGTTCGATGCGCAATGGCTGGTCGTCGGCGCGGCACGCAATCGCGCGGAAGAGGAAGCGGTGATGGCTGATGCTCGCCGCAGCGGTGTGTTGAATTGCGTGCAATTTCTCGGCCTGCGCCGGGATATTCCGGAATTGCTGGCCGCCTTCGACCTTTACGTGTTTCCCACCCTCAAGGAAGGCTTCCCGAATTCCCTGCTGGAAGCGATGGCGGCGGGCTGTGCGGTGGTGGCCAGCGATTTTCCCGGCAACCTGGAGGTGGCGCGGCATGAGCGCAATGCCCTGATCGTGCCGATGCATGACGCCGAAGCCCTCACCGGCGCGATGCAGCGTCTGCTGCAGGACGGCGCTCTGGCCACACGTCTGGGAATCCAGGCACGCAGCGACGTCGAAACCGATTTCTCGCTCCAGGCTTACGCACGTAAGATGGCGGCCCTTTACGAAGCGCTCTGGGCGGATAGACGCAAATGAACCCGAAAACCGCAGTCGACCGCGCCGTAGGAGCGGGCTTGCCCGCGATAGCTGCCGCTGTATCGCGGGCAAGCCCGCTCCTACGGCGGCGATGCCAAGGGAATCCAGGATGAACAGACGGGTCATGTTATTGGGGGGTAGCGGTTTCATCGGTACCCACCTGACGCGCCGGTTGCTGGAAGAAGGCATCGATCCGGTCGTGGTTGATTGGGTGCGCCCCTCGGTCGCGGGGGTGGAATACCACGCAGCCGAGTTGCGCACGGTCGTCGACCTGACGCCGGCATTGCTCGAATCGGTAGAAGCCGTCTACCTCCTGGCCTGGACCACCAAACCCCAGGCAGCCAATCAGTCCCCCGCCTACGATCTGGAAAGCAATGTCTTCGCGGGCCTGCATTTTCTCGATGGTTTGCGTGGCCTGCGCCGCCGGCCTCGGGTTATTTTCGTTTCCACCGGTGGGGCCATCTACGGCGCCCCGGAATTGCTACCGACGCCGGAAACCGCCTGCGCCCGCCCGATCGGGGCCTATGGCATCGGCAAGCTGGCGTTCGAGCATTACCTCGATCTTTATCAGCGTATTCACGGCATCGACTACCTGGTGGTGCGGCCTGGGAATCCCTATGGCGAGGGCCAGGATCCCGCCGCCAGCCAGGGCGCGGTCGGTGTTTTTCTTGGTCGCCTCGCGCGCGGTGAAGCCATCCACATCTGGGGTGACGGGCAGATCGTGCGGGATTACCTCTATATCCGCGATCTGGCCGAAGGTCTGCGCCTCGCTCTCGACTACCACCCGGCGGACGCGCACGCGCCCAGAATCTTCAACCTGGGCAGCGGCGCAGGCGTCTCTCTTAATGAATTGATCGCACGGATCGAAGTGGTTACCGAGACAAAGCTCGAAGTGAGCCATGAACCCGCGCGCTCGGTTGATGTGCCGGCCATCGTGCTGGACTGCGCCCGGGCCAACGACCTGCTTGGCTGGAAAGCGCGGACAACACTGGATGAGGGCTTGGCTCGAACCTGGGACTGGGTGCGCGACTCCTGGGCGCGGGCATGAAGGTCATCTACTCAACCGCGAGCCATCTGGGTGGAACCGGCCTGTCCAATGTGGCATTTCACGCGGGGCGCGCGCTGTATCGGGACAATAGCCTGGAACGCCTGATTACCTATCGCAACAAGCAGAAGGAAATCCCGGCCCGCCTGATCAAGCGGGTCATCTTCCAGCCCGCCAAACTGTTTTCCAGCCTGCCCTCCCGCTACTACTACAGTATGAAGCGGATGTGGCTGGACACCCGCGCGGCCCATTACCTGAGCTGCCACGACTGCGACATCTTTCACGGCTGGACCCACGAATGCCTGCGCAGCCTGCGTGCTGCCCGGCAGCACGGCGCGCTTACGATTATCGACCGGGGATATTCCCATCCACGCTTTTCCAAACGCATTCTGGACGAAGAATTCGAGCGCTACGGTGTGGCCCGCCATCTGGATAAGGCACCGGCCTGGCTGCGGCCCTTCGACCACTGGCGGCGGGAACTGGAAGAAGCTTGCGAGGAATTCGACACCGCAGATTACGTGTTCGTGAATTCGCCTTTCTGTTACGAGACCTTCGTCGAAGAGGGCTACCCCCGGGAAAAACTGGTCATGCTCCCGCGTGGATTCGATCCCGCGAAATACAAACCCGAGGCGCAGCCGGACACCGTGTTCCGGGCCATCTTCGTCGGCCAGCTCCTGGTGCGCAAAGGCCTCAAATATCTGCTGGAAGCCTGGGAGCGGCTCAACCTCCCCAATGCTGAACTCCTGCTCGTCGGCAACCTCATGGACGAGGTTCGGTCCACCGTGGAACCTTATCTTGCTCGCCACGATGTGCGTCACCTCGGCTTTGTGCCAGACCCGGTGGTGGCCTACAACAGCGCGACCGTATTCGTCTTTCCCAGTGTCGATGAAGGCTCCGCCAAGGTTACATACGAAGCAATGGCCTGCGGTCTGCCGGTGATCGTCACGCCCAATGCGGGCTCGCTGGCCGTGGATGGCGAGGATGGCTTTATCATCCCGATCCGTAGCGTCGAGTCGCTGATGGAAAAGCTGCTGTACTTTTATGAGCACCGGGACGTGGCACAGGAAATGGGACAAACCGCCCGTCGCCACATCGAGTCGTACACCTGGGATGACTACGAGACGAATCTGATTTCCACCTATCGCCGATTGCTGCTCAATCGACCACCTGCGCCAAGTATCTCAAGCCATGAATCCAAGCACGCCTGATACGCCCGTCATCATCAACATCGGCTGCGGCCGTCGCCGCATGGCGGGAGCCATCGGCATCGACCACATCGCCCTGCCTACCGTGGACATCGTCGCCGACATCGAGCGTGGACTTCCCTTTCTGGCCGACGCATCGGTGGACGTGGTAATCGCCGATTCGATCCTGGAGCACGTGGCGCATTTCAGCGAACTCATGTGCGACATCCACCGGGTGCTCAAGCCGGACGGCGAATTGCGGGTGAAAGTGCCGCATTTCTCCAACCCCTATTACTTCTCCGATTACACCCACGTGCGTTTCTTCGGCCTCTACACCTTCGATTACTTCGTGGACCGGGATCGGCAGCGGATGAAACGCATCGTCCCCGATTACTACAGCGATTTCCGTTTCGAAGTCGTGGAGCGGATGATTTCCTTCTACTCACCCTTCCGCTGGCGCAACCGCCTGTTGAAGAAGCCGCTGAATGCCGTGGTGAACCTGAACCGCTGGACCCAGGAGTTCTACGAGGAAAACCTCTGCTGGCTGTTTCCCTGCTACATGCTCAAGTTCACCCTGAAGCCGGTCAAATAAAGCTGACATGCTGAAACTACTGGTACTGCTCACCCAGCGGCAGCCGCCCTCCAGCCGCCTGCGCATGACCGCCTGCTTCGACGAATTCCGCAAACACGACATCGAGGCCACCGGCCTGCCGATCCCGTCGGGCCCGCTCGGCCGCCTTCGGATGTTGCGCGAGGCGGCGCGCCACGACGTCGTCCTCATCCAGAAGAAGACCTCGTTCCGCACCCTGGAGCTGAAGTTGCTGCGGCGCGCGAATCCGCGCCTGGTGTTCGATATGGACGATGCCGTGATGTTTCATGAACTGGAACATCACCAGCCGCTCACCGGCAAGAACATGATCAAGTTCCTCCGCACCATCGACCACTGCGCCGCCGTGGTGGCGGGAAATCGATTCCTCGCGGCTTTCGCCGAGGCCAATTGTCCACACGTCACGGTTCTGCCCACACCGGTTGATACCCGTCTCTATCGCCTGAAGGATTACCAAGCGCCATCGGATACGGTTACGGTCGGCTGGCTGGGGGTTTCCGGAAATCTGCACTATCTACGCCGCCTGGCACCGGTGTTCCAGGAACTGGCGCGGGAATTCCCGCAGTTCCGGCTGAAGATCGTCTCCAATGACTTCATCGACATTCCCGGCGTGCCCATCATCAAGGAACGCTGGAGTCTGGAAGGAGAAGTGGAAAGCCTGCGCTCCTTCGACATCGGCATCATGCCGCTGGATGACTCGCTCTGGGCGCGTGGGAAATGCGGGTACAAGATTCTTCAGTATTTTGGCGTGGGGGTGCCGGCGGTGGCTTCGCCGGTGGGGATCAATGCGGAGTTCATCGAAAATGGGGTGACCGGTATACTGGCGGCAAACAACGGCCAGTGGGCTGAATCACTGCGCTCTCTAATTGTCAATGCTGATGCGAGGAGGCGGCTTGGACTTGCAGGCAATGCTGAGTTATGCGGCAAGTATTCATTGAATAAATATGCGGCAGGTTATGCAATCATGTTGCATGAGTGTATGGCTATGAATTTAGAGTGATTGATTGATGTCTAAGAAAATTGCAATCGTCCAATCAAACTACATCCCTTGGAAGGGTTATTTCGACATGATTGCGGCCGTGGATGAATTCATTCTTTATGACGATGTTCAGTTCACCAAGAATGATTGGCGCAACCGAAACAAGATCAAGACCCCGAAGGGCGTAGAGTGGATATCGATCCCCGTTGGACAGGGCATCAATAGGCGAATTCGGGATGTCGAGTTACTGGATCACAGATGGCAGGAAAAACACTGGAAATCACTGGCGCAGAATTACCGCCGCTCTCCTCACTTTGCTGAAATCGCAGCATGGCTCGAAACCCTGTATCTGGGCCAGTTGTACACACACCTCTCGCAGGTCAACCGCGCCTTTATCGAGGCAATCTGCAACTACCTCGGTGTACGGACAAGGATTACAAATTCATGGGATTACACACTGCTGGATGGCAAGACAGAGCGCCTAGCGGATCTGTGCGCCAAAACCGGGGGAAGCGAATATATTTCCGGACCGGCTGCGATGGACTACATCGATAAGTCCGTATTCGAGGGGATGGGTATAAAACTCACTTGGTTCGACTACACAGATTATCCAGAGTATCCACAGTCGTGGGGGCCTTTTGAACATGGCGTTTCGATCATGGATTTGCTTTTCAATTGCGGCAAAGATTCTTATCAATTCATGAGGTACGTGCGCGCATGAAGCTTTCCATCGTTGCAACTCTCTACCAGTCTGCACCGTATGTTGGTGAGTTTTACCTGCGTGCCAGTGAAGCTGCGCGCCAACTCGTCGGGGAGGACTACGAAATCGTACTGGTGAATGACGGATCACCGGACAACAGCCTCGATCTGGCCGTGCAGTTCAGCAAGTCCGACCCGCATGTAGTCGTCGTCGATCTTTCGCGTAACTTCGGCCACCACAAGGCCATGATGACCGGGCTTTCACATGCCGTTGGGGAACAGGTATTCCTTATTGACAGTGACCTGGAAGAGGAGCCGGAATGGCTTATCGAATTTTCCAAAAGGTTTGTCACTGAACAGTGCGACGTCGTTTTCGGGGTGCAGGAACAACGCAAGGGTAAGGGATTCGAGCGCTTGACCGGACAATGGTTCTGGCGGCTATTTAACTTGCTGACTGGGTTGCATCTTCCAGCAAATATTGCCACAGCTCGGTTGATGTCGCGTCGCTACGTTGATGCGTTGTTGATGCATAGAGAGCGCGAGGTGTTTATGGCGGGTCTCTGGCACATCACCGGTTTCAAGCAGGTTCCTCAAACGATAAAAAAACACAACATTGGGGCAACAACATACACGTTGCGGAGAAAAATGGATTTGCTTGTCAACTCCATAACATCTTTCAGCAATGCTCCGTTGGTCAGTATTTTCTATGTCGGGTTGGTCATCTCACTCACTGCGAGTATTTATATCGTTTACCTTTTCTTCAACTGGTGGTTCGTTTCCAAGCCATTAAGCGGCTGGACATCGGTAATAGCTTCAATATGGCTGCTTGGTGGATTGATAATGTCCTCAATTGGCGTGCTCGGGATATACTTGTCAAAAATATTCTCTGAGACAAAGCGGCGTCCTTATACGGTCGTGCGTCAGGTATTTGGGTCTCGCCAATAATGCTTCGAATTGTATTTCTCTGCTCTGGCGGCGGCGGCAATCTCCGATTTGTCTCAGAAGCCATACGACTGAGGGCTCTGGAGAATGCCGAGATATGCGGTGTTATTACAGATCGCGCATGCCCTGCTGGATTGTTCGCGAAGCAGAATGATATTCCTCTATTTCTGTGTGATTTCTCCGAGAAAGATCAGTTGGGCGTCAGCAATAAGTTGGCCGATCTATGTCCGGGGATTATTGTTTCAAATGTCCACAAAATCCTATCGCCGCGCGTGGTTGATATGTTCCGTGGCAAATTAATCAATCTGCACTACTCGCTCTTGCCTGCATTTGCTGGCGTTATCGGAGCAAAGGCGCTCAATCAGGCTTTGGAGTACGGCGTCCAGATTGTTGGAACGACGGTGCATTTTGTTGACAACCTTGTGGATTCGGGTTCTCCTCTTGTGCAGGCGGCAATTCCTGTTAATCACGGCGACGAGATTCAGGACTTGATGAATGTCGTTTTTCGTGTGGGCTGCATATCCTTGTTAACAGGAATGCAGTTGATCAGAGAAGATAGGCGCACCGCATTGGGAGAACGGTGTTCGCCAATAGAAATACTGGGACATTCCGTGTTGCTCAATCCCGCGGCGGCATCTTTCCCGCAAATTCAAGATGAGTCTTTTTGGGAGCGCTTGCGGTGAGAAATTATTTGATGATTTTACCGATTGCGCTTCTGGTCACCTACAGCCAGATCATGGTGAAATGGAGATCCAGCACCGTAGAACAGTTGGCAAGTACAGGCTTTTCTCAGCAGATAATTAAATTACTATCAGATCCAGTAATTATGTCGGCATATGTTTCCGCTTTGGCAGCCTCCTTTGCGTGGCTGTATGTGATAACCAAACTACCTTTGGTGGTGGCGTTTCCTATTTATATAGGAGTTACATTTGCCATGGTTATGCTCGGCGGGTGGCTTTTTCTGTCAGAAACATTAACCGTCACAAAACTTGCTGCTGTCTTGCTTATCTTTGGTGGAATTGTACTTGGGGTGACTGCAGATGCATGAAGGCCAGAATTCTGGCATCGAGTGTTGGTTGGCGGAGGTTCGTTCACAGTTTGTCAACGCTGCCCCTGAGTTGCTGACTTTGTTTGACACCTATGCGGCGGAAGCACTATTTGGCCGACTCTACATTGCTTCTGACCTTGAACGCTTGCACCACGGCTCTCCAATTCTTGAGGTTGGTGCTGGCTCGCTGCTTCTTAGTTGCCAGTTGATGAGAGAGGGATTTGACGTTACGGCACTCGAGCCAACCGGTGATGGTTTTTGTCACTTTGGACAGATGCGGCAGGTTATTCTGAACACAGCTTATTCACTGGGATGTTGCCCCGCGATTCTTGACCTTCCTGCTGAACGTCTTTCTGCGGTCAACCGTTTTGACTATGCGTTTTCGGTCAACGTGATGGAGCATGTGAATGACGTAGCAAGCGTCTTGATAAAGGTTGGAACGAGCCTGACTATCGGTGCAACTTATCGTTTTACCTGCCCGAACTACCTCTTTCCGTATGAGCCTCACTTCAATATTCCGACTTTGTTTTCCAAAAAACTTACAGAGAAACTGCTGGCGCGGAAGATATTTTGCAGCCGGACGGTTCCTGACCCTTCAGGAACCTGGAAATCGCTCAACTGGATCAGTGTTTACCAAGTCGGACATTATGTTCGCCAATTGCTTTGGCTCAGGCTGACTTTTAATCGTTCTATGTTAGTTTCCACCCTTGAACGCATCGTCTCCGATCCAGACTTCGCGGCACGACGTTCCCCAAGCATGCGTTTTCTTCTTGGAAGTCTGGTGCATTTTCGTGTGCATCGTCTCTTTGGGCTTGTGCCGGCATTGCTCCAGCCCATTATGGATTGCAGTATCCAAAAAATATCCGATGTGGAGGCGAGTTGATGGCTCAGATTACCAATGGCGTCAGAGCTGTACTCTCGCATCCACTGCTCTATTCCTCGTTTCAGTCGCTGATGGGGGCGCATAAATTCAGGACGAACTTTGTTGCGCAGTTTGTGCGTCCGTTTTCCGGGATGGCAATTCTTGATATCGGCTGCGGCCCGGCCGATATTCTTGCCTATCTTCCTGATGTCGATTATTGGGGGTTCGATATCAGCGAGCAGTACATCAAAAAAGCGGAAGACGTCTTCGGAAATAGGGGCCATTTCCATTGCGAGCAACTTCAGGCCAATGACCTCGAGAGGTTGCCAAAGTTCGATGTTGTTCTGGCTATTGGCTTGCTGCATCACCTTGACGATGCAGCAGCCTTGAATGTTCTGCAACTGGCGCAGCAGGCATTGAAGCCGTTTGGGCGTTTGCTAACGGTTGATCCTTGCCTCGACCGATCGCAGGGTGCTATCGCCCGCTTTCTGGTTCAGCACGACCGCGGACAGAATGTGCGGGACAAGAGCGGATATGAGGCACTCGCGCTCAGTGTGTTTAACGCACCAAAAGCAGAAATGCGCCATCAGGCGTGGATTCCTTACACGCACTGCATCATGGAGTGCGAAAAAACATGACCGATAAGATAATTTCATTCAACATACCGCACATGCCTGGCAAGACGTTGTACTGCCTTGCCAAGGCAAAATACGGCAACATCACGCTTCATGGGGATATGCCGTGAAACTGGAGAGTGTTGCAGGGCATGGCTATGCCGAATTTTTGGCTGATATTAAAACCAGCATTCGGCAGCGCCAATATCAAGCATTGCGTTCAGTCAACCGCGAACTCGTCGCGCTCTATTGCGATATTGGTCAGGCGATTCATCAGAAGCAGCAAGCGTTGGGTTGGGGCAAGGCGATAGTCGAAACCCTTGCGTATGATCTGCAGGCTGAATTCCCGGGACGGAATGGTTTTTCTTCCCGCAACCTGTGGAATATGCGAGATCTTTATCTTGCCTATGCTGATTTACCAAAACTGCAACCACTGGTTGCAGAAATCAGTTGGGCAAAAAATCTTGTCATTCTCGGTCGTTGCAAGGATCCGCTCGAACGCGAATTCTACCTGCGCGCCACCGCCCACTTCGGCTGGACCAAAGCCGTGTTGCAACACCAGATTGATAACAAGACCTACGAAAAATACCTGCTCAACCAAACCAGCTTTGACCACGCGCTTCCTGATGATCTCAAGGCACAGGCAGCCCTGGCCGTCAAAGATCATTACACCTTCGATTTTCTTGAACTTGCTGAAGAGCACAGCGAACGCCAGCTCGAACAAGCACTGCTTGTCAAGCTGCGCCATTTTCTCATTGAGCTTGGAGGGGCATTCGCCTTCATCGGCAACCAGCACCGCCTTGAAGTTGGTGGTCAGGAATACTTTATTGATTTGCTGCTCTTTCACCGCCGCTTGCGTTGCCTGGTCGCCATTGAACTTAAAATTGGTGACTTCAAGCCGGAGCACAAGGGCAAGATGGAGTTCTATTTGGAGGCACTTGAAACCAGTGAGCGCCTTCCAGAAGAAAATCCGCCTATCGGCATCATTATCTGTCGTGGCAAGAACAAGACTGTCGTCGAGTATGCCTTGCGTAACGCGACGCGACCACTTGGTATTGCCACCTATTCCGTGGTGCCCAATCTGCCCGAGAATATCCAGACCGAACTACCAAGCCCGGAACAAATCGCCAAACGGCTTGACACCTTGTTTGCGCCTGAACCCAATGAATAAGGCAATGCAAAATAATATCAAGTTCAATCGCCCGTATATGACCGGCAAGGAGTTGTACTACATTGCCGAGGCCCATTTCGGCAACATGCTGGCAGGCGACGGGCCGTTTACGAAACGATGCCATCGCTGGCTTGAGCAGGAGACCGGTTGCAGCAAGGCGCTGTTGACTCATTCCTGTACAGCGGCGCTGGAGATGGCGGCACTGCTGCTGGATATCCAATCCGGCGATGAGGTCATCATGCCGTCCTACACTTTCGTTTCGACGGCAAACGCGTTTGTATTGCGCGGTGGAGTGCCGGTGTTTGTCGATATCCGGGAGGACACGCTCAATCTCGATGAGCGCCTGATCGAAGCCGCGATTACGCCGCGAACCAGAGCAATCGTTCCCGTTCACTATGCGGGTGTCGCTTGCGAGATGGAGTCCATTCTGGACATCGCCCGTCGCCACAACCTCAAGGTGGTGGAAGATGCCGCGCAGGGGGTGATGGCGAGGTACAAGGGGCGCGCGCTGGGCAGCGTCGGCGATCTTGGCGCGTACAGCTTTCACGAAACGAAGAATGTGATTTCCGGTGAAGGGGGAGCCTTGTTGGTGAACGATCCGGCACTTGCCCTGCGTGCAGAAATCATCCGCGAGAAGGGAACCGACCGCAGCCGCTTCTTTCGTGGCGAAGTCGATAAATACACTTGGCAGGAGGTCGGCTCTTCGTTCTTGCCGGGAGAATTGACCGCAGCCTTTCTTTGGGCGCAACTGGAGGAAGCCGAAGCGATTACCACCGAACGTCTGGCGATCTGGGCGCGTTATCACGAGGCTCTGGCGCCGCTGGAAGAGCGAGGCTTTCTGCGCCGCCCCATCATCCCGGTCGAATGCCAACACAATGCTCACATGTACTACATTCTCTTGCCTGATGGTCCAACTCGGGATCGGGTCGCTCGCCGACTCAAGGAAGAAGGTGTTCACGCCATTTTTCACTACATTCCCCTGCATAGTGCGCCGGCCGGAAAGCAGTATGGGCGAGTTCATGGCGCATTGGCCGTGACAGATTCCATTGCCGGCAGGGTGCTGCGTATGCCTATGTGGATCGGGCTGTCGGAGGAACAGATCGCCTATGTGGTGGAAACTTTGGAAAGTGTGTTAGCCGAGTTTGCGATTCAATGAGACTGTTATCTGGCAAAGCTCTCCTTTTTTTGGGTTTGCTGGTCTTTCTACTGGCCAGGCTTTATTTGATTGTCCCCACGACCGCCGCACTGGCTGTCCCGCGCTTGGGTGATGATTCTCTGGTCTATCTCTGGAAAGGGCAGTTGGCATTGGCCGGGAATGCCGATTCACTCCCCGCATTGCGTGATGTTGCCATGCAGCGGCATCTACACGATGGTGCGGACCAGGAGCTTCGTTGGATGCGTTCCAATGTGGCTCAACGCACGCTGGGGACTGTGACCCCCAGCTACAACCTGATTGCAGCTTCCGCCCTGGCCTTGGCCCCTGACTTGCGTTGGGCGTTTGCCTTGACGGAACTGGTGGGTCTTGCCCTGATGGCAGTGGGTATGGCTTGGTTTCTGCTCGAACTGGCTGGGCCAGCAGTGGCTGGGGTGGCCCTGCTGCCAATGGCTTTTGCAATCCTTCCGAACCAGGGAATCTACAGCTTTATTCCCGGCACGTTGGCGCTGTCCTGCAGCTTGATCCTTTGGGCTTATCTTTGGCGTAGCGGTGAGCGTGCTCGCGGCTGGATCGTGGTCGTGGCTGCCTTGTGGATACTTGGACTACATCCCATTGCCAAAATTTATGTGATATTGACGCCCGCGCTTTACTGGCTGCGCCTGAAACAATGGTCTGCCTGGAAATCGCCCCCCATGCTGCGAATAACCCTGGCATGTGGATTGACTCTGGGCATGGTTATGTTGCTGCCTCAAATAGTTCCGGCCTTGCGCCCCCCTCCTTCGGAAATCATGGGAGGGCTCGATCTGATCGGTGGGGCCACTAACAATCTTCGCGCAGTAATGGGTTTGGCATGGGATCCCATTATTCGGCAAAACCTCCTATGGGCTTTGTTGGTACTCGGTGCTTTGTTGATTGCACCCCGCTCTACGCTGGCTTGGCCCCTCGGCTGGCTCATTCTCGGGGCGGCGGGACTGCTGGGTGCATCCCTGGCCTTTTGGCTGCCTGGTTACCCGGCCGAATTATTCAGCCGTATTTGGGTGTTATTCGCCTTGTTTACCTCCGCCGCTGGCGCACGCTTTGTTCTCGCCTGGGTACCTCGCCAGGATGTATCCGGCCGGCTGCTTCGCGGTGCATTCGGGTTTCTGCTCGGGGTATCCGCGCTTTTCTGGGGCATCAAGTATGTCCCGAGCGTTATGAATTGGCGCAATGAAGTCATTGTCGAGGACGTGATTCGTCAACAACTGGCCGCTATCCCAAGCGGGTCCACCCTGCTTTACGCGGAAACCACAGTAGCTTTGCAAGCGTCATTGCTGCTTGGGGGCGAACGGCTCGGTGCGCTCGCTTACCCGATGCTTGCGGGTACCGCGAGCCTGGCACGACTACTCGAAGAGCGGCATCCTCCGCTTGTCGTGCTGCCCTCGGATACCCGATTGAACAGCCTCGCGGAGGGGCGATCAAAGCGCTTCACCCATCGTCGACAAGGCCTCTACGCCGGTACTGTTTCGAGTTTTTCCGTCGCGCGGAATGGTGGGCAGTCCTTGCAGGCGCTGAGCCTGTTAGCCGAAGGGCAGGGCGAGCCGATCCGCTGGGAAGCGTTCGATTCCGCCGGCAATGCCATCGCTCAAGGACAGTTGCCCTGGCCTACCAGCACACGCTGGCAGTCCATCGACGTGCCGCCGATGGCGGAGCGTGTGCGCTTTGTGCTTCCGAATGAGGCGGGCTGGATGCTCGGGTTGGGGGCGGGAACACCGCAGACTGGGGTATTGTGGCCGTGGACTACTGGGTGGGTGTTGAGCTATGGCTTCCGGAACAAGGGTGCAGACAAAAACGTACACATCGAGTTCAGTGTGCGTTCCTTGCTGCAACGGTTCCAGGCCGAGCCTCTCCTGCGCTACACAAACACCGCTGATCCGGTGCACTCCGATGCCGGCGGGTTGGTGTTTTTGAAGACCATTTATTGATTCAATCTCTCGGCCTGCCATTCCTCGCCCTTTTTCTCGCTCACCAGACATGACATCCATCGTCACCAAAGTCAGGCACTTGTTGTACAGATTGCCCGTACCCCCGCAACAGCCCGGCCGTCTCAACGTCCTGCTCATCACCAACAGCAAGAAGAACCAGGGCTGGTATCGCGACAATGAACTGATCCGCCTGACCAATGGGGTGCGCATTGCCGAGGACTTCCCCTGGGATCGTTACGGCTGGGACGTGCGCCGGGCCATCGAGGCGATCTATGGCTCCGGCGGGCCGGATGTGGTTTATCTGCATTACAACCGGGCCTTTTCTCATCGCATCCTCGGCATGGACAAACTGGAGATGCCGAAGGTCGGCTTCGTCGGTGATCCCCAGGATTTCATCACGGCAGGCGAGAAATACGAGACCAAGTTGAACTGGATGCGGGAGGCCGGTTTCGATGCCTACATGACCATCGCCCCGCAAGCCAACTGGATGGTGCGCCAAGGCCTGCAGGATGCGGCGATGCCGATCATCAATTCGCATCTGGCTGTGGATATCGACGTCTTCCACGACATGAAGCGGCGGCGTGACCACGACATCGGTTCCTTCGGCGCCCACACCGATGCCAAGTACCCCTTCCGCATTCAGGTGCGCGACTTCCTTCTGGCCCAGGACGACTACTCGTTCAACCGCAAGCAGCGGGTCGGCCGCGGTGGCAACGACGCGAGCCGGTTCGCGCGGGAGCTGAACCGTTATGTGTCGTGCTTTACCTGCGCCTCCGCCTTCGGCTACACCGTGGCCAAGTATTACGAGGTACCCGCCTGCGGTACCTTGCTGTTCGGCGAGCACACCTGTTTCCTGGATGAATTCGGCTACCGGGACGGGGTCAATTTCGTCGAGGTGGCGCCAGGCGATTTCAAGGACAAGTTCCACTACTATCTGCGTGAAATCAGCCCCGAGGAGCGCCGGCGCATCGCCGAGGCCGGGCGGGAACTGGTGTTGAGCAGGCATACCTGGAAGCATCGGGCGGCGGGTATCGTCGCCGGCTTCGAGGAAGTCGTGGCCGGAAACACAAATCGTGTGGAGATCAATCCATGAAGTTGCAAGACAGTCGTGTCCTTCTTACCGGCGGTGCCGGTTTCATCGGCAGCCATGTGGCCGACGCACTGGTCGCCGCAGGGGTGAGCCGCCTGGTGGTGGTTGACGATCTGTCCCTGGGACAGTTGGCCAATCTCGAAGCGGCACGGCGGGCCTTTCCCGCGCTGGAATTCCACCCGTTGGACTTGGCCGACGAGGCCGCCGTCGAACGCCTGCTCGGCGCGGAACAGTTCGATTTCTGCTTCAACCTGGCGGTGATTCCCCTGCCGGCCAGTCTGATCGAACCCAAGCGGACGACCGACCGCAATGTCCTGATGACCACCAACGTCTGTGAACTGGCGCGGGCCGGGAAGATTCGCCGCCTGATCCAGTATTCCTCCTCCGAGGTCTACGGCACCGCGCGTAGCGTGCCGATGGGCGAGGCGCATCCTCTGGAGGCCGAGACCCCCTACGCCGCGAGCAAGGTGGCCACGGACAGCATCGCCCTTTCCTACCATCGCACCTTCGGCATCGACGCCGTGGTGCTGCGCCCGTTCAATAACTACGGTCCGCGCCAGAACGACAAGGCCTATGCCGGCATCATCCCGATCGTGGCCAATCGGGTGAAGGCGGGGGCGCCCATCAGCATCCACGGCGATGGCGAACAGACCCGCGATTTCATCTATGTCGGCGATACCGCACGGGCGACGCTGATGCTGGCCGAGCGCGACGACGTCGTGGGCGAGGTGTTCAACGTCGGCAGCGGCAAGGAAACCTCGGTCAACGCCCTGGTCGGCCTGATGGTCGAATTGATGGGGCAGCCCGAGTACCCGCTGGAATACGGCCCGGCGCGGCCCGGCGACGTGCGCAGGCATCTGGCTGGGGTCGCCAAGGCGGAACAGGCACTGGGGTTCGCGCCGGAAGTTTCCCTGCGCGAGGGGATGGCCGAGACGCTGGCTTGGTATCGGAGCCGGGCATGAGTGAGACGATACGTCTGGCCCGGCCCTGGCTGGATGCGGAGGAGTTGCAGGAAATCGCCGCCGTCCTCGCCACCGGCTACCTGACCCAGGGGCCCAAGACGGTGGAGTTCGAGCAGGCGGTCAGCGGCTACCTCGGCGTCGAGCATGCTGTGGCCACCACCTCGGCGACCACAGCCCTGCACCTGGCCATGGTGGCACTTGAGGTTGGTCCGGGTGATGAAGTCATCGTGCCTAGCTTCACTTTTCCGGCCACGGTCAACGTCGTCATCCAGCAGGGTGCGGTTCCGGTGCTCGCGGACATCGACCTCGCCAGTTTCAATCTGTCAACGCGGAGTCTGGCCGAGTGCATCACGCCCAGGACGAAAGCCGTCATGGCCGTGCACCTGTTCGGCCTGCCTGCGTCGATGCCGGAAATCCTCGCCGTCACACGGGAACACGGCATTCCCGTGGTGGAGGATGCGGCCTGCGCGCTGGGCGCCTGGATCAATGATCGGCCCTGCGGAACATTTGCAGACATGGCCTGCTTCAGCTTCCACCCGCGCAAGATCGTGACCACCGGCGAAGGCGGCATGTTGACCACCGACCATGCCGAATTCGGGCCGCGTGTGCGGCGACTGCGCCAGCACGGCGGCGAGCGCGTCGACAACCGCTTCACCTTCGTGGAGCCCGGATTCAACTACCGAATGAGCGACATCAACGCGGCGATGGGGGTTGCCCAGATGCGCAAGCTCGACCGCATTGTCGCCGAGCGGCGCCGCCTGGCGGGTGTGCTGGGTGAGGCCATCCGTGGCCACGGCCTGGAGGGTGTCCGCCTGCCCTCGGAGCCGCCGGGTTACCGCCACACCTTCCAGTCCTATGTCGTCCTCCTCGCCGAGGGCATTGATCGCGATGGCGTCATCCGCCGCATGGCCGAGCGCAAGGTCGAAACCACGGTGGGCACCTATGCCCTGCATCTCGAAGAATATTTCCGCAAGCTTTTCGGTGATGTAGACCTGCCCAACGCCGCGCTGGCCTGGCGCCAGGCGCTGACCTTGCCCCTGTATCCGGGTCTGACGGATGCCGACATGCGGCGGGTCGCCGAGGCGCTGGCGGAGTCCTTGCGATGAACGCGCCGCGTAGCCACGGCGACGGCCACGTCGATGCGTCCCTGTTGCGGCACCTCGGCGCCGATGTGGTGATTGAGGACGGCGTGCGCATCTTCCACCCCGAGACCGTTTCCCTGGGCGACCGCGTCTACATCGGCCATGAGGCCATGTTGAAGGGCTATTACAAGGGCTATCTGGAGATCGGCAGCGGCAGTTGGATCGGCCAGCGCTGTTTCTTCCATAGTGCAGGCGGCATCCGGATTGGCGAGAATGTCGGGGTCGCGCCGGAAGTGAAGATACTCAGCTCGGTGCATGACTTCGATTCCACCCGCAAACCGGTCATGCACTACCCATTGAGGTTTTCCCCGGTCGAGATTCAGGCGGGTGTCGATGTCGGCGTGGGTGCGATCATTCTGCCCGGCGTCAGCATTGGCGAGGGCGCGGTGATCGGCGCCGGCAGCGTGGTCACCCATGACGTGCCGGCCTACGAGGTTTGGGCCGGGGTGCCGGCACGCAAGTTACGCGACCGCTGATTACTTAGGAGAAATGCATGACGGATCCTTACATCCACCCCACCGCCATCGTCGAAGCCGGCGTGGAACTGGGGGCGGGCGCCAAGATTTGGCACCACTGCCACATTCGCCACGGCGCGCGCATCGGCGCCGGCTGCAACATCGGCAAGAACGTCTACGTGGATTTCGATGTTACGGTCGGCGACGGCAGCAAGATTCAGAACAACGTGTCCGTGTATCACGGTGTGAGCATCGGCAAAAACGTGTTTGTCGGCCCCTCGGCGGTGTTCACCAACGACCTGATGCCGCGCGCCGCACTCTGGAGTGATGACCGTCTGGTAAAAACGGTGGTCGAGGACGGCGCCTCGATCGGCGCCAACGCCACCCTGATCTGCGGCATCACGGTCGGCCGCCACGCCATGATCGGCGCCGGCAGCGTGGTCACCCACGACGTTCCCCCCTATGCCCTGGTCTACGGCAATCCGGCCAGGGTTCATGGTGTGGTGTGCGAATGCGGCCAGCGGTTGCCGCTCCCTCACGAGTTTCCCGACATCCCGAGCGGGGACTATTCCTGCGCTTGTGGTGTCCGTTATCGCGTCGGGTCCGGTGTGCAAGTTTTCCCCTTAACGAAAGAGAAATCATGATTCCCTTGATAAAGCCCCTCGTCGGCCAGGACGAGATCGACGCCGTGGTTCGCGTACTGCAATCCGGCATGTTGGCCCAGGGCCCGGAAGTGGCCGCGTTTGAAAAGGCGTTCGCTGACTATTGCGGCGTCAAGCACGCTGTGGCGATGAATTCCGGCACGGCGGCCATCCATGCCATGTTGGCCGCCCTGGGTATAGGCCCGGACGACGAGGTCATAACCACGCCGTTCACCTTCGTGGCGACTGCCAGCCCGGTGCTGATGTGCGGTGCCAGACCGATATTCGTCGATATTGACCCCGCCACCTTCAACCTCGATCCGGAAAGTGTGCGTGCGGCGATTACCCCGCGAACCAAGGCCATTCTGGCGGTGCATCTGTTCGGCTTGCCGGCCGATTGGGCGCGCCTCCAGGAGATCGCTGATCAGCACGGCCTACCCCTTTTGGAAGATGCCTGCCAGGCGGTCGGTGCCAAGTGGCAGGACAGGCGTGCCGGTGCGCTCGGGCGTATGGGCGCCTTTTCCACTTATGCGACCAAGAACCTGTCCACCGGTGAGGGCGGCCTGCTGACCACGGACGACGACGAACTGGCCGATTTTGCGCGGCGCTTCCGCCATCACGGGCAGCCCGCCGGTACCCGCTACGTCTATGCCCATCTCGGATACAACTACCGCATGACCGACATGTCCGCCGCCATCGGACGTTGTCAATTGGAGAAGATCGAGGCCTGGAACACCCGCCGGCGCGAGATCGGCGCCCGCTACAACGCGGCGTTCGCGGGCGTTCCATGCCTTGCGGTGCCGGAAGCGGCGGCCGGTTACGAGCACGTCTACCACCTGTATTCCCTGCGTATCCAGGGTGACCGCCAGAAGTTCCAGGATGCCCTGACCGCGAAGGGCGTCGGCAACGGCGTCTATTACCCGATTCCGCTTTACCGCACCGCCTTGTTCGAGGGCATGGGTTGGCGCCCGGAGGACTTCCCGGTGTGCGAGCAGGTGGCGGCGGAGATCGTCTCCATCCCCTGCCATCCCGCCCTGAGTGACGAGGATGTGCAACAGGTCATCACCGCCGTGGTGGCCGCAACCGGAGAAATGGCATGAGTGAGCGGCTGAAAGTAGGCGTCATCGGCATCGGCAGCATGGGCGCGAACCATGCGCGGGTATTCGCCAATCGCGACGACGTGGACCTGGTCGGTATCTGTGATTCCCGGCCGGAAGCCATCGCGCGTATTTCGCACCGGCATCGCGTGGCTGGCTTCGACAACATCGCGGAATTTCTGGAGCAGGCACAGCCGGACGCGGTGACCGTGGCGGTTCCCACCAGCCTGCACCGGGCCGTCGCCGAAACGGTGCTGCGGGCGGGTGTGCATCTTCTATTGGAGAAGCCGATCGCGGCGACCGTGGAAGAGGGCAGGGAAATCGTCGCCCTGGCCAGGGAAAACCGGGTCAAGCTCATGATTGGTCACATCGAGCGCTACAACCCGGCGGTGCAGGAACTGCGCCGGCGTTTGCAGGCCGGCGAACTGGGCGAGGTGTACCGGGTGGAAGTCGACCGGGTCGGGCCGTTCCCCGCGCGCATTTTCGACGTCGGCGTCACGCTGGATCTCGCGGTGCATGACCTCGATATCATCAGCAGTCTGCTCGGAACGCAGCCGACGCGGCTGTATTGCCAGAGTCAGCAACTGCTGCACCAGAACCACGAGGACGCCATGATCGGCCTGCTCGACTACCCGGGCGGCATCCTGGCCGTGCTCAACATCAACTGGACCACCCCGGTCAAACGCCGGCAATTGCGGGTGTATGGCCGCAAGGGCATGTTCAGCGTCGACTACCTCACCCAGGATCTGATCCTCTACGAGAACCCGGCGCAGCGGGACAGTGAACTGGGCTGGGGGCCGCTGGGCATCGCGGAAGGCAACAGCATCAAGTTCCACCTGCCCAAGCAGGAACCCCTGGCGCGCGAGGTCGATTTCTTCCTCGACGCCATCCGTACGGATGCCGACCTCAGCGAAACGGTCGAGAGCAGCCTTGCCGCCCTGAAGCTCTCGCAGATGCTGGTGCAGTCTGCCAAGTCCCGCGCCAGCCTCGATGTCGGCTGAACGGGGGGAGGGCGGAACGGCGCTGAACCGCCTGCGCGCCCTCCACCTGTTCGTCAGCCTGCCGGTCGGCGGCGCGGAGAACCTGCTGCTGAGCAACCTCAAGCTGCTCGACCCCGCTCGTTATGAGTCACTGGTCTGCACCCTGGGGGAGAAGGGCGAACTGGCCGCGCAGGTGGAGGCGCTGGGCGTGCCCCTGGTGGAATTGGGCCTGATGCGGCGCGGCGGCGGCAAGGGCGAAGTGGTCCGGGTACTGGTTGAGTTGCTGCGCCGGGAGCGCATCGACCTGGTGCATGCCCACCTCTACCACGCCAACCACCTGGGGCGACTGGCGGCGCGGCGCGCGGGCATTCCCTGCGTCATCTCCATCCACAACACCTACACGAATCCAAAATGGCATCGGCGTCTGCTCAACTGGTGGCTGGCGCGCCGGCATACCGGCGCGATCATCGCCGGTTCGGAGGAGATACGCCGCGACATCCTGCGTTATGACCGGGTGCCCGCCGGCCTGGTCGAGGTCATTCCCAATTCAGTCGATCTCTCCCGTTCCGAATCCGGCTTGAGCCGGGAGGAGGCGCGCGCGCGCCTGGGGCTGGCCGCTTCCAACTATGTGCTGGGCTCGATCGGCCGCCTGGAGGAGCAGAAGGGGCACCGTTTCCTGCTCGATGCGATGCACAAAATTCGCGCGGATGGCCTCGACGTGGTGCTGCTGCTGGTCGGCAGCGGCCGTGAGGAGGCTGCTCTGAAAGACCAGGCGGCGCGTCTTGGGTTGGGAGAGAACGTGCGTTTTCTTGGCACGCGCGGCGATCTGGGTGATCTGTTCCGCGCGATGGACCTGTTCGTCATGCCCTCGCTCTGGGAGGGCTTGTCGCTAGCCATGCTCTCGGCGATGGCCGCCGGCCTGACCGTAGTGGCGACCGATGTGGGCGGTGTGCCACAGGTTCTGGGGCGCGACGAACGTGGTTTCGTGCTGGCGCCGGGTGATGCCGACCGCCTCGCCGAGCGCATTGCCTGGTGCCATGAACACACCGAAGACACTGCGCGTGCCGGTGCGGCGGGTGCCGCTCACGTGCGGACACATTATTCCGACACGGCGATGGTTAAGCGGCTTGAAGCGGTGTACGAGCGTGTCCTTCAGGCACGCGACTGAAATCTTTGGAAGATGTTTTCCATCGCGTCCAGCAGGGCTTCGCGGGAGAAGCGTTGTTCGGCAACGGCGCGGGCGGTTCCGCCGAGACGTGCCGCCAGGTCGCCGTCCTCGATCAGTCGGGTCATGGCTGCAGTCAGGCCCGGGACGTCTCGTGGCGGCACGATCAGGCCTGTTTCACCGTCTGCGATGGCTTCGGTGATGGCGCCCACCGGCGTGGTGACGATGGGCAGCCCGGTCAACATGGCCTGGAGCAGGGCTTGCGGCACGCCTTCGTTGGCGTAGGACGGCAGACAGAAAATATCCATCGCCCGCAGCCAGTCTTCCGGGTTCCGCTGCTGGCCGGTGAGGGTCACTTGCGCGGTGAGTCCTAGCGCGGCAATTTTCGCCTCGATCTGCTCGCGCATCGGACCATCGCCCACGATCAACAGGTTCCAGCCAGATTGCTCAAGGTTGTTGAAAGCCTCCAGCAAATAGATGTGGCCTTTCCAACTGCGCTGGGTGGCGACAATGCCAATGATGTGGGCGTTCGCATCCAGCCCCAGGGCGTGACGCGCTGCCTGTTTGTCTCCAGGTTGGAAGCGTTGTGTGTCGATGCCTGTTGGCACCGAGGTGATCATTTCCGCAGGGAATCCGTTGTCGTGGATCAATGCCTCGCGCAGCCTTTCACCAGTGGTCACGATGTGCGCCGTGGCACCGGTATAGAGCCAGCGGGAGGCGGCGTTCTTCGGTACCGCTGCGGAGATGTGGCGGGTGCGCACGATGGGCGGCGCCTGGCTCAGGGTGGTACAGGCCAGGGCGGTGAGCCAACTGTCGGTGGAGCTGTGGGTGTTCACCACGTCCGGGCGGATTGCCTTCAGGTGCCGGCGCAGGGCGGATACTCCTTTCAGGTTCTTCCTGCCGATTTCCAACGCAACCACCGGTACACCGTAACGAGGGGCTTCCGCATAAATGCGAGCCTGCGGCGGGCAGGCCAGGCTGACTTCATGTCCGCGCCTGATGAGGCCGCCGGCTTCTTCCAGGATGCGGATTTCCTGGCCGCCCCAGCCGCAGGAGGCTTCGGTGTGGAGAATTTTCATGTTGAATGTTTTCCTGCCTGGTACGTGGCCAGTTCGGTGGGTAATTCGAGAATATGTAGAAAACCGGGCAATGATGGCGTCGCAATGCGAAGCCTGTGTTCTGATCTGCCATGACGCCACTTCATTGCTTGATTTCACCCAGGTGCTGTGCAAGTCGCGTAATCAAGCCCGCGTTGTAATGAATGCCTTGTTGGCGCATGGATTGGGCAGCTTCATGGAATGACGGGATCAGTCCGCGGGACTTGGCCTTGGCGAGCACGCCCAGTGTGCCGGTCACGTTCAACTCCAGATACTCGGCAACTCGGCGGCCAAGCCGTTCATCAATGATTACCCTGGCTGCACCATGCTTCCTGGCAAGGACTATGGTTTGTTTTTCGCCACGGTCCAATTCGAACAATACGGGTAAGCCGGATACTGCTTCGTCCTCCACTGGAATAATCCAATTCAATGATCTCAAATCCGGGACGAGGATTCGGCCGCCTTCAGCGCATTCCTCTATGACGGATTCCGCGACGTGTACCTTGTCGAACAGATCAGGCAGAAGCGTCAGTCGGTCGATACTGGCGAGGGCGATGAATGGGGTGGTATTGGAAAATACGATCACAACAGGGAAATCTCTCGGTGAAAGTCATCCTCGTTGTTTTCCAGTAGGTTGGCGCCACCCGTCTGCATGGCTTTCAGAAGAAAGTGGGCGCGGGGAACACCCAGCCAGGTGGCCGCCATGCCCGATGACAGCCGCCCCTCGCGAAACAAGGCCATTGCGGCTTCTTCCTTGACCAGATACGCGAATTGGCTGGCATCCAGGTGCAAACCCAGAAGAATTTCCGTTGGACACTCGATTTCAATGGTGTTCTGCATGGCTATGCACCTCTGAATAATCCTTCCATCAACGTGAGACAAGCGCCCGTAGGAGTGCCCCGTTTGCGGCGCGAATAAGCCGCCTATGGTGCGATTACGGGCCGCAAACGGGGTATTTCCTTTTGCCGAGGGCTGAGCATGCGCCATGCCCGTTAGCGCGTAAATTCACCACCCTGGCGACGCCGGATGGATGTTATACGCGTCAGACGCGGGTCTGGCAGCCAGGCCACCCGCCTTATCCGGTTTTCGACCTGGTCGGGGAACGCTGAGGAGAATTGTCATGTCGTCTCGGCGAGGTCGTGGCGATGCTGAAGTTTGTGGAAATGAGCGTAGGCACTGTTCCGCGCCAGCAGTTCATCGTGGTTGCCGGTTTCCACGACCCGGCCCTTTTCCATGACCACGATGCAGTCCGCGCGTTCGATGGTGGACAGACGGTGGGCAATGACCAGCGTGGTGCGGCCACGCATGAGTTCTTCCAGTGCCAGTTGCACTTGGCGCTCGGATTCGGTGTCGAGCGCGGAGGTGGCTTCGTCGAGGATGAGGATGGGCGCGTTCTTGAAGAAGGCGCGGGCGATGGCGATGCGCTGGCGCTGGCCTCCGGAAAGTTTTACGCCGTTTTCGCCGACCAGGGTGTCAATGCCTTGTGGTAGTTGTGAGACGAATTCCCAGGCGTGGGCGGCGCGTAGGGCGGCCTCGATTTCGCTGGGTTCAGCCTTGGGAGTGGCATAGGCGACATTGGCGGCGATGCTGTCGTTGAACAGGCGCACGTCCTGGGAAACTAGGGCGATGTGGTGGCGCAGTGCTTGTAGGCGGATGTTCTGGACGGGAATGCCGTCGATGCGGATGTCGCCCTGTTCGATGTTGTAGAACCGTGTCAACAGGCTCACCACGGTGCTCTTGCCGCTGCCTGAGCGACCGATCAGGGCGACCGTGGTGCCCGGTTTGATCGTCAGGTTGAGGTCGGAGAGAGCGGGGTGCTCGGCGCCGGGATAGGTAAAATGCACATGGTCGAATTCGATCAGACCGTTCAGCCTCGACACGGTCTGGGTGCCGGCATCTGTTTCCTGGAGTTCGTCGAGCATCTCGAATACGCTTTCTGCCGCTGCCAAGCCGCGTTGCAGGGTGGCGTTGACATCGGTGAGCCGCTTGATCGGGGCCAGCATCATGAGCATGGCGGTGAGGAATGAGATGAAACCGCCGGCCGACGCGGTCGCTCCGCCGGAATCGGACAGTGCGATGGCGATCACGACCGAAACTGCGGTCGAGGCGAACAACTGCACCAGGGGGGTCACGGCGCTGGAGGCCACGGTGGCCCGCATGCTGAAGCCGCGCTGGACGTTGTTGGCCTTGTCGAAACGCGCGGTCTCGAAGCCTTCACCCTGGAATATCTTGACCACCTTGTGGCTGGTGCAGGCTTCCTCGATGACGTGGGTAATCATGCCCATTGAGCGCTGCGATTCTCTGCTGACCCGGCGCAGGCGGCGGCCGAAGTAACCCACCAGCAGCATGATCAAGGGGGTGATCGTGAGCGCCACCAGGGTGAGCTTCCAATCCAGCCAGAGCAGCCAGCCGAGCAGACCGAGGATGGTGAGCGAATCGCGCACCAGTACGGTGAGCACCTGGGTGGCCGCGCCGGTGACGTTGTTAACGTCGTAGGCGATCTTCGAAACCAGGGAGCCGCTGGAATGGTTGTCGAAAAAACTGGAGGGCAGATGAATCAACCGGTCGAACATGAGTGTGCGCAGGTCCGTGACCACTTTGGTGGCTACCCAACTCGACGCGTAGGAGCTGACGAATGTAAGGGTGCCGCGTAGCAGGGCGATGCCAACCAGCAGGATGGGGGTCCACTTGATGTAGGCACTGTCCTTGTTGGTAAAGCCTTCATCCAGCAGGGGTTTCAGCAAGGCTGGGAACAGGGGCTCGGTCGCCGCAAGCATGGTGAGCGCGACGATGGAGGCGGCGAACACCTTCCAGTACGGCTTGACGTAGGTAAGGAGGCGGAAATACAGGGCGCGGCTGTTCATGATGGACTCAGCAGTCGCGCATAGAGGTCGCGCAATTCGATTTGCATGGATTCCGGGGTCAGATGGTGCACGGCTTGGGTGGCATGAGATGCCGCAGCCCGGCAGCGTGCCAGATCGCGCCAGGTTTTTAGCAGCGCCAGCCAGGCGGCGCGGTCGAGGGCATCGGCGACATCGCCGTTCACGCCGGGGCGGATCAGTTCCGCCGCGCCGCATTTCCGGCTGGTCAGCACCGGCAGGCCGCAGGCCAGGGCTTCCAGAGCGGCGTTGGGGAGCGGGTCGTACAGGGTAGGCAGGACGAAGGCATCGGCGGCGCCATACCAGGGGCACACGTCTTCCTGCGGGCCGATGAAGCGTACCCGTCCTCGCAGGCCTCGCGCGCGACGGCGATAGCCCGTCAGGTCGCGGTCGCGGCCGACCACCAGCAGAGTCGCATCGACTTCGGGCCAGAGGTCGAGCAGTAGATCGACGCCCTTGCGCTCGAAGCCGGAGCCGACGAAGAGAAACAGGGGGTGGTCGTCACTCAGATTCAGTTGCTGGCGAACATCGGCGCGATAGCGGTCGCGCAGGCCGGGGTGGAAAACCCCGCCGTCCACGGCGTTGCGGATGACCGTCAGGCGGGCTTCGGCGACGCCGTAGTGGCGCACGATCTCATCCCGCACCATGTGGGAATTGCAGATCACAGCCTTCAGGCGGGGACTGGCGAACAAGGTGCGTTCGGCGGCGAGGATGCGGCGGTGGAAGGGGCTAGCCTGGTCCAGCAGCGTGGCGGCGCCACTGCGGCGGCGCGCCCGCTGGATCAGCCATTCTCGGTGGACGCCGTCGCCGGCGCGAAAGATGTCGCAGCAGGGCAGGCGCTCGTGCGATTGCACCAGATCGAAGCCGCCGCTCGCCACGACGTGGCAGGCGGCGCGAGCGAAGGCGGCATCACGCCAGGTGCGGCCGAGGGAGAACGGCCGCACCAGGATGCGCCGATACGCGGTTTCCGCAGCGCCGGGCCAGTCGCTGGCGATGACGGTGACCTCCAGATCGTCCCGTCCCAGCGCCGCCAGGGCGCGTTCGAGAAAGCGCTCGGCGCCGCCGAAGGGGGTATAACGCTGACGGACCAGGGCCAGTTTCAAAGCAGTTCCTGTATGGCTCGCAGCACCCGTGCTACCGTGATGGCCTCCAGGCACTCGCTGCGTTTGCTGCCGCCGCAGCCGTCCAGGCCGCAAGGCCGGCAGGTGTGTTCCGAGGTGATGACCCGGCTGGTCACGCGCCAGGGGCCCCAGTCGAGTTCGCCGCTGGGGCCGAACAGCGCTACCACGGGGGTGGCGACGGCCGCTGCGATGTGCATGGGAGCGGAATCCACACCGACAAAGGCGCGCGCGCGGGCGATCAGGGCTGCCAGTTCCTTCAGGGATAGTTGCCCGGCCAGGCTGGGGGCGGGTCTGGCCAGGCGCGCCTGGATGCGGGCGATCATGTTTATTTCCTGGGCGTCCGGGCCGCTGGTGAACAGTACGGCATGACCGAGTTGCGCCAGTTGTTCGGCCAGGTCGGCCACCTTCTCTTCGCTCCAGCACTTGAATAGCCAGCGTGAGGTTGGGTGGATCAGGATGAAATTCCCCGTCGCCAGGCCCAGGCGTTGCAGATGGTCGACGGCAATCTGTTCGGCGGCCGTACCGGGTACCAGGGTGAGGCGTTTGTCCTCCTCGTCGATGTGGATACCGAGGCAGCGCAGGGCATCCAGGTTGTTCTCGACCGTATGGCGGCGGTTGCGGTTCACGTTCTTGTATAGATGGGTGAAGCTGTTGCGATAGAACCTGCCGCCATAGTAGAGCCCTATGGATAGTGGTGGCCGCAGCAACCTGGCCAGTGCCGCGCCACGTGGGTTGGTTGTCAGGTGTACCAGCAGGTCGTAGTGGCGCGTCCGCAAGTCCTTGAGCAGCCGCCAGTCCTCCGCCAGGGAGGCGCGCCGCCGGGTGGTGTGCAAGCGGCTCAGCGCCGGATGCCCTTCCAGCATGTCCCGCGTATCGTGATACACCAGTGCATCGATCTCCGCTTCCGGCAGATGCCGTTTCAGCGCACCGAGCACCGGGCTGGCCAGCAGTACGTCGCCGTGGTGGCGCAGCTTGGTGACCAGCACGCGGCGGACTCGGCTGAGGTCCAGGGGGGCGTCGGGGCTCAATGGGAGGTCTGATGCATGAAAGGCCGCAAGTTTAGCAGTCCGCTCCTTGTTCGCACTGCCGTGATCCACTGTGTGCCTGCAAATTAGAGGGCCGATGTGGCCTCAATATTTATCGATCCTTGCCGATAAGCTTCCTGTACCGTTTCTCCTATTCGCAGAGGCTATCCAGATGCGCTATTTCGTCCGTCTTGTTCTGTTTCTCTCCGTTTTTTCCATGGGTTCGGCCCGGGCCGAGGCGCCGCGCGTCGACATGCTGATCTATTGCGGCATCACCATGATCCGGCCGATGACAGAGATTGCGCGCGCGTTCGAGCAGCGCGAGGCGGTGAAAATCACCCTGGCGCAGGGCGGGTCGGAGGATTTGTATCAGAGCCTCAAGCGCAGCCGTGTGGGCGATCTTTACCTACCAGGGGAGCCGACCTATCGCAGCAAGTACCTGGGCGAGGGACTGCTGGGTGAGGTGGCGACCGTCGGATACAACCAGTTGGCATTGGTGGTGAAGAAGGGCAACCCCAGGCAAGTGAAGAGCGATCCGAAGGAATTGTTGCGTAGCGATCTGACCGTCATCATCGGCAACGCGGAATCAGGCAGCGTCGGCAAGGAAACCCGGGACGTGCTGGAAGCCGTCGGCCTCTATCAGAAGGTGCTGGATGCCGCCCTGTACCTGGCGCCCGATTCGCGGGTGCTCAGCAACGCCATGAGGAAGGGCGAGGCGGACGTCATTCTGAACTGGCGCGCCACCGCCTTCTTTCCGGACAACGTGGCGGTGGTCGATGTGGTTGATCTGAATTCCCGATTGGCGAAGCCGCAGGCGTTGTTGCTCAACATGCTGACCTTCTCCCGGAACAAGGACATGGCGCATCGCTTCATGGCGTTTACCGCCGGCGCGGAGGGGCAGGCCATTTTCCGCAAGTGGGGCTTCCTGGATAACCAGGCGCTGTCGCGCTGACCAGGGCGTCGCGGGGGAATCCACGCCAGATGAAGTCCATTTCGCACCCCAACGTCGCTACGCCGGGCCAACCGGAAGAGATCGCCGCGTCCCGCTTTCTCTGGCTGATCGGCGTCTTTTTGGCAAGCCTGCTGCTGGTGGTCGGGCTCAAGGCGTTCTTCTCGAATCTCCATGACGAATTAGGCGCGCGCAGCGCCAATGAGCGCGCGCGCCTGTTCATTGGCGACGAAATCGTCCGCGCGATCCAGGAGGTGGAAAAGGACGTCTACCATATGACCACCCTGGCCGGTGACGCCGCCCAGGCGCGCAAGGAACAGGAAATCCGAGACCACGTCAGCAAGCTTGAGCATGACCTGCATGTGCTTCAGGATGGCGGCTTGGTGAAGCGGGTGATCGACCTCAACATCGAGGGGCATGACCAGATGTTGCGCGAGGTGCGCTACCAGCCGCCTGCTGACAAGCGCGGTTATGTCATGGAGTTGATCGAAATTGCTCCCCTGCTCGGACAGATCAATGAGCGCAGCCATGAACTCAGGTTGCTGCTCGGGCAACGTCAGGCGTTGCGGGACAGGCAGGACATGACCGGGTTTTTTACGTTGGAGCAGCGTATCACCCTGTTTCTCAAGCACTTGCCGCCGTATTTCCTGCGTCTGAACGAAAATGCGAACCGACTGTTCTTCGAGAGCAGCGAGCATTTGAACAAGTTGGAGAGCCAGCTTGAGCGCGAGCGTGAGCGTTATCAGCTCATGGAAAACCTGCTGGTGGTGCTGGTGATCGTGCTCGCCACCGTCGCCGGCGTGCTGTTCGCCAATCAGATCCGCGAATCCAACCGTCGTCTGCGACTGGCCTGGGAGGAAATGCGCGCAGCCAAGGAGGAGGCGGAACGGGCCAGCCGGGCAAAGTCGGAATTCGTTTCCCGCATGAGCCATGAACTGCGCACGCCGATGAATGCCATCCTCGGCTTTGCGCAGTTGCTCGAAGGCGAAGACTTGAAAGCGGAACAGCGTGATTTCGTGAACGAAATCAACCGCGCCGGCGTCCACCTGCTCGAACTGATCAACCAGGTGTTGGACTTGGCCAAAATCGAGGCGGGCGGGATGACCCTGGAGAACATCCCGTTCGACCTGATGAAGACCCTCGACGAGGTCGCCACCATCGTCGCCGATCGCGCCCGGGCGCAAGGTCTGAGTCTGCGTTTCTTCGCTTCGCCGACCTTGCCGACACGCGTGATCGGCGATCCCACCCGGCTGCGTCAGGTGCTCATCAACCTGATTGGTAATGCCGTGAAATTCACTCATGAAGGTGGCATCGATCTCCGTGTCACGATGACGGAAGATGGCGAGCGGATCGAATTCAGCGTCCAGGACAGTGGCATCGGTATGGACGCGGGCACCCTCGCGCGGTTGTTCAAGCCTTTCGCCCAGGCGGACGAATCGATCACTCGCAAGTATGGTGGTAGCGGCCTTGGTCTCATGATTTCACGCGATCTGGTACGCGCCATGTGTGGCAGCAGCGGTGGCGATATCGAGGTGGACAGCACGCCGGGCGTGGGTAGCCGTTTCTGGTTCAGTCTGCCTGCGCGGCCGGATGCGGATGCACCCGCTCGGCCGTTGCCGCTGGCGGGTTATCGCGCCTTGATGACCTGCACCGAGGCGCATCAGGTCGAGGTGCTCGGCGCCCATCTGAGCGCACTTGGCGCCGAGGTTGTGGCGGCCTGCGGCCAGGAACTGATGCGGCAGGTGTTGGCGGAGGAACCTGAACGCCCCTGGGTGTTCATCGGCCAGCGCGATTGCCTGGCTACGTTGGAAACCATGCGGCGCCCGGGGGACAGCCGCGACATCCGCTTGCTGCTGGCGGGCGGCGGCGAGGCGGCGATGCCGACGCCGACCCTGTGCGATGCCGTGCTCGCGGAGCCCTTCACTTACAGCCGCTTGCTGGACATCGTCGACACCGTGCTACGGCGTCAACCCGCTGAAGCCTTGGCACCCGAGGCCGCGGTTTTGAGTGGCCATCTGCTGCTGGTGGAGGACAACCGCATCAATCAGATGGTTGCCGGTCGCATGCTCGCCAAACTCGGGCTCAGCCACGACTGCGCCGAGAATGGCCTGGTCGCGCTGGAACTGTTGCAGAAGGGGCGCTACGACCTGGTGTTGATGGACATGCAGATGCCGGAAATGGATGGCATCGAAGCGACCCGCGTGTTGCGCGCGCGTGAAGCCGAGATGGGGAGCGCGCGCATCCCAATCATCGCCATGACCGCCAATGCGCTCAGTGAAGATCGTGACGCGTGCCTGGCGGCCGGCATGGACGACCATCTCGCCAAACCGGTGGAAATGGACAAACTGGCGGCGGTCATGACCCATTGGCTGGCTGAAGGTCGCCACCCGCGCGCGGCCCTAACTTGATCAACGCTCACAATGCACCCCACCCGACACCACGAACACGGCATTCACACCATCGACGCCGGCTATCTGCGGCCCGGTCTGGCATCCATCCACCTTGTCGCGCAGGCGGGGCATGCCGCGCTGATCGACACCGGCACGCAGCATTCCGTCCCGCACATCCTCGCCACCCTGGCGGAACTGGGGCTCGGTCCGGAGGCGGTCGATTATGTAATCGCCACCCATGTCCACCTCGACCATGCCGGTGCCGCCGGTGCTTTGCTCGCGGTGTGTCCGAATGCACGGCTGGTGGTGCATCCCAAGGGGGCCCGCCACCTGATTGACCCGGCCAAGCTGATCGCCGGTTCTACTGCTGTCTATGGTGAGTCGCTGTTTCGCGAGTTGTACGGCGAGATCGTCCCGGCACCCGCCGAGCGCGTCATCGAAGCGGCTGACGGCCACACCATCGATTTCCATGGTCGCCTGCTGACCTTCATCGATACCCCCGGCCACGCCCGCCATCATTTCTGCATCCATGATGCCCTCAGCAACAGCCTCTTCACCGGCGATACCTTCGGCATTTCCTACCGGGAGTTTGACGTCGGCGATCCCGAAAGCACGCGGCCTTTCATCTTCCCCACCACCACGCCGGTGCAGTTCGAGCCCGAGGCACTGCACGCCTCCATCGACCGGCTGCTGGCGCTGAATCCGACCGCCGCCTATCTGACCCACTATGGCCGCGTGACTAACCTGACGGCGCTGGCTGACGATCTGCACAAGTTGATCGACGAATTCACACGGCTGACCCGGGCGGTGGAAGAGGAAGGCGTCGCCCGCCATGGGGCGCTGAAATCCGCCATCGAACGCTGCTTGTTCGATGCCGCGCGCGCCCATGGCTGCACGATGGCCGAGGAACGAATGCGGGAGTTGCTGGCGGGTGATGTGGAACTGAACACCCAAGGCCTGCTGGTCTGGCGGGATCGCTCGTAGGAGGCCCGCTTGCGGGCCGAACAGCGAGCCTGTAGCCCGAATGCAGCGCAGCGGAATCCGGGAGCTTACGTAACCACCAACTTCCCCGGATTCCGCTGCGCTGCATCCGGGCTACGGGCTACGGGCGCTACGTGTCTCCTCCATGAAAAAGGCCGCGCATTGCGCGGCCTTTTTTCGTTACCGGAGATCGTTCAGGCGAAATTCGCGCTGGCGAAGTCCCAGTTGACCAGGCTGGCCAGGAAGGTTTCCACGAACTTGGGACGCATGTTGCGGTAGTCGATGTAGTAGGCGTGTTCCCACACGTCCACGCACAGCAGCGGCTTGTCGGCGGTGGTCAGGGGGGTGCCAGCGGCGCCCATGTTGACGATGTCGACGGAGCCGTCGGCCTTCTTCACCAGCCAGGTCCAGCCGGAACCGAAATTGCCCACGGCGCTGGTCTGGAAAGCCTTCTTGAACTCGTCCAGCGAACCCCACTTGGCATTGATCGCGTCAGCCAGGGCGCCAGCGGGAGCGCCGCCACCGTTCGGCTTCATGCAGCTCCAGAAGAAGGTGTGGTTGGAAACCTGGGCGGCGTTGTTGTAGATGCCGCCGGCGGGGGCGGTCTTGACGATGTCTTCGAGGGATTTGCTCTCGAAGTCGGTGCCCTTGATCAGGTTGTTCAGGTTGGTGACATAGGCCTGATGGTGCTTGGCGTAGTGGTAATCGAAGGTTTCGGCGCTCATGTGGGGCGCGAGGGCGTCTTTGGCGTAGGGCAGGGCGGGCAGTTGATGTTCCATGTGCTGTTTCTCCGTGATTAGTCAGTGTGTCTGCTTTCAAGACCGAGCAATTTTACGGGTGTGGCGGGGTTGCGGCAATAGTTGACTGAAACTATGGGTTATTTTGTTATAGGAGTCGAGTTTAGAGAGAGGCTAGATTTCAGCCCATCCTACCCACTGGTTTTAGCCGACGTAGGGTGTGGTGAGTGTAGCGAACCGCACCTGCAACGCGACCGTGCTTGATGCGGTTCGCTGCGCTCACCACATCCTACGAACTACCGATAGGGGCGGTCATTGGTACTCTGAACTCAACGCACCTCGAAGCGCACCTGATCCAGCACCCGACCTTCACTGTCCTTGAGGGAAAGCGTATGGCGACCGCGTTCTAACAACCAATCCGCTGTCTCCAGCCGGGTTTCATCGAGTTGCCACCAGGCGCCGGCCGGGGCGTGGCTGGCCTGGAACAGCAGGCGCTGCCGTGACTGTGGCAGATCCGGGTCGAGCGCCAGGATGCCGTCGTCACCGGGATTGATGATTTCCGGGGGAGGGGTCGCCGCGTTCCAGGTGGCGCCGGCCGGCTCGCTGCCGGGCAGGAACCATTCGCGCCGAGGTGCTTCGCCGGGTGGCTGGATGAGTTTGCGCGTCAGGCCCTTGGGTGGATCGGGCGGTAGAGAGGGGGGGTCGGCGTGCAAGCGCTGCATGATCGCCGCCCAGGCCGGGGCGGCGCCGCTGATGCCGGAAACATCGTGCATGGGCGCGCCGGAGAAATTGCCGATCCAGACGCCCACCGTGTAGCGCGACGAGAAACCGAGGCACCAGTTGTCGCGCATGTCCTTGCTGGTGCCGGTCTTCACCGCCGTCCAGAAGCGCGTGGCGAGCGGGTTTTCCAGGCCGAAGGTGACGGCGCGGGCCTGCCGGTCGGAGAGGATGTCGGCGATCAGAAATGCGGATTCGCGGCTTTGCACGCGCCGGGCGGCGGTCTGTTTCGTATCCGGCGTGAAGCGCGGCGGCGAGTAAACACCGCCGTTGGCCAGCGCGCGGTAGGCATTGGTCCCCTGTTCCAGGGTTACATCCAGGCTGCCCAGGGCGAGGGAGTAGCCGTAGAAATCGGCGTCTTCCGTCAGCCCGTCAAAGCCGAAACGCGCGAGCCGCGCGGCGAACGGTTCCAGGCCGACCAGCTTCAGGGTCTGCACGGCGGGAATGTTGAGCGAGCCGGCTAGGGAGGTACGCACACTGACCAGGCCGCGATGCACATGGTCATAGTTTTGCGGCGCGTACTGGCCGCCCGCCGTGGTGATCGAAAGCGGTGCATCTTGCAGCGACGAAGCCGCGGTAAGCAGACCCTTTTCCAACACCAGACCGTAAAGAAAGGGTTTCAGCGTCGAACCGGCCTGACGCGCCGCCCGCACCCCGTCGCTTTCGGGTGACACAGAAGTGCGCGCGCTGACGCTGGCATAGGCCAGCACTTCGCCGCTGGCGTTATCGAGCACCAGCGCGGCGGCATCACTCACCTCGCGCCCGGCCAGATGGGCAAGCTGCTGGTTGAGCGTGGCGATCACATGGCGTTGCAGGCCGGCGTCGAGACTGCTGCGGAGGTCTCTGCTCCCCCCTTTTTCAAAGGGGGGTTGGGTAAGCAGGGACTTGGCCGCCGTTTTTTGGCGGCTTAGTCCTTCGCTTAGGGGCTTCATCAGGGGATTTGTACTTCCCAGAACGCGCCGCGCCAGATGCGGCGCCCAATTTGCCGCCGCGACGATGGGGTAGCGTCCGCTCAGGGTATTGAGCGTGAGCGCCTTGAGCGCGGCGCAATCCGCCATCCCCGGCCGGCCGGCCGCCAGCGCACACACCCGCTTTGCCACTTCGCCAGGCTTGGCGTTTGGGGCGCGGATCAGGGTTGCCAGAATCAGCGATTCGGCATCGCTCAAACCAGCGGGGCGCTTGTCGAACAGGCCACGCGCGGCGGCGTCGATGCCGGTCAGCTCGCCCCGTAACGGCGCCAGGTTGAGGTAAGCCTCCAGGATGTCGGCCTTGCTCCAGCTTTGTTCCAGCTCGCGCGCCGCCTGCATCTGTTGCCATTTCTCCGCCACGTCGCGGCGTCCGGCGCTGGCGCGATATTGCGCATCCAGCAGCGCGGCGAGCTGCATGGTCAGGGTGGAAGCGCCGCGTGGCTTCGCACTCAGCCAGTTGCTCAACGCCGCCTTGCCCGCCGCCAGCCAATCGACCCCAGCATGCTCGAAGAAGCGCCGATCTTCCGCGCGCAGGACGGCGGCGATCAGCGCGGGGGAAACCTCCGCCAGCGGGGTCCAGGCGGTGCGGCGGATACTCGGGTCGATACGAAGTTCCTGCAACAACTCGCCGTGGCGGTCGAGCAGGCGCACTTCCGAGGATTGCCAGGCCGCCTTGACCTGGGCAAAGGCGGGGAACGAGTCAGTCGGCGCCGCAAGAAGCGGAACCGAGAGCAGGACCAGGAGCAGGCCAACGAGCCGCCGGGCGGTGCGTTGGTATCGCGTTACCAGAGGAATAATCCGCTCACCCCCGTTGCATCAAACCCTGCCAGTCCGTCGTCGCCAGACCCAGATCCTCGGCAAGACCCGCGTGAGTGAGATGGCCAGCGACGAGGTTGAGGCCGGCGGCAAAGCCGGGGTCGGCTTCCAGCGCGCCGCGCGGGTTGGCGAGGAGGCGATGGAGGTAGGGCAGGGTGGCTTCGGCCAGGGCCAGGGTGGCGGTGCGCGCCACCGCGCCGGGCATGTTGGCGACGCAGTAGTGGACGATGCCTTCTTCCACATAGAAAGGGTCGGAATGGGTCGTGGGGCGGGAGGTTTCCGCCATGCCGCCCTGGTCGATGGCGACATCCACCAGCGCGGCGCCGCGCGGCATGGCGCGCAGGAGCTCGCGGTTGATCAGGCGTGGCGCGCGGCGACCGTGGATGTAGGCGGCGCCCACCACCACATCGGCGTCGCACAGACATTCCGCGATGCTGTCTTCATGCGAAAAACGGGTTTTCAGGCGGCCGCCGTATTGCTCGTCGAAGGCATGCAGGCGTTCCATGCCACGGTCGAGCAGGGTCACATCCGCGCCCAGGCCCACTGCGAGTCGGGCGGCGTTGGCGCCGACCATGCCGCCGCCCAGGATCACGATCCGTGCGGGCGGCACGCCGGGCACGCCGGAGAGCAGCACGCCGCGCCCGCCGTGCTTCATTTCCAGCGCCTGCATGCCGGCCTGGATGGCGAGGCGGCCGGCGATCTGCGACATGGGCGCCAGCAAGGGGGTATGGCCGGCTTTGTCGAGCACGGTCTCGAAGGCCAGCGCCGTCACGCCCTTGTCGAGCAGCGCGCGCGTCAGTTCCGGCGCGGCGGCGAGATGCAGGTAGCAGAACAGCCATTGGCCGGGGCGCAGCCAGGCCACTTCATCGGGTTGCGGCTCCTTGACCTTGAATATCAGGTCGGCGGCGTAAACCTCGGCGGCCGAATCAACGACGCGGGCGCCCGCCGCGCGGTAGGCCGCATCGTCGAAGCCCACCGCAGTGCCGGCATCGGCCTGGATGCTGACGGTATGGCCGCCGCGCACCATTTCCGCCACGCCGGTCGGGGTGGCCGCGACCCGGAATTCGTGGTCCTTGATTTCCTTGGGGATGCCGATGTGCATGGTGGTCAGGTGCGAAAGATGAGGTGAGGCGCAGGTTATACCGTGAATCGGCGCCCCCCTTTTTCAAAGGGGGGCTGGGGTACCGAAGGGTAGGGGCTTCATCAGGGATTTCTCCAAGGGTTGCGAGAGCTCGAACGTCGCTAAATCCCCCCTGCCCCCCTTTAAGAAAGGGGGGGACGTTGTGACGGTTTCCAGCGTTTCAACAACAGCGAGTTGCTGACCACCGAGACGGAAGACAGCGCCATCGCGGCGCCGGCGATGACCGGGTTGAGCATGCCCGCCGCCGCCAGGGGCAGGGCCAGCACGTTGTAGAAGAAGGCGAAGAACAGGTTCTGGCGAATCTTGCGCATGACCGCGCGGGATAACGCCACGGCATCGGCCACGCCGTTGAGGTCGGAGCGCATCAGGGTGATGTCGGCGGCTTCCAGGGCGATGTCGGAACCGGTGGCCATGCCGAAGCTGACGTCGGCGCTGGCCAGCGCCGGGGCATCGTTGACGCCGTCGCCGGCCATTCCCACCACCTGGCCCTCGGCTTTCAGTGCGGTGACGGCGGCGGCCTTGTCTTGCGGTTTCACGCGAGAGCGCCAATCCGAAATGCCGGCTTCATGGGCGATGGCGGCCGCCGCTGCTTCCTGGTCGCCGGTCAGCATGATGGCGCGGATACCGAGCCCTGCGAGGCGCGCCACGGCGGGGATTGAACTGGGACGCAGACGGTCGGCGAGGCTGAAGCGGGCGAGGAGGGTGGTTTCGTCGGCGAGCCAGATGCTGGTGGTTGGGGAGGTGTAGCCCGGATGCAGCGCAGCGGAATCCGGGAGTTCGGCGCTCCCCTCGACCAAAGACCCCGGATTCCGCTGCGCTGCATCCGGGCTACGTTGCAGGGAAAGGGGGGTGACCCATTCCTGCGTGCCCAGACGCAGACGGCGGCCTTCCACTTCGCCGCTGACGCCATCGCCGGGTGCATTGGCGAATGCGGTGACCGGCGCCGGGGCCAGGCCGCGCGCTTTGGCGGCTTCCAGCAGGGCCAGGGCCAGCGGGTGGGTGCTGCCTTGTTCCAGAGAGGCGGCGAGGCGCAATGCGGCAGCGTCGTCCAACTCGCCTTGTGCTTCGATACTCAGCAGTGCCAGGCGCCCTTCGGTCAACGTGCCGGTCTTGTCCAGTGCCAGCACCGAGAGTTTTTCCGCCCGTTCCAGCGCTTCCGCGGAGCGCACCAGGATGCCCAGTTGCGCGCCGCGCCCGAGTCCGACCATCACCGCCGTCGGGGTGGCGAGGCCGAGCGCGCAGGGGCAGGCGATGACCAAGACGGCGACGGCGGGAATCAGGCTTTGTGTGAAGTCGCCGCTGGCGAGCCACCAGCCGGCGAAAGTGGCCAGGGCGATGACGATGACGATGGGCACGAAGACGCCGGAGATCTGGTCGGCGAGTTTCTGGATCGGCGCCTTGGAGCCTTGTGCGGCTTCGGTGAGTCGCACAATTTCCATCAACTGGGTGTGGGCGCCGACGCCTTCCGCACGTAGGCGCAGCAGGCCGTCGAGGTTCTGGGTGCCGGCATGGATACGGTCCCCCGCGCGTTTGGCGAGCGGCAGGCTTTCCCCGGTGAGCAGGCTTTCATCGACACTGGAAACTCCCTCCAGCACCGTGCCATCGACCGGAATGCGCTCGCCTGCGCGCACCAGCACGATGTCGCCGGTTTTCAGCAGGGCGGCTTCGATTTCAACGGCCTCGCCATTGCGTTCCACCCGCGCCGTGCGTGGTTGCAGGCCGATCAGTTGCTCGATGGCACCCGAGGTACGCGACTTGGCGCGCGTTTCCAGCAGTTTGCCCAGGCGCACCAGGGTGACCACGGCGGCGCTGGCCTCGAAATAGAGCGGGCCGGCGAGGAAGACCATGTAAATGCTGAAGAAATACGCGGCGCTGGTGCCAAGGGCGACCAGCACATCCATATTGGCGCCGCCACCGCGCAGGCTGTTCCAGGCGCCGGTATAGAAGCGCTTGCCCGCCCAGAACTGTACCGGGGTGGCGAGCAGCCATTGCAGCCACGGCGGCATCCACTCAACCTGGTGGACGCCGGCCAGCATCGGGATCATCTGCGCCAGCAGGGGCAGGGTGAGCAGCGCGGAGATGACGAAAACCGTGAGTTCATGGTGGTATTCGGCGGCTTTGCGCGCTTTCTCCTCGGCGCGGCTGGTTTCCGAGATCGGACTGGCGCTGAAACCGGCGCGCGCCACCGCCGCCAACAAGCCGGCCTCGTCGATCAGGCCCGGCTGGTAGGAGACACGCGCCTTCTCGGTGGCCAGATTGACCCGCGCCTCGACACCGGGCTGCTTGTTGAGCACCTTTTCCAGGCGGGTGGAACAGGCGGCGCAAGTCATGCCGCCGATGGCCAGATCAAGGGTTTGCGCGGGGATGGAAAAGCCGGTCTTCGCCACCTGGTCGAGGATGGCCTGGGGGGCGATGACGGCCGGGTCGAATTCCACATGCGCCCTTTCCACCGCCAGATTGACGTTGGCCGTGACGCCTTCGAGCTTGTTGAGGTTTTTCTCCAGGCGCGCGGAACAAGACGCGCAGGTCATGCCGGCGATGGGGAGTTCGAGGGTTTGGCGATTAGGGGGCATGTTGCGGTAGGAGCGGACCGTGTCCGCGATCAACCGTGGTTATCGCGGACACGGTCCGCTCCTACGGCCACGCCTTTGGCCAGCTCTGACATGCTCGCTGCGTCAGCCGATGCCAGGGTCAGCGTTTCCGCATTGATTGCCTGGGTGAAGTTGCGCCCCAGCGAACGGGTGTAGGCGGGGTCGTAGTGTTTGATCAGCAATTCGGCGACCAGTTCATCCCACTGCCCGGCATGGGCCAGGGTTTTCCAGGATTCGATCTGGGCACGGCCCTGGATTTCCAGCAGGCAATCCAGCTTGTGGCCGAGGGCATCGGGGTCGGCGAGGAAGTGGGCGTATTCCCCGCGCAGGATTTCCACGCGCACCGGGATGTCGGCACTCAGGTTGAGGCAGGCGCTATCCCGCATTCGCGCGAGCAGTGCTTCCGGCGTTTGCAGGTTGCCGATCTTCTTGCTTTCCGATTCCACGAACACGGGTCGGGCCGGGTCGAAGCGGCGCAGTTCGTCCCAAACGCTGGTCTCGAAGCCTTTCTGGGTCGGCTGCGGGCGATCCGGGTAGGCGCCCAGCACCGAGCCCATATGCGCGGCCAGGTCTTCCAGGTCGAGCACCTGGGCGCCGGCTTCGCTCAACGCGCGCAGGAAGCGGCTTTTGCCGACCCCGGTGGGACCGCACACCACACGGAAATCGAACAGTCTGGGCAGACGCTCCAGTTCGTCGATGACATGGCGGCGATAGGCTTTGTAGCCGCCTTCCAGTTGCGCGGCCTGCCAGCCGATGGCGCGCAGCACGGTGGTCATGGCGCCGCTGCGGTTGCCGCCGCGCCAGCAATAGATCAATGGGCGATAGCTTTTTGGTTTGTCGGCGAAATGCGTTTCCAGATGGTGAGCGATATTGCGCGAGACCAGGGCGGCGCCGGCCTTCTTGGCGTCGAAGGCGGAGGACTGTTTGTGCAGGGTGCCGATGCGGGCGCGCTCCACGTTGTCCAGTACCGGCAGGTTGAGGGCGCCGGGCGCGTGATCTTCCGCGTATTCGGCGGGCGAGCGGGTGTCGATGATTTCGTCGAAGGCGAACAGGTCTTCGATGCCGACCACGGCTTCCTTGCGTTGCGGAGGGGTTATTCGGCCCGCAAGCGGGCCTCCTACCGGGCAGGTCATTTGTCGCGCAGGATGCGGGCTTTATCGCGCTGCCATTCGCGGTCTTTCTCGGAGGCACGCTTGTCGTGTTGCTTCTTGCCCTTGGCCAGGCCGATTTCCAGCTTGATGCGGCCCTTGGCGTAGTGCAGGTTGATCGGCGCCAGGGTGTAGCCGGCCTGCTTCACCTTGCCGATCAGCTTCCTGATTTCATGCTCATGCAGCAGCAGTTTGCGTGAGCGAACCGGGTCCGGATTGATGTGGGTGGACGCCGTGGGCAGCGGGCTGATGTGGCAGCCGATCAGCCAGACTTCCTCCTGCTTCACCACGACATAGGCCTCCTTCAACTGCGCGCGGCCGGCGCGGATCGCTTTCACTTCCCAGCCCTGCAGCACGATTCCCGCCTCGTAGCGTTCTTCGATGAAGTATTCGTGGAAGACTTGTCTGTTGTCGATAATGCTCATGGAATCGTGGTCGGTTGGGCGGGCGTGGTAACGCGCTAATCGTGCTATTTTACAGGGCCGTTAAATCCTTCGCGCCGCCAATGGCCAAAGTCGTCAAATCAGTTCTGGTTCCCTATTCCGCGGCGGAGATGTTCGCGCTGGTCGATGGCGTCGAAGAATATCCGGAGTTCCTGCCCTGGTGCGGCGGCACCGAACTGCACCGGCGTGATGAAAACGTCACCGAAGCGACCATCCATCTGCATTACATGCAGGTGAAGCAGCACTTCACCACCGTGAACGCCAAGCGCATTCCCGAGGAAATGGGGATCAAACTGAAAAGCGGCCCCTTCCGCAAGCTGGAAGGAACCTGGCACTTCAAGCGACTGGCGGAGACCGCCTGCAAAATCGAGTTCGAACTGCACTACGAGTTCTCCAGCAGCTTGCTGGAGAAGGTTCTGGGGCCGGTGTTCGGCATAATCACCAACAGCATGGTGGACGCCTTCGTGCACCGGGCGGAAAACATCTACGGCGCGCGATGACTGCTCTGATACATGTGGAAGTGGTGTTTGGACGCCAGGATCGGCAGAAGGTTGCCATGGTTACGCTCAACGAGGGCGCCACGGTACGTGATGCGGTGGAACGCTCCGGCTTGCTCGCTGAATTTCCGGAAATCGATCTGGCCAAGAACAAACTGGGTATCTGGAACAAACTCGCCAAGCCGGACGCGGTGGTGCGCAACAAGGATCGCGTGGAAATCTACCGGCCATTGATCGCCGACCCCAAGGAAGTGCGCAAGCAGCGCGCGGCGGAAGGCAAGGTGATGAAGAAAGGCGGTGGGGAGATTGCCGGGGAGTAAATGTAGCGCCGGCGCTACCCGTTCAATTCGCGCAATTCTCTGAAATCATCCTCTGCGCTCGGTCCACTTCCGTCTGGCGTGCCGCCGTATCCAATACGCGTGACTGGCCCCGCGCATCGACCGTGGTGAGGCGCATGTGGGCGCGTTGCAGCAACTCCAGGTTGCCGCGCGCGCGCTGACAATTCTCCGCCCGTCGCTGGTTTTCTTCCGCGCGGGTGGCTTGATCTCGTGATTCGGTTTCTTTTGCCTTGGCGGCTTCCAGGCGCTTACGCGCGGCCTGGTCCGCGGCCTGGCGACGCGCCGCTGACGCTCGTGCCTCGGCGGCTTCGCTGGCTTGCAGGTTGGGCGGCATGGCGGTGGTGATGCTCGGTGGCCGATCACCGTAGTTGACTTTGCCCTGGGCGTCGGTCCACTTGTAGACGTCCGCGCCGGCTGCTGTAGCCAGTGTGGACAGGACGAGGATCATGCCGGGGCGGAACATGGAACGCTTACTTCGGTTCGGTGCTGGGGTAGGACAGTTGGGCGATGCCGCGCGCGACCTGATCTGAAACGAATTTGGCGTGCTTGATCACGGCGTCGCTCTCGCCGGCTTTCGCGGCTTCCTGGGCACTCTTGAGAGCGCTCTCGGCGGTGGTCCACAGCGCGAAGTGGGCGTTGGCGAGTTTCACGTCGGCGTCAGCCTTGGCCAGTGCCTGCTGGGCGGCTTCCGTCAACATCGGCTTGTCGGCGACAGCGGGTGCCTTGGGGGCCTCCGCGGTCTTGGTGGGGGCGCCGCTACAAGCGGACAGGGCGACGGCGGTCAAGCCGGCGATTGCCAGGGACGCGAGTTTTTGCTTCATGGAAATAGACTCTCCAGACTGAGGTGCGGGGTCGCGCAAAACAATGCACTGAAATCAGTGAGTTGGGGGAACTTAAGTCGCGCGAACCCTGGCGTCAATGGCTCTTCCGTGAATTGGTGGCATTGCCCAGCGCGTTCGGAAGACATGTACCGGTAGGCGCGGCGGCCTTTCTGTACCATGCGCTACCGTCTCTTCGCTCGCATTTACATGGCTATCAAAGCAACCATATTCAAAGCCGAAGTCCAGATTGCCGACATGGATCGCAATTATTACGCGGAACATGTGCTGACCCTGGCTCGGCATCCTTCCGAAACCGACGAACGCATGATGGTGCGCCTGTTCGCCTTTGTTCTGAACGCGCATGAATACCTCGGTTTCGCCAAAGGCATGTGTGTGGACGATGAGCCGGATCTCTGGCGCCGCGACCTCACCGGTACCATCGAACTCTGGATCGATGTCGGCCTGCCCGATGAAAAATGGGTTCGCAAGGCCTGCGGGCGGGCGCGGCAAGTGTTGATCATCAGCTACGGTAGCCGTACCGCCGACAACTGGTGGGAACAGAACCGGGCCAAGCTCGCCAAGCTCTCCAACGCCAGTGTGCTCTATCTGGCGCCGGAGGCCAGCCAGGGGCTGGCGGCACTGGCGCAACGGAGCATGCGTTTGCAATGCACCCTACAGGACGGCCATATCTGGATTACCGATGGTCAGGAGACCGTCAGCATTCAACCAACTTATCTGCAAAACAATGCAAACCATTGATTTTCAATTGCGTGACGAATTTGTTGAGCTGTGCAATCTGCTCAAGCTCGTGGGCGTGGCCGACAGCGGTGGTCGCGGCAAGGCGCTGGTGGCCGCCGGCGAAGTCACTTTGGACGGCCAGTTGGAGAGCCGCAAGACGGCCAAGGTGCGCGCCGGTCAGGTTGTCGAATGCCTGGGGGTGCGGATCAAGGTCGTCACGGCCGATTGAGGACGCCCAGCATCAGAAGCGCAGCATCGCCTGTTGCCGCTGTCGCGTGGATTCGCGTTGCCCCACCACCGCCTCCTTGCAAGTGCATGCCACTTCCCTTTCCCGCCGAATCTCGGTGTATTCGGCCAGATAGCGATCAAGCGCTTCCCCCGGCGGCAGCGAGGCGAGGCGGAGGGTGTGATCGCGGCACTCCGCTTCGGTCATCAGTCGATGGCAAGCGGACTCTGAATTGAACCCGGCGGCGGTGGCGGGAACGGACAGCAGGCCCGACAGCAACAGCAGTAACAGCTTGGTTCGCATGGCAACCTCTGGAACGGTGAGTAAATTAGCGGCTGATTATATTGCAAGAACCAGACTAATACGCTCGGGTAATCGTCATATTCTCTATTTATTACTATCTTGTTGAATCTAATAGATTATTTATGTATTTGTGAATTGATTGAGGCCCGCATTGTGAGCCCGAGTACGCCATATTCACCCTGTCCGCACTGTAAGGGTGCGTCGCAATGCGTTGTTTGTCTTGTGCCTTGGCTGTCGGCGCGCGTCACCCGGACGTAAGATTCCGGGATTGCTTTCCAAGTCGATAAACGGAGAACCCAGATGTCCCATCCCCTCGCCGGCCAACCCGCGCCCGCTGAATCCCTGATCGACGTAGCCGCGCTGCTCGCCGCTTATCACGATCAACCCGATGTCGCCATCGCCACCCAGCGCGTCGCCTTCGGCACCAGCGGCCATCGCGGCAGCGCCTTCAACCTGAGTTTTAACGAAGCCCATATCCTTGCCATCAGCCAGGCTGTGTGCGAATACCGCGCCGCTGCCGGTATCGACGGCCCGTTGTTTCTCGGCATGGATAGTCATGCCCTGTCCGCCCCGGCGCAGCAAAGCGCCATCGAAGTGCTGGCCGCCAATGGCGTCGATACCCGCATCCAGGCTGACGGTGGCTATACGCCCACCCCGGTGATCTCGCGCGCCATCCTGGTTCACAACGAGGTGGCCAACGCCGCGCGCGGCGACGGTCTCGTCATCACCCCTTCGCACAACCCGCCGCGCGACGGCGGCATCAAATACAACCCGCCCAACGGCGGCCCAGCCGACACCGATGTCACCGGCTGGATCGAACAGCGCGCCAACGCCCTGATGGCCGATGGCAACCGCGAGGTGAAGCGGCTGCCTTACGAGCAGGCGCTGTCATTGGTGAAACAGGAGGATTTCGCGGCGCCTTACATTGCCGACCTGGGCAACGTCATCGACTTCGCGGCAATTCGGGCCGCCAACCTGAAGATCGGCGTCGACCCCCTGGGAGGGGCGGCGGTGGCCTACTGGAAGCCGATTGCCGAGAAATATGGTCTGAACATCGAAGTGGTGAACCCGAACGTCGATCCCGCCTTCGCCTTCATGACCCTGGACCACGACGGCAAGATCCGCATGGACTGCTCCAGCCCCTACGCCATGGCCAGCCTGGTGAAGCTGAAGGACCGTTTCGACATCGCCTGGGGCAATGACGCCGACGTTGATCGTCACGGCATCGTCACGCCTTCCATCGGCCTGATGAATCCCAACCATTACCTCGCCGTCGCCATCCATTACCTGCTTACCCATCGCCCGCAATGGCCGACTACGGCGGCGGTGGGCAAGACCCTGGTCTCCAGCGGCCTGATCGACCGTGTGGTGAACGGCCTCGGGCGCAAGTTCCTGGAAGTGCCGGTGGGCTTCAAGTGGTTCTCCGCCGGCCTGCTCGATGGTGGTTTCTGCTTTGGCGGCGAGGAATCCGCCGGTGCTTCCTTCCTGCGCCAAAACGGTAGCGCCTGGACCACGGACAAGGACGGCATCATCCTCGGCCTGCTCGCCGCCGAGATTACCGCCGTCACCGGTGAAGACCCCGGCCGCTACTACCAGAAGCTCGCCGCCGAGCACGGCACGCCGTATTACGTGCGCATCGACGCCGCCGCCACCCCGGCGCAGAAAGCCGCGTTCAAGCAACTCACCCCGGAAAAGGTCAGCGCCGCCAGCCTCGCCGGCGAGCCGATCACCGGCAAGTTCACCCGCGCCCCCGGCAACGACGCCCCCATTGGCGGTTTGAAAGTCGCCACGGAAAACGGCTGGTTCGCCGCTCGTCCTTCCGGCACCGAGGACATCTACAAAATCTACGCGGAGAGTTTCAAGAGCGCCGAACACCTGCAAGCCATCGTCAAGGAGGCGCAAGAAATCGTCAGCGCGGCGCTGGGCTGAGTTCTATGCATTGATGGGCACCTCGAAAAACCCCCTAATTCGTCGTTCCCGCGAATGCGGGAACCCAGTGAAATCAACACACTAGATTCCCGCATTCGCGGGAATGACGGGTTTTTCGATGCGCCCTGATGTGGCATATCACGGGCGCTCCCACGGCGGGCCATCATCATGACGGCCCGCGAATTAATCGGCGCTATGGTGTTGATCCCCGGAAAATGGTGGAATGGCCGGGCGGCTCAACCAGGTAACTCGAAATAGCAATGCGCATTAAATTCATGCCTTTACTGGCCTTCTTCTGGGCATTGACCGCTCATGCGGATACCGATGTTGGGCTGGAGAAATTGCTGTTGTTGAGCATGGACGATCTGATGTCGCTCAAGGTCAGGATCTCCACCAATACGGATCAAACCCTCTCCAGGACGCCCTCCGTGGTTTCAGTAATCACGGCGGAAGACATCAGTCTGACCGGCGCGACCAATCTTTCAGAAATTCTGCAAAGCGTACCCGGCATCTACGTCAGATCGAACCTGTTCGCCTTCAGGCCGCAAGTGACGTTCCGTGGCGCCGCTGGCACCCACACCCTGTTGATGGTGAACGGCGCCCCGATCAGAGACCTGGTGTGGGCCAGCGGCATTTTCTGGAAAGGATTACCGACGAGCATGATTGAACGGGTCGAAATCATTCGCGGCCCCGGTTCCGCGTTGTTCGGCTCGGACGCTTCCGCCGGCGTAATCAATGTCATTACCCGGACGGCGGCCGGTATCGAGCAATCGGCCGCCGGGCTGCGCGCCGGCGGTTTCGACACCCAGGCGGGCTGGGTGCGGCATGGCGGGAACTGGAACGGGTTCCAAATCGGCTTCACCGCGGAACTGTCGCGTACCAACGGTCATGAGCCATTGATCGGCCGAGACGGCCAGAGCAAGCAGGACGCCATCCCCGGGATCGACCCGGATGTCTCGCTTGCTCCCGGCCGCGCCCACTATGGTTGGGAGGGGCGAGATCTCCGTTTCTCCGTCGCCAAAGGCAACTGGCGCCTGTTGGCCGATTACATGGGCCATGAAAACCTGGAAATAGGGCTGACCGGCGCCGCCGTGCTGGACCCGCTCACCCGGGGAAGCGATAGTCGCCATGACATCGGCCTGTTCTACAACAACGAGGAATTTGCCCAGAACTGGGGCCTGAACGCGGAACTCCGTTATCGCCATCTCGCCTACGATTCGGGGGAGGGTTTTCATGAGCGGCCCGCTGGTTTCAGTTGCACCACACCGCTGCCCTACGATCCCAAGACGGATAACTGCGCGGGCAGAGCACCGGGCAGTTATCCGGATGGCTGGATTAACCGGATGCGCTCCGCCGAGCGCGGTTCGAGCTTTGAACTCAGCGGCCTCTACACTGGCATCAGACGGCACGCCATCCGTCTTGGGGCCGGCTACAAGTCAGATGATCTCTATCGGGTCGAGCAACTCGTCAACATGGGAACGGGGGCGAATGGAAACCTGCTGCTCGCGGGTTCCCCTTTGGTCGATTTATCGGACTCGCCCTATGCCTTCGCACCGGAAAAGGCCCGTCGAATCGCTTATTTGTTTGCTCAGGATGCCTGGATGCTCGCGAGCGACCTGGAGTTGACCGCCGGGGCGCGTTACGACCACTACTCCGATTTCGGCGGCACGCTGAATCCGCGTCTGGCGCTGGTCTGGCAGAGCACGGACAGGCTCACGACCAAGCTGATTTACGGCGAGGCGTTCCGGGCGCCTTCCTATCTGGAACTCTATGCCCCAACCGCCGCCACAAAACCCAATCCCACGCTCGTTCCGGAACGCTCGCACACCTGGGATTTGTCATTTACCTATGCCGCCTCGAAGACATTGAAGCTTGGCCTCGATTTTTATCGTTTTGACCAGTCCAATCTCATCGCGGCCGATTCTTTGAATCAATTCCAGAACATAGGCAGCAACACGGCTCATGGCGTTGAGCTAGAGGCGCAATGGCAGGCGACGAAATCGCTACGGATTTCCGGAAATATGACCCATCGCTCGGAAACCATCGCATTCAATTCTGTCCCAAAAAATATGGCCTATTTGCGCGCGGATTGGGAATTCATTCCCGACTGGAACTGGAATGTCCAGGCCAACTGGATCGGCGAGCGTGTACTGCCGGCGGGCGATCCTCGCGACCCATTGAATGCATATACCTTGGTGGACAGCACGCTCCGCCATTTCCATGGTTCAGACTGGGAATTTTCCGCTTCAATACGGAATCTGTTCGATGTGGATGCGCGGGAATACAGCAGCCGCAATCTCCCCAATAATCTGCCATTGCCAAGGCGTAGCTTGTTCATGGAAATGGTGTACAAGTTTTAACGTGATAGCACCCACCCAACGGACGGGAGTGACCCCGGTGGCCAGCAGCCTTGATGTAGCGCGGGCGTCTCGCCTGCAACCGCCAAACCCGCAGGCGAGACGCCCGCGCTACAGGGTTGCCTGATGAACATCGGCCGCCTCCTGACTCAGGCCGTCATGGTGCTGGCCATGCTGGGCTGCCATTTGCCGGTGGCCACGGCCCAGGATGTGGCCACCGAGCAGTCGGTGCGCGCGGCAATGGTTTTCAACTTTCTCAAGTTCGCCGACTTCCCGGGCGATGGTGTTGGCAAACCGGTGCTCCAGTTGTGTGTCGCGGCGCGGGATGCGCGGCAGGCGGAAGCGCTGGCGGCGCTCTCCGGCCGCAGGGTGGGAGGGCGCAAGCTGAACGTCGTCGAGTTCACGGCGCGGAGTAACGACTGCCAGATTTTTTACGTTGATTCGCGCCAACGCTGGAACGCCGTGGCGGAGCAGCCGGCGCTGCGCCAGGCGCTGACGATCAGCGAGTATCCCGGATTCGCGCGGGATGGCGGCATGATCGAAATCGATGTCCAGAACGACGGCGCGCGCTTCGATATCAATCTCGCGGAGACGAAACGCGCCGGCCTTCATTTTTCCCCCCAGATGCTGCGCCTGGCGCGCCAGATACATGAGTAGCGCCCACCCCATCTTCGACCAGCGTTCGATCCGCTTTACGCTGGCCCGCTTGCTGGTCACGGCTGTGCTCGTGGGCATCGGCCTGGCGCTGCTCAGCAACGCCCTGCTCATGCTCGACAATGTGCGCGCCGATATTCGGCGCAATTTGACCAATGCCGCCAACGCCGCCGGTACCGCCGCCGGCGCGGCGGTTGTCTTCAACGATGCCAGGGTCTCGCGCGCGGTGCTGCGGATGTTCGAGGCCTATCCGGAAGTCGAGGCCGCGGCGCTCTATACCAACGATGGGAAGCGCCTTGCCAGCTACGGCAATGAGGGTTTTCTCCCCGTCGAAGTAAGCGATGTCTGGTCTTCCATAACGGAGATCGAGCCGCTGGCCGATACGGTCATCCTGCGCCTGCCCATTGTCATCGACGATGCGCCGGTCGGTAGTGTCTACCTCCAGGCCCGGCTCAAGACCTATTGGTATGCCTACCTCACCGCGATGGCGACCACCTTTCTGGTCGCGCTCAGCGCCGGGATGCTGGCGCTGATTCTCGCCATGCGCTTTCTCAACCGCGTCATCCTGCCGGTGCGCAAACTGGCGGAGGCCGCCAACGACGCGCGTCTGCGGCAGGACTTCATCCCCCGTGACATTCCCGCCGCCGACAACGAGATTGGCGATCTGGTCCGCAACTTCAACGCCCTGCTCGCGGAGGTTGATGCCGGCAGGAAATCGCAGCAGCGCCAGCATGACGAACTGGAGCGTCTGGTTGCCGAGCGCACCGCCGAATTGCGTCTGGCCAAGGAGTCCGCGGATACGGCCAATGCCGAAAAATCCCGCTTCCTCGCCGCCGCGAGCCATGATTTGCGGCAACCGATCCATGCCATGCGTTTGTTCCAGGATGCCCTGAGCAGCACGCCCCTGAACGATGAACAACGGCGTATTACCGACTACCTGTCCCGCTCGTCGCGCAACCTGACCGAGATTCTCAACGCGCTGCTCGATGTCTCCAGCCTCGATTGCGGGATGGTGAAGCCCCGTCTTGATACCGTTTCGGCCTATACCTTGCTCCGCGACATCGAGGCGGAATTCGCGCCCCTGGCGCTGGCCAAAGGCTTGCGCTTCAAGTTTTCCTTTCCCGCCCGGGAGCTGATGCTGTTCTCCGATGCCAAGCTGCTCTATGGCTTGCTGCGCAACATCATCGACAACGCCATCAAATACACCGAGACCGGCGGTGTGCTCATCGGCTTCCGCCGTCGCGGCGAGCACGCGCTGATCCAGGTTTGGGATACCGGCATCGGCATCGCGCCGGATCATGTCGAGGTCGTGTTCGACGAATATTTCCAGGTCGGCAACAGTCAGCGTGACCGGACGAAAGGTCTCGGGCTCGGCCTGGCCATCGTCAAGCGGGTAGCGAACGTTCTGGGTTGTCGCATCCGCTTCCGTTCGCGTCCGGCCCGGGGTTCCTGTTTCGAGATCAGCGTGCCCCTGGCTCCAGCGGCGGGAAAGGAGGCGGCTGAAATCTCGAACCGACCGGCCGCCGCTGTCCTGCCTGTATCCCCGTTCGCCGGCAGCCGCGTGGTGGTCATCGACGACGACGCGATGGTGGCCAAGGCGCTCGAACTCTCCCTCGGCGCTTATGGCATGCGGGTCAGCACTTTCCATAGCGCGGAACAGGCCCTCGCCGACCCCCGAATCGAACAGGCGGATTGCTACGTCGTTGACTACCGGCTTCCGGGCTTGAACGGCCTTCAGTTTCTGGATGCGATGCAACGACGCGTCACCCAGCCGATCAAGGCGATTCTGCTGACCGGGGAGACCAATCGCGAGGGTATCGTCACCGCGTCCGCCTTCCAGTGGAAGGTGCTGCTCAAACCTGTCGAACCCGCGGATCTGATGGCGGCAATCGAGGCGCAATGTGTTGTGCGGAGTGACCGCCCGGATTAGCGCGGCGCGGTGCCGGCCGAATTCCGCTAGTAGTCAGTCATCTTGAATCGAATGGATGGCTTGCAGTTTGTAGGATGTGGTGAGCGCAGCGAACCGCATCAAACATCGCGACCGTGCATGGTGCGGTTCGCTGCGCTCACCACACCCTACGTCCTGTTTGGGCGCACGCCATCCTCGCGTTTCAACGTGACGGGCAGCCAGGACTGCAATCAGCCCTTCATGCTTTCCTCATACAGCGATGGCGTCACTCGCGCGGAGGCCAGATACAGGCGCAGGCTCTTGATGTCCTGCTTGCCGAAGACATTGCTGTGGTGGGGATGGTGCAGGATGCCCTCGACGCCGTTGAGCACCACGCGATAACGCGCGCCGGTGAGCGGCTCCATGCTGGCGCCGAGGTGGTGTATGAGGGATTCGATTTCGCGCCAGTGGATATTGCCGCTGATCGGGTCCTGGAAGATGGCGCGGATCAGATGTTCATGTTTATGGCTCATGGCGGAGACTCCTTGTCGACTGCCGCTATTGTCCACTTCCGGCGGCGGGACGGAATAGCCGTGCTCCACTCAGTCGTTTCACCATCCGACCGAGCAGGTGGCGGGAATAGTCGCCATAGCTGAGGGTGCCGGCCATCAGTTCCAGATGTTTCAAAGGCAGGGTCTCGCTTTTCGGCAACGCCTTGAGGAACAGACGTTGGCAGAATTCGGGAAACAGCAGATGGCGCAGTCGGTTGGCGTGGTCGAAATCGCGGGTGATTTCCCGGTAACGCCGGCGATAGCCGGGCAGGGCGGGGCCATTGCCGGCCGCGATGATGGCCTCGGCCGCGTAGAGGCCGCTTTGCATGGCGAAGGCGATGCCCTCGCCGGTGATCGGTTCCACCAAGCCGGCCGCATCGCCGCAGAGCAGAACATCGCCGCGCCCCGGTACCTTGCGGTAGTCGCCGAAAGGCAAGTAGTGGCCCTTGATTTTTCCCGCCGGCAGGTGGCCGAAACGCGCGCACAGAAACGACTCGAAGATCGCCTTCATTTCCGGATTGCGCGCATGGATACCGCCGACCCCGACGGTAAGCGTGTCCTGTTTTGGAAACACCCAGCCGTAGCCCCAGCGGACCAGGCCGAAATGGATTTCCGGGTCGTCGAGTCGTTCCGGATAATCCGCGCGCTCGACTTCCAGTTCCAGGGCGAAGGCCACCTTGCGTTGATCGAAGGCGTGGCCGAACAGCGTTTTCGCGACCAGACTGTTGACGCCATCGGCGCCGATCAGCGTGCCGTAGCCGATCTCCCCGCCACTGCGCAGCCGGCAGGTTTTTGTGGCGGTGTCGATGGCGACGACAGATTCGTCGAGATAGGCATGGGTGCCGTGTTCGAGCGCCTGTTCGAGCAGGAAATGATCAAAATCCAGGCGCCGGGTGAAGAACAGATCGCTACGATCACGCACCTCGTTGAGCACCTTGCCCTGGTGCAGGAATTTCACGCCATGCGCGGTGTGGCGAATGACGGCGTCCCAGGGGCGCGCGAAGATGCGCTGGTAAATTTGCGCGCTGCGCAGCGTCAGCAGGCCGCCGCAAAGTTTGTCGCGAGGAAAGCGGGCCTTGTCGATCACGCCGACATCGACGCCATGCCGGGCCAGGGTATGGGCGGCGGCGGAACCGGCGGGACCCGCGCCGATGATGAGAACCTGATGATGTTTTTTCACTAAGGGCTCGTTAATGAATAACTTGGGCGATTATGGGTGCGTTAGCGGGATGCGATGCAAGGCGCCGGTTGCGCCGCATGGCCGCTCCCTGCAAGCGACCGGCAACGCTGCACGCGCGCCCGATGGCGCAGCCAGAATGTTCAGGTTATTCATTAACGAGCCCTAAGCTTGGACACGACTTTTTTGGAATGATCCGGAGTGTAGTGGCAAGCGATGTGTCGCCACAGACCATTGACCCTGCTTAGTCCAGGGGCGCGGCATGACATCGATCAAGGTCATCGACGCCGCCTGGCCTGACCATGCGCTTCCCTTAACCTAGAGGTTTACCATGTCGATCACCATCCCGGTCCACGACCACACCACCGCAGACGCCATCTATCCCTTCGACGCGCGCGGTATCGCCAAGCGTTTCCGCCACGCCGCCATCTTCGGCGCGCTGGATGCCCTGAATCCCGGCGAGCGCATGCGTTTCGTCAACGACCACAACCCCATCCCCCTGTTGCAGCAGATGCAAGCGCGTTATGGCGACCGCGTCGAAATCAACTACCTGGACCAGGGCCCGCAGGGTGTGATGATCGACTTCATCGTCAAGGCCGCGTGAATCTGTGCTGGTAGCGCTCCTTGTCGCCACCCTGATCGCACTGTTCGCCGGGCAGGCGCTGCCCAAGGCGATCAGTGTGGCGCCCGCGTTTTGGGCGCATCTGGTGCTGGCGCTGGGAGTGATGACCCTGATCACCGCCGCGATGCAACACTTCGTGCCGGTGCTCACGCGCGGACGCGGCCCCGGTCGCTGGACGGCGCGATTGCCCTGGTTGATGACCGTATCGGGCACGCTGGCGCTGGCGATCTTCGCCGGCTGGCTGGACTACCTCTGGGTGACCGCGGCGGCGGCACTGGCCCTGTTCGGCGCCGGGGCGATGCTCGTCTGGATGCGCACGCGCGCCCGCCTCACCCTGGGCCGGCCGCATCCCGGCCTTTACTGGTATGTCGCGGCCATGGCCTGTCTGGCGCTGGGCATGATCGCCGCGATGCTGATTCCGCTGTTTCCCGAGTGGCATGCGCCGCTGCGGGCCTTTCATCTGCACATCAACCTGTACGGCTTCATCGGCCTCACGGCGGTGGGTACCTTGCAGGTGCTGTTGCCCACCGCCGCCAACCAGCAGGACCCCCAGGTCGCCACGCGGCTGCGCGTCGACCTGAAATGGGCGCTGGCCGGCAGCCTCGCCCTGGCCGTCGGCCAAGCCTGGCTGCCGCCCCTGGCCTGGCTGGGCGGCGCGCTCTGGGGCTGGGTGCTGGGCCGCATGACGCTGGCCTGGTGGCGGCTGCATCGTGGCCACATCCTGGGCATGCATGGCGCGGCGCCGGTGCTGTTGGCGGCCACGCTGGGGTTTGCCCTCGCCATGGTTGGCGCCCTGTTGGAAATCGGCTCGCCCCTGACGCTGTTCCTGCCGGGTTTCCTCATGCCCCTGGTCACCGGCGCCGCCTGCCAACTGGCGCCGGTCTGGACCGAGCCCACCCGCCCGGTCGCCTGGCATAACGAAGCACGGCTGCGCCTGACCCGTTGGAACGGTGCGCGCGCCTTGTTATTCCTGTCGGCGGCGCTGTTGCCGCTGCTCGGTTACAAGTGTTCCGGCATGCCGGCCTTGACCGCGCTGGTCTGGTTCGGCATCGTGCTGGCTTTGTGGCTTTCCAGAGAGTGATGTCCTGAATGTTGCCGGATTACGTGCATACCTTCGGCCAGTGGCTGCTCGCCAAACACGGCGAGCGTGTACACAAGATCGCTCTGGATGCGGGCTTCACCTGCCCGAACCGCGATGGCAGCAAGGGCATCGGCGGCTGCACCTTCTGCAATAACGCCTCGTTCAGCCCGAACGGCAGGCAGGCGGCCCCGCTCTCCGAGCAACTCGATTCCGGCCGTAGCGGCATCGACCGCTGCACCCGCGCGAGAAAATACCTCGCTTATTTCCAGGCATACACCAATACCTACGCCGATGTGCAGAGCCTGCGCGCCATGTACGACGAGGCCCTGGCGGTGGACGGCATGATTGGTCTGTCCGTGGGTACAAGGCCGGATTGCGTATCGCCAGCCGTGCTTGACCTCCTTGCGGAGTACCACGACAGAGGCATGGAAGTCTGGCTGGAATTGGGCCTACAGTCCGCCTTTGACGAAAGTCTGGAAAAAGTGAATCGCGGCCACGGCCTCAAGGAATACATTCAAACCACGGTTTCCGCGCGTCGCCTCGGCATTCCGGTCTGTACCCACCTGATCGTCGGCATGCCCGGCGAGGATGCCTGGCATTCACGCGAGAGCCTGGACATCGTGCTCGACATCGGCACCGATGGGCTCAAGCTGCATCCGCTGCATGTGGTGAAGGGCACGCAGTTGGCCAACGAGTGGCGGCGTGGCGAATACCAGCCGCTGCCACTGGAGGAATACATCCAGATTGCCGCCGATCTGATCGAGCGCACGCCGTGGGAAGTGCTGTACCACCGTGTTACCGGCACCGCGCCGGCCAACCTGCTGCTGGCACCCGCCTGGTGCAGCCAGAAATGGCCGGTGGTGAATGCCGTGGTGGCCGAGTTGCGTCGGCGGGGCTCGCGCCAGGGAAGTAAAGTCTCGCCTTATCAAAAGGTTACTGAAGAATATGCCTGCATTGCTTGAACTCATCTGCCCGGCCGGTAGCCTGCCCGCGCTCAAGGCCGCCGTCGATAACGGCGCCGATGGTGTCTATCTGGGCCTCAAGGACAACACCAACGCGCGCAATTTCGCCGGCCTCAACTTCGACGCGAAGTCCTTGACCGAGGGCATCCGTTACGCCCACAACAAGGGCGTCAAGGTACTCATGGCGCTCAACACCTATCCGCAACCGGATACCGTGTCGCGCTGGCACCAGGCCGTCGATACCGCCGCCACCTCGGGCCTCGACGCCATCATCCTGGCCGACCCCGGGCTCATGGCCTACGCGCGCAAGGTCCACCCGAACCTGCGTCTGCACCTCTCGGTTCAGGGCTCCGCCACCAGTTACGAGGCGGTGAATTTCTACCGGGAACGCTTCGGCATTCAGCGCGCGGTATTGCCGCGCGTGTTGTCGCTGCCGCAGGTGGAGAACGTGGTCAACAACACCGATGTGGAAATCGAATTGTTCGGCTTCGGCGGCCTCTGCGTGATGGTGGAAGGGCGCTGCCTGCTTTCCTCCTACGCCTGCGGCGACTCACCCAACACCTTCGGCGCCTGCTCGCCCGGCCACGCGGTGCGCTGGCAACAGACGCCCAAAGGCATGGAAACCCGGCTCAACGGGGTGCTGATCGACCGCTATGCCGATGACGAGAAGGCCGGTTATCCGACCCTGTGCAAGGGCCGTTTCGACGTTCAGGGCGAGACCTACTACGCCCTGGAAGAACCCACCAGCCTCAACAGCATGGAAATGCTGCCGGAGATGGCGCGCATCGGCATCGCCGCGATCAAGATCGAAGGCCGCCAGCGCAGCCCGGCTTATGTCGCCCAGGTGACGCAAGTCTGGCGCGCCGCCATCGACGCGGTGAAGAAAGACCAGGCCGCGTTCAAACCCAACCCGGCCTGGATGGCGCAACTCAACAAGGTTTCCGAGGGCAGCATGAGCACCCTCGGGGCGTATTACAGGCCGTGGAAATGAGACGATTTCGGATTTCGGATTTCGGATTTGAAGCCCGCGCGCTTGCGCGCGTCCGAACCCAGAACCCAGACATCCGAAATCGCCAAAATCCGAAATCGCCAAAATCCGAAATCAAATGAAACTCTCCCTGGGCCCTCTCCTTTATTACTGGTCGCGCGAAGACACCCTGGCCTTCTATGAAGAGGCCGCGAACTGGCCGGTCGACAGCATTTATCTGGGTGAAACCGTGTGTTCGCGGCGCCATCTGCTGCGCCTGTCGGACTGGCTGGAACTGGCGGAGAAACTCACCGCCGCCGGCAAGGAAGTGGTGCTCGCGACGCAGACCCTGATTGAATCGGAATCCGATCTCAAGGCCTTGCGCAAACTCGTCGCCGATGGCCGTTTCCTGGTCGAGGCCAACGAATGGGGCGCGGTGCGCCTGCTGGCCGAGAAGGGCGCGCCCTTCGTCGCCGGTCCGGCGCTCAATGCCTACAACCCCGATACCCTGGGCCTGTTGGCTGAGCTCGGGGCGAAACGCTGGGTGCCGCCGGTGGAAATGCCGCGCGATATGATCATGTCCATGCTGGCGTCGCCGGCCGTCCCCGAGGCCCTGGAAACCGAGTTGTTCGCCTATGGCCGCCTGCCCCTGGCCTTCTCGGCGCGCTGCTTCACCGCCCGCCGCTACAACCTGCAAAAAGACGACTGCCAGTTCCGTTGCCTCGACCATCCGGACGGGCTGACCATGCGGACCCGCGAAAGCGAGGATTTCCTCACCCTCAACGGCATCCAGACCCAGTCGGCCAAGGTCATGAGTCTGGCGCACCGGGTCGACGAATTGCGCGCGGCCGGCATCGACCTTCTGCGCCTGTCACCGCAGTCGCGGCACATGGGACGGGTGGTGGAAGTGTTCCGCACCCTGTTGGAGGGCGGCCTCGCCGCCTCCGCCGTGCCGGAAAAACTCGACAAGCTCATGCCCGGCCAACCTTGCGACGGCTACTGGCTGGGCGAGGCGGGGATGGCCTATCACCCCATGTAGCGCCGGCTTCCGTTTGATCAGGGGCAAGCATCAAGGGGCAAGGTTCAAGGAAGCCCCAGCGTTCCCTTGCCCCTTGCCCCTTGCCCCTTTCACACCAGCCGGCTGGAAGTCGGCGCTACGAGAGCCCTTCATGAAACTGCCCAATTTCCCCAAACCCCTCGCCCGTTTCGTCTCCACCCTGCCGTCCTGGCCGGCGTCGCGCGCTTTCGCCGCCGCCGGCAACCTGCTGGCCTGGCCGGCGCTGCGCGAGCTGGATTGGTCGCATGTCGCCGGCCGTCGCTTTCGCGTGCAGGTGAGCGACCTCGGCCTGAAGCTGTATTTCACCGTACATGCCAATGGCTTTCGTGCCCTGCACAACGGTCTGGCCGACGTCACCTTCACCGCCACCGCGCAGGACTTCGCCCGCCTGGCGCTGCGCCTGGAAGACCCGGACACGCTGTTCTTCAATCGCCGTCTGCTGATCGAGGGCGACACCAACCTGGGCCTTTCGGTGAAGAACATGCTCGACGCGGTGGAACTGGAAACCGCCGCCGCCGGCATGCCGGCCGGCATGGGGCGGGTGGTCATGAAATTGCGCCACCTGGCGCAGCGGTAGCGTGCGCCGTGCGCACGTATCAATAGCAAATTACGAGCACCCAACATGTCCTTCCCTGAATTTTTCACCCAGATTCCCGCCCTGACCCTGCACGACGGCCTGGCCGAGGTGCTGGGCGCCGCCGCCGGTGGCGTCATCGAATACCACTACGAAGATGTCGTGCGTCTGGCCGGGCATTCCTGCCCGACCGTGGCGGGCGCCTGGTTGCTGGCGCGGCATGGCCTGGCCGCGCTCTATCCCGAAGGCATGCCGGAACGCGGCGGCATCCGCGTGGAACTGTGCGCCGCTCAGGATGCCGGCACCACCGGCGTGGTCGGCGCGGTGCTGGGCCTGATCACCGGCGCGGCGGGGGAAGGCGGTTTCAAGGGTCTTGGCCCCCGCTTCGGGCGCCGTGAACTGTTGCAGTTCGGTGTCGAGATGCCGGCCGAAGTCCGTTTCACCCGTCTGGATAACGGCGCCGCCGTGCAGCTCGAATACCACCCGGAAGCCGTGCCCCCAGCCGCCGGAATGCAGACCCTGATGCCGCGCGTCGTGAGTGGCCAGGCCGATGCCTTCGAGCGCGCCGAATTCGCGCGGCTATGGCAGGAGCGGGTACAACGAATCCTGCTGGACCATGCCGATGATCCGGCCGTGGTGAAAACTACGGCGTAGCGTGCGCCGCGCGCACGAGATAAGCGGAATCAGGACGTAGGATGTGGTGAGCGCAGCGAACCGCATCGATTACGGGCACGGTGCTTGATGCGGTTCGCTGCGCTCACCACATCCTACTCACTTGGTAGGAGCGGGCTTGCCCGCGATTGCAACGGATGCATCGCGGGCAAGCCCGCTCCTACTTGATGCCCGCCAGCAGCCAGTGATAAACCTTGATTCGGCTGGCCATGATGGCGCCATCCTTCGCCGCTTCCAGCACCGCGCAACCGGGTTCCTTGAGGTGGCGGCAGTTGTAGAAGCGGCACTGGCCGTGGCGGCTGTGGATTTCCGGGAAGGCCGCCATGAGACTGGCCAGGTTGAGATGCTTGAGACCGAATTCCTGCATCCCGGGGGAGTCGATCAAGGCGCCGCCGCTGGCGGGCAGGTGAAACAGGCGCGCATGTGTGGTCGTGTGTTTGCCGGCGTCCAGGGCCAGTGAAATTTCACCCGTGGTGGCATTGGCATCCGGCACCAGGCGGTTGAGCAGAGTGCTTTTGCCGACGCCGGAGGCACCCACGAACACCGTGGTCTTGTCGCTCAGACATTGATCCAATTCGGCCAGTAGCCCGCGCGGGGAACCCTCCTGGTAGGGCGGAACGCGCAGCGGTTCCGCCGTCGATTGCGAGGAACCCTCCACGTAGGCCGGAACGCGCAGCGGTTCCGCCATCGCCACCTCTTCCTTCGCTGACACCAGCAACAGGGGATAACCGAGTTCGGCATAGGGCGCCAGGGCGCGCGCCAGCGCTTCGGTTTCCGGCAGATCGGCCTTGTTCAGCACGATCAACGCGGGAATCTCCGCCACCTCGCAGGCCACCAGGCAGCGAATCAGCAATTCCTCGTTGAACGCCGGCACCGCCGCCACGACGATGGCGGCCTGGTCGATATTGGCGGCGAGCAGCTTGCTGCGGAATTCATCGGAACGGTAGAGCAGGTTGTGGCGCGGCTCGATGGACTCGATGACGCCCTTGCCGGCGCTGGTGATTTCGAACGTCACCTGGTCGCCGCAGGCGACGCCGCCTTTCTTGCCGCGGGTGACGCACTCGCAGATGCCGGTGTCGTCCTCCACCAGAAAGTGCCGCCCGTGGACAGCGACGACTCGGCCGCGCATCAAAGCTGGAACAGCGCGTCGATCTTCGCGGCGCAGATGAAATCGGATTCGGAGAGGCCGTCGATGGCGTGGGTGATGTACTCCACCCGGCAGGTGTCATAGCCGACGCTGAGGTCGGGGTGATGGCCTTGCCGGTGCGAGACCCAGGCCACGGCGTTGACGAAGGTCATGGTTATGTAGTGACCGTCGAAACTGAAATCGCGGCGCAGTTTGCCGTCCGCGACTTGCCAGCCATCGGCGAGTTTAGGCATCAAAGCGGCGATTTCTTCCGTGTTGAGCGGCGCGATGCCGCCTTCACAGGGTTTGCATGTGCCTTTGGAGAGGTCGCAGAGGGTGTCGGTCATGGGGGTGGGATCGGTGAGAGTGAGGGGTGAAATAGTGGGAGGTAGGAGCGTCCGCTCGCGGCGCGAATCCCGGTACGCGGGAAATTCGCGCCGCGAGCGGACGCTCCTACCCGGCGCGGTCTCACCTTGCGGGGCGGTCGATGCCGCTCATTTGAACTTGTAGAACGTGGTGTTGAGATGCGCGGCCAGGTTCAACTCGTCCTCTGGAAACAGGTTGTTGCCCAGGTTGGCGTTACAGGCGGTGATCATCTGGGCGAGGCCGGAGGTGTTTTTCACCCGACGGTCGGCGCGGGTGTAGATCTTGTTGGCGTCACCGCTGAAACGGGCCGCGTGGCAAGCGTTGCATTGCTTGTCGTGGAGGGCCTTGCCGGCTTTGGCGTCGCCCTTGTCGAAGGGCGCGGCGCTGGCGGAGATGCTGATCATGGCTAATAAGGCGAACAAAGTTTTCATGGGGTTCCTCTCATGCCCGTTGGGGCGTTGTTGATACCCGATCATAATACTCAAGTTTGGCGATGCGTTCGACCGCCTTCGGGTGACTGTCGTAGAACAGCGAGTAGATCGGGTCCGGCGTCAGGGTGGCGGCGTTGTCGCGGTAGAGGCGAACCAGGGCGGTGACCAGGTGCGAGGGGTCGCAGTGGCTGGCGGCAAAGGCATCGGCTTCAAACTCGTGTTTGCGGGAGTACAAGCTCATCAACGGCGTCAGCGGGAACAGAAATACCGGCAGCGCCAGGAAGAACAACGCCAGGGTGGTGGCATCCGTGGGTGCGACGACGCCGAGGCCGGCGTGGAACCAGGGCGCCTGTTGCAGCCACGCCAGCACCGCCAGCAGCCCGAGCGAGAGCACGAACATCAGGGCGATGCGCTTGACGATGTGGCGATGCTTGAAGTGGCCCAGTTCATGCGCCAGCACCGCCTCGATCTGCTCCGGGCTCAACTGATTGAGCAGGGTATCGAAGAAAACGATGCGCTTATTTTTCCCGAGGCCGGTGAAATAGGCGTTGCCGTGGCTGGAGCGACGCGAGCCGTCCATCACGAAGACGCCGCTGGCGGTGAAGCCGGCGCGTTGCAACAAGGCCTCGATGCGGGCTTTGAGCGCGGCGTCTTCCAGCGGCGTGAATTTGTTGAACAGCGGCGCGATCACGGTCGGGTAGAGCATCAAAATCAGCAGGTTGAAACCCATCCACACACCCCAGACCCAGAGCCACCAGGATGCCCCCATGATGCCCATGAGCCAGAGCACCAGCAGAATCAGCGGGCCGCCGATCAAGAGGCCGAGCAGCGACTGCTTGGCCATATCGGCAACGAAGCCGCCGGCGGTCTGGCGGTTGAAGCCGAATCGCGTCTCGATGCCGAACTGGTGGTAAAGATTGAGCGGCAACTCCACCAGGGCGCCGATCAAAAACAGGCTCAGCAGCAAAGCGGTCCCCGCCAACAGCGGTGAAAGCTGGGGCAGCAGCAGGTCGTTCAGCCACTGCAAACCGCCGCCGAGGGTGAACGCCAGCAACAGGCCGGCTTCCACCACCAGGTGCAGCAGACCCAGGCGCGCCTTGGCCAGGGTGTAATCGGCCGCCTTGTGGTGTTCCTCGACCGGAATACGGGCGGCGAACACCGCCGGCGGCGATGCCCGGTGCTGCCAGACGTGACGAAGCTGGCGCAGCAGCAGCCACAGTTTCAGGCCGAAGGCGAGAATCAGGGCGGCAATAAAAATGCTTTGAAATGAAGGCATGAGGCGTCTGTTCTACAGGTGGTGGGCGATTGTGCCACAATGCCCGCCCCTTACCCCGAGGCGCCGAAAGGAGCAATGCGCGTGGCACAAAACGATACCCATTTGGTCTGGATCGACATGGAAATGTCCGGACTTGAACCCGATAGCGACAGTATTTTGGAAGTGGCGCTGATCGTCACCGACAAGGATCTCAACCTGGTGGAAGAAGGCCCGGTGCTGGTGGTGCATCAAAGCGACGCGGTACTGGACGCGATGGACAACTGGAACAAAGGCACCCACGGCAAGTCCGGTTTGATCGACAAGGTGAAGACTTCCACCCTGTCCGGCGCCGATGTGGAAGCTCAGATGATCGAATTCATGAAAAAGCACGTCGGCGAGCGCAAGTCACCCATGTGCGGCAATTCCATCTGTCAGGACCGTCGCTTTCTCGCCCGTCACATGCCCAAGCTGGAAGCCTATTTCCACTACCGCAACCTGGATGTCTCCACCTTGAAGGAACTGGCCGCGCGCTGGCGCCCGGAACTCAAGGACGGCTTCAAGAAGGCCAACAGCCATACCGCGCTGGCCGACATTCAGGAGTCGATTGAAGAATTGAAGTACTACCGCGATCATTTCATTCGCATGAGCGCATAGACCCGGCTACGGCGCCACGTTCGCGCCGTAACCCGTCACCCGGGACGAAAGGAAAACCATGAGACCTGGCACCCCCTTCTCCATCGAAGTGAACCCCCGCATCCCGCGCCGCCTGGCGCGCCTGTCCGAGCTGGCGGAAAACCTCTGGTATGCCTGGGATCGCCCGACCCGCACCTTGTTCGCGCGCCTGCATCCCGGCCTCTGGGACGCGGTCAATCACAACCCCAAGGCCTTCCTCAAACGGGTGGACGAGGAACGTCTGACCGACGCCGCCGAAGACCATGTCTTCCTCGGCAGCTACAACCGCGTGCTGTCCTCGTTCGACACCTACATGAGCGAACCGCTCAAGCGCGATCTGCCGCTGGAGCTGAAGCCGGGCGACCTGATCGCCTATTTCTGCGCGGAATTCGGCTTTCACGAAAGCTTCCCGGTGTATTCCGGCGGCCTCGGCATCCTTGCCGGCGACCATTGCAAGTCCGCCTCCGACATGCGTCTGCCCTTCGTGGCGGTGGGCCTGCTCTACCGCCAGGGCTACTTCCATCAACGCATCGACAACGACGGCAACCAGATCGCCAACTACGCCGATTCCGATTTTGACGACCTGCCCATCCGCCCGGCGCTGACCGAGGATGGCGTCGAAATCCATGTGCTGATCGAACTGCCCGGACGCACGCTGGAAGTGAAAGTCTGGGAAGCCCATGTCGGCCACGTCCGCCTTTACCTGCTCGACTCCGACCTTCCCTCGAACAGCCAGCAAGACCGCTACATCACCCACCAGCTCTACGGCGGCGACAAGCACACCCGCATCCAGCAGGAAATCGTGCTCGGCATTGGCGGCATGCGCGCTCTGGCCGCGCTCGACATCAAGCCCACCGCCTATCACATCAACGAAGGCCACGCCGCTTTCCTGGTGCTCGAACGCATTCGCCGCAAGGTGACCAACGGCCTGTCCTTTCATGCCGCGATGGAAGCGGTGGGCGCCTCCACGGTGTTCACCACCCATACCCCGGTGCCGGCCGGCCACGATCATTTCGCCGAAGACATGATCTGGGACTATTTCAGCCACTGCTGCGCCGATCTCGGCATCTCGCGGGAAGAGTTCATGCGCCTGGGCGGCGCCGGCCACGGCCAGGACTTCAACATGACCCGCCTCGCCCTCAACGGCTCGCGCCACCACAACGGCGTCTCGCGCATCCACGGCGGTGTCTCCTCCAGCATCCTGGCGGATATGTGGCCACAGGTCGCCGAGAACGAATCGCCGATGGACTACATCACCAACGGTGTCCACGTCGCCTCCTTCCTGGCGCAGGAATGGCAGGACATGTTCGACAACAAGCTGGGTTACGAATGGCGCCGGCGCATCTGCGAACCGGTTTTCTGGCGGCAGATCGAAGCCATACCCGACCACCTGTTCTGGTCGGTGCACCAGGGCCTGAAGGCGCAACTGCTCTATTCGGTGCGCTACCGCATCACCCAGCAACACCTGCGCAACCACGGTTCCGAGGCGCACCTGGAGCGCATGCTCAAGTTCGCCAACCCGCTCGACCCCAACGTCCTCACCATCGGCTTCGGCCGCCGCTTCGCCACCTACAAACGCGCCACCCTGATCTTCGAGAACATGGACTGGCTGCGTCAGATCATCAACGACCAGCACCGCCCGGTGCTGTTCATCTACGCCGGCAAAGCGCACCCGGCGGACAAGCCCGGCCAGGAACTGATTCGCCGCATCCACGAGATTTCCCGGATGCCCGAGTTCGAGGGCAACTTCCTCATGGTCGAAGGCTACGACCTCGGCTTCGCGCGGCGCCTGGTCGCCGGCTGCGACGTCTGGCTCAACAACCCCATCTACCCGCTGGAAGCCTCTGGCACCTCCGGCATGAAGGCGGCGATGAACGGCGTCCTCAACCTCTCGGTCACCGACGGCTGGTGGGACGAAGGCTACCAACCGGGCAACGGCTGGGCGATCAAGCCGGCACCCGAGTATTACGACGAAGCCCGGCGCAATCGCGAGGACAGCCAGACACTCTACGAACTGTTGCAGGATCAGGTCATCCCGCTCTACTACCGGCGCCAGGAACTGGGCTTCTCCGAGGAATGGGTGGACATGGCCAAGCGCTCCATTTCCACCTTGTTGCCCGCCTTCAATGCCACCCGCATGGTCATGGAGTACGCCAACAAGTTCTACGCGCCCGCCAGCCGGCAATGGCGCCGCTACTCGGAAGGCCACTTCGCCGCCGCGCAAGGGGTTGCCGCCTGGAAAGCCAAGGTGCGCGTCGCCTGGGACGGCGTCGCCCTGAACCGCATGGACGACCCGAAGAAGCGCATCAGCTTCGGCGAAAGCATGGAAATCCATGTCGCGGTCAATCTCAACGGACTCGCCCCCGAGGATGTCCGCGTCGAAGTGCTGCTCGGCCGCGCCTCCAAGAACGGCCAGGACAAGGACCTCGACGCGCTTCCCCTGGTGCCGGATGGCTGGAGCGGCCAGGAATGCATCTACAAGCTGGAAGTCACTCCGGAAATGTGCGGCCGCCTGCTCTACCGCGTCCGCGCCTACCCGATGCACAGCCTGCTCACACACCCCTTCGAAATGGGGTTGATGGTATGGCTGTGACAACAGCGGCAAGGGCCAAGGTTCAAGGGGCAGGGGACAACCCGGCGTTTCCTTGCCCCTTGAACCTTGCCCCTTGAATCCATGTCCGCCTTCCTCGCCATCGGACTCGGTGCCACGCTTGGCGCCTGGTTGCGCTGGGGGCTGGGCTTGTGGCTCAACCCTAAATTCGCGGTGCTGCCCTACGGCACCCTGGCCGCGAATCTGCTAGGCGGCTACCTGATCGGCGTCGCCATCGCCTATTTCGCGCAACATCCCGGCTTGTCGCCGGAGTGGCGCCTGTTCGCCATCACCGGGTTTCTCGGCGCGCTGACCACTTTCTCCACCTTCTCCGCCGAAATCTTCACCCTCATCGGTCGCGGCCAGTTGGCCTGGGCACTCGGCACCGCGTCCGCGCATCTGTTCGGCTCCCTGGCCTGCACCGCGCTCGGCGTGTGGAGCTACAGCCAGTTTCGGGGTTGACGTCCATTCGGCCCGCCAGCGGGCCACTCGCGGAGATCGCCATGCAGACCACACACCTACGCTTTTACGTCCGGGAAGGCATGAAACATGAACACCAGCCGCTGCGCGACTGGCTGTTCGACACCGCGCGAGAACTCGGCATCCCCGGCGGCACGGTATTTCGCGCCGCCGCCGGCTACGGCCGCCACGGCCTGCATGAGGATCACTTCTTCGAACTGGCGGGCGAACTTCCGGAAACCGTGGAATTCTTCGCCGAGTCCGACACCGTCAACACCCTGATCGAAAAAGTAGGCAAGGCGGGCCTGCGCCTGATCTACATCACACAGCCGGTAAGCGCCGGCGTCACAGGCACATGACCCTCGCCGATGGCGGCGATCACCTCCTCCTGTTCATCGCGGCGCTGGTCGCCAATGGCTTTTCCGCGCTCTCGGGCGGCGGCGCCGGGCTGATCCAGTTCCCCATGCTGATCTTCCTCGGCCTGCCTTTCGGCGTCGCCCTCGCCACCCACAAGGTCGCCACCGTGTTCCTCGGCCTTGGCGCCACCATCAGACACTGGAAGGAAAGCCATCTGGAGCGGCGCTTCACCCTGGCGGTACTGGGCGCCGGCGTGCCCGGCGTCATCCTCGGCGCCGCCACCATCCTCCACGTACCGGAACGCGCCGCCACCCTGGCGCTGGGCGGCCTGACCCTGGGGCTGGGACTCTATTCCCTGTTCAAACCCAAGCTGGGCATGGAGTTTCAACCGCGCAACCGCGGAGGCCGGGGCCTGGCCATCGGCATGGCCGGCCTGTTCTGCATCGGCTTTCTCAACGGCTCCATCACCTCCGGCACCGGCCTGTTCCTCACCCTCTGGCTGATCCGCCACTTCGGCATGGACTACAAACACGCGCTGGCCTACACCTTCATCCTCGGCGGCCTGTTCTGGAACGGCAGCGGCGCCCTGGTGCTGGGCGTGCTCGGAAACATCGCCTGGGACTGGTTACCCGCCTTGCTCGCGGGCGCGCTGCTCGGCGGCTACCTCGGCAGCCACCTGGCAATCACCCGAGGCAACCTCTGGATCAAACGCGCCTTCGAAATAACCACCATCGTTATCGGATTGAAACTGCTGCTTGGATGAGCGGCTGTGGGTCACCTCGAAAAAACCTGATGCGTCGTTTCCGCGAAGGCGGGAACCCAGTGGAATCAACACGCTAGACTCCCACCTTCGCGGGCATGACGGAATAAATCAGCGCGTCCCTAGTCGTCACTCACGTTGAAACGCGAGGATAGGAGCGCGCCCAAACCGGACGTAGGGTGTGGTGAGCGCAGCGAACCGCACCACGCAACGCAACGCGGCCATGCTTGGTGCGGTTCACCGCGCTCACCACCTTCTACGAACCATCCTTTCGATTCATGGGGGCCTCAAAAAAACGGCTCTATGTGAATCGTGGTGGGTAACGCGTAGCCGTAGGGGCGGGTTTCAAACCCGCCCCTACGCGCGATGCAACGGTGGTTATCGCGGGCAAGCCCGCACCCAGTGCGCCCGTGAAGGCGCACACACAGCACGGTGTAAGTCCGTGTCGGGGTAAGCCAAGGCCCCGTAGCTGAAGGTAACTGCGTCGCTGCGAAGCGGGGTGGAGAGCAACCGGAAGCGAACTGGCGGTCCGCAGTAAAGCGAACTCGATTCGGCGGGGCATGGCGGCGAGCTTGCTAGGAGAGGGCGAAGCCTGAAACGCACCGGATACGCTGGTAATGGCGTGTAAAGCGATATCCGGGCCATCCACGTGGTTGGAGGCGGAACGTTGGGAAGTGTGTGCGAGATAAGCGGGGAGACCTGTCGTCGAGGTGACGGCGGCAGGAGTCAGAGCCTTTGTAGTACCGAAAGACGGAGAAAGGAAGCCATGGCACAAACCGAGGGAAACCGGAGTTCGAGAGCAGGGGTGCATACCCCGCCTACCGCTTGCCCTGCCCGTCTGGAAAGCACGGAAAGCAAAACCGTGCCGAGGGAAGGGAGGCAGGAAGGTGGAAGTGCGACGACTGGAAAGAGGCAAAGCGCAAGCGAAGCATCGGCAGTGCCCGCAAGGGCTAAGCAAGAAGCAGAAGCCCGGCCCCGAGACTGGAGCTGGGTGGAAACCACGATCTGGACGGAGCGCATGTTGGCGGCGCTGGGAAACGGCGTCAAAGGAAGCAAATGGTTCAGCCTCATCGACAAAGTAGCGCGAGCCGACACGCTGCGTCTGGCCTGGGAGCAAGTTGCCCGGAATCGGGGCGCGGCGGGGGTGGATGGGCAAAGCGTGGAGAAATTTGCCGCGCGAGCCGAGACCTACCTGGATGAACTGGAACAAGCCTTGAAGCAAGGGCGATACCGGCCGATGCCGGTCAAGCGAGTGGAAATTCCCAAAGGGCCGGGTCAAACCCGCCCGTTGGGCATTCCGGCGGTCAAAGACCGCATCGTGCAGACTGCGCTGAAGCGGGTGATTGAACCGATCTTCGAGAACGAGTTCCACGACACCAGTTATGGGTTCCGCCCTGGACGGGGATGCAAGGATGCCCTGAGGGAAGTGGATTGGCATCTCAAGGCGGGCTACACCCACGTGGTGGACGCCGACCTCAAAAGCTACTTCGACAGCATCCCCCACGACCGGTTGCTGACGCGGGTGGAAGAACGAATCAGCGACGGGCGCGTCCTTGACCTGATCCGTGCCTACCTGAGCCAGGACGTGATGCACGGCCTGGAACGCTGGACACCGACGGGGGGTACGCCGCAAGGCGCGGTCATCAGCCCGTTGCTGGCGAACCTCTACCTGCATCCGCTGGACACCCTGATGGCGGCGAAGGGCTACCGGATGGTTCGGTACGCCGACGACTTTGTCGTTCTGAGCCGGACGGCGGAAGAAGCGGAAGCGGCCCTGGTGGAAGTACGCGCCTGGGTGGAAGCCAACGGCCTCACCCTGCACCCGGACAAGACCCGAACCGGGAATTGCCTGGACGCGGGGCAAGGCTTCGACTTCCTGGGCTACCGCTTCGAGGCGGGCCGGCGCTGGGTGCGCAAGAAGAGCCTGAAAGCCGTGAAGGACAAGCTGCGGAGCAAGACGGGCCGCAAGCGAGGAGTCAGCCTCAAGAGCATCATCGAGGAACTCAATCCGATCCTGCGGGGCTGGTTTGGCTACTTCAAACATGCGCATAGAACGGTGTTCAAGGTGCTGGATGGCCTCATCCGCCGCCGCCTGCGGGCGCTGCTGCGCAAGCGGGAGAAACGGCCGGGATTCGGGCGCTGTCATGCGGATCATAGCCGTTGGCCAAATGCTTTCTTCGCGGAACAAGGGCTCTTCACCTTGGTTGGAGCCCATGCCAAAGCGAGCCAATCACGATGCTGAAACCACCAACTGGAGAGCCGTATGCGGGAGAACCGCACGTACGGTTCGGAGGGAGGGGAGGGCGTTAGTCTTTCCCTACCCCTATCGCTACCACCGCCGGCATGTAGGTGGTCGGCGTGACCTGCTGACCCACCGCATTTCATACAGAGCCCTTTTTCTCCCGCCGACAACCCTGACGAATCCTTCGTAGACGGCTTCGCCGATAGATATGGTCATCCGTTTTTGCATGGTCAGCTCCAATGCGTATTGCATCTATGCGCTAGGTCGCATCGACAAAACATGCAACTACGGATGCCCGACAGCCAGCTTCACCGCGCGCGGCAGCGGCAATCCGAACAGTCTTGTCTGATTCTGGGGTCAGCTCACGAAACGGAAAAAAACGTACGCTAAGCTTTTTGATCCTCGGGACTGTTCCAGGGGTTGATGGTTAGAACACCGGTCGGCTCAAAATCGGCGATGTTGCGCGTTACGACTGTCATGCCGTGGACAAGCGCTGTTGCGGCGATGAGCCCATCACGCACTGGCCGAGGATTGGGCACATGGAGTTGCGCGCTACGCAACGCAACGGCCGTGTCGACCGAGAGGATGCGGCCAGCGAAGGAGGGCTGGACATGATCATTCATCCACGCCCTGAATACCGCTCCCTGCGCGTGGTCGCGTCGTTCGGCCAGCAACACGCCAATCTCAAGCTCCTGAATGGTGATGACGGAGAGATACAAATCGGCGGTATCCACACTATCGGCCCAGACCGTGACGTTGCCATCCGCTTTGCCGAGGCGGATTTTTCGCAACTCCGACACGACATTGGTGTCGAGCAGGTACATCAGGAGAAATCAGCCGGTTGCGCAAGGTCGCGCGAGCGCGGAATTTCCAGTTCGATGTCTTCGATGCCGGGCATTGCCAGCAGGTCGGCAATCTTGCCGCGCTCGCCAGTGAGCTTTTTGTATTCCGCGAACGTCAGCAGCACATGCGCCGGACGGCCGCGATCCGTGATGATCACCGGCCCCGCCATTGCCGCCTTCTTGGCCTTGCTCGTATCCTGGTTGAACTGTCGACTGGAAAACGTGGTGATGCTCATGGCGGCTCCTGATACCCGCAGGCAATGTAGGCACGTTACATCATGCCAATTTCACCGGCAAGGAAGCGCAGGGATTGTGGCCCCCGTTTTCAAGACACCCGATTAAGCCGCGCGATTGCATAAGGAATGAAAGCGTGTAGCCCGGATGGAGCGACAGCGGAATCCGGGAGGGTTGGGTGGGCGCGCCGCCAAAACCCCCGGATTCCATTGCATTCCATCCGGGCTACGCAAAGATCAGGCCCACGAAGCAGGCGGGACGCCTGCGCTACAGGTTCTGAGCGGCACCACACCCCACGGCGTGTGCGGCTCGGTGAGCCGGGCCGGGTCAGCCGGTATTGCGCATGCCCGCCGCGATGGCGTTGATGGAGCGCAGCAGAGGCTCCAGCCAGGGGCAGTCGCCCTCGCCCTCGGATTCCCGCAGTTTGCGCAGCAGTACGGCCTGGATGTGGTTGAGCGGGTCCAGGTAGGGGGTGCGATGGGCGAGGGAAATAGCCAGTTCCGGGGTTTCGTTCAGGAGGGAGGGGACGTCCGCGACATGGAGTATCTGGAGCACCGCGCGCTCGTGGCGCTGCCGGATCAGTTGGAAGATACGGCCGCCCGCTTCCGGGTCCTGGCAGAGTTTGGCGTAATCCGCGGCGACGCTCATGTCCGCCTTGTACAAGGCCATCTGGGCATTCGACAGCAGGGTGCGGAAGAACGGCCATTCCCGGTACATGGTCTGCAACTTGGCCAGGCGGGCGGGGTCCGTGCCGCGCCAGCGTTCGATGGCGCCGCCCATGCCGTACCAGGTGGGCAGAGCGTGGCGCGACTGGCCCCAGGCGAAGACCCAGCCGATGGCGCGCACCGAGCTGAGCGAGCGGTCGCCCTTCTTGCGATGCGAGGGCCGTGAACCGATGTTCAGCAGGCCGATTTCCTGCACTGGCGTGACTTCATAGAAGTAGTCGATGAAACCCGGTGTGTGCTCGGTCAGGCCCCGGTAGACCTCTTCTCCCTCGGCGGCGAGCTCGTCCATGATGCCCAGGTAGTCCTTGCGGTCGGGCGGCGTCGGCCGTACCTGGTGGGTACTGGCCTTGAGCAACGCCGGTGACCCCCCAGCGTCAGTTCGTACACCGAGGTTTCCATGTTGTTGTACTTGTAGAACAACACTTCGCCCTGTTCGGTGAGCTTGAGCTGGCCGCGCACCGTGCCCGCCGGCTGCGCCAGGATGGCTTCATGGGTGGGGCCGCCGCCGCGACCGAGGGTGCCGCCGCGGCCGTGGAACAGGCGGCAGGGCACGCCGTGCCGGTCGGACAAGGCCATGATTCGTTTCTGCGCTTCGTACAGGTGCCAGGAGGAGGCGAGGATGCCGCCATCCTTGCAGGAGTCGGAATAGCCGAGCATCACTTCCTGGTCGCCATTGAAGGCGTCCAGCAGGTTGCGGTAGATCGGCAGCGCGTAAAGCTGGTCGAGCACCGTCTCCGCGTGTTTCAGATCGTCGATGGTCTCGAACAGGGGCGAGACGCCGATATGGCAGTACCAGCGCCCGCCCAGCCGCCCCGCGAGGCCAGTAGCATGACTTCGAGCACGTGCGAGGCGGTATGGGTCATGGAGATGACATAGCGGCCGAAGCAGTCCGGGCCGAGTTGCCGCCGCATGTAGGCGATGAGCTGGAAAACCCGCAGGATTTCCTGTCCGTCCTCGGACAGCCGCGCCGGCTCATAGCGCAGGGCATTGGGGTCGGCGAGGGCTTCCGCCAGCAGTTCGATCCGGGCCGGTTCGTCGAGCGCCAGATAATCGACGGCCAGGGCTTGCGTCAGGATTTCCGCCACGGTCTGGCTGTGGCGGGTGGATTCCTGGCGCACGTCCAGTTGCATCAGATGGAAGCCGAAGGTCTCCACCAGCAGGATCAGATCGCGCAACTCTCCGTGGGCGAGGCTTTCGTCGCCATGGCCGATCAGGGAGTCGCGGATCAGGCCCAGGTCCTCCAGGAAGGCGGCGGCGCCGGCATAGCCCGGTTCCTCGAATAGCTGCTCGTTCCCCGCCATGGCGCGCCGGTTCTGTTCCAGATTGCGGCGTATGCGGAACTGCATGATTTCCAGCTTGCGCCGATAGGGCTCCTGCGGGTGCGGATTGGGCTGGCCGCCGAACAACTGGCTGGCGACCCGGGCGTCCTGCTCCAGGCTGGCCATCAGGGCCGGCGAGGGTTTGCACAGGCGGTCGGACAGGGAAAGCTGGTCGAACAGCCGTTCCAGCCGGCGCAGATATTCCTCATAGGCGGTTTCCGCCTGCATTCGCCAGGCCAGGGCTGTGACTTCCGTGGTGACGCCGGGATGGCCGTCGCGGTCGCCGCCGATCCAGGAGCCGAAGCGGAGGAAGGCGGGCGTCTTCAGGCGGCTGGCGACCGCTTCCCCGTAGACGTCGACCACGGCGGTATGGAAGTTGCGGTAGATCTGCGCCACCGCCTGGAACAGGGATTGCGGGAAATAGGAGAGGCCGGAATAGATCTCGTCGCGCACGTCGAGCTTGAAGGACCGCACTTCGTCGGTTTTCCAGAGGACGCGGATCTGGTTGGCCAGGCGATCCACCACTTCTTCCCGATACATGCCCTTGTTGCCATGCCCTTGTTGCGCGGGTCGTCCAGGTCTTCCACCGAGAGAAAGATGTTGCGCAGGGCTCCCTTGATGGTGCGCCGGCGGGCCTCGGAGGGATGCGCGGTCAGCACCGGCAGGTAGCAGAGGCGATCCAGCAGGGTCTGCAATTCCTCGGCCTCGATGCCCTGCTGCTTCATCTCCAGCAAGGTGTCGTGGAAGGAGCCGAACCACATGTGCTTGCCTCGTTGCACCAGGCGCCGGCGGCGGCGTAACTGGGCGGTCTCCTCGGCGATGTGCACCAGGCTGAAATAGAGATTGAAGGCCCGGATGATGCTGGACATGGCCTCGGGCGACTGGTCTTCGATCAACTGGTCGAGCGCGGCGTGCCGAGCCGCGTCGGGCCGCTCGCGCAGCGCGATAAAGCCCTTGCGCAACTGGCCCAGCGCGTCATAAGTGGCGCGCGGCAGTTCGCTCTTCAGCACCCGCGATAGCAGCAGGCTGAGCAGGCGTTCCCGTTTGCGTAAGTCTTTGTCGTTCGTAAGCATGGTTATCGCTGGTTGGCGGCTAGGCGCCGAGAATCTCCCGCAGCGCCGCGACCAGCGCCGCGCATTGCGCGTCGTCGCCGATGGTGATGCGCAGGTATTGTTCGATGCGGTCTTGGCGGAAGTGGCGGACGATGATGCTTCTGGCGCGCAGCGCCGCCGCGAGTTCACCGGCGTCGTGGCCGGGGTGGCGGGCGAAGATGAAATTGGCGGCGGAGGGGAGCGTGTCGAAACCGAGCGCGGCCATCTCGGCGATCAGCCGTTCACGGCTGGCGATGACCGCCGCGCGCGTCAGCTCGAAATGTTCGCGATCCTCGATGGCGGCCGTGGCGCCGGCGATGGCGAGGCGGTCGAGCGGATAGGAGTTGAAACTGTTCTTGATCCGCTCCAGCGCCTCGATCAGGGCCGCGTCGCCGACCGCGAAGCCGACCCGCAGTCCGGCCAGGGAGCGCGACTTGGACAGGGTCTGCACCACCAGCAGGTTGGGGTATTTGCCGACCAGGGCGATGGCGGTGTCACCGCCGAAATCGATGTAGGCCTCATCCACCACCACCACCACGTCCGGTCGCCCGGCCAGCAGCCGCTCGATTTCCACCAGCGGCAGCAGACGGCCGGTGGGTGCGTTGGGGTTGGGGAAGATGATGGCGCCGCAGGCTGGCGCCTTCAGGTAGGCGTCGATCTCGATCTCGAAGCTTTCCGTCAGCGGCACCGTTTGCCCGTCGATGCCGTAGAGGCCGCAGTAGACGGGATAGAAGCTGTAGCTGATGTCCGGGAACAGCAGTGGCGCCTCGTGTTTGAGCAGGCCGAGAAAAGCGTGCGCCAGAACTTCGTCGGAGCCGTTGCCGACGAATACCTGATCCCGGTCGACCTGGTAATAGTCGGCGATGGCGGTCTTCAGGCGGTCGGAATTCGGGTCCGGATACAGTCGCAGGGAGTCGCCGACTTCGCCACGCAGCGCCGCCAGCGTGCGTGGCGACGGCGGATAGGGGTTTTCGTTGGTATTGAGTTTGACCAGATTGGACAGCTTGGGCTGTTCCCCCGGCACATAGGGGGTGAGTCCGGCGACGAGGGCGCTCCAGAATTGGCTCATGGCGATGGGGGTATAAAGGGAAAAGTGCGGCGGCGGAAAACTCGCCGGGGTTGGAACCCGAAAGCGGCCGTGATGTTATCATGCGGCCCGACTCTTCTCGCCCGCCCAGACTGTCTTCCACGCCTAGCGCCAAGCTCTCAAAGTAACCAATGCGGCAAGCCGAACTCTCTCGCAATACCCTGGAAACCCGGATTCGCGTCCAGATCGACCTCGACGGTTCCGGTCGCGGCGTCTTCAAGACCGGCGTTCCGTTCCTCGAACACATGCTCGACCAGGTGTCGCGCCATGGCCTGATCGATCTCGATATCGAGGCCGAGGGCGATCTGCATATCGACGCCCACCACACCGCCGAAGATATCGGCATCACCTTGGGTCAGGCTTTCGCCAAGGCGTTGGGCGAGAAGAAGGGCATCCGCCGCTACGGCCATGCCTACGTGCCGTTGGACGAGGCGCTGTCGCGAGTGGTGATCGATCTTTCCGGTCGCCCCGGCCTGGAATTCCATGTGGATTTCACCCGCGCGCGCATCGGCGATTTCGACGTCGACCTGTTCCGCGAGTTTTTCCAGGGCTTCGTCAATCATGCCGGCGCTTCGCTGCATATCGACAACCTGCGCGGCATCAATGCCCATCATCAGGCGGAAACCATATTCAAGGCCTTCGGCCGGGCGCTGCGCATGGCGGTGGAGCTGGACCCGCGCATGGGCGACACGCTGCCTTCGACCAAAGGCGCGCTGTAATGCCTGATCCGATCAATAGCGAAGTCGCCGACGTCGCGATCATCGATTACGGCATGGGCAACCTGTTGTCCGTGTCCAAGGCTTTCGAGCATGTCGCGCGCGAAGCCAACCCCGGCGCCAAGATCGTGGTGACCTCCGATCCCGCCGTGATCGCCGCGGCCGCCCGCGTGGTCTTCCCCGGCGTCGGCGCGATGCCCGATTGCATCCGCGAGCTGGAACAGCGCGGCCTCATCGATGTCGTGAAGGCGGCCGCCGTGAGCAAGCCTTTCCTCGGTATCTGCCTGGGCATGCAGGCCCTGTTCGCGCACAGCGAGGAGGGCGATTGCGCCGGCCTCGGACTGCTGCCCGGCACCGTGCGTCTGTTTCCGGCGGAAGCCATGAAAGACGAGCACGGGGCAAAACTCAAAGTGCCGCACATCGGCTGGAACCAGGTTCACCAGGCGGGGACGCACCCGCTGTGGGCCGGCATTGAGGACGGTGCGCGCTTCTATTTCGTCCATAGTTATTACGCCGAGCCCGCGTCACAAGACGTGGTGTCCGGTTTCACCCATTACCCCTTTGCTTTCACCTGTGCGGTGGCGCGCGGCAATCTGTTCGCCGTGCAGTTTCACCCGGAAAAGAGCCAGGCCGCCGGTCTGCGCTTGCTTGCCAACTTTGTCACCTGGAATGGTTTTGGGCCTGTTCATGGATAACTTGAACATTCTGGCTGCACTGGCGGGCGCGCTGCTGCGTTGCACCCGCAAGGGGCACGCCGGATTCGTACGCGCTGAAGCGCTACGACTTCGCTGCCGGTCGTTTGCAGGGAATGGCCATGCTGCACGCCCGGCGCCTTCCATCGCATCCCTCAAGCACACCCATAATTGCCCAAGTTATCCATGAACAGGCCCTTAAGGTAATTGACATGCTCATCATCCCCGCGATTGATCTGAAAGACGGCCAGTGCGTTCGCCTGAAGCAAGGCGAAATGGACAGTGCCACGGTGTTTTCCGCCAACCCGGCGGAAATGGCGCAAAAGTGGCTGGCCAGCGGCGCCCGCCGTCTGCATCTGGTCGACCTCAACGGCGCTTTTGCCGGCAAGCCGATCAACGAGAAAGCCATCAAGGCCATTACCGACGAACTCGGCGACGAGATTCCCGTGCAACTGGGTGGCGGCATCCGTGACCTGGATACCATCGAGCGCTATCTCGACGACGGCATCACCTACGTCATCATCGGCAGTGCGGCGGTGAAGAATCCCGGCTTTCTGCACGATGCCTGCACCGCCTTTCCCGGCCACATCATCGTCGGCCTGGACGCGAAGGACGGCAAGGTCGCGGTCGAAGGCTGGTCGAAAGTGACCGGTCACGATGTGGTGGACCTGGCCAAGCGTTTCGAGGACTACGGCGTGGAATCAGTGGTCTACACCGACATCGGCCGCGACGGCATGCTCTCAGGCGTCAATATCGAAGCCACCGTGCGCCTGGCGCAGGCTTTGAGCATTCCGGTAATCGCCAGCGGCGGCGTCACCAATCTCGACGACGTGCGCAATCTCTGCGCCGTGGCGCAGGAAGGCATCATGGGCGCCATCACCGGCCGCGCCATTTACGAAGGCACCCTGGATTTCACGGCGGCGCAAGCGCTGGCGGACTCGCTTTGCGGCGTGAAATGATCCCACCCCGAAAACCTTCGCTGCGCTCGGTTCTCCTCTCAAGGGGCGATAGGGCCCCTCGAATAACTTTTGATTCGTCGTTCCCGCGCATGCGGGAACCCAGTGGAATCAACACTCTGGATTCCCGCATGCGCGGGAATGACGGGTTTTTCGAGGTGCCCTACAAACGCTTAGGACGGCCCGGCAAGTTTCTTGAGAGCCTGGCATGGGCTTAGCCAAACGCATCATTCCTTGTCTCGACGTGACCGCCGGTCGCGTCGTGAAGGGGGTCAACTTCGTCAACCTGCGTGATGCCGGCGATCCGGTGGAAATCGCTCGTCGTTATGACGAGCAGGGCGCCGATGAGCTGACCTTCCTCGATATCACCGCCACTTCCGACAACCGCGATCTGATCCTCCACATCATCGAGGCTGTCGCCGCGCAGGTATTCATTCCCCTCACCGTCGGCGGCGGCGTGCGTGCGGTGGAAGATGTGCGGCGCTTGCTGCACGCCGGCGCCGACAAGGTATCGATCAACACCGCCGCCATCTTCAATCCGCAACTGGTCAAGGAGTGTTCCGACCGTTTCGGCTCGCAGTGCATCGTGGTGGCGATCGATGCCAAGCAGACGGTCTGGGGCGCGTCCCCGAAATGGGAAATCTTCACCCATGGCGGCCGCAAGCCCACCGGGCTGGACGCGGTGGAGTGGGCGAAAATCATGCAAAGCCTGGGTGCCGGCGAAATCCTGCTTACCAGCATGGATCGTGATGGCGCGAAGATCGGTTTCGACCTGAACCTGACACGGGCGATTTCCGACGCGGTCAATATTCCCGTCATCGCCAGCGGCGGCGTCGGCAATCTGCAACACCTGGTCGACGGCGTGAAACACGGCGGCGCCGATGCCGTGCTTGCCGCCAGCATCTTTCACTTCAGTGAATACACGGTGGAACAAGCGAAACAACATATGCGGGAACAGGGTGTCGAGGTGCGTTTGTGAGCGGCGAAGCGTGGTTGAACAAGGTCAGTTGGTCCGAGGATGGCCTGGTGCCGGCCATCGCTCAGGACGCCACCAGCGGCGACATCCTGATGGTGGCCTGGATGAATCGGGAAGCGCTCAAGCAAACTGTGGAACTGGGCGAGGCGGTTTATTGGTCACGTTCGCGCAAAAAGCTTTGGCACAAGGGCGAGGAGTCGGGACACACCCAGAAGGTCAGTGAAATCCGCCTGGATTGCGATGAAGACGTGGTGCTGCTGAAGATCGAGCAGTCCGGCGGCATCGCCTGCCACACCGGTCGTCGCAGTTGCTTCTTCCAGAAACTTGAGGACGGCAAGTGGCAAGCGGTGGAGCCGGTGCTGAAAGACCCGCACGAGATCTACAAGAAATGAGCAACTACCGTCATTCCCGCGCAGGCGGGAATCCAGTTAGTTCGAAAAACTATTATCTGGCCCACAACCTGGATTCCCGCCTGCGCGGGAATGACCGCGATGTCTGATGTCCTCTCCCGCCTCGCGGAAACCCTGGAAGCCCGCAAGGCGGCTGATCCGCAATCGTCCTATGTGGCCAAACTCTACGCCAAGGGCCTCGACGCCATCCTGAAGAAGGTCGCGGAAGAGGCGGCGGAGACCATCATGGCGGCAAAGGACGGGGTTAGAGAAAAAGTCATCTACGAAACCGCCGACCTGTGGTTTCATTCGCTGGTTTTGTTGGCGCAACAGGGCATCCACCCCGATGAAATTTTGAACGAACTGGCGCGGCGCGAAGGTTTGTCCGGGCTGGTGGAAAAAGCTGGGCGTGATCAATCTGGCAAGGGGCCGTAAATGAATAACTTGGGCGATTATGGGTGTGTTGGCGGGTTGTGCTGCAAGGCGCCGGGCGCGCGGCATGGCCGTTCCCTGCAAGCGACCGGCAACGCCGCAACGCGCCCGCCAACGCGGCCAGAACGTTCTAGTTATTCGTTTACGGCCCCTAGGGACAACGCATGAGTGAGAACTGTCTGTTTTGCAAGATCGTGGCGGGCGAGATTCCCTGCAAGAAGATTTACGAGGATGACGATGTCCTCGCGTTTCACGATATTCATCCGGTGGCGCCGGTGCATTTCATGATCATCCCCAAGGAGCATATCGCTTCGCTTGCGGATGCCCATGCGCGGCACCAAGCGCTGTTGGGACATATTCTGTTGCTGGCGCCGGTTCTGGCGAAGGAACAGGGGCTGACGGATGGGTTTCGCACCATCATCAATACCGGCCGGGGTGGCGGCCAGGAAGTGTTCCACTTGCATGTTCATGTCATCGGCGGAAACGGACCTCGCCCGATGTAGTCCAATACGTGGCGGTGGCGCTGCCGGCACCACCTTATTCAGTCAGCACAGGAGATAGAAAATGGGTTCATTCAGCATTTGGCATTGGTTGGTCGTTCTGGTCATCGTTCTGCTGGTTTTCGGCACCAAGAAGCTGCGCAACATCGGCGGCGACCTCGGTGGCGCGGTCAAGGGCTTCAAGGAATCAATGGCCGAGGAGAAAAGCAAGTCGGCGGAACTGCCGCGTGATGGCGAGACCCACGGCACCACCATCGAAGGCGAAGTGAAGGACAAACAGCAGAGCTGATAGTCGGCGGTTTGCGGTAGGCAGACTGCTGCCTACTGATGGCTGCCAACTGAGGACTCACTTATGTTCGATCTCGCCTTTTCCGAACTCCTGATTATCGGCATCGTCGCCTTGGTGGTGATCGGGCCCGAACGCCTGCCCAAGGTGGCGCGTACCGCCGGCCAGTGGGTGGGGAAGCTCAACCGTTATGTCTCCCAAGTGAAGCAGGACATCGACCGCGACATGAAGCTGGATGAACTGCGCAAGATGCAGCAAGACATGAAGGACACCGCGCAGCGCTACGAAATCATGGCCAAGGATGGCGCGCGAGTGGCCGAAGAAACGGTGGAAGAGGGGGCCAACCAGATCAGCAAGGTCATGCAGGCCATGAGCGCCACCGATGGCGGCCTGACCATGAAGGAATGGGACAAGGTCAAGGAAGAAGACGCCGCCAAGCTTGCGGCGGCATTGCCCGAGGAACCCGCGGCGCTTGCCGATGCCCCCGCGCCCATTGAAGCCGCGCCGGTATCGACCGTGAGTGAAGCGCCCGCCATTCCCCCTGTTCCCCCCACGTCAACGGATGGCAAAGCCGACGACCGGCCTGGCAACGACGTCAAGTCGGTTTGAGAAAACGTATGGACGGCACGGAAACCTTCATCTCCCACCTCATCGAATTGCGTGATCGCCTGCTGCGCGCGGTGATCGCGTGGATCATCCTGTTTGTCTGCCTGTTTCCCTTCGCCAACGATCTCTACACGCTCCTGGCGGAGCCGATGCTGGCCAAGTTGCCCGAGGGTGGGCAAATGATCGCGACGGAAGTGGTGACGCCCTTCTTCGTGCCGATCAAGGTGGCGATGATGACCGCCTTCATCATCACCCTGCCTTACATCCTTTACCAGGTCTGGGCATTCATTGCCCCCGGCCTCTATTCGCACGAGAAAAAGTTCATCGTGCCCATGGTGGCGGCCAGTTTCCTGCTGTTTGCCTGCGGCATGGCGTTCGCCTACTTCCTGGTGTTCCCCGTGGTGTTTGGTTTCATCATCGGCATCGCCCCGGTCGGAGTCGCGGTGATGACCGACATCAACAAGTACCTGGATTTCGTCATCACCATGTTCCTGGCCTTCGGCATCACCTTCGAGGTGCCCATCGTCGTGGTCGCGCTGGCCTACACCGGCATGGTGGAGATCAAGCAGTTCAAGGAAGCGCGTCCCTATGTGGTGGTCGGCGCTTTCGTGATCGGCGCCATTTTCACGCCGCCGGATGTGGTCTCGCAGTTCATGCTCGCGGTGCCCTTGTGGCTGCTCTACGAGCTTGGCGTGATCATCGCGGGCTGGATGATGCGCAACAAGAAGAAGGAGCCGGATGCCCCGGAGGACGATCCTTACCGGCCGATGTCCATCGATGACATGGACAAGGAATTTGATCGTATCGAGGACGAGCAGAAAAAAGTGACCTGATGTGCCGTAATGGTGCGTAAGGAATGAATAACGCCCCTTGATGGGGCGTTATTCATTTCCGCTGCGTTGTCATGCACCGGCATCGCTCCTTGCCGGAAATCGTTCCGATACCCGAATCCGGTAAGTCCATGTTCAGACTTCCTGATCCCTCGCTCATTGCCAATGCGCGAGGGATCAGGAAGTCTGAAGTTCGTCAACGCAGCAGCGCGCCCGTCAGTGCGGCCAGAATGTTCAAGTTCAGATTTCCTGATCCCGGCCGGGTTATGGCCGTGCTTTCCGGAAACATGAATGGCACGAAGCACGCGCGTTTCCAGGTAGCCCGGATGCAGCCCGCTCACCGAAGGTTGAACTGGGTGCTGCCGTGGCCGGGCGGAATCCGGGATGGCGACGCCGCACGCCTGTACCGTGCCACGCTCCCCGGATTCCGCTGGCCCCCTCGCAGGCACGGCCATCAGCATCGCGCGGGCTGCATCCGGGCTACGGTACGGTGCCATTGCCAATGCGCGAGGGATCAGGAAGTCTGAAGTTATTTTTGCTCGACGCCTAAGCCAGTCACATGGAAACGCGAGGATAGGCGCGTGTGTCCAAGCAGGACGCAGGGTGCGGTTCGCTGCGCTCACCGCATCCTACGGCTCCTACGGCGCTCAACCCGGCGCGCGGGTTACGCCACCGGGGCCACTGGCGCCACCGGCGTCAGTTTCCAGATTTCGGCGTTGTATTCCCGCATGGTGCGGTCGGTGGAAAATTTGCCGCTGCTCGCGGTGTTGAGGATGCTCATCCGGCTCCAGCGGTCGCGGTCGCGGTAGGCTGCCGCGGCCTCGGCCTGGGCATCGATGAAGGCGCGGAAATCGGCCGCCACCAGCCAGGGGTCGTGCGGGTCACGGATGGCGTTGATGATGGGGTCGAACAGGCCGGCCTCGAAGCGGTTGAAGTGGCCGGATTCGAGCAGGGTCATCACCCGCTTGAGGTCGGCGTCGGCTTCGATCAGCGCGTTCGGGTCGTAGGTCGCGCGGGTGGCTTCGACTTCCTCGGCGGTGAGGCCGAAGAGGAAGAAATTCTCGTCGCCCACTTCCTCGCGTATCTCGATGTTGGCGCCGTCCAGGGTGCCGATGGTGACCGCGCCGTTCATCATGAACTTCATGTTGCCGGTGCCGGAGGCTTCCTTGCCGGCGGTGGAAATCTGCTCTGACAGGTCCGTGCCCGGGGCGATGATTTCCATCGCCGAAACCCGGTAGTTGGGCAGGAACGCGACCTTGAGGCGGCCACCTACCTGCTCGTCACCATTGACCATTTCCGCCACCTTGCAGGTCAGGGTGATGATGCGCTTGGCCATGAAGTAGCCAGGCGCGGCCTTGCCGCCGATCAGCACGCAACGCGGCGTCCAGTCCTGGTCGTCACCGGCCTTGAGACGGGCGTAGAGGTGGATGACGTGGAGGAGGTTGAGCAACTGCCGCTTGTATTCGTGGATGCGTTTGACCTGAACGTCGAACAGCGCGTCGGGATCGAAATCGACGTTGCAGTCGTGCCGTACCAGCACCGCCAGGCGCGTCTTGTTGGCGTGCTTGACCGCTTGCCACTGGGCGCGGAATTCGGGGTTTTCCGCGAGGGGAGTCAGGTCGCGCAGGGTATCGAGCTGGCGAATCCAGGCGTCGCCGATGTTCGCCGTGATGAGCTTCGCCATCTCCGGGTTGGCCGAGGCCATCCAGCGTCGCTGGGTGACACCGTTGGTCTTGTTGTTGAACTTTTTCGGCCAGAGCTCGAAGAAATCGCGGAACAGGCCTTGCTGGAGCAATTCCGAGTGCAGCGCGGCGACGCCGTTGACGGAGTAGCTGCCGACGATGGCCAGGTAGGCCATGCGCACCTGCGGGTCGGGGCCTTCCTCGATCAGGGACATGCGCGCCAGGCGGGCGGCGTCGCCGGGCCAGCGGCGGGCGACATCGGTGAGAAAGCGGGTGTTGATCTCGTAGATGATCTCCATCTGACGCGGTAGTAACTGTCCGAACAGGCGTACCGACCATTTTTCCAGCGCCTCGGGCAGCAGGGTGTGGTTGGTATAGGCCATCGTTTTCGATGTGATCGCCCACGCTTCGTGCCACTCCAACCCATGCACATCCACCAGCAGGCGCATCAACTCGGGTACCGAGCAGCTCGGGTGGGTGTCGTTCAACTGGAAGCAGTTCTTCTCGGCGAACAGGCTGAAATCGTGGCCATGATGCTGTACCCAACGCGCCAATACGTCCTGGAGGCTGGCGGAGGCGAGGAAGTACTGCTGTTTCAGGCGCAGTTCCTTGCCGTTCTCGCTGGCGTCGTTGGGGTAGAGCACCATGGTGATGTTCTCGGCGGCATTCTTGGCCGCCACCGACTCGGTGTAGGAGCCGGCGTTGAATTCGCCCAGGTCGAATTCATCGGTGGCCGCCGCGCTCCACAAGCGCAGCATGTTGACGGTATCGTTCTTGTAGCCCGGTATCGGCGTATCGAAGGGCACGGCAAGCACGTCGTTGCTGTTCACCCAGCGCACGTGAACGCGGCCATCGGTATCTTTGTAGTGCTCGGTGTGACCGTAATACTGGATGCGCCGGGTATGTTCCGGGCGTTCCACTTCCCAGGGGTTGCCGTCGCGCAGCCAGTGATCCGGCTCCTCGACCTGGAGGCAGTTTTCCACGTGCTGGCGGAACATGCCGTATTCGTAACGGATGCCGTAGCCCATCACCGGCAGTTGCAGGGTGGCGCAACTGTCCAGGAAACAGGCAGCGAGACGGCCAAGGCCGCCGTTGCCGAGGCCGGCGTCCGCTTCCACGTCGATCAGTTCTTCCAGGTCAAGGCCCAGGCGGCGCAAGGTCGGCGCCAGTGTGGTGTCGAGGCCGAGGTTGAGCAGCGCGTTGTTGAGCGTGCGCCCCATCAGGAATTCGAGCGACAGGTAATAAGCGTACTTGGCGTCCTTTTCCTCGTAGCCGTAGCGGGTGCGCTTCCAGCGCTCCATCAGCCGGTCGCGCAGGGTCAGCGCCAGGGCTTGATAGGGGTAATGGGTGGAGCGGCAATGCTTGTCGCGGCCGAGGAAATTGCCGAAATAGCGGCGGATGTCGAGTGCCAACGCCTCCTCGTCCATGCCGAGTGGCGGCAGTTGTGACAGTTCGGCCGAGGGTCTGCCGAGACGTAGGGGTTTCAGGCGTGAGTGATTCATGGCTGCTGTGCCTTTATAGTTAGTCGAGAGGAAGGATAGTCCGCCCGCGCCGCGTCATGAAGCGGTACAGGGCCCAGGCGGTGAAATAGACGACGTAGAAGGAAAAGATCACGTCGCTGAGAAAGTGTCCGCCCTGGCCCATGCGCATCAGGCCCAACGCCGCGCCGGCGGCGATGCCGATGCTCAACCAGAGGCGCGGGCGGCGGCTGACGAAGGCGACGGCGAGCAGCACGAAGCCCACCGAGGCGTCGCCACAAACGAAAGAACAGTTCTTGCGGCATTGATCGCTGATCACCCAGGCCGGGGTGAAATGCGCCGTGCCGCCGAATTCCTCGACCTGGGAGGGGCGGGCGCGGCCCCATTGATCCTTGAACACCATATTGACCATGAGCCCGGGGCCAAGCAGCATCGCCAGCGCCAGGAACAACGCGGCGGGACGGCGGCCGCGCCATTTCTCCGCCACATCCGCGCGCCCGCGCAGCGACAGTCCCCAGACCAGCAACGGCAGCGCCAGCAGGGCGATGACGAGGACGCCGAGATAGGCGCGCAGGGTGTCGAACAGCACGTTCCCGGTCAGCACGAAGCCGTGCTCCGGGCTGTGAAAAGCGCCATTGGCGATCAGGTCGAGACGCGGAAAGGCCAGAAACAGCAGGGCGAAAGCCAGCGCGGAGACGAGGAGCGCGAGCGGGAAGCGGGGCGCGTTATTCATCGCGGACGCCTTTTCGGGCAAGCTGGTAATCACGCAGCAGCCAGACCTGATATTCCGGCTTGTAATCCGGGTAGAGATCGAGCCGGATCGAAGCCAACGGCGTTGCCCGCGCGAACCACTCGGCGAGTTGATTCGCGTCGACGTCCCGACTGACCAGGATGAATTCGCCGTTCGGGCTGTCACTCAGATCGGCGCTCAAGGCGTAATGGTTGTTGCGTGCGCCACTCGGGTTCAGGTAACGCATGTCCTCGCTCCAGGGGCGCGCGTAATAACGCAGCAGCGCGTGCAGCTTGCGGTCGTTACTGAGCAGGCGGGCGCCGGGATGGGCTTGCAGGCGCAACGCGACCTCGTGGCCGAGTTCGCGGTAGCCGGTGATGCGGCCATAGGGGTCGGTCTTGCGGGTCAGTTGGATGTCCAGCAGCCGCGCGATGTCATGGGCGTGATAGATGCCGGCGGCGATGAGCAGATGCAGCGCCAGCACCGCGACCAGCCAGCGGCGGCGCGCCTGCATGATCCACAGTACCGCCACCAGGGCGCTGGCGCCGACATAGGAAAACGCCGCCCAGTTGGCGAAGGCGCGGGACAGCAGGCTCAAGCCGATGAAGGCGGCCAGGGGCGCCAGGGTGAAAGCGGCGAGCAGGCGCAAGCGCTGGTCGCCCAGCCATGCGCTCGGGCGAATCGCCAGGTAGACAAGCGCGGCGAAAGTGAGCGGCCCGAACACAATGAATTGCGCCAGGAAGAACTCCAGCAGAGCGGCGGGATTGAACAGGCCACGATCCAGTTGCGAGATTTCGGCGGTGTGCTGGACGCTGACGAAATGATGTTGCGCGTTCCAGATCAGGTTGGGCGCTAGCAGCAACAGCGCAACCGCCGCCGCCGCGTAGGGCTTCGGGTCACGCAACAACGCGCGCCGGCTCGGCTCGATCAGCAGCCAGGCGAGGAAGCCAAGGCCGTAGAACACCATGCTGTATTTGGACATCAACCCGAGTCCGAGGGCGCCGCCGAGCAACAGCCAATCGCGCCAGCGCCCGGTTTCCGTGGCGGCGACGGTGAAATACAGCGCCAGGGACCAGAACAACAGCAACACCGCGTCGGTGGTGATCAGCCAGCCGCCCAGCGAAACCAGGGGCAGGGTGGCGAAAACGAGGGCGCTCCAGAAGGCCATTTCCTCGCGCCGGGGATGGGTCTGGAACAGGCTGCGCACGCTCTGGAAGAGCACCCAGGCGGTCAGCGGAAAGAGCAGCAGGGAAATCGCGCGGACGCCGATTTCCGAGTCGCCGAACAGCGTGCGGGAAAGCCAGATCGCCCAGGCCACCATCGGCGGCTTCGAAAAATAACCCCAATCCGGTTGCAGCGCCCAGGTCCAGTATTGCGCCTCGTCGGCATACAGCTCGATGTTGCCGTGCCAGGCGGCGAGCAGCCGCCAGAGCGCGATCAGGGCGAGGCAGGCGAGCAGGGCAACACTGTAGCGCCGGCTTCCAGCCGGCATTGCGCCGCCGTCATGGACGCCGCTCATGCCGGCTTCTCCAGCCGCCAGCCGGGCAACAGATGGAAGGCCAGGACCGTGACCGCGACCAACAATTCAAACGGCCGCGCCAGCGGGTAGCCGCTGTTGTAATCGAACAGCAGCGCGCCGGCGCAGCCGAGCAACAACAGCCGCATGCCGAGCACGACGCGGGGCAGCGTCGCCCAGTCCAGCCGCCGCGCCCAGTACAGGCCCAGCAGGCCCGAGGCCCAGCCGCAAAGGATGCCGCCGATCACGTCGAGCGGCCAGTGGGCGCCGACGGCGACGCGGGAAAATCCCGCGAGCAGCGCGGCGGCCAGAATCCAGCCAGTCGCGCTGGTGCCGCGCAGGCCGCCGACCAGCACGGCGGCGAGCACGAATATGGTGGTGGTGTGGCCGGAAGGAAAGGCGCCCGCGACCAGAACGCGACCGATGACATGGGCCTGATCGCCAAGCACGGCGTAGGGACGCGCCACGTCCAGAGCGTCCTTGAGCCCGTGCGTCAGCAGGGTCGCGGGCAGGCTGGCGAGTAGTACCGCCAGTGCCAGATCCGGGCGTCGGCGCAGAAGAAGCAATGACAAGGTCAGCGCCACCAGGGCATCACCCAACACCGTCAGATTCGACCAGAGCACGGCGGGCAGCGCCGCAGCCGCGTGATTGAGCGCCAGGAACGCCGCCTGGTTGCGCGCCGGGTCGCTCAACGGCAACAACACCAGCAGCGCGATGGCGGGCAGCAGCCAGAGGGTGATCGGCTGGCGCGTTTTCATCCTGGATTCCTCAGTTGACCGCCTCGTAGGAGCGGGCTTGCACCCGCAAGGGGCACGCCGGATTCGTAAAGCCGCTGAAGCGGCAACGACTCCGCTGCCCGCGATGCAACGGTTGCTATCGCGGGCAAGCCCGCTCCTACGAGGTGGTTGACCAGGAAGTTTCGGCTCATCTCACCCTCGCCAGAACATAGCTGCGCTCGCGGAACACCACCTCGCTGGCGGGCAGCTCACTCAGTTTGCTTTCCCGGGTGAGCACCAGATCGCCCGCGCGCGGCGGCCGTTTCTCCACGCGGCGTTGCGCGTAGGTCTGGAAGCTGGGGGTGTTGATGCCATGCAGCAGCAGCGGGCCGGACAGGTCACGGGCGAGCAGGCCGGCTTGCTTCACCGGCCCCTGCTGCACCTGGCCGACGATGGGCAGCAGGAACATCGCCACTGTCGCGCCCGCCAGCAGGCCGTTGGCGCAGAGCGCGAAGCGGGGCTTGATGCCGCGCAGGAGCAGCGGCAACAGGCTGATCACCAGCGCCGCGCCACACCACAACCAATAGGTCGCGCCGAAGTGGGCGCCGATGCCTTCCGCCAGCAGCAGATCATCCGGTTTCAGTCTGGGTAGGGCCTGGTCCAGCAACATGGGCACGGCGAGCAGCAAGGCGAAGGTGGCGGCGCCGGTGAGCGCCAGCAACCAGCGCGCCGCCTTGTGGTCGGCCTGCGCCGCCAGAATCAGCACCAGGCCGCCATAGCCGTAATAGACGTAGTGCGGCAGTTTGGTGCCGGAGAAGGAGAACAGCGCGAAAGCGAGCAGGAACCACAACAGCCCGAAGCGCAACAAGTCGTCGCGCCAGATGCTTTTCAGCCGCGCCAGCGCGATCAACAGCAGGCCCGTATGCGGCAGCAGCGAGATCAGCACCACCGGCACGTAATAGAAGGGGTCGCCGCCATGGCCTTCCATCGGCGTATCGAAGCGCGACAGGTTGTGCTTGAAGAAGAAGCCGGTGAGAAAGCCCGTGCCCTCATGCCAGGTCTGGATGGCGAACCAGGGCAGGGCCACCGCCAGGAACAGCAATAGTGGGCCGGGCGGCAGCGCCCAGGCGAGGAAAGTGCGCCAGTCGCGGCGCGTCGCGCACCACAGGAACATCGCGCCCACCGGGATCAGCAGCGCGACCGGCCCCTTGCTCAGGAAGCCCAGCGCCATCGCCAGCCACGCCGCGTAAAGCCAACGCTGTTCGCGTTCACGCAGCCACAACCAGGTGGCATAGCCGGCGCAGGCCAGCAAGAGATTGAGCAGGGCATCCGCCGTCGCCGCCCGGGTGATGATGATCAGGCCCGCCGCCGTGGCGATGATCAGCGCGGCGGCCAGCCCCGCCCTGTGATCGCGTACCCGGTTGACGAAGCCATAGGTGACCAGAATCCACAGGCTGGAAGCCAGCGCGGAAGGCAGCCGCCAGGCGAACTCGCCGTGACCGAGCAGGCTCACCGCCGCCGCTTGCAGCCAGTAGATCAGGATGGGCTTGTCGTGGCGCGGCTCGCCCAGCAGGTAGCTGGAGAGAAAGTCGCCGCGCAGGAACATTTCCGTGGTGGAGGCGGTGAAGGCGCCCTCATCCAGATCGAATAACGGCGGAATGCCCAGCGCCAGGAACGGAAACAGGACCAGGACCGCCAGCAGCAGGCGATCCCGGCTCATTCGTTGGGAGGCTCGCGCAACAGGTATTGCGCCTTGCCGCCGGGTTCGTGCCAGATGCGGGTGAGCAACTCGCCGAGGATACCCATGCCGATGAAGTTCGCGCCCATCAGGGTGAACATCACGCCCAGTTGCAGCAGCGGCCGGCCACCGATATCGGCGTGGGAGAAAAGCTTGTACCCGAGCAGGTAGACCAGGATCAGCAGGCCGGGAAAGAACATCGCCGCGCCGATGCCGCCGAAAGCGTGCAGCGGACGGTGCAGGAAGCGCAGCATGAACTTCACCCAGACCAGATCGAGCAGCACCCGGATGGTGCGGTCGATGCCGTACTTGGAGACGCCCTTGGTGCGCGGGAAATGGTTGACCTCGGTCTCCATCACCTTGGCGCCGTACTCATGCGCCAGCGCCGGGATGAAGCGATGCAGCTCGCCGTAGATCTTCACGTAGCGCACCGCCTCGCGCCGGTACAGCTTCAGCGAACAGCCATAGTCATGCAGGTTGACGCCGGTGACCTTGGAAATCAGGCGGTTGGCGATCTTCGAGGGGAATTTGCGCAGCAGCGCCTTGTCTTTGCGGTTCTTCCGCCAGCCGGAAATGATGTCCACCTCGGGGCGGGCATCGAGCATGTCCAGCAGGCGCGGAATGTCGGCCGGGTCGTTCTGCATGTCGCCGTCGATGGTCACCAGCACCTCGCCGCGCGCCGCGTCGAAACCCGCCTGCATGGCGGTGGACTGGCCATAGTTGCGGCGCAGGAACAACGGCCGCAGCCAGGGTCGGGTCGCCGCCAGTTCCGTCAACAGCGTATCGGAACCGTCACGGGAACCATCGTCCACACAAATGAACTCCCAGCTTTTCTCCTGCGCCGACATCACGGAATCAACCCTGTTCACCAGATCGAGCAGGTTTTCGTGTTCGTTGTAGATGGGAGCGATCAGGGAAACGCTGATTGAACTGGAATCCGTCATGGAATCGGGCCGAAAAAAAAGTGTGGCGAGTCTACTGGTTACCTCGGGCAACAGGAACGAAAAGCCGCCCGGCAGGCGCGATCAGACGCCGGCGGGTGGCCCTGAGTCCTCATTGACCGCGTCGATTTCCCGCCGATGGCGGCGATACAGGGCGATGCCGATCAGGCTGGACACGACGAACAGCAGCACCGCCAGGGTCAAACGCAACTCCGGATCGAGGTTGACGCCGCTGCCGGCCAGCGCGAACACCAGATTCTGCGGCAGATAGCCCAGGCCGGAACCGGCGAAGAAGGGCAGGGGGCGGACGCTGGAAACCCCGGCCAGGAGATTGGTGCTGGCGTTATGGCCCACCGGCAACAAGCGAATCACCAGCGACATGCTGAACGGATGTTGGCGCAGGAAGGCATCCAGCTTGCGAATGCGGCCGGGGAAACGCCGCTGCACGAAGCCGCGCCCCAGCCAGCGCGCGTAGAAGAAACCGAACACGCAGCCGAACAGCGTCGCCAGCGTCGCCAGCCCGGTGCCCGCCGCGAAACCCCAGGCATAACCGCCAAGAAACGCCACCGCCTGGCGCGGCACGCTCAACGCCGTCGCCAGCCCGCCCACCGCCAGGAACAACAGAATGCCCAGCCAGCCCTTGCCGCGCACCTCGCTGTCGATCCAGTGCTGCGACAGCATGTCGGCGAACTGGAAATGACTGGCGAGGAAGCCCAGCAACGCCAGCGAGGCCAGCATCACCAACCCCTTGAGCAGTACGCGCCAGGTCATGACGAACGACGGGAAAAGAAGGAAAAAGCGGCGTGCATGGCGGCGGGGCGGAGAAAAACAGACGTCGGATTCTAGCAGCGGCAACCCCATTCACCCGCGCGGCTTGCCACGCCGGGAACCCCCGTGTATTCTCCGGCGCCTTCCGGAGAGGTGGATGAGCGGTTTAAGTCGCACGCCTGGAAAGCGTGTGTAGGTTAATAGCCTACCGCGGGTTCGAATCCCGCCCTCTCCGCCAAATCAGCATCCAAGCAAGTCCCAAAAACCCGCGTAAATGCGGGTTTTTTCGTTTGTGCCTGCGCGGGCCGGTGTCGATTCAGATTGCCCATGTTCCCGGTTACGGCCCGAAACCGCACTGACGACAGACCCAACTGGCGCGCAGCATATCAAGTCCAGTAGGTCGGGTTAGGCGCGGCTTTTTGCGCCGTAACCCGACATCGGCGGCTGTGTCCGACAGGCTGCTAGAGCTGCCGGATATCCGCGTGTGCCTGGCTTTTGCCGCCGGTCACGAGCGGCGCTTGCTCGTCGTGCACGGATGAAGCTGCTGCTCGACGAGAATCTGTCCAGGAGGCTGGTGCCTTTCCTTCAGTCGGTCTATCCGGATAGCACCCAGGTTGCCTTGATAGACCTGGAGCAAGTTGGCGACCGTGAAATCTGGCAGTACGCATGCTGGAAACCATCTATGCCGTTTCCAGCATGCTCCGATACAGCGCCTCATATTCCCGGGCGCTTTTTTCCCAACTGAAATCACGGCTCATGGCCGCGCGCATCATGCGTTTCCAGGCTTTCTTGTCGGCATGGGCGCGTAGGGCGCGGTCCACGGCGAGCCAGAGCGCGTGCGCGGTGGGTTCCTCGAAGACGAAGCCGGTGACGCCGTCTTCCACCGTGTCTTTGAGGCCGCCGGTGGCATGGACGACGGGAATCGTGCCGTAGCGCAGGCTGTAGAGCTGGTTGAGGCCGCAGGGCTCGAATCGGGAGGGCATCAGGAAAATGTCGGAACCGGCCTCGATCCGGTGCGAGAGACCTTCGTCATAGCCAATCACCGAGGCGACCTGGCCGGGATGCAGGGCGCCGAGGTCGCGGAAGGCCGCTTCCAGCACTTTTTCGCCGGTGCCCAGGAGCGCAATTTGGCCGCCCCGGTGCAGGATGCCGTCCGCCACCGCGAGGATGAGGTCGAGTCCTTTTTGGTGCGCCAGGCGAGCAATGACGCCGAATAGCGGTGCGTCCTTGTTGGGCTCCAGGTTCAGGTCCTGTTGCAGCTTGCTCTTGCAGCGTTGTTTGCCGGCGCGCGAGCGCGCGGAGAATTTGTGCGGCAGATGCGGGTCGTTGGCGGGGTCCCATTCCTCGGTGTCGATGCCGTTGAGGATGCCGACCAGATCGGCGCCGCGTGTGCTGAGCAGGCCTTGCATGCCCATGCCGAGGGCGGGGAGGCGAATCTCCTCGGCATAGCTGGGCGAGACCGTGGTCAGGCGGTCCGCGTAGTAGAGGCCCGCCTTGAGGAAGGAGAGGCTGCCGTAATACTCGACGCCATCGATGGCAAAACTTTCCGGCGGCAGGCCCACCAGGCTCATATTGGCGCGGGGAAAGACGCCCTGATAGGCCAGGTTGTGCACAGTCATGATGCTGGGCGTCGTCTCTCCGGACAGGCGCAGGTAGGCCGGGGCGAGGCCGGTTTGCCAGTCGTTGCAATGCAGCAGGTCGGGGTGCCAGTCCAGCGGCGTGTCGCTGGCGGCGAGCATGGCGGCGACTTTGGAGAAGACGGCGAAACGCAGGGCGTTATCCGGGTGGTCGTGGCCGGCGATGTCCTGATAGGGGCCGCCCTTGCGCTGGTACAGCTCGGGTGCGTCGACGATGTAGAGCGGCATCCCGTTGTCGGGCATGCTGGCTTCCAGCAGGTTGGCAACCACGTCGCCCGGCAGGCCATTCAAGGCGCAAACGGGTTTTACATCGACACAGCCGGCGATGACGGCCGGGTATCCGGGCAGCAGGAGGCGGCAGTCGAGGCCGATTGCGCGCAGGGCCACCGGAAGGGCGCCGGACACATCGGCCAGACCGCCGGTTTTGATCAAGGGTCTGGCTTCGGAGGTGGCGAAAAGGATACGCATGGAAAGTCCTTGTAGAGGCCCGTTTGCGGGCCGAAGTGCTGGGCTGCTAGCCGCGTCATTAAAGAAACAGGTTGGTTTGTCGATAACCCTACCGGAAACCGGCGCCCGCTAGAAGCCGCTACAAACTATGGTCGTGAATACAAGGATTTTCAATGCGTAATAACCAGCCAGTCAGTCAACGCGAATACCCCTTGCGCGAAGGCGCGGTCATCCTTTCCTGGACCGATGCCAAGGGCAATATCACTTTCGCCAATGACGATTTCGTTGAGGCATCAGGCTTTACCCGGGAGGAGTTGATCGGCCAGCCGCAGAATCTGGTGCGCCATCCCGATATGCCGGCCGAGGCCTTCCGTGATCTTTGGGCCACCATCAAGGCGGGCGACCCCTGGGTGGGGCTGGTCAAGAATCGGCGCCGCGATGGCGACCACTACTGGGTCAAGGCGACGGTGACGCCGACGCCCGACGGCGGTTTCATGTCGGTGCGGATCAGGCCGGGGCGCGAGGAAGTGCAGGCCGCCGAGGCGCTCTACCAGCGCTTGCGTGAAGATTCCGATCTGCGCCTGGATGGCGGCAAGCCGGCGCCCAGCGTGTTCGGGCGCCTGTTGCGCCGGTTCATGGATCTCAATCTGTCCAGCAAGTTATGGCTGTCTACCCTGTCCTCGATGCTGGTCATTCTGCTTTGCGCGGGACTCGGCTGGATGGCGATCGAGGAGGCGCGCGGTCTGCTGAAATGTGTCGAAGCTGACAAGGCGCAACCCTTGCAGGCTTCGCTCGACAGCTACGGTCTGATACTCGGGATCGCGGCGGCTGCGGCCCTGCTGTTGTGGCCCGCCATCGCCTTTGTGGTGGTGCGTTCGTTCACCACGCCGCTGCGTGACGCGGTGCAGGCGGCGCGCGGTATCGCCGCGTTCGATCTTTCGAAGCCGGCGCCGCTGGCCGGCCATGACGAGGTGGGCGAGGTGCTCGCGCAATTCGCCATCATGCGCAACAACCTGCTTGGCAATGCGTCCCTGATCAAACAGAGCACCCGCAAGCTGGATGCCGCCGCGCATGACCTTACCGTTTCCAGTTCGACCAGCGCGCAAGCGGCGATGAGCCAGTCCGAGGCCGCCGCCGGCATGGCGGCGGCGGTGGAGGAGTTGTCGGTGTCGATCGATCAGGTGAGCGATCACGCCCGCGAGGCGAACGATGTCTCGCGCGAGTCGGGTGAACTGTCGCGCGAGGGCGGCCGCGTCATCCACTCCGCCGCCGACGAGATCGGCCATATTTCCGAGGCGGTGCAGGGCTCGGCGAAAACCATCCGCGAGCTGGAAAGTTATTCGGGAGAGATTTCCACCATCGTCGGCGTCATCAAGGAAATCGCCGACCAGACCAACCTGCTCGCACTCAATGCCGCGATCGAGGCGGCACGCGCCGGTGAGCAAGGGCGCGGTTTCGCCGTGGTGGCGGACGAAGTGCGCAAGCTGGCGGAGCGGACCGGTAATTCGACACAGCAGATCACCGGCATGATCGACAAGGTACAGAGCGGCGCCCGCCGCGCGGTCGAGGAAATGGAGGCCAGCGTCAAGCGGGTGAGTGATGGCGTCGAACTGGCGCACAAGGCCGGCGATTCGATCTCCAACATCCAGACCGCTTCCACCCGGGTGATGCAGGCGGTGGCGGACATCGATCACGCGCTCAAGGAGCAAGGCATTGCGGCGCGTGAAATCGCCCAGAACGTCGAGCGGGTGGCGCAGATGACCGAGCAAGGCAGCCATGCCAGCCGCCAGGCCTCCGGCGTCGCGGATGACGTGGTGAATCTCTCCCTGGAACTGAAGCGTCTGGCCGATCTGTTCAAACTTTGATCTCGCGGCGAGCGGCGTCGCCCGGTGTCGATTTCGTCGCTATGGCCGAGGGGAGTTCGCCCCATGAGCCCGGGGGTTGTACCATTCAACCGGGGCAACATCGACAATAGCCAAAATGCTGAAAATAGAAGCGATGCAAATGGAGGTCATTGATCGGCGTTATTTCTATGGTCGGCTCGGCCTGTTTCTCGTCGACAACTGCCGCCGAGCGGATTTCAAGGACTGGGCAAGCGACACCGACCGCCTTTATTCGATGTGGGATGCCATCTGGCACGCCGCGCGCGAACACAGCGAACATGACTGCGCGTTGTTCCTGATATTCCTGGCGATCTGTGCTTTCGAAGAGCGAGTTGTGGAAGCACCGGGAATATTGCTGGACCATGTTGCCGACCGGCGTGTGGTGCTCAAGCAATTCATCTCCGAACAGGGCTACTTCTACTTCACGGCATTCGACTACCCGACGGCAAGCCAGGAAGAAGGCGAAAACCATGTTTAGCCGCAATGAAAAGCCGAGTGCCAAGAAAGCCTGCGTCAACCCATGCAAGGCGGCAAAGGAAAGCGACGACACCCTCTCGACGACGGCCCAGGAGCGCATCCAATCCTTTACCGGCAAGCCCGAGCCCGCCAACGGGCTGTTGCCCAGCGACGATTCGCCCAGCCTGATGTCGGCCGATTCCAGCGCCTGCAAAAAGCGCGCGCTTAGCCTCGGCCCCACCCTGCGCCGCTTCAATCGCTATCGCGAGGCCATGCCTTACGCGCGCGCCGCAAATGACATGAACAAACTGGGTGACAAGGCCGGCGGCAAGCAAACCAAGGACTGCCTGACCCGGCTGCCGGACAGCGGTGAGGACTTGTGCAAGGAACTCGGCCTGCCACCGGGCACCATCACCGACCAGGACTTGCGCGACGACAGCACTGGCTTTCGCGCCGAGATGTATCGCGACGAAGCCAGCGGCAAGCTGATCCTGGTCGCGCGCGACACCCAACCCAAATCGCTGGTGGACTGGCAGACCAACACCCGCAATGGCGAAGGCAAGGATACCGACCAGTATGCGGCGATGCGGGATCTGTCAGGCGACTTGGCTGATAACGGGGTGGCATTCGACGTGGCCGGCTATTCCAAGGGCGGCGGCCTGGCGCAGGAGGCGGCATTGGTCAACCCGAGCGCGCGGGCCTATGTCTTCAACTCGGCGGGCCTGCATGAGAACTCGCTGGTTCGCACCGGTGCTCAGGATTTCCAATCCCTGGAAAGCCGCACCCGCGCCTTCAGCGCCGACAACGACTTCCTCACCTACATGAACGAAACTCGCGACCCGCAACAACAGATCGACAATGCCCGCTTCCTGCGGCGTGAACTCGAAGGCGAGAATCGCTCCATGCCCGATCCCATGAAGATCGACCACCGCAACCCCGAACTTTCGGATAGCGATGACGACCCTAAATTCGAGCAGGACCGCGCGGCTTATTTCAAGGAAATCGACGGCATGATCGTGCGCATGGAACAGGACCAGGCCGCCGGCCGCGTGGTCAGGGCGTTTCCCCCTGTCCGCGCGGGCCAGAAGGAGACGATTCCCGGCAGCGACAGTTGGCTGGGCAACCGATTCGGTGCGAACGATCCCGGCCCCAACCTGGGCAAACTGGTCCAGCACCAGATGGGCAATGTACTCGGCCCGATGGAAAAGAACCTCACGGATGACCGTAAGGCTTTACAGGAATTTCTGAAAAAATGCCCATGAACCTGAGAAATCGTCCCCGCCTGCTGCTTGCCGCCGTGTTGGCGCTGGCCGGGGCGGGCTGGTGGTGGAATGCCAACGGGAGAACGAAAGTGAAACGAGGATTTTTCGAGAATGAAGCCGCCGCGCTGGAAGCCGCGATCAAGGCGGATGATCGCGCCGCCATCGCGCGCGTCCTCGCCAGTGGGGTGAACGTCAACACGCGCGGCTGGCACAACGTCACGCCGTTGATGCTGGCGGTGGATACCCTGAAACAACAGGCGGTCGCCGAACTGCTCGCGCGCGGCGCCGACCCCAATCTCAAGGCCGACGACGGAGCCGGCGCGGTCAGCCTCGCGGTCGCGAATTACCGCGAGGCGCCGGAGATTATGTTCATGGTGATCCGCGCCGGCGGCGATCCAAACACTCGCCGCCCCGGTGACGACCCGGTCATCATGCGTTTCGTCAACGACCGCAACTGCGAATACATCCGCCACATGAAGGCGCTGGGCGCCAATCTGGATATCACCACCCGCGCCGGCGATCCGATCATTACTGCTGCGTCCACACGGCGTGACTGGGATATCGCCTGGTGCCTGATCGAACTCGGTGCGAAATACGACTACGAGAAGACTTCGCGTCGGCCGATCAGCAGATCACTGAAAAGTACTTTCCCCTCCCCGGATTCCCCCATCTACCCCTACAAGGTCAAGGTCTGGGAACACCTCAAAGCGCATGGCATCGCCGTGCCGCCGCTCAACGGGCCGGATTGATCCGGCCTTCGCTCTCCCCCATGAACCCGAGAAATCGTCCCCGCCTGCTGCTTGCCGCCGTGTTGGCGCTGGCCGGGGTGGGCTGGTGGTGGAATGCCAACGGGAGAACGAAAGTGAAACGAGGATTTTTCGAGAATGAAGCCGCCGCGCTGGAAGCCGCGATCAAGGCGGATGACCGCGCCGGCATCGCGCGCGTCCTCGCCAGTGGGGTGAACGTCAACACGCGCGGCTGGCACAACGTCACGCCGTTGATGCTGGCGGTGGATACCCTGAAACAACAGGCGGTCGCCGAACTGCTCGCGCGCGGTGCCGACCCCAACCTCAAGGCCGACGACGGTGCCGGCGTGGTCAGTCTCGCGGTCGCGAATTACCGTGAGGCACCCGAAATCATGTTCCAGGTGCTCCGCGCCGGCGGCGACCCGAACGCTCGCCGCCCCGGTGACGACCCGGTCATCATGCGTTTCGTCAACGACCGCAACTGCGAATACATCCGCCACATGAAGGCGCTGGGCGCCAATCTTGATATCACCACCCGCGCCGGTGATCCGATCATCACCGATGCGGCGCTCGGGCAAGATTGGGATGTCGCCTGGTGCCTGATCGAACTCGGCGCCAAGTACGATTATGAGCGGACCTCGCGCCAGCCGATCAGTGAATCCCTGCGCGGCACCTTCCCCGCCCCGGATTCCCCCATCTACCCCTACAAGGTCAAGGTCTGGGAACACCTCAAAGCGCATGGCATCGCCGTGCCGCCGCTCAACGGGCCCGATTGATCCGGGCTTACGCCATCCAGATCACGCTCGCCATGCGGCCGGTACGCGGTTCGCGTCGATAGGAGAAAAAACGCGGGTCGCTGTGGGTGCAGAGGCCGCCACCGTAGACCGCCGTCACGCCGATGGTGGCGAGGTGGATGCGTGCTAGCACGTAGATGTCCGCCAGCCATTTGCGTGGCGCCTCGTCCAGGGTGCCGGGCAGGGCGGGGCGGAAGGCGATGCCGGCGAGTGGGTGGCGGCTGATGAAGGCTTCGCGCACTTCGTCGCCGACCTCGAAGGTTGTCGGGCCGATGGCCGCGCCCAGCCAGGCGAGGATGCGCTCGGGTGGGGTGTTCATGGCGGCGACCGTCGCTTCCAGCACGCCACCGGCGAGGCCGCGCCAGCCGGCGTGGGCGGCGGCCACCACCGTGCCGGCGGTGTCGCAGAACAGCACCGGCAGGCAGTCGGCGGTCAGCACGGCGCGGACTTCACCGGGCTGGAAAGCGACGGCGGCGTCGGCGAGGGGAGGGGTCGTAGGATGTGGTGAGCTGGCGAACCGCATCGATTCGCATGATGCGGTTCGTTCCTCGCCACATCCTACGGCTTGTCCCGCGACTTCGGTGCCATGCACCTGATTCAGCCAGAGCGGTTCCGCGGGTAGCCACTGCCGCAACAGGCGACGATTCTCGGCCACGGCTGCCGGGTCGTCATCGACATGAGCGGCCAGGTTGAAACTGTCGAAGGGCGGACGGCTGACGCCGCCGGCACGGGTGGTCATGAAGGCGCGCACATTGTCCGGCGCGGGCCAGTCGGGGGTGATCCAGTCTGGGGGCATCCGATCTCCTGTAGCGCCGGCTTCCAGCCGGCTGTTTTAAAAAGATGCCGGCTGGATGCCGACGTTACATTTCCAATTCCCGCAACAACTCGGCGAAATCAGGCGGCGGCGGCGCTTCCCACTCCATCGCCTCGCCCGTGCCCGGGTGAACCAGCCCCAGGCGCACGGCGTGCAGGGCCTGGCGGGGGAATGCGATAGGGCTGCGTTTGCGCCCCGCGTAGACCGGGTCACCCAGCAGCGGGTGGCCGATGTGGGCCATGTGCACGCGAATCTGGTGAGTGCGGCCGGTGGCGAGACGGCATTCCACCCAGGCGACTTCGGTGAACTGGCGCAACACCTTGTAATGGGTGAGGGCGGGCTTGCCGCGGCCTTCCTCCACCACGGCCATTTTGACGCGTTGCGTGGGATGGCGGCCGATGGGCGCTTCGATGGCGCCGGCCGGAGGCTGAATGCGGCCCTGAGCCACCGCCCAGTACAGCCGTTTCACCGTCCGGGCCTGCAAGTCGCGCACCAGTTGCGTCTGTGCTTCCAGGGTCTTGGCGACCACCATGAGGCCGGAGGTGTCCTTGTCCAGGCGATGCACGATGCCGGCGCGCGGCAGGACGGCGGCGCCGGGAACGTGGTGGAGGAGGGCGTTGAGCAGGGTGCCTTCCCAGTTGCCGGCGCCGGGATGGGTGACCAGCCCGGCCGGCTTGTTGATGATCAGGATGGCCTCGTCCTCGAAGACGGTGTTCAAAGCGATGGCTTCGGCCTGATATGGCAGTTCGGCGGGGTGCGCTTCCGGCTCGACGCTGACCGCCTCGCCGCCCCAGACTTTGAGCTTGCGGCTGGCGTTGGCGTCGGCGACAAGCACCAGGCCGGCGTCGATCCAGGTCTGGATGCGGCTGCGCGAGTATTCCGGCATCAGTTCCGCCAGACTCTGGTCGAGACGGCGGCCGGCGTGCTCGGTCGGGATGGTGAGGTAGCGGCATTCCGGCATGGGTGTTTGCGGCATGGGTATAATCCGCGCGCCTAATTTGGGGATTGAGATGTCGCGCATTCTATCTTTGCTTCTGTTGTTGAGTGCCCTGGCGGGGTCATTGACCGGGTGTGGCCTGCTGCCGGAACAGATCGACGAGACCAAGAGCTGGTCGGCTTCGAAGTTGTATTACAGCGCCAAGGAACGTCTGGCCGACGGTAATTACACCGAGGCGGTGAAGCTGTTTGAAAAACTGGAGGCGCGTTATCCCTACGGCGCCTACGCCCAACAGTCGCAACTTGAAGTGGCTTACGCCTATTACAAGGACAACGAGCCGGCCTCGGCCATCGCCGCCTGCGAGCGCTTCATCAAGCTGCACCCGAACCATCCCAACGTCGACTACGCCTATTACCTCAAGGGACTGGCCAATTTCGTGGAAGACACCACGCTGCTGGCCAAGTTTGCCGACCAGGACATGAGCGAGCGCGATCCCAAGTCCGCGCGCGAGGCGTTCGAGGCGTTCAAGGAACTGGCGACCCGCTTCCCGGAGAGCAAATATTCGGCCGATGCCGTGGGCCGGATGAAGTATCTGGTCAACAACCTGGCGTCCCACGAAGTGCGGGTGGCGCGTTATTACTACAAGCGTGGCGCCTACGTGGCGGCGGCCGCGCGCGGCAAGTACGCGCTGGAGAACTACCCGCGCTCCCCGGCCCTGGAAGAGGGTCTGGCGGTCATGGCGAAGAGCTACGACAAGCTGGGCCTGCCCGACCTGCGCGACGACACCCTGCGCGTGCTCAAGCTCAACTTCCCCAACAGCCTCTACGTCGCCGGCGACGGCCCGGTGCGGGACAAGCCCTGGTGGAAGTTGTGGTAAAGAAAGCAGGGGCAAGGGACAAGGGACAAGGGGCAAGGAAAACCCGGGTTTCGCTTGCCCCTTGTTCCTTGATCCTTGCCCCTTGAATGGTCGCCCACGCACTCACTTTCGCTTCCAATGACGCCGAATCCTGGTTGGCCAGCCTGGCCCCGGTGTATTCCGAATCGCAGCGCGAGGGGCTGCGGCGGGCGCTGAACTGGCTGGCGGATCACTCGGCGGGGGTACGCGCCGATACCGGCGCCGACCTGGCGGAACACAGCCTCGGCACGGCCGCCATCCTCGCCGGCATGCGCTTCGATGCCGATACCGTGACCGCCGCGCTCCTCTGCGGTTTGCCCGACGCCGCGCTGGCGAAAGACGTCCTGATCAAGACCTTCGGGGCGCCTCTGACCTTGCTCGTCGAGGGTGCCGCGAAGCTGACCCGGATGGACCGTCTGCTCACCGAGCTTGCCGCCGAGGGCGGCCAGAGCGAGGCGCTGCGGCAGATGCTGCTGGCGATGACCGACGATATCCGCGTGGTGCTGATCAAGCTGGCCGAGCGCACCCAGGCGCTGCGCGAGTTGGCGAGCCAGGACGAACCGCTGCGGCGCAAGATCGCGGGCGACGTGCGCGAACTTTATGCGCCGCTCGCCAACCGTTTGGGGGTGTGGCAACTCAAGTGGGAACTGGAGGATCTTTCCTGCCGCTATCTGGAGCCGGATACCTACCGCCAGATTGCCAAGTCGCTGGACGAGCGCCGCCTCGACCGCGAGTGGTACATCGAACAGGTGATCAAGCAGTTGGCCGATGCGCTGGAAGCCGATGGCATCAGCGGCTTTACCGTGAATGGCCGCCCCAAACACATCTCCAGCATCCTCGCCAAGATGCGCAAGAAGCGGCTCTCCTTCGACGAGGTCTACGACGTGCGCGCCCTGCGCGTGCAGATGCGCGACGTGAAGGACTGTTTTCATGCCTTAGGGTTGGTGCACAGCCTCTGGCAGCCCATTCCCGGCCAGTTCGACGACTACATCTCGCGGCCCAAGGGCAACGGTTACAAGAGCCTGCACACCGCCGTAGTGGGGCCGGAGAACAAGGCCCTGGAAGTGCAGCTGCGCACCTTCGACATGCACCAGGAGGCGGAACTGGGTGTCGCCGCGCACTGGCGCTACAAGGAAGGCGGCAAGTCCCAGGGCGACGCCATCCAGGACAAGATCGCCTGGCTCAGACAGATCCTCGCCTGGAAGCAGGAGATCGGAGAAGGGGAAGACCAGGGCGAAGGCCACGAGCTGGCGCAACACTTCCGCAACGAATTGTTTCAGGACGAGGTGTTCGTCCTCACCCCGCAGGGCAAGGTGGTGGCGCTGACCGCTGGCGCCACGCCGCTCGATTTCGCCTATGCCGTGCATACGGAACTCGGCCATCGCTGTCGCGGCGCCAAGTTGGACGGCAGTCTGGTGCCGCTGGATACCGCGCTGAAGACCGGGCAGCGGGTGGAAATTCTCACCGTCAAGCAGGGCGGCCCCAGCCGCGACTGGCTCAATCCGCATCTGGGCGTGCTGAAGTCCACGCGCGCGCGCGCCAAGGTACGGCAGTGGTTCAAGCAGCAGGACCACGATACCCATGTCCAGGAAGGCCGCGCCCTGCTCGACCGCGAGTTGCACCGACTCAACCTGAACAACGTCAACCTCGACAAACTCGCCGCCCGCCTCAAGTTTCCCAGTCTCGACGAACTCTGCGCCGCGCTCGGTCGGGGCGATCTCGGCAGCGGCACGCTCGACCGCGCCCTGCACGAGGAATTCATCCCGGCGCCGGAAAAGCCCCTGGTCTCGGCATCCAAGCGCCGCGCGGATGCCGGCGGCGTGCTGGTGGAGGGCGAGCCCGGTCTGCTTACCCAGATGGCCGGCTGCTGCAAGCCGGTGCCGCACGATCCCATCATCGGCTACATCACTCAGGGTCATGGCATCACCATCCACCGCGCCGATTGCCCGATGGTGCGGCACCTGCCGGAAGACAAACAGGCGCGGCTGCTGGCGGCGGATTGGGGTGATCAGGACAGCGAGGTGTTCGCGGTCGATGTGGAACTCACCGCTCGCGACCGCTCCGGTCTGCTGAAGGACGTCGGTGAATTGTTTTCCCAGGAAAAGATCAACGTCGTGCGCGTCAACACCCTTTCCCAGGACGACATGGCTCGTATGGAATTCACCCTGGAAGTGCGGGACATCAGCCAGCTCACCCGCTTCCTCGCCCGTGTCGGTCAGGTGCGCGGCGTGCATTCGGCAAGACGGAAGTAGGCTTGCTTCCCCCTTTTGCAAAGGGGGACTGAGGGGGATTTCTCCAAGGGTCGTGCCAGTTTAAGCGTCCGCAAATCCCCCCCAGCCCCCCTTTGAAAAAGGGGGGAGCAAAGCGTCACTTGTACTTGCGCACCACCCCCACCACCACCCCGAAAATCTCCAGCGAGCCTTTCGGGCGAATCACCGGGTAGGCCGGGTTGGCGGGTTGCAGTACGTACTCGCCTTTTTCCCGCGTCAGGGTTTTCAGGGTGAATTCGTCATCCACGATCGCCACCACCAGATCCCCCGGCTGTGCGTCATGGCGTTTCTCCACCACCGCGATGTCGCCGGGGTGGATGCCGGCCTCGATCATGGAATCGCCCTTCACCCGTACCAGCACCGTGCGCGAAGGCTGGTCGATGAGGAATTCGTCGATGGTCAGGGTGTCGCGCGAGCTGTCGTCCGCCGGTTGCGGAAAGCCGGCGCGCACCGAATCCGCCAGGGTGCGCTCGAAGAAGCGGGCGCCCGGTTTCAGCCGCTTGTCCGGCGCCGATTCGAGAAACCCCTCCAGGCGCAATCGCGCCACCAGGGCGGCGACCGAGGATTTCGACTTCAGGCCGAGCCGTTCGCCGATGGCGGCGTAGGAGGGCATGACCCGGTGACGGGCGTAGTAGTCCTGAAGTTGGGCAAGGTAGTCGGCGTCTTGTGACATGGTCAGGGCACTGAAAATACGGAGTCGCCAAGGTAAAGAACGAACGTTCGTTTGTCAAAGCGTGATTGCACCGCCTTCTGGAAAGGCGGCGCGCGCGGATGAAGTCGGGGCAAGGTTCCCCCCTTTGTCAAAGGGGGGGCTGGTTCCCATGCTCCAGCGTGGGAACCCGTCTTGGACGCTCCAGCGTCCCGAGGTGCCGGTCTCGCGGGGGACATGCGAACGCGACGCTGGAGCGTCGATACCTGCTCCCACGCTGGAGCGTGGGAGCGAGCCTGACAGCGCCTTTCCACAAGGGCCGCTGACTTGCGGGCGTCGGGTGGGTTATCTTCGCGGCCTTGTTCGTTCCAGCGGAGTGTCCCCGTGTCCACACCCATCGTCTCGGTCATCGCCGCCATGGCCCGTAATCGCGTCATCGGTATCGCCAACACCTTGCCCTGGCGTCTGTCGGAAGACCTCAAGCACTTCAAGTCGCTGACCATGGGGCACCACATCGTCATGGGGCGCAAGACTTACGAATCCATCGGCAAGCCGCTGCCGGGCCGTACCACGGTGATCGTCACCCGCGACCCCGCCTACCAGGTGGAAGGCTGCCTGACGGCGCATTCCATCGATGACGCCATCGCCGCCTGCGCGGGTGACGCCGAGGTGTTCTTCGTCGGCGGCGCCGAGCTCTATGCCCAGATATTGCCGCGCGCCGACCGCCTCTATCTCACGGAAATCCAGGCCGACTACGCCGGCGACGCCTGGTTTCCCGAGTTCGACCCGGCGCGCTGGCGACAGGCCGAGCGCCGGGAAAACGTCACGTCGGAGGGGCTGGCGTATCACTTCGTGACCTACCAACGCGTTTGAAACGAGCGTGGCCACTGGCCGAAGCAGGCCTGTAGCGCGGGCGTCCCGCCTGCATCAAAGGCCTGATCAGAAGGACAAAGCAGGCGGGACGCCTGCGCTACGTGTGGCACCCTGATTCCGCTCGCGCGCCCTCCAGGTTACGGGTTTACCCGAATAACGCATCCAGCTTTGCTTTCGCGTCGCCAGCGCCGCCCTTGCTCGCGGCATAGGCGCCGGGCCGGGGCTGGAACCAGTCGCAGAAATTGGCGCGGGTCTTGTCCTTCACGTCATCGGCGGCGGTTTCGCGGCATTGTTTTGCCTTGGCGGTGTCGTAGTGGCGGCACAGGCGGCAGACGTGCTGCTCGGCATGGCAGGTCAGGCATTCGGCGCGGCGACCCAAGGGCAGCGGCAGTTCGGCCAGGCTGGCGCCGCACTTCCAGCACACCAGTTCGTTGTTCATGGGCAATCTCCATCGGCGAGAATGGCCGCTATCTTAGCCACGGAGACGTTACATGGGCTTCGGTCTGATCATCATCGGCGACGAAATTCTTTCCGGAAAGCGCGAGGACAAGCATTTCGCCCAAGTGCGCGGCCTCATGGCGGCGCGCGGCCTGCGCCTGGACTGGGTGAATTATCTGGGTGACGACCGCGAGCGGCTGGCCGGGGCGCTGGCGCACAGTTTCGCCAGCGGCGATATCGTGTTCAGTTGCGGCGGCATCGGCGGCACGCCGGATGACCATACCCGCCAGGCCGCCGCCGCCGCCCTGGGCTTGCCCCTGGTATTGCATCCGCAAGCGCGCGAACTCATCGTCGGGCGCATGGCCGAGGTTGGCCAGCCGTTGACGCCGGATCGCTTGAGCATGGGCGAGTTTCCCGAAGGCGCCGAGATCATCCCCAACCCGTTCAACCGCATTCCCGGCTTCAGTATCCGCCAGCATCATTTCGTGCCCGGTTTCCCGGTGATGGCCTGGCCGATGCTGGAATGGGTGCTGGATCACCACTATTCGCGCCTGTTCCATGGCGACGAACGGGCTGAACGCGCAATGCGCGTAGAAGGCATCGCCGAGGGCACGCTGACGCCGTTGATGCGCGCGGTGGAAGCCGAATTCTCCGGCATCCGGGTGTTCAGCCTGCCGCACATGGACCCGGTCAGGCAGGTCGCCTATTACATCGAATTGGGCGTGAAAGGCCCGGCGGATCAGGTCGAAGCCGCCTTCATTCGCCTGGCTGAGGGCGTGGCCGCCCTGGCGGCGCGCGACACGGTCCCGGAAGAACGCTTGCGGCAGTCGTAGCGGCGCTGTTCCTTACGGTTCCAGGGAACGTCGTTCGATGTCGTGCCAGACGGCGTATATGTCATCCGACCAGAGCGACTTGATGTAGACGATCACGTCGTCGATCCCGGCATCGCTGAGGCTGTCCTTCCAGGCCGGCATGCCGCCGGGACCGCCGTGCTTGATGACCCGATGCAAAACCGCCGTGGGGTGGTGCCAGGCGTGGGCGGAATCATCCAGGGGCGGTGGCGGGTATTTACCATCCGCGCCGCGTGCCCGCCAGTCACCCGCCTGGCCTTTGCCCTCGGCGCCATGGCAGGACTGGCAATGGCGTTCATAAACGTCCTTGCCCCGCGCCATCTGGCCGAGGTCGAATTGGCGGGCCACTTTGGCCGGCGGCCGGCTATCAGCCACGGCCGGCTGGGTGGCCGGCGCGGCGGCGGCCGGGGTCTCGGCTTCGCTTGCCGCCTGTTGGCCGCAAGCGCTCAGGGGTACCAGCAGCAGGCTGGCACAGGTCAATCTTTTCAGCATGGTGTTCCCTTCTCCGCTGGCGAAATGCTCATTCCTTGAGGCTGTCGCGGACGCGCTCCAGGCGCGAACGCACTTCCTTGCCCAGTTCGTGCACTTCCGGCCGCTCGACCAGTTGCAGCACCGCGGCTGGGTCCATGAAGGCGACCACGACACCGTCATCCCCCTCGCGCACCACGACATTGCAGGGCAACAGCAGCCCGATATCCGGCTCGGCGGTGATGGCCTGGTGGGCCAGCGTCGGATTGCAGGCGCCCAGAATGCGATAGGGGCGTCCATCGACCCCCAACTTGGCCTTCATGGTGGCCTGCACGTCGATGTCGGTGAGGACGCCAAAACCTTCCGTCTTGAGCGCCTCGGTCACCTTTTGAACCGCTGTATCGAAAGGGATGGCGAGCGTGATCGAAAATCCGTACATGAAGAACTCCTGTCTGATTGAGCTGCGGCAGGGATATCCAGTAATGGGCATCCCCGCCGCGATTGAAAAGTGGGCAGTCTACGGGAGAACCGGCCGATCTCAATCTTTGAGGTCGGCGCGGCGTTTCAGGTATTCCTCCCGATCGATCTCGCCACCGGCATAGCGCGCTTCCAGGATGTCCAGGGCGGTTTTGTCCTTGCGCGCCTCGCCGTTACCGGCGTAGCGGCGAAACAGCAGAACCAGAAGGATCAACGGCACGAGCCAGACCAGAATCATGCCGATGCCGCCCAAACCCATACCGAAATGGTCGTATCCGTACATGGCGCTTCCTCCGGTTCGGTTTACTCAAACTGTCCACGCGCCGACAGGCTGCTAGTTGGCCGACATCCCCATGCCGCCGCCCATGCCTTGCATGCGCATCTGCATCATCATCTGCATCATGTCCATGCGCTTTTCCATCATTTCCATGCGCTTGGCCATCATGTCGTCCTGGCCGGACATGTTCATGCCGCCCTTGCCGCCCATCATGCCTTTGGCGCATTTGCCGCCTTTCATGTCCATGTCACCCATGCCGCCCTTGTCACCCATCATGCCCTTGCCGCATTTGCCGCCTTTCATGTCCATGCCGCCCATGCCGCCCATGCCGCCCTTGTCACCCATCATGCCTTTGCCACATTTCCCGCCCATCATCCCCATGCCGGCTTTGCCATCGGCCTTGGGACAGCTGCGCTTGGGGTCATTCACCATGGCCTCCATATCGTGCATCTGGGCCTCGATCAGTGCCTTGCGCTTTTCCGGATCGGCCGTCTGGCGGATTTCCCGCATTCGGTCGCGCATGGCCTGCATGTCCACAGCGGGTGATGCCGTGACGGGCGCCGCCGTGGCGGGGGCCACTTCGGTGTGATGGCCGGCGTGCTCGTCTTTCGCGGGGGCTTCGTCGGCCAGCGACATGCTGGCGGGAAGGATCAGGCCGGCGGACAGGGCCAGAACCAGGGCGGTACGTTGCATCGCTTTCATGTAAATCTCCTTGGGTGGATCAATGAACAAGGTCGATCGAGGTAACGGTCAACATACCGTTCACTCGGTCGGCGTGGAAACGAACGTTGTCGCCGGGTTTAACCTGATCCAGCCAGGCGGGTTCGGTGACACGGAACACCATGGTCATGGCCGGCATGTCCAGGTTTTCAAGGGGGCCGTGGCGCAGCGTCAGCTTGCCCTGGTGTTTGTCCACCTTTCTCACCACGCCGTCGGACTGCATCGTGCTCATGGCCTCGTGGTTCATGGACACGTGGTTCATCTCACCCTGGTGCGCGTGATTCATTTCAGACCAGGCGGGCAGGGTCAGGGCGAGGCCGAGTAAGAGAGTGGGGAGGGTGTATTTCATGGTTTCTCCTTAGTAACGGGCGTAGGTGCGGGTCGATCCATCCTTGTTCACCAGCAGTACGTCATAGATATCTTTGTGGTTGCCCATCTCCATACCGGGCGAGCCGATGGGCATGGCGGGGACGACGAGGCCACGGGCGCGGGGTTTTTCCCTCAGCAGCCGTTTGATTTCCCGGGCCGGTACATGGCCCTCCACGACATAGCCGTTGACCTCGGCGGTATGGCAGGAACCGTGGCCCGGCGGCACGCCGAGCCGGTATTTGTGTTGCACCACGTCATCGGTGTTGTGGGCGCGCACGGTGAAGCCGTTGGCCTTGAGGTGATCCACCCACTTGTCGCAACAGCCGCAGGTGGGGCTCTTGTAGACATCGACGATGGGCTGACCGGCCCACGCCGCCGTGGCGAGGCCGCTGATGAGGACAAACTTGAAAATAGGGGTTTTCACACGCGTCTCCTTGCTTGACGGTTTCAGTATGCAAGTCGCGCGGCCACGGTAATCTGACGTGGAGATTACATTTTCGTCATATGCCTGGTTGCGGGTTGGTGGCGGGGGAGATGCCACATCGAGGTCGCGTTCCCACGTGCCCGCGTGTTTCGGCGGTAACCTGACACGCTTCTACTTGGTCACGGAAATCAATGCCCAGCCGCTTTGCCGGCGCGTAGATTGGCCTCGAAACCGCCCTTGGCCTTCCAGCCCTCGTAGCCGTCCTGCAAGACCTTCACGTTGTCGTATCCCAGCAGGCGCAGGGCGAACACCGCCTGGGCGGAGAGCGAGCCGGAGTTGCAATAGATCACCACCATGCGGTCCTTCGGCAGTTCGCCGCGCCGCGCCACCGCTTGCCGCCATTCGATGTTGATCGCGCCGGGGATATGGCCCTTGGCGAATTGCGCGGCGTCGCGGGCATCCACCACGAACACGTTTTTCCAGTCCTCGGCGGGGATCTGTTCCGGCCAGATCAGGCTGCTGCCGTATTCGGTGAAATCCACATATTCCTCGATGGCTTTCACCACCATGGGGTTTTCAGCGGCGGGCGCGGCGACGGGAATGGCCAGGGTGATGGCGAGCAGCAGGGGGCGCAAAATCATGGGGAAGTCCTTTCGTGAGGGTCAATCGTCCGCCGGATTCAACCGGGGCAGGGTTTCTTCGGAGAACAGGGCAACCAGCAGGCCGGAGACGAACATCGCCCCACCCACCAGCCAGAAGGTGATTTCAAGACTGCCGCTGACGGCGGCGGCGACGCCCAGTAGCAAGGCGCCGACGGCATAGCCGAAATCGCGCCAGAAGCGGTAGATGCCGATGGCGGAGCCGCGCCAGTCCGGGTGGGCGATGTCGGCCACCGACGCCGAGAGGGTGGGATAGAGCAACGCCATGCCGAAGCCCGACAACGTCGCCGCCAGGGCCAGGCCGGTGGTCGAATCCAGCAAGGGCATGACGGCGACGCCGCCGCCGCACAGCCACATGCCCAGGATGATGGGCTTGAGGCGGCCGATGCGGTCGGACAGGCGGCCGGTGAAGAATTGCGAGACGCCCCAGGTGATGCCATAGGCGCCCACCAGCCAGCCGATCTCGGTCAGCGGCACGCCGCGCTGGAACAGCCAGACCGGGAAAATCACCCACATCCAGGCATCGACGAACTTTTCTACCAGGCCGGCCTGGCTGATGGCGGCCAGGCGTTTATCGCGCCAGGACATGAGGGTGAACATTTCCCAGGTGCCGGGCTGGGTCGAAACATTCTTCGGGTAGCGCGCCTTGGGTGCGCTGGAAGTCGCGTGCTGCTTCGCCTCCAGCCGCGCCCAGGGCAGGGTTTCCTCGACCCACAGGAGGGTGGCGAGTCCGGCCGCGCCGACGGAGGCGAGGCCGAACCACAACAGGCCGGCGCGCGCGCCCAGGTGCTCGGCCAGGTAGGCGGTGATGATGCCCGCCACCGCCACGCCGACATAGCCGGAGAACTCGTTGACGCCGATGGCGAAGCCGCGTTGGTCGCTGCGTGCCAGGTCGAGCTTGGAAGTCTGCGTCATCGACCAGGTAAAGCCCTGGTTGACGCCCAGCAACACCGTGGCGGCGACGATCCAGCCCCAGGACGGCGCGAAATAGATCATCAGGGGAATCGGCACGGCGGTCAGCCAGCCCCAGAACAGCACGCGCTTGCGGCCGAGCCGCTCGGACAGTCGCCCGGCGACGAAGTTGAGCGACCCTTTCACCACCCCGAAGGCGACCACGAAGCTGGTCAGCAACAGGAAGGAGCCGCGCGGCACGCCGAATTCCGTCTCGGACAAAGCCGGCACCACGGTGCGCATCATGCCCAGCGTCAGACCGACGAAGAACACCTGGATGACCTGGTGGGCGAATTGGGCGAAGTTGTCGCGGATACCGTGGGTGAGGGGATTCATGCTTTTCTTCCCCCTTTAAAAAAGGGGGATCGAGGGGGATTTAGCGACGTTGGCCGTTGGAAAGTACGGAGAAATCCCCCCTGTCCCCCCTTTTGCAAAGGGGGGAACGCCCGGTCAAGCCGCTGCGGCTCAGCCATGGTCCAGGCCCAGATTCGCCTGCACCATCCGATCCATCTCTGCCGGTCGCGGCGGAATTTCCTTAGTCAGCGCTTCGACGAAGGCGGCGCGATCCAGCGACAGCATCGGGTTCCAGCGCCTCTCGAAGCCGAGCGTCGAGCCGGGTTTGCCGGAGATGCCGGCGCCGCAGACGCTGCCGGCGACGTGGCCGGCGTAGAGCTCCATTTCATTGGGCAGGGTCAGCAGCTTGGCATGCAGGCTGTCCCAGATTTGCCCGGCCATTTCCATGGATGTTGCCATCCCCCTGCCGGCCAGGTCGGGCCGCCCCACCGCGCCGACGAACAGGGTGTCGCCAGTCACCACGAACCAGGGGGCGGCGGCTTCCTCACCCATGCGGCGCTTGTCGGTCACCAGCAGGCAGATCGAATCCGGCGTGTGGCCGGGCGTGTGCAGCACGTCGATATAGACGTTGCCGACGTCGATGCGCTGGCCATCTTGCAGCGGCTCGAAGGGGAAATTCACCCGCCCGACGTTGGACTCGTGCAGGCAATAGACGCCACCGCACTTCTCCGCCAGCGCACGACCGCCCGAGTAATGGTCGGCATGCACATGGGTGTCGATGACATGGGTGATCTTCACGTCCTGCTTCGCGGCCTCGGCCAGGAACCAGTCCTCGTCGCCCAGCACCGGGTCGACGGCGACGGCGACATGGCAGGAGCCGCAGCCGAACAGGTAGGAAAGCGTGGCCTCGCGGGCGGCCAGTTGTCTGAAAAACATGGGGGTTTCCTCTTCAGAAAATCAGAGCCTGGAAAGGCAAAACCTTCTCGGCCCGGTAGGGTAGGTTGGGCAAAGCGCAGCGTGCCCAACATTGAGACGGTTCGTTGGGCACGCTGCGCTTTGCCCAACCTACGTCCCTCAGAATGTCAGGACCTTGTCGGCCCAGTTGGTCCAGTACGCCAACTTCTCGATCGCGCCGCGCTGGGTGCCGGAAATGAGTTCCTCGTCCGACATGCCGCGCGCGTCCATGCAAACCCCGCAGACGTCCACCCGCTCAGGCGCCAGCCGGATGATCTTGTTGAGCATGACTTGCAGGTTGTAGAAGCCGCCCGGCGGTTTTTGCCCGCGCTTGGCCACGAAAACGGCATCGCCCATCAGGAACAGGCGGATTTCCTGCTCCGGTTCGTGAGCCAGGGCGTTGGCGAGGCGCAATGCGTTATAGGGGCGTTCCGCGCCGTAGGGCGCGTCGTTGAGGATGAACAGGGTTCTCATGGCGAGCCTCCCGGTCGGGTCAGAAATTCAGGATCCGGTCGGACCAGAGGGTCCAGTCGGTGAGTTCTTCCAGCGTGCCTTTGTGCACGCCCTCGGCCAGCATGTCCGGGGTCATGCCGCGCGCCTCCATGCAGGTGCCGCAAGTGGCCACCTGGCCGTGGCGCAATACCGGCTTCAACATGCGTTCGACATTGTAGTAACCCTGCGGGGTGATCTGGCCGGACTTGGCGCACATCACCGAATCGCCCATCAGGAAGACGCGGACCTCCACGCCCTCCTTCCTCGCCAGTGAATCCGCCAGGCGCAGGCCGTTGTAGCTGCGTTCGGAACCGTAAGGGGCGTCATTCAAGATGATCACAATGCGGTACATTTTTTTCTCCTTCTTGTGAGTTGCCGGCTCGGATTTCCTCTCGAAGCGGCAGCCAGGGCTCGTTTCCCATCTGCTATCCGAGGCGAATAATGATATAGATCAATTAATCAAACGATGGCTTGAATATACCAATCAATCAGCTGGGTTGCCATGTATCCGGCCTTCATTCGGCCCATTTCCGGGATAATCCGGCCCATGAGCCCCAAGAAAAAACTGTTCGAGCAATTCGCCCGTGTCGCCAAGTCGCTGGCCAGCCCGAATCGCCTGGAACTGCTGGAGACGATGGCCCAGGGCGAGAAAAGCGTGGATGCCCTGGCGCAGGCCACCGGCATGTCGGTCGCCAACACCTCGCATCACCTCCAGATCCTGCGCGATTCCGGCCTGGCCGAATCCCGCAAGGAAGGCTTGCAGGTGATTTACCGCCTTTCGGATGACCAGATTCCGACCTTGTTGGGCTGCATCAGCCGTATCGCGGAGAAACATCTGGCCGAGGTGGAGCGCATCGTGCGCGAACACTTCGATCCCCGCGATTCGCTGACCCCGGTGGGGCGCGATGAATTGCTGGCCCGGGTCAAACTGGGTGAAACGATGGTCATCGACGTGCGACCCGCCGTGGAGTATCAGGCCGGCCACATCCCCGGCGCGGTCAACATCCCGGTGGATGAACTGCCCCTGCACCTGGATTCTTTTCCGCACGGGCAGGAAATCGTCGCCTATTGCCGTGGCCCTTACTGCATGTTGGCCTTTGATGCCGTGGCGAAGCTGCGCGAAGCCGGATTTCAGGCACGTCGTCTCGAAGACGGCTTTCCCGAATGGAAGGCTGAAAGCCGGCCCGTCGAGAGCGGATCGCAGCATTCGTAGGTGTCACCCGCTGGGTGAGTAGACGTAGGTTGGGCAAAGCGCAGCGTGCCCAACATGGCGATGGGTTGTTGGGCACGCTGCGCTTTGCCCAACCTACACTTCTACGGCTTCAACTGCTGGATTTAGGATGATTTCAACAGCCTACGCGCTCAGCCCCTGATTCATCGGCATCACACGCCGGCATAAGCGTTTCCACCCCCGCAAAATTAATTGTTGACAGAAGTTCTTGTCGTTCCCACTATTCAAGTATTCTCTTGATTAGTTGATTTGGGGCGATATGGACGTATTCGCAATCCTGGCCGGGCTGGCTACCGGCATGGTGTTGGGCCTCTTCGGCAGCGGCGGTTCCATCATCGCGCTGCCGGCGCTCATGTATCTGCTGCACGTCGAACCGAAATCGGCCATCGCCATGAGCCTGGGCGTGGTGGCGGTGACCGCCACCGTGTCCGGCTTGCATAACTGGCGCAAGGGCCTGGTTGATGTGCGGGTTGCTCTGGTATTTGGTCTGTTCGGCGTGGCGGGCACCTTCGCCGGCGCGCGCCTGGGGCTGCTGACGCCGGTGGTGATCCAGTTGGGCCTGTTCGCCCTGGTGATGTACGCCGCCGCCTGGCGCATGTTGAAGCCGGTCAAGATAGTGGCTCCGGCGGCGGGCGGGGTGGTCAGCGCCGGAGGGGGTACGGCGGCCCTGGGCGACGGTTTCATCCCTCCCCACCTGGGCCACATCGCCCTGCACGGCATCGGCGTCGGTGTACTGACTGGCCTGGTCGGCGTCGGCGGCGGCTTTCTGATCGTGCCGGCGCTGGTGCTGCTCTCCGGCATTCCGATGAAGACAGCGGTGGGCACCTCGTTGGTCATCGTCGCCGCCAAGTCCTACGCCGGCTTTATCGGCTACATGGGCGGCGTGCCGATTGACTGGATGGTGATGGCCAGCTTCACCGTGGTCACGGTGTTGGGCAGTTTCCTCGGCTCGCATTTCGCCAACCGCATTTCCCAGGCCATGCTGAAGAAGGCATTCGCCTGGTTCCTGGTGGTGGTAGCCACCTACATCATGTTCAAGAGCGTTCTCTAGGAGAAATGCCATGAATCGACTCGTCCGTATTCTTACTCTCGCGCTGCTGGCCGTGCCGGCCTTCGCGGGGCCTCCCGGCAACACGCTGATCGAAGGCCAGAAAGTGCTCACCCTGGTGGTGCGCGAACCGCCCGCCCTGCGCTGCAACAACAACATGCAGATCGCGGCGGAGTTGAACAATCTCTACAAGCTCCCCATCGTCGTCCTGCCGGCCAGCCTGGCGCCCTGGTCCAAGGCGCCCGCCGTGTATTACGGCGAGCAGTTGATTGCCGAGGACACCGGCGATTTCAACGGCATGGTGGGCCTCGCCCAGATGGTCGATGTCATCGAGATCGAGGGCGCGCCCAAGCAAGAACGCGGCGGACGCCTGACCGAAGTGAAGAAAGAGCACGAGGCGCTCAAGGCCGCCATCAAGGGAAGCAACTGAGATGCGCCGCCTGCTCTGCGTGGCCCTGCTGTTCGCACCGCCACCTCTGGCCGCCGCCTGGGAGGGCTGGATCGTCGGTGAACCGTGCGCGGCGCGCTTGCAGGTGGCCGATTGCCCGTTGCGCCACATAGACCGCCCCGTCCTGCTTCTGGAAGACGGCCGCAAGCTGGCCTTTCTCCACGGCGAGGGGAAAAGCATTGCGCTCGACGCGCTGGACAAGGCCTATGGCAAGAAGGTGCGCCTGATTGGCGAGATCCGCAACGGCGTGCTGCATCCGGTCCGGCTGGAGACGCTGGAAGTGACGGGCGAGCGCAAATTCTTCAAGGGTTGCCTGTGAACCGAGGCACGGTGGCCGCATTCGTGGCCTGCCTTGCCCTTCTGACGGGCAGCGCCGCAGCCGAATCGGCGTTCGCCGATCTTGCCCGCGCGGCCGGCATGGAGGCCTACGCCGTGCCGCTCAAGGCGCCGAATTTCGAACTTCGCGTCCTGGCCGGCGAGAGAGAGACCCAAACCCGGACCAAACGCGACTACCGGGGCCGGGTGGTGCTGCTCAACTTCTGGGCGAGCTGGTGCCCGCCCTGCCGCGAGGAGTTCCCTTCCCTGGAGCGGCTGCAACAGGCTCTGGGTGGACGTGACTTCACCGTGCTGGCCATCGCCGTGGCGGACAGTGAGACGGCGGTGGGCCATTTTCTGGAGGGGCGCCGACCGGCCTTCGATGTGCTACTGGACGACGACCGCAAGACCGCCGGCGACTACCGCAGCCCCGGCGTTCCGGTGACTTATCTGCTCGACCGCCAGGGCCGCATGCTGGCCGGCAAGACCGGACCACGGCAGTGGGACGGACCGGAAATGCAAGCGCTGATCCGGGCAGCGATCCGGGCCGGCCAGTGGTGAACCAAGGAGGAGAGTGACGTAGGTTGGGCAAAGCGAAGCGTGCCCAACGGAACCGCCGCGATGTTGGGCACGCTTCGCTTTGCCCAACCTACGGCTACGGTTGCTGGAAGACTCTACGGAATCAATAGGTTGCAGGGCGTTTTTAAAGAGGAGAGACGAAGATGCGACAGTTCTTGTTATTGATCGTGGGGTTCTGGGCCACCCAGGCCATGGCGGGGGCCTCGTTCCTGGTCTCCACCGGCGAATTGGCCACTGAGTTGGCGCAAGGCCGGGTGCGGCTGGTGGACGCCGAGAACGCGGAAAACTACGCCCGCGCCCATCTTGCCGGCGCGCTGAACCTGCCTTACCTGGACCTGGAGGATGCCGAGGAGAACGCCAAGACCGGCCTGCCCATCTTTCCCCGCCTGGCCGCGTCGAAGTTCGAGGCATTGGGCATCGCCCGCGACACCCCGGTGGTGGTGTACGACTCCGGCAACGGGCGCGGCGCCTCGGCGGTGCGCTACATCCTGCGCTTCCTGGGCCACCCGGACGCGCGCATCCTGGACGGCGGTTTCCGCAAATGGCTGAAGGAAGGCCGGCCGGTCACCCAGGCGGTTCCCCAGCCCGCGAAGGCCACCTATCTTGCCCAACCGAACCTGGACTGGGCCTTGAAAACCGAGGCCTTGAAAACCGACGCCCTCAAGGGCCGCAACGCCTTGATCCTGGATGCCCGCTCCATCGCCGAATACGCCGGCAAGGATGCCGGCGGCGCCCGCCAGGCCGGCCATATTCCCGGCGCGAAAAGCTTGCCCTGGACCCTGCTCGCGGGCGAGCTCGACACCTTCAAGTCGCCGGAGGAAATGCGCCGTGTGCTGCTGGAGGCGGGCGTCACCCCGGACCGGGAGATCGTCACCTACTGCAATCCCGGCATCGGACGTTCCACCTTCCTGTCGATGGCGCTGGAGAGCCTCGGCTACGACAAGGTGAAGGTCTACCCCGGCTCCTGGATCGAATGGGCTGCCGACCCGATTCGGCCGATCGAGAGGTAAGCCATGGAACGCCGCGAATTCCTCAAAAGCACGGCCTTCTGCGGTCTGGCGCTTGCCTTCGGCGGGCCGCTCGCGCCCCTTTCCGCCCAAGCCGCCGGAACCCCATCCGCCCGCGCCTGGGAAGACCGCTATCGGCGCGAATTCCTCGATACGCGCGGCGACGCCATGGGCTTCGCCTTCCACTGCTCCAACTGCCAGGGCAACTGCGCCTGGAAGGTGTACGCCAAGGACGGCGTGGTCACCCGCGAAGAACAGTCCGCGTCTTATCCCGCCATCGCTGCGAATATTCCCGACGCCAACCCGCGCGGCTGCAACAAGGGCATCGTCCATTCCAAGCAGATGGTTCAGGCCGACCGCCTGCTCTACCCCATGAAGCGCGCGGGCAAGCGCGGCGAGGGCAAGTGGCAGCGGGTGACCTGGGACACCGCCATCGACGACATCGCCGCCCGCGTGGTCAACAGTTTGGACAAGCACGGCCTGGCCTCGCTGATGGTCTATTGCGGCACCGGCATCCTTTCTCAGGGCCGTCGCGCCGGGCCGCTGCGCCTGGGTTCGCTCTTGGGCGCGCAACGTCTGTACCCAGCCAGCGCGGTCGGCGACATGTTCACCGGCGCATCGCTGGCTTATGGCCTGGCCACCGTGGGGCATACCCTGGACGCCTGGTTCGAGGCCAAAACGATCATCCTCTGGGGCATCAACCCGGCGGTGACCCGCATCCCCGACGCCCATTACCTGATGGAGGCGCGCTACAACGGCGCCAAAATTTACTGCATCACCCCGGAGTACAACGCCAGCGTCAAGCTCGCCACCGACTGGCTGCCGGTGAAGGCGGGTACGGACAGCCACCTCGCCATGTCGCTGCTGCACGTGCTGTTCCGCGACAACCTGATCGACCGCGAGTTCGTGCGCGAGCAAACCGATCTGACCTTCCTGGTGCGAACTGACACCGGCGACCTGCTGCGCCACAAAGACCTCCGCGACAAGGGCAAGGACGACGTGTTCTATTGCTGGGATGAGGGTACCAGCGCGACCACCGGCTCGGCCCAGGCCATGCCCGGCACCCAGGGGCATTTCAAGAAATCGTTGCGTCTGGGCAAGCTGAAGCCCGCGCTGGAAGGCACTTGGCAGGTCAAGGGCAAGGACGGCGGCATGATCCCGGTGACCACCGTGTTCGAGCAGGCGCGGCGCGAGGCGCTGAAATTCCCGCCGGCCGAGACCCACAAGCTCACCGGCGTGCATCCCGATCTGGTGGAACGCATGGCCAAGGATTTGGCCAAGTCTGACAAGGCCATCATCAACATCGGTTTTTCGCTGCACAAATACGTCTCCGGCACCATGACCTGCTGGGCGGCGGCGCTGGCCTGCGCGCTCACCGGACATGCCGGCGAGCGCGGCGGGCTGGATACCGAGAACAACTGGAGCCTGGGCGGCATCGGCCCGCTGTCCAGCCCGAAGCCGGCGCGTTTCGCCTCCGGCTTTTTCAGCGAATGGATGAACGGCGGCATGGAAAAAACCATGCGCCAACACTATTCCGACGCCCATCTGAAAGAGACGGTCGGCCTTGATCACAAGGAGATCGGCGAACTGGCAGGACGCTACGGCGAGACCAGCGGCGCCTGGTTCGGCAAGCCGCGCGCGCTGCTGCTGTTCGCCGACAACCTGCTCAGGCGCAACAAGTCGGATGCGCATTACCGCCAGGCCTTCGTCGAGAGCCTGGACCTGTTCGTCGACGTCAACCACCGCATGGACAGCACCGCCCTGTGGGCCGACTACGTGCTGCCGGCCAAGAGCCAGTACGAAAGCTGGGATTTGCGAGGCGAGCTGGGCTACCACCGCTTCTGCAACATCACCGTACCGCCGCCGGGGTTGAAGCCCATCGGCGAAACCAAGTCGGAATGGGAAATCTGCCTGCTGTTCGCCCAGGCGATTTCCAGGGAAGCGAAGAAACGCGGCCTGACCGCCATCCCCGACCCCGACTTCCTGGAGACCAAGAACGACAAGGCCGCCCCGGTGATGCGCGACCTCGTCCACCTGCCGGACGACTTCACCAATCAGGGCACGCTGATGAATGACGAGGATGTGGTGCGCTGGCTGATGAAGAACGTCCCCGCCATCGCCCCGTGGACGCCGGAAGACGCGATGAAACACGGCTACGTCACGCTCAACCGCGAGGCCGGCTACAACTCGCCGCTCTACGCCAATCGGCCGTTCCACTCGTTCGAGAACAACGTCTACCTGCGCCAGCCCTACAAGACCCTGTCGGGTCGGCAGCAGTTCTATGTCGATCATCCGGTGTTCAAAAAACTGGGTTGCGCCACGCCCACGGCCATGCAGCCGGTGCGGCCGAAGAGCTTCCCGCTCGCGTTCTGGACCCCGCACACCCGCCACGGCATCCACTCGCAATGGCGCGCCAACACCCAACTGCTCAGGTTGCAGCGTGGCGAGCCCTACATCTGCCTCAACCCCGACACGGCCCGGCAACGCGGCATCCTGGAGGGCGATCCGGTGCGGGTATTCAACGACGTCGGCGAGTTCCAGGCCCGCGCCAAGCTCTCGTCCACGGCCCCGCCCGGCGCCGTGGTGCTTGACCACGCCTGGGAACCGTTCCAGTTCCGTGGCCGCCAGGGCTTGAACAGCGTGGTGGCGGGCCTGCTCTCGCCGCTGGAGCTGGTCGATGGCTGGGGCCACCTCAAGTTCAACCCCAACTGGGACGGCAACATGATCGCCTTCGAGTCGGCGGTGGAAGTCGAGAAGGTGGCGGCATGAGACAAAGTCGTAGGTTGGGCAAAGCGCAGCGTGCCCAACAACCCGCCGCAATGTTGGGCACGCTGCGCTTTGCCCAACCTACGCCGCAACCTACGTTTCACCTTGCCAATCAGGGAACAACATGAGCACACGCCAGCTCGGCATGGTCATCGACCTCAACAAATGCATCGGCTGCCAGACCTGCACCCTGGCCTGCAAATCGCAATGGACGGATCGCGGCGGACGCGAGTTCATGTACTGGAACCACGTCGAAACCAAGCCCGGCCAGGGCTACCCACGTCGGTGGGAAGAAGCTGGCGGCGGCTGGGAGGGTGAAACTTTGAAACCCGGTCGCCTGCCGCGCCTGGCCGAGGACTACGGCGTCCCCGCCGACTTCAATTTCGAATCGACCCTGTTCCAGCCCAGCGACCAGCCCCTGCGGCCCCTGGAGGCGATGCGATGGGGGCCGAACTGGGAGGAGGACCAGGGCGCCGGGGAATTCCCCAACGGCTATTTCTTCTACCTGCCTCGCCTGTGCAACCACTGCTCCAACCCCGCCTGCCTCGCCGCCTGCCCGCGCCAGGCCATCTACAAGCGCGAGGAAGACGGCATCGTGCTGATCGACCAGGAGCGCTGCCGGGGCTACCGCTACTGCGTCGCCGCCTGCCCGTACAAGAAGATCTACTTCAACCCGCTGGCCGGCAAATCGGAGAAGTGCATCTTCTGCTACCCGCGTGTCGAGAAAGGCATCCCCCAGGCCTGCGCCTACCAGTGCGTCGGCCGGGCGCGGCATGTGGCTTATTTCGACGACCCCGAAGGCGCCCTCCACCAGCTAGTCAATGTCTGGAAGGTAGCCCTGCCGCTACATCCGGAATACGGCACCCAGCCCAACGTCTACTACGTGCCGCCGTTGTCGCCGCCCACTTTCGCTGCCGACGGCAAACCCACCGGCGCGCCGCGCATCCCGGACGACTACCTGCGCCAGTTGTTCGGACCGGCGGTGGACGCGGCGCTGGATGTCCTGCAAGGCGAGATCGCGAAGAAGGAAAAGGGCGGCGAGTCGGCCCTGATGGACCTGCTCATCGCCTACCGCCACGGCGACATGTTCCGGCTGAGTCGGCCGGAAGGAGGCCAGTCATGAGCCGGGCGCGGGGGTGGTTGCTGTCAAAAGATGCCGGCGGGGACGCCGGCGCTACATGGGGCCGCGCGTTGGTGTGGCTCCTGCTCCTGTTCGCCGCCCCGGCATGGGCCGCATCCGAATGGACGATCCCGGTCGGCGAGAGTGCCGGCCCGCCGCCCCTCGACCCTCTCGATGCCGCCTGGACAGGGGCACCGGCCGCAGCCGTGCCGCTGTATCCCCAGGCCACGGCGCCGGGCGGGTTATCGCGGGCATACCCTAAAGGGCACAAGAGCCCACTCCTACAGGAAGCGCGCGTGTTGCGCGGCGGCGGCAAGCTGGCGCTGCGCCTGGCCTGGCCGGACGCCACGGCGGACCTGGCCGACCCACGCGCCACCGACCGCTTCGCCGACGCGGCGGCGGTCCAGTTTGCCCCGGTAGACGCCACGCTACCCTATGTCGGCATGGGCGAACCCGGCCGGCCGGTACGGGTCTGGCTCTGGCGTGCCGGCCGGCCGGCGGAAAGCCTGACGGCGCAAGGCTTCGGCAGCCTGGCTCGGCAACCGAATGAAGCCGTCGAGGCCCAGGCCCGGCGCACGGCGACGGGCTGGGCGGTAGTACTGCGCGGCAAGGAATCCGCCGACCGGCCCGCCGCCGTCGCCTTCGCCACCTGGGACGGCGCCGAGGAGGGTCGCGCCGGCCGCAAGCGGCTGTCCGCCTGGCGCGCGCTGGCAGGTATGGAACCGGACGGCAAATTGCTGGAAGAGGCGCGCGTCGGCGGCGACCCCGCACGCGGCGCCAGCCTGTACGCCGAGCACGGCTGCGCGGCCTGCCATACCGCTGGCGTGGGCCTGGGTCCCAACCTCACCCACGCCGGCGGCATCCATTGGCCCGGCTACCTGCGCCGTGCCCTGCTCGAACCCACCGCCTTCGTGGTGCCGGGCTACGCGGCGATCATGCCCGCCCCGCCGCTACGGCCGGAGGAGACGGACGATCTGGTGGCGTATTTGCTGACTTTGCATTGAGTAGAGAAGGAGTGGTCAATGAGCATCGCAGTCCGCGTCATTTCCCAGAAGCCACCCGGTGGCCGCTGCACCCTGTACGCCGGTTACGCCGACGTGCTCGAACGCCACCTGGAGGCGCGCGCCGAACTGGTCTTCACCACGACGCGCGATGCCCACGGCGAGGGTTTCCCCAGCCTCTGGCTGAACGGCGCGGCCGTCTTGCCCGAGGATGGGGTGATCCTGATGCCGGCCGATATTCTGGCCGGCCTGAAATCGCACGGCTTGACGGAGGAGGCCATGCCGGGCCTGATCGAGGCGCTTGAGGCACCGCTGGATCGCATGCTGGAAGTGGAAGGTTGAAAAGGAGACGAATCATGGAAACGAAAAAAACGGTGTCGGTGATGTGCTTCCACGACGAACTGTGCCAGGTGTTCAACGCCATGATGACGGCGCTGTCCCTGCTCAGGGAGGGCGCGAAAGTCACGGTCTACTTCGGTTCGCGCGGGGTCAACGCGCTGCACAAGGACAAGGTGGGCAAGCTGCAATGCCTGCCGGACCAGCCGGAAGTGGGCGAGATGGTCATGAAGCGGATGGACGAACTGGATGTGCCCCTGGTGGAAGACCTGTTTTTCATGTTCATCCACGAGGGCGGCCAAGTGCTGGCCTGTCCGCTCAACGTGCCGCTGTTCGGCATGAGCGAGCGCGATCTGATCGACGGCGCCAAGCTCGCCGAGCCGGCCCGCTATTACAAGGAAGTCGTGATGCGGGCGGACATGAACTTGACTTTTTGATTTGAATACCCGCCCGCACAAACGGCGGGATGCCGCACGGCCCGAATCTCGGGCCTCACAAGTTGTAAACCTACCCTTTAGGAGTTGGACCATGTATTTGAATACGCTGCGCACTACGACTTTCATTGCCACCCTGTTTGCCCTGGTTTTTTCTTTAAGTGTTTCCGCCGTCGAACTGAATGATCGACATGCCCTTAGCGGCGTGAAAAGCGGCAAGGCCTTGTTCGATATCGCTACCGGCAATCCGAATGCGATGGTGATTACGCTCGACATCGTTGGGGAAACCATCGATGGCTTGAAGCGCAACGGGGTCGAACCGGAAATCGTCATCGCCTTCCGTGGACCGGCGGTGCGCTTTCTGAGTGGCGACAGCGCCCGTATCCCGCCGGAACACGCCGCCACCGCGATGGAACTGGCAACCCGCATCGAACAACTTGCTGCGCGCGGAGTGCGTATCGAAGCCTGTGGAATCACGATGCGCATGATGAAAATGGACAACGCGACGCTGGTAAAAGGGGTGCAGCCGGTGGCCAACACCTTCAATTCTCTGATCGGTTACCAGGCCAAGGGCTACGCCTTGATTCCGATTTTCTGATTATTTCCCTGCGGGAATGGGTCGGGATTCGGCCCGTCTCATGACCGTGCAGACGTGTCCGCCGGACACGCGGGCCAGGAAATCGAATAAACCAGGAGGCACATATGGCAAACGAAAAAACGGTGTTGATCCTCGGTGGCGGTGTCGGCGGCGTGGTGGCTGCCACCCGTTTGCGCCAACGACTGCCGCGCGAACACCGTGTGGTGCTGGTGGAGCGGGCGGCGGCATTCGTCTTCCAGTCGGCTTTCCTGCGGCTGATGACGGGGCAACGCACACGGGCGGCGATCTCGCGGCCGTTGGCGAACCTGGAGAAGCGCGGCATCGAGGTCATCCGGGGCGAGGTCGAGGCCATCGATCCGGATCGGCGCAGCGCACGCGTCAACGGCCAGGAACTGGCGGGCGACTATCTGGTGCTTGCCCTGGGTGCCGAACTGGCCTCGGACGCCGTGCCCGGCCTCACCGAGGCGGGCATCAATCTCTATACCCCGGAAGGTGCTACGCAGCTGAACGAGGCGCGCCAGGCGATCCGCAGCGGGCACGTTGTTGTACGCCTGGCCATGCTGGTGTGCGCCACGCCGTTCAAATGTCCGGCCGCGCCCTACGAGGCGGCCATGCTGCTCGACGCCGATCTGCGTCGGCGCGGATTGCGCGCTGCCGTCGCCATCGACCTGTACACGCCGGAGCCCGGCCCGATGGGCGCGGCGGGACCGGAGATTTCCAGGCAAGTGCGGCAAATGGTCGAGGCCAAGGGCATCGGCTACCACCCCGAACACGCCGTAACCGGGGTGGACGCTTTGATAAAGCAATTGCGCTTCGCCAATGGCGCAACGGCTGACTTCGATTTGCTGGTTTATGTGCCGCCGCACCGCGCCCCGCTCTGCGCGCGCGAGGCGGGCCTGTGCGGCGCGAATGGCTGGATCGAGGTGGACCGCGCCACCCTGGCGACCCGTTTCCCCGGCATTTACGCCATCGGCGACGCCGTCGGCATTTCGCTGACCACCGGCAAGCCCCTGCCCAAGGCCGCCGTGTTCGCCCAGGCTCAGGCCGAGACGGTGGCGCGCAATATCGCCGATCTGATCGAGGGCCGCCCAGCGGCAAATCACTTCGAAGGCCATGGTGCCTGTTTTCTGGAAATCGGCGACGGCCGCGCCGGCTTCGGCAGCGGCAATTTCTACGCCGAACCCGCGCCCGCCATCACCATGAAACCGCCTGGGCGTCTGATGCACTGGGCCAAGGCGGCGTATGAGAAATACTGGCTGTACAAGTGGTTCTGAGTCACCGATTCATTCCTATCCCTTGGTTACGGAGCAACCTCATGACGACCCAACCCGCCGCCCTCGCTACCCGCTGCGTCCACGCCGGTGAACTCGACGATCCGCACGGCTCGCCGCATACGCCGATCTATACGACGACAACCTTCAAGTTTCCTTCCACCGCCGCGGTTCTGGATGTGGTGGAAGGGCGCAAGGCGGGGGCGCTCTATACCCGCTACGGAATGAACCCGACCATCCAGGCCCTGGAGGAAAAACTCGCCGCTCTGGAAGACGCGGAAGCCGCCTGGGCGTTCTGCTCCGGCATGGCGGCGGAGTCGGCCCTGTTCCTCACCTACGGACGAACCGGCATCGTCTGTCTGGGGGATGCCTACGGCGGCACCCTGGAACTGTTGTCCACACAATTGCCGACCCTGGGCATCCCCGGGTATTTCCTGCTGGGCGACGAGCTGGACGCGCTGCCTTCGCTGCTCAAGCGCGGCGCCGGACTGGTGTTCTTCGAAACGCCGACCAACCCGACCCTGGAACAGTTCGACATCGCCGCGATCAGCGAAATCGCCCATGCCCATGGCGCTTTCGTGGCGGTGGACAACACTTTCGCCTCGCCGGTGAACCAGAACCCCCTGGCCCTGGGCGCGGATTTCGTGGTGCACAGCGCCACCAAGTACCTGGGAGGCCATTCCGATCTGACCGCCGGGGCGTTGATGGGCGCGAAAAATGCCCTGGTGCCGGTGTGGAGCTGGCGCAAGAACCTGGGCCAGACCATCGCTCCGGAGATCGCCGCGCAGCTCGCCCGCAGCCTGCGCAGCCTGCCGGTACGGGTGGAACGGCAGAACGCCACGGCCATGAAACTGGCCCAGGCGATGCAATCCCACCCCGGCGTGGCGCGGGTGCTTTATCCCGGCCTGCCGGATTTTCCCGGCTTTGATCTGGCGAAACGGCAGATGCGGGGCTTTGGTGGCATGTTGACCATCGAGATCAAAGGAGGAGGCGAGTGTGGGAAAAACAGTGCCACCCGAGTCGCGGACAAGCTGAAATTGTTTGCCCTGGCCCCTTCTCTGGGCGGCGTCGAAAGTTTGGTGACCCAGCCCTGCACCACCACCCACCACGGCCTGACCCCGGAAGAACGCGCCCGGCGCGGCATTTCCGACGCCATGCTGCGCCTGTCTGTGGGACTGGAGGACGCGGACGATCTGATCGCCGACCTGGAGCGGGCGCTCGCCTGAATTTTCATGTGCGAGCTGTTCGGCCTGTCCGCCCATCGCCCGCTCGCCGGGTGGGAACTGCCTCTGACCGCGTTTCGCGACCGGGGCGGCGGCGTGGCCGACAATCCCGACGGCTGGGGCATGGCCTGGCGGGTGGGTAGCGGCTTCCAACTGGAGAAGGAAGCCGCGCCCGCCTGCCGCAGTGCGCGGTTCGCTGAACTGCTCAGGACTTGGCGCGGCGATCTCGCCATCGCCCATGTGCGCAAGGCCAAATACCCACCCATCAACACCCCGGCCAACACCCACCCCTTCCTGCAGGATTGCTGCGCACGCCGCTGGGCCTTCGCGCATAACGGCCTGGTGCCCGACGTCGTCGCCCTGGAGTCGGCCAGCGACGGGCGGGTCTGCCGGCCCGAGGGGGAGACGGATTCAGAATTCGCCTTTTGCCATCTGCTCGCCCAGGTCACGCCGCGCTTCGGCACCCCCGACTGGCTGAACGGGCTGTCCAGAAGCAGCGAGGAAATCGCCCGACTCGGCCAGTTCAATTTTCTCTTGTCCGAAGGTGAGCACCTGATCGCCTACGGACATGATCGTCTGCATTACCTGGAGTCCGCTGTGGGCGTCGTCCTGATCGCCACCGAGCCATTGAGCCATCACGCCGGCTGGACGCCTTTCGTGCCGGGCGAGCTGCGCATCTACCGCGATGGACGACGCATCCAACTTTCCCGCATCCCGACCTGACCTGACCATGAATTCGCCCATCTACCTCGACTACAACGCCACCACGCCCATCGACCCGCGCGTGACCGAGGCCATGCTGCCGTTTCTGCGCGAACAGTTCGGCAACCCGTCCTCGGATCATGTGTACGGCCGTCGGGCGAAGGCGGCGGTGGAAAACGCGCGCGGCGAGGTGGCTGCGCTGATCGGTGCGCGGCCGGTCGAGATCGTCTTCACCGGCTGCGCCACAGAAGCCAATAATCTGGCGCTGTTGGGCGCCGCATACGCCTTGCGGGAAGGCGGCCGCCGTGGGCTGCTCTATTCAGCCGTCGAGCACCCCTCCGTGGCGCAACCCATGCGGCATTTGTCTGAAACCGGCTGGAACGGAACGGAAATGCCGGTGGAGGGTGACGGGCGGGTCGATCCGGCGTGCGTCGCGCCGGCCATCGATGCGCAGGTGGCACTGGTCTCGCTGATGCTCGCCAACAACGAGGTCGGCACGATCCAGCCGGTGCGTGCCGTCGCCGATCTGGCCCATGCCGCCGGCGCACTGATGCACGTCGATGCCGCCCAGGCCGTCGGCAAGATTCCCGTCGATGTGGATGCGCTCGGCTGCGACCTGCTCAGCCTGGCCGGGCACAAGTTCTATGCGCCCAAGGGGGTTGGCGCCTTGTACGTTCGCGCCGGCACGCCGCTCCAGCCGATCCAGTACGGCGCCGGCCACGAAGGCGGGCTGCGTCCCGGCACCGAAAACGTGCCGCACATCGTCGCCTTGGGCGAGGCGGCCAGGCTGGCGCGGGAGGAACTGGCAGCGGAAGCCGTGCATGTCCGCGCTTTGCGTGACGACCTGCACAACCGGCTCGCGACCGCCATCCCCGACCTGCGCCTCAACGGCCATGACCATGAGCGCCTGCCCGGCACGCTGAACGTTTCCTTCCCCAAGGTCGCCGGCTGGCAATTGCTGGCCGCCGCGCCGAATCTGGCGGCTTCCACCGGCTCCGCCTGCCATGCCGGGCAACATGCGGTTAGCGGCGTGCTGGGCGCGATGGGCTTCGATGCCGACCGTGCCGCCGGGGCGGTACGCCTGTCCCTGGGGCGCTTCACCACGGCAAGGGAAATCGAACAGGCCGCCGCCGCGCTGATCGCCGCCTGGCGGCAGATCGCGGCATGACCCCGGCGGAGTACGACGCCTGGTACGACACCCCGCGCGGGCGCTGGGTCGGTGAAACCGAGTTTCGCCTGTTGCAACGCCTGCTGGCGCCACGGCACGCGGAAACCATTCTGGATGTCGGTTGCGGCACCGGCTGGTTTACCCGCCGCTTCGCCGCTGGCAACGGCTGGAACGTCACCGGCCTGGACAACGACCCCGCCCGCCTGGCCTTCGCCCGCGCCCATGCCCATGCCCATGCCCACAACGAGCGCTATCGCAAAGGTGATGCTCGCGCGCTGCGCTATGCCGATGCCAGCATCGACTGCGTGGTCTCGGTTGCCGCCCTTTGCTTCGTCGATGACTGGCGGCAGGCTCTGGGTGAAATAGCGCGGGTAGCGCGGCGGCGGGTGGTGGTCGGGCTACTCAACCGGCACAGTCTGTTGTGGCGGGAGAAGGGGCGGGAGGGTGGGGAAGGCGGCTATCGCGGCGCCTACTGGCACAGTGCCGGAGAAATCCGCGTGGCCATGGCGGCGCTGCCGCTGGCCAATATCCAGTTGAGCACCGCGCTGTTCCTGCCCGGCACTTCACCCCTCGCCCGCGCCTGCGAACGCTGCCTGCCGAACCGCCTGCCATGGGGTGGTTTTCTCGTTGCGGCGGCGGATAAGGCTTGAGCTACGAATCGTCTTCCTCGATCAACACGCGCAACAATTCGCGCACACGGTCTTTGCCGATCTGGAGGGTGGTCTGGCCGCTCTCCGTGGCGGTATAGAAGCGCGTAGCCCGGATGGAGCGATAGCGGAATCCGGGGAGTTGGGTGGATGCCCCGACCAAAAACCCCCGGATTCCATTGCATTCCATCCGGGCTACGCAACTAAGGTAAGTGCCAACTCAATCAGACACAAAAGCATGGCTGATTCATTGTTAATCACTATGATTCGTCTGGAATCACCACGCAGCCCACGAAGGAAATTTGACATGGCACAGGCCGAAACCAAAGTGCTGACCGCACACATCCCGTTACCGCTGGCGGAAAAGGTAGACCAGATGGCCGCTCGGCTTGAACGGTCACGCGGTTGGATCATGAAACAAGCGCTGTCAGCCTGGATCGACCAGGAGGAAGCGCGCAGTCGCCTGACCAGCGAGGCGCTGGCCGACGTGGACGCGGGTCGCGTCATCGACCATCAGGCCGTGCAGGCATGGGCCGACAGTCTCGGCAGCGACACCCCATTACCCGTGCCGGCGCCGCGCTGATGGAGTTGAAATGGACGAGCAAGGCGCTCTCGGATTTTGCGCGCTTGTATGAGTTTCTGGCCCCGGTGAACAAGCTTGCGGCGGCTCGCACCATCCAAGCGCTCACCGCCGCGGCGTCTGGTTTTCTGGCCCATCCGCGCATCGGCGAGCGGCTTGATGAGTTCGCGCCGCGCGAAGTGCGCCGGATTCTCGTTGGCCCCTACGAGATGCGCTACGAGATTCAGGAATCGACCCTCTATGTGCTGCGGCTGTGGCACACCCGAGAGGATCGTTAAGCGTGGGCGGCGGTCTGGATAGCTTTCTTCATGGTTGAGTCTCAAGAAACACGCAACTGCTCAATAACTCACAGCAGCACTGACGCAAACCTGTAGGTTGGGCAAAGCGAAGCGTGCCCAACAGACCGTCGCCATGTTGGGCACGCTGCGCTTTGCCCAACCTCAGACTTCCTGATCCCGGCCGGGTTATGGCCGTGCTTTCAGGAAACATGAATGGCACGAAGCACGAGCGTTTCCAGGTAGCCCCCGGATGCAGCCCGCCCACAGAAGGTTCAAGCGGGAACCCCCCTTTTCCAAA
>JAURYL010000045.1 GCA_030653935.1 Pseudomonadota bacterium
GCGCGGAACGCAGCACGCGTAAAGCGGACGTGCTGCGCCACCTGGATCAACTTGCCCGTTTGATCCCGGTGGCATACGACGTGCCACCCGCCCTCTGCGAGCAATACGCCTACCACGCCAACCGCCTGAAACTGGCGGGAACGCCCATTGGTTGCAATGACCTGTGGATCGCCTGCCATGCCCTCGCCAAGGATATGGTTCTGGTAACCAACAACATGAACGAATTCGCCAGAATTGAGGGACTCAACCTCGAGAACTGGGCGGATGGCGCGTGACAACAGCACCGCCAAGGGAGTCGGAAATTGCCGATGTTCCGTTTTTGGTGGTGCTGTCGGGACGCAGTGCCAGGCGTTCAGAGTGCCGTGTGGCTGGCCACACAAGCGAGGAACAACGACGCAATGCGCCCGTCAGTGCCGCCAGAAAGGGGATATTGGCTGTTTCCGACTCCCTAAGGCGTCGAGCAAGAATAACTTCAGACTTCCTGATCCCGCACGGGTTATGGCCGTGCTTTCCGGAAACATGAATGGCACGAAGCACGAGCGTTTCCAGGTAGCCCGGATGCAGCCCGCCCACCGAAGGTTGAACTGGGTGCTGCCGTGGCCGGGCGGAATCCGGGATGGCGACGCCCCACGCCTGTGCCGGGCCACGCTCCCCGGATTCCGCTGGCCCCCTCGCAGGCACGGCCATCGGCATCGCGCGGGCTGCATCCGGGCTACGGTACTGGTGTTCTACCGCTCCCTCGTCGCGCTGGCCGTGTTGCTGGTCGCCGTCACGTTGCGCCACGGCGTCGGCGGCGGTCGCCATTTTTTCGGCGCGCATACCGCCCTGCACCTGCGGCGCGGTCTGGTCGGCTTCCTCGCCCTGGCTACTTTTTTCTACGCCGTCGCACATCTGCCGCTTTCGGTGGCCATTACCCTCAATTACTCGTCGCCACTGTTTCTGGCCCTGCTCATGCCCTGGCAACTCAAGGAACGGCCCAGCCGCGCGCAGTACGCCACCGTGGCCATCGGCTTTCTCGGCGTGACGCTGCTGTTGCGGCCCTGGGGCAGCGCGCCATGACCCGCGCCTATCGCCGAGGCGATACCGTGGTGGTGGCCGCGTTTGCCTACAGCACGGTCGTATTCGGCGGTATTCTGGACACCCTGATATTCAACATGGCCATGCCGATAACCGCCTGGTTCGGCATGCTGATCACCGTGCTGGCCGGCATCCTGGCCGCGCGACTAACGAGGAGTGGTAAATGATTGCAATCAGCAGCGAAAAGAATCTGGTTTCCGTCTCCGTCATCGGTGAATTCACCCTGGCGGACTACAAGGATTTCGAGCAACACGTGCTGCACGGGCTGGAATTCGAAGGGGGTGTCAACGTGCTGCTCGATCTGCGCGACATGGCGCGTTACACGCTGGACGTGGCCTGGGAAGAGATCAAGTTCTCACGCGAACACCGTTACGATTTTCGCAAGATCGCCATTGTGACCGCCGATGAATGGATGGTCTGGCTGGCCTGGTTGAATCGAATGTTCGTCGATGCGGAAGTCCAGGCATTCGACGAGCCCGGTATCGCGCTGGAGTGGCTGACCGCCGGCGAGTAAAGGGCAGGTAGCTGGCCTGGAGGCGCGGTGGCGGTGCCTGTGAACGGATGCCCGCCCAGCGCCAACCGGCTACACCCGGAACTGATTCACCAGGCTTTCAAGTTCACGCGCCAGGGTGGCCGGCCCGCGTAGGGCGGATGAGCCGGCGGCTTTTTGCCGGCGTTATCCGCCGAATGCCGACATCCATTGGTCGGCCCGATAAAGCCGCTTTTCCGCCCTACGCGGGCTGCTCCCGACTCCAACCGAGTAGATAAAGCTGCGCATCGGTGGCGCGGGTGGCGTCCAGCGCGCCCCCTGTAGCGCAGGCGTCTCGCCTGCACGCCGGCCACAGGCCGGCTTGACGGTGTATCCGTTGCCGCTGCGGGTGGATCGGGGGAAAGGCAATCAGATGGACGAAGCAGGCAGGGATGCCTGCGCTACAGCGCGCCCCCTGTAGCGCAGGCGTCTCGCCTGCACGCCGGCCACAGGCCGGCTTGACGGTGTATCCGTTGCCGCTGCGGGTGGATCGGGGCAAAAGCAATCAGACGGACGAAGCAGGCAAGGATGCCTGCGCTACAGCGCGCCCCCTGTAGCGCAGGCGTCTCGCCTGCACGCCGGCCACAGGCCGGCTTGACGGTGTATCCGTTGCCGCTGCGGGTGGATCGGGGGAAAGGCAATCAGATGGACGAAGCAGGCAG
>JAURYL010000062.1 GCA_030653935.1 Pseudomonadota bacterium
CTGTACCAGGACATCCCCAAGGACTTCCTGCCCAGCGGCGATTCCGGCCGCATCATGGGTCGCACCGAGGGCGCGCCGGACACCTCCTTCGCCAGCATGGTGGAACGCCAACGCGCGGTGGCCGCCATCGCCGCGCAGGACCCCAACATCGAAGTGCTGATGTCCGTGGTCGGCTCCGGCGGCTCCCGCATCACGCCCAACAGCGGCATCCTGCTGCTGCGCCTGAAACCGGGCGCTGAACGCAAGATGACGCCCGACGAGATCATCCAGAAGCTGCGCCCCAAACTGGCCGCCGTGCCGGGCATCAAGGTCTCGCTGCAAAACCCGCCGCCGATCAGCCTGGGTGGCCAATCCACTACCGGCCTCTATCAATACACGCTGCAAAGCACCGATCTGGGCGAGCTCTACCAATGGACCGACACGCTGCTCGCGCGTCTGCGCAAACTGCCCGGCTTCGAGGACGTCAACAGCAACCTCAACAACAAGAGCCCGGTGCTGGCCCTGGAAGTGGATCGCGACCGCCTCGCCGCGCTTGGCCTGACCTTCGGCCAGGTGGAAGACGCCCTGCAAAACGCCTTCAGCGCGCGCCAGATTTCCACCATCTATGGCGCCAGCAACCAATACCAGGTCATCCTGGAACTCGCCCCGGAATTCCAGGAAGACCCCGCCAGCCTTGCGCGCCTGCATGTGCGTTCATCGAGCGGCGCCCTGGTGCCGCTCGATGCCGTGGCGAAAGTCAGCCGCGCCTCACAGGCACTCACCATCAACCACTCGGGGCAACTGCCCTCGGTCACGCTCTCCTTCAACCTGCAAGCGGGTGTATCGCTGGGCACGGCGGTGGAACACATCCGCGCGCTGGAACAGGAACTGCAACTCCCCGCCTCGCTCACCAGCAGCCTGCAAGGCACGGCGCAAGCTTTCGAGGCATCGCAAAAGGGCTTGGGCCTGTTGCTGCTGGTCGCGGTGCTGGTGGTCTACCTGGTGCTCGGGATTCTTTACGAGAGCTTTGTCCACCCGCTGACCATCCTCTCCGGTCTCCCCTCCGCCGGGCTGGGCGCCCTGTTGACTCTATGGCTGTTCGAGGTGGACCTCAGCCTCTACGCCTTCGTCGGCATCATCATGCTCATCGGCATCGTCAAGAAGAACGCCATCATGATGATCGACTTCGCCCTGAGCCGGCAGCGCCGCGACGGCATGAGCCCGGCCGACGCCATCCGCGAAGCCTGCCTGGTCCGCTTCCGCCCGATCATGATGACCACTCTCGCCGCCCTGGCCGGCACCCTGC
>JAURYL010000067.1 GCA_030653935.1 Pseudomonadota bacterium
ACGAGGACGATACGCCGTTCTGATTCACAACCGCTCGTAGCCACTATGAAGAAGGGGCCCAGCCGGGCCCCTTCTTCATTTCCTGTCCCTACCTTCTGGAAATTCCGCCAGATTTAGGCGGGTTTACTCAGCCGGTAACAATGATCTCGCCGTTCGCCGTCGCTCGGGCGGCGGAAGTGCTGTTCATCAACGTTTCCGACGACGCGGCGGTCGAGTCCGTGCTGTTCGGGCCGCAAGGCGCGGCGGCGGGGCTGTCCACCGGGGGTGTGGTGGTCGACATGGGCACCACTTCCCCGGCGGCCACCCGCCGCTTCGCCGCCCTTCTGGCCGAATCGGGCGTGTCCTGGCTGGACGCGCCGGTTTCCGGTGGCGAAACGGGGGCGGTGGCGGCCACTTTGTCGATCATGGTCGGCGGCGAGGCGGCCGTGTTCACGCGGGTGCTGCCGCTGTTCCAGGTGCTGGGCAAAAACATCGTTCATGTCGGCGAGACCGGCGCCGGTCAGGTCGCCAAGGCCTGCAATCAGATCGCCGTATCGGCCACTCTGCTGGGGGTGGCGGAAGCACTCACCTTCGCCCGCAAACAAGGGGTCGATGCGGCCAAGGTGCGGGATGCGCTGCTCGGTGGCTCCGCCTACAGTCGGATACTCGAAGTGCATGGCCAGCGGATGCTGACGCGGGACTTCACGCCGGGATTTCGCGCCCGCCTGCATCAGAAGGATCTCGGCATCGTGCTCAACGAGGCGCGGGAAAAGAACATCGCCCTGCCGGCGACGGCCGCCGCCGCGCAACTGCTCAACGCCCTGGTCGCCGCGATGGAAGGCGAACTGGATTCCGCCGCGCTGGTAAAGGTGGTCGAGCGTCTGGCGGGGCTGGAACCATGAAAACCCTGCTGTTGTTGCTCACGGCGCTGGCCCTGAACGCCACGGCGGCGGAAATGACCGAGATTCGCTATCGCGACCAGGAGCCGGAACAGCCTGCCTACACCAGCCGCATCTTGTTCCTGGGCGAGAAAATGCGCATGGACTACGGCCAGGATGATGAGGACTTCATCCTGTACGACCGCTCGGCGGGCATGGTCTGGCTGGTGGCGCATGGCGAGCGCCGGATGACCGGCATACCCGCGCGGCCGATGTCGCGGGTGGCGAAACAGGCGGCCTGGCCGCAAGGCTGGAAACTGGAGCAGGCGCGCCAGGCGAGCGACGGCAATGCCCTGTTTCAGGCGCGCCTGAATGACCAACTCTGCGTGGAATACAAGAACGCGCCGATCCTGAAGCGGGAAGCGCGCCTGCTGCGTGATTTTCGCCGCGCCCTGGCCGGTAATCAGGCCGATGCCTGGAACGGCACGCCGGAATCGCTGCGCCAGCCCTGCGTGTTGCTGCTGGATGTACGCCAGGCGGGCCTGGAATATCAGATGGGCTTACCCCTGGCGATCCGCTACTGGGATGGCCGCGGCCGGGTCTATCAAAGCCATGAAAAAAAGCCGGCCCAACCCGCCCTGTTCGCGCTTCCCGCCGCTTATCAGCGCTTTATCCTGGGCGCTCAGGCGGGTCCGTAATCGTCTTTCCCATGGTCGCCACGGCCTTGGTGTGTCGTTTTGTCTAATAAGTAATTGATTATTTATGAATATAATCAAATTCTATTCATTCATTGGTTTCTTGAATGGTACGAATATTTCAATTACGCTCGCGTGGTCTTTACCAGGAGAGGTGAAGACCGTGAATCGACCAACTTTTAAAGGTGAGACGAAAATGCGATACATCATGGCCCTGGCTTTGGCAGCGTTCATTTCCACTCCCGCGGTTGCCAGCATGGAACTTTCCGATAAATACGAATGCGGCGACTGTCACAAAATGGACGTGAAGCCGGGCGCGACGCGGAAGAAGAAGGAAGGTCCCAGCTACAAGGAGATCGCCCAGGAATACAAAGGCAAGAAGGGGGTCGAGAAGCAATTGGTGGACAGCATCATGAAGGGCAGCAAGGGCGTCTGGGCCAAGAAACTGGGCAAGAAGACCGAGATGGAAGCCGAGGAAGATGTTTCGGCCAAAGATGCCGATGCCCTCGTGAAGTGGATTCTGTCGCTGTAAGCAGCGCGCCACAGGGTGGCCACGGAGTGCACGGGAAACACGGGTTCGTGGCCGCCGCACATACCGGCATTCCGGGCAGCAACGGAATGCGCCGAACGAAACAGCAACGTGCAGCCGTTGCGATTTCGTTGCCGAAGGTTGTGATGCCGAGACAGTAAAACCCCTGGGTTTCATGTCGCTTCGGTAGAGCCGAATCAGGAGAAGAACAATGGCAATCAATGCCTTCAAATCGCTGGCCGGGATGTTGGCCGCCGTGTTTTGCCTATTGGCCGCGCCGGTCGCCCAGGGCGCCGAAGAATCCGCCGAACAGGCCGGCGAGGAACCCGCCGTCAAAGTCATCTCCAACAAGCGCTGTATGCGCTGTCACGGCGATAATGAAGACCAGATCGTCAAACGTCCCGATGGCACGGAAATCAACATCTTCGTGGACAAGGAGGTGTTTGGTGACAGCGTTCATGCCAAACAGCTCTGCGTGGGTTGCCACAACAACATCACCAAATTACCGCACGAAGAGCCCCTGCCCAAGCGTGTCGGTTGTACCGAATGCCACGAGAAGACCTGGGCGGAGCAGAAAAACAACCCGAATCCTGAATACAAGCGTCTCGGCGTGGTCATGCAGCAGATCGACGGCTACATGCACTCGGTTCACGCGAAACCCAACAAGCTGGATGGCACCAGGGTCAACGCCACCTGTACCGATTGCCATCAAGCCCACAACATCGGCACCCTGGGCAGCCAGCAGCGCGCCGATCACCGCCTGAAAAACCCCGAGGTTTGCGGCCGTTGCCACGAAAAAGAGAAAGAGGTGTATCTGGCCTCCGTGCACGGCAAGGCGGTGATGGAGAAGAAAGACGCCAAGGCCGCCGTCTGTTCCGATTGCCACTCCACCCACAACATCGCCTCGCCCAAGGGGGATGCGATGAAACTGGCGATCACGCAGAACTGCGGCAATTGCCACGCGGATGCGCAGAAAACCTATTTCGCGTCCTACCACGGCCAGGTCAATCGCCTCGGTTACACCCATACCGCCAAGTGTTTCGACTGCCACGGCGGGCACGATCTGAAAGGAGTCGACGATCCCGCCTCCCTGGTGCACAAGAACAACCGTTTGAAGACCTGCAATACCTGCCACAAGGACGCGACGGAAAACTTCCTCGGCTTCCACGCCCACGGCAACGCGCATGATTTCGAGAAGTACCCCGGCATCTGGATCACCGCGAAGTTCATGCAGGTGCTGATCATCGGCGTGTTCCTGTTCTTCTGGACCCATGTGCTGCTCTGGCTCTACCGCGAGTACAAGGATCGCCAGGCAGGCCTGGGCTACACGCCCGACCCGACCCGGCCCGAGACGGTCTACTTCCGTCGCTTCACCGTGACCTGGCGTCTGGTTCACCTGTTGTTCGCGGTGAGCACCATGATCCTGGTGCTGACCGGCACCACGTTGCTGTTCTCGCACACGGCCTGGGCGCAGACGGTGATCGACCTGATCGGCGGGCCGAAGGTGGAAGCCATCATCCACCGCACCGCCGCGACCACCTGGCTGTCGGTGTTCCTGTTCCACTTCGTGACCGCCATGCTCAACATCTGGCGCAATCGCGCGAGCTTCCAGTGGTTCGGCCCCACCTCGCTGGTGCCCAACATGCAGGACTTGCGTGATGTCGGCGCCATGTTCAGTTGGTTCATCGGCCGCTCACCGCGTCCCAGCTTCGACCGTTGGAGCTACTGGCAGAAGTTCGACTACTGGGCGCCGTTCTGGGGTGCCGCGATCATCGGCTTCTCCGGCCTGATGCTGTTCTTCCCGACCAAGACGGCGATCATCCTGCCGGGCTGGGTGTTCAACATCGCCACCATCGTCCATGCGGAGGAAGCGTTGTTGGCAACCATGTTCCTGTTCTCGGTGCACTTCTTCAACGTGCACTTCCGGCCGGACAAATTCCCGATGAGCACCACCATCTTTACCGGCGCGGTGCCGCTGGAAGAGTTCAAGCACGAGCACAAGCTGGAGTACGAACGCCTGCTCGCCAGTGGCGAACTCGACAAGTACCTGGTGAATCCGCCGACACGGCGCGTGGTGACCGGCTCCAAGGTGTTGGCCGCCATCCTGATCTTCGCCGGTCTCAGCCTGCTGGCACTGGTGCTGATCGGTTACATCACCCTGCCGTAATCTTCCGTCTCCACCGAAGGAAGAACGGGCCCAACGGGGCCCGTTTTTCATGTGCGCCCGGAACGAGCGCGCCGCGGGAGCATGACGCTGGCCGCGCGCGAAGCGGCGATAATCCCCACCGCGCCGCATTCACTTCGAGAAAATGCCCAATGATTCATTTCCCCAAAGCCCTGGCCGCCTGGCAAACCCCCGCTTTCAAGACCGTCATGAAAGCGGAAATCGAAGCTCTGGATGCCGATCACCTGCCCTTGCAACAAGGCTTGACGCAGAGCAGCCACGCCAAGCCGGAGACGCTGAGCGCGATGATCCTCGGCGAGGACGAGACGGCGGTGTTCCTGAGCGTGCGGGCGGGGCTGTTCTATCGTGGAATCATCGCCGGCTGTAGCTGCGCCGGCGACCCGACCCCGATCGACGAGATCAACGAGTATTGCGAAGTGCTGATCGAAATCGACCGAAAAACGGCGGCGGCGACGATTACCTTGTCGTAGGCGCGGGACGCCTAGCCCGGATTCCGCCGTGGGAGCGGGCTTGCCCGCGATTGGCAACGCCTTGAATGCATCGCCGGTGAATATCGCCGTAGGGGCGGGTTTGAAACCCGCCCCTACAATGGGCCTCATCGTGCCGGGCAGACGTAGGATGTGGTGAGCGCAGCGAACCGCATCAAGCACCTTCACGCATTCATGATGCGGTTCGCCGCGCTCACCACATCCTACGACCCTGCGGAAGATCGCAATTGTAGGGGCGGGTTTGAAACCCGCCCCTACGGCTGAATCGGCTAAATCCCGTAGCATGTGGGGCAACGCACCCGGAGACGTTCATGGCCTCAACAACGCAAACCGCCGCTCCCTTTCCCATCGTCGCTGTTGGCGCTTCCGCCGGTGGGCTGGAGGCGTTCGAGCAGTTCTTCCGCGCAACGCCGGCTGACAGCGGTATGGCCTTTGTGCTGGTATCGCACCTGGACCCGGATCATGTCAGCCTGCTCGGGGAAATCCTGCAACGCAGCACGGCCATGCCGGTGGTCGAGGTGCAGGATCAGGCGCGGGTGGTGCCCAACCATGTCTATGTCATGCCGCCCAACCGCGATATGGCGATCTTTCACGGTGTGCTGCAATTGACCGTGCCGGAGGCGCCGCGTGGACAGCGCATGCCGATCGACGCTTTCCTGCGCGCCCTGGCCGAGGATCAGGGCGAACACGCCATCGGCATCATTCTTTCCGGCACCGGCACCGACGGCACCCTGGGCCTGCGCGCCATACTCGGCGCCGGCGGCGTCACCCTGGTGCAGGAACCGGCCACAGCCAAATATGACGGTATGCCGGTCAGCGCGATTCAGGCCGGTTACGCCACGCGCGTGCTGGCGCCGGAGAAAATGCCCCTTGCGCTGTCGCAATTGGTCGCGCTGCCGGCGCCGCTGGAACCGGCACCCATGCCAAAAAGTGGCCTGAGCCGCATCCTGATGTTGCTGCGCGCCGGCACCGGCAACGATTTCTCGCTGTACAAGCAAAGCACCATCGGTCGCCGCATCGAACGGCGCATGGCGCAGCACGACCTCAGCGACTACGACATCTATGCCCGCTACCTGAAAGAGCACCCGGCCGAGCTGCAAATCCTGTTCAAGGAACTGTTGATCAACGTCACCAGTTTCTTCCGCGACCCGGAGGCGTTTGTCGCCCTCAAGCAGGAAATCCTGCCGAAACTGTTCGCCGACAAGCCGGAAGGCTATGTGTTCCGCGTCTGGGTGGCCGGCTGCGCCAGTGGTGAGGAGGCCTATTCCATCGCCATGCTGTTGCGTGAGTTCATGGGCGAGCGGTGGGAAAAGCAGCACCAGGAATTCAAGATTCAGCTCTATGCCACCGATCTCGACGACGACGCCATCGCGCTCGCCCGCGCCGGCCTGTACCCGCCCAACATCGCCGCCGATGTCACGCCGGAGCGGTTGCGCCGCTTCTTCGTCAAGGAAGAAGCCGGCTACCGGGTGAAGAAGGAGATACGCGAGATGGTGGTGTTCGCCGTCCAGAACGTCATCAAGGATCCGCCCTTCACCAAGCTTGATCTGCTCAGTTGCCGCAACCTGATGATCTATCTGGAACCGGAACTGCAACACCGCCTCTTGCCCGCCTTCCATTACGCCCTCAAACCCGGCGGCGTGCTGTTTCTCTCACCCTCGGAGAGCATCGGCAATCACACCGAAATGTTTTCGGCCCTGAGCCGCAAATGGAAGTTCTACCGCGCCATCCATTCCGCCACTTCCACCCGCGAGGTGATGGCCAGCGGCCTCTCCTGGACTGGGGATAACAGCGACAAGGCACCGGAGGAAATCGTGAAGAAGACGCGTGAAACCAATTTTGCCGAACTCACCCGGCGGGTACTGCTCCAGTCCTATGCCCCCGCCTCGGTGCTCACTGACAGCAAGGGCAACCTCCTGTTCGTGCATGGCGACACCGGCAAATATCTGCGCCCGGCGCCCGGCCAGGCCAGTCTCAATGTGATCGACATGGCGCGCGAGGGCCTGCAACTGCACCTGCGCGCAGCCTTGCTTGGCGCCGAGCCCAGGTCCACGCTGAACCATAAAATTCTGGTCAAGACCAACGGCGACTTCCAGCCCGTCAGCCTCAGCGTGCGCCCGCTGCCTGACCCGGAGGCCGGCCACGGGCTGTTGCTGCTCAGCTTTCAGGATCTGGCCCACGATGCCGGAAAACCCGTCACCAAAGCGAAGCGCGGCAAACCCGGCACCCCCGGCGATACCCCGCCGCGTGTCGAGGAACTGGAGCAGGAGCTCGCCTACACCCGGGAAAACCTGCAAGCCACCATCGAAGCGCAGCAAGCCTCCAACGAGGAGCTCAAATCGACCAACGAGGAGTTGCAATCCACCAATGAGGAACTGCAATCCACCAACGAGGAACTGGAAACCTCCAAGGAAGAACTGCAATCGGTCAATGAAGAGCTGATTACGGTGAATTCCGAATTGCAGGCCAAGATCGAGCAACTGGCCGGCATGCAGAACGACATGAAGAACCTGCTCGACAACATCAACATCGGCACCATCTTCCTCGATACGCAGCTTTGCATCCGCCGTTTCACGCGCGAGGCGGTGCGTGTCTATCGTCTGGTGGCGACCGACGTGGGGCGGCCGCTGGCCGACATCAAATCCGACCTCACGGGTGACGACCTGTTGAGCGAGAGCCAGAGGGTGCTCGATACGCTGGCGCCCAGCGAACGCGAAATACACACCACCGGTGGGGCCACCTACCTGGCGCGCATCCAGCCCTACCGCACGCTGGACAACGTGATCGAAGGCGTGGTGCTCACCTTCAACGACATCAGCACGCGCATCAAGGCCGAAGCGGCCGTGCAAGAGGCGCGGGCACTGGCCGAGGCCATCGTCGATACCGTGCGCGAGCCTTTGATCGTGCTGGATGGCGATCTGCGAGTCGTTTCCGCCAGCCGCGCCTTCTATAAGCGCTTCAAGACCACAGCGGGCGCCACCGTCGGGCAGCCGCTGTACGAACTGGGCAACGGCCAGTGGGACCTCCCACAATTACGCGAACTGCTGGAAACCATCCTGCCGCGCGACCAGAGCTTCGAGGGTTATGAGGTGGAACACGACTTTCCCGCCATCGGCCATTGCAAAATGCGCCTCAACGCCCGCCGCGTTGTCACCAGGAATGGCGCCAAGCCGTTGATCTTGTTGGCGATGGAGCAGGAGTAGGGGGTAGGGATGTTGGGCACGCTTCGCTTTGCCCAACCTACGATTAATGCCATTGTTTGCCGCCGTAGGTTGGGCAAAGCGCAGCGTGCCCAACAAACACCCCCAACCAAGCCGTAGGTTGGGCAAAGCGCAGCGTGCCCAACAAACACCCCCAACCAAGCCGTAGGTTGGGCAAAGCGCAGCGTGCCCAACAAACATCACCAACCAAGCCGTAGGTTGGGCAAAGCGCAGCGTGCCCAACAACCACCCCCAACCAAGCCGTAGGTTGGGCAAAGCGCAGCGTGCCC
>JAURYL010000079.1 GCA_030653935.1 Pseudomonadota bacterium
GCGCCGCCTGGATCACGCCATCGTCGGCCTGCTCGGCGTCTACGACGACGTCACCGAGACAAGACGGGCGCAGGAGGAGATGCTGCTGGCGTCGATGGTGTACGAAAGCAGCAGCGAAGCGATGATGGTGACCGACGCCGATGGCAACATCATCACCATCAATCCCGCCTTCACCAAGCTCGCGTAATAGGGGACAGACCACGGTTTCCCTGACGTAGAAATAAAAATGCGGACCCCACGACCCCGCCATGTCAGGCTGGCGCGAACTGGATGTTGACGGTTTTACCCAAGGCGGCGGCGGCGCTGGCCAGGGTGGTCAGCGTCAGGCTGGGGTCTGTCTCGTCCAGTAGGCGATTCAGGGCTGCACGGCTGGTGTGCATGCGCTTGGCCAGTTCGGTTTTCGTCATCTGCTGCGCCTTCATTTCTTCTCCGATCTGCCAGGCAATCACCCACTTGAGCGCCACGGCGGGGGCTCCCTCAAGCGTGGCCTCTTCCTTCAGGAAGTCGTCGAAGTTGCTGCCGATGTTTTTCTTGCTCACGTTCATCTCCTTCTCAACTGTTTCAAGTGGTCGCGCGCCAGGTCAAGGTCGGGTTTCGGGGTGGCCTGCTGCTTCTTGATGAAGCCATGCAGCAGACGTAGCCCGGATGGAGCCCGCCCCGGTGGCCGTTGAACCCGCGCCGACGGTTCGCGGGCGGAATCCGGGATGGATGGGCCGGCACTGGCTTGTGGTTTCGTGCCACCTTCCCCGGATTCCGCCCGGAAACGTGGGTGGGATGGCCGCCGGCAGCGGGCGGGCTGCATCCGGGCTACGCTCGCTACGTGCCATCTGTAGCGCCGGCGTCTCGCCGGCTTCGTGGGCCTGATCAGAAGAACAATGCCGGCGAGGCGCCGGCGCTACATGCCTGCTTCGGCTCGTGGACAACACGGGTTCATAGCACCAGCGAAGTGAGTTCATCGCCGACATCCCCACCGGTTACCGCCTGCTCTGCTTCCACTTCGGTTTGCTCCAACAGCACCCGCCAATCCGCCGTTTCGTTCTGTTCCAGCACTGCCAGCAGGCCGACAAACGCCTTGATGGTGGTTCGCGGCGTGCGGTGTTACCGGCTGAGTAAACCCGCCTAAATCTGGCGGAATTTCCAGAAGGTAGGGACAGGAAATGAAGAAGGGGCCCGGCTGGGCCCCTTCTTCATAGTGGCTACGAGCGGTTGTGAATCAGAACGGCGTATCGTCCTC
>JAURYL010000089.1 GCA_030653935.1 Pseudomonadota bacterium
ACACTTTGTTACAGATTTTGTCGGTCTCTGTTTTCGAGAAAACCGAGATTTCATGCGCCTTGCGGCCCGATGCCAACAGAACCACGCCACCTAACCCATGCAACCAATTGAATTTGTTCGATATTTAACCGGACACTAGTGTAGTAATCCGGTAACAAACGGGCCGTCGCGGCGGTTTCAAGGTTGGCGCTTCCAAAGGCGACAGGCTGCTGGAATGTTCCGGCGGCGCGCCCATAATTGCCCGGGTTATTCGTTTACGTCCCCCCAGAGTACGGACAGACCCATTCAGCTTCATCAATCCAAGGAGTCATGCATGACCAAGAAAATCGTCGCCCCTATCGCCCTGATGTGCGCCAGCCTGCTCATTTCAGGCACGGCGTCCGCCTTGTGCATCGGCGTCCCCGAGGCGAATCTGCGTCAGGGCCCCGGCACCAACCACGATAAGAGCTGGGAAGTTTTCAAGTACATGCCGCTGAAAAAGATCGGACAGGAAGGCAAGTGGTATCAGGTCGAGGATGTGGATGGCGATGTCCACTGGGTCTACAGCCGTTTGACGACGAGCGGCTTGCGCTGCGCCGTGGTCAAGGTGGACAAGGCCAACGTGCGCAGTGGCCCGGGCACCAACTATTCAAAATCCCCGTTGAGCCCCGTGGATAAATACTATTCCTTCAAGATCATCGACACCAAGGGCGACTGGGTGAAGGTGCAGGACGAAGTCTTCAACGATGGTTGGGTGGCGAAGTCGCTGCTCTGGACACAGTAACGACACCAGGGTGAAGTGAAATCCTCCCCGGAAGTTGATCACGCCTATCCGCGCCCACCGCCACTTCACCACTTGAGTCCGCCCTCGTCATCCTCCGAATATCACCGCGCCATCAGCCGCGAGGAACTCGCGTCCCTGCCGATCCGCCGTTACGAGGGCGAGATCCGGGTGATCGCCACGGAGGAAGAACTGACGCGCGCGCTGGCCGACCTCCGCCAGGAACGCATCGTCGGCTTCGATACCGAAACCCGTCCCGCCTTCCGCAAGGGCGAGGACTACCTTCCCTGCCTGGTGCAGTTGGCGACGGCCCGCGCCGTCTACCTGCTGCCCTTGCAGCGCCTGGATTTTTCCCAGGCGGTCGCCGCAATCCTGGACGACCCGCGCATCGTCAAGGCCGGGGTGGCCCTGGCCGGTGACCTGAGCCAGCTCAGACGCCTGTTTCCACTGGCGCCCGCCGCCATGGTGGACCTGGGTCGCGTGGCGAAGCGTCACGGCAGCTTGCAGACCGGCCTGCGCAACCTGGCCGCGCTGTTCCTGGGCGCACGCATCCCCAAAGGGGCGCGCACGACCAACTGGGCGGCGGCACAGCTTACCCCCGCGCAAATCCGCTATGCCGCCACCGATGCCTGGGCCGGACGCGAGCTTTATTTGTGCTTTGAAGGGCTTGGACTGCTAAAAGACGCACCCGATTGATCGGGCGACGCAGGTGTCACCAGACGTATAACTGCTGATACCAGGCCCACACGGGCGGAACGATGGCCAAAGCCACCCCGGAAGCGACCAGCCAGCGCCCCAGACGCCAGGCCAGCGAGACCGACCAGAGGGCAGCCAAGGTCAACAGCGTCAGACGGGCGGCATGGGCCCAGGGCAGGCTGACGCCCTCGCCCGCGAGCTGGCTTCCGGTGAGCAGGGACAGGCCGACAAACACGCTGGCGCCGGCCAGGGGGATCAAGGTCATGGTCAGCCGCGTCCAGGCGATGCCGCTCACCCGGTCGGCCAACTTCAGGCAGAGCCAGATCCAGCCGCCCAGCAACAAGGCTTCGCCGCCGATGTAGGCCAGCAACACGCCGCCGTCGAGCCAGGTGAAGGCATCGTTCACCTCGGGATAGTAGGTAAACAGCCACCACAGGCCCGGGGTATCCAGCGCCCACCAGAGCTCCCGGTTCACCAGCCACTCGGCGGCGGCCTGTTTCATGACCACGAACCAGGGCGAGGACGACCATTGGAAGGCGCCGAGGGCGACGCCGAGCATGCCGAAGATGAGGAGGTAGGCAAGCCAGGTTTCCCCGGAATCGGCCGCTTTCGCCGGCCGCAGCACCTCGGCCTCGGGCGAGCGCCAGGCCAGTTCCACCGCGCCGCGCTGGCCGGCGCACTGGCCGCAGGCATGGCAGGGCGAGGCGCTGTCCATGCGGCGGATGTCGATCAACGGCGCGCAGTGGACTTGGCCGGCGGGGGTCGGCGCGGCATCCCAGGCGGCGCGATCAACCCGGAAATGCAGCGGCGCGATGCGCGCGAGCAGGCCGAACACGCCGGAGACCGGGCATAGATGGCGGCACCAGACGCGGCTGCGGCGGCCATAGATCAAACCGACCGCGATCGCCGCGACGGTGGAGCCGCCCAGGATCAGCAGCGCCGGTTTGGGATATTCGTAGACGCTGGTCATCTGGCCGAACACGGTGGTCAGCACGAAGGCGACGAAGGGCCAGCCCGCCCATTTCATCCAGCGCGGCACCGGCCGGCCGAGGCCGAACCCGGAAGACCATTCGGCCAGCGCCCCTTCCGGGCAGAACACGCCGCACCAGACCCGGCCCATGAGCATCACCGAGAGAATGACGAAGGGCCACCACACGCCCCAGAACAGGAACTGCGCGAGCCGGGTGAGGTTGTCCAGGATGCCGGCCTGGTCCGGCGGTAGCGGCAGGAAGGCGGGCACGGCCACCAGCGCCAGGTAGAACACCACCACGGCCCACTGGATGCCGAGGATGGCACCGCGATGACGGCGCATGGCCAGGCCGAGACGGGCCAGACGGGTACTGGGCGCGGGCGCTGAGGTTTGTGTAAGCAGCCTCCCCCTTTCCCAAAGGGGGATCGATGGGGGGGCCTGACCAACCGTCGGAGAAATCCCCCCCGGCCCCCCTTTGGGAAAGGGGGGAGTGGTGTCACTCGCGAGGAAGGATGTGGTGTCAGCCATTTATCAGCCACCCACCGCCAGCGCGTCGCTCATGCGTTCGCACAGGCCGCGGGTGTGGCTATCCACATCGGGTTGCTCCGACAACTGATCCAGCAACTGCGCGGCATGGCGCGCCGCCTGGCCGCAGCCGGTGAGGCTGTGATGCATCAGGTGGTCGAGTGCGCCGGCAAACAGGCTTGCGGTAGGTTGGGTCATGGCGATCTCCTTGAAAAGGGTGTTGCTCAGAACGTGATCTGCGCGCGCAGGCCAAGCACGTGAGCGGCGGCTGCGGCGCCATTGCCAACGGCGCGGCGGATGAGTTGGTAATCCGGGCTGAGTTCGAACTGCGGGTTCACCCGCCAGCGGTAATACAACTCGGCCAGTTGCTCGGCACCGGACGCGCTCCAGCCGAAATCGGGGCCACCTGCGCCGTCGGCATCCAGCGTCGCGGATTGCGCCTTGAACGCGTCCGAGGCGCGCAGCCAGCCGACGGCCAGGCCGAGGCTGTCGGCGCCACGTCCCCAGGCGTTACCGGTGACTTCCGCGCCCAGGGTGAGGGCCCGATCGAACTGCACGCGGCCTTTGCTGGACTGGCCGTAACGGCCCCACAGCGCGAGGTTTTCACTTACCTGCTGATCCACCGAGACGCCCCAGCCGGCCTGCGACTCCGTGCTGGAGTCGGCGGCATTGTTGAACGGGGTGGCGCGACTGTTGTGCCAGAGATAGGCGCGGTAATTACCGTTGAGGCCATCGAAAAACCGTTGCCGCGTCTCCGCCTGCGCGATGGTGAAGGGCCGCTGCAAACTGTCATTGAATGTCGCGCCACCGCCGGAACCAAACACGCCCATGGAGACGCCCCAGCCGGTGGGCTTGAACTGGTCGTTCTGGTAGGCCAGACGCAGGCCCGGGGTGAAGCCGTAGGCATCCAGCCCGGCGCCGCCGCCGCTATCCAGCAGCGGGTTGTGGACGAAAGCCAGGTTCATGAAGCGGGTCGTCTCATCGTCCGCCGCCACGTTCTGGTCGAAGAACAGGAAGGGGTCGATCTTGCCGAAGGTCACTTCCATGTGTTGCCGGCTGCTGCTCATCGGCTTCTCGTCCAGGGGCACATGCAACTGGTACCAGGCCTGCGCCAGGATCGGCGAGGCATCGTCCGCCTGGCCGGCGCCGCCTAACTGGAAGGCGCTGGCGTTGGGCGCCGAGAAAGCCGGATTGAGGCCGGACAGGCCATTGCCCTGGCCGGTGCGGAAGTGGAAAAACAAGGCACCCTCGTTCAGACCGATGTGGCCGCCGGGCAGACTGACCTGGGCATCGCCGCGCCAGGACAGCTGCGTTTCCGCTTTGCCGTTGGCCGCCGCCCCGCCGTTGGCGTGCTGCGCCACGGTGGTGAACGACACCCCCGCCGCGATGCCTTCCAGCGCCTCCACCATGCGCGCCTGTTTCTGCATGCCCAGTGCCTGGAATTCCACCGCCTTGAGACGAGTGGCGATTTCCGGCTCGTTCTGCGACAGGCGGTCGCTGGTCAGGGCTTCCTCCATCCTGGCGTTGGCGCTTTCCAGTTGCAGCACCCGCGTTTCCAGGGCCGCGCCGACTGGTTGGCTGGCCAGTTGCCGTTCCAGTTCGACATTGCGCGCCTCCAGACGGGCCAGCCGCTCTTGCAAATGTTTCAGGGCCTCCAGCATTTCCGGGGACAGGTCGGCGGCGCTGGCAGGGCCGCCGGCCAGCACGGCCACGGCCAGGGCGATAACCGTTCTTTTCGTCATCTCAGTACCCGCCACGCTTGCCGATACCGGCGTAGACGAAGTCGTACTCCACCGTGAACGCCTTGAACCACGGCCGCACGCCGGTAAGACGGTCGGTATGGCGGTGAAAGTGATGGCCGGCGTGGTTGTTCGGGTCGTTAGGCGGCAGGACGGTGAACTTCAACGTGTATCTGCCCGGCCCCATCAATTTGATGTTGTCACCGTAGTGCGGGCCGTCGCTGGCCACCATGGGCAGGAAATCGCCCTTGGCGCAGTCACCACCTTGCTTGCAGACCTCGTACTTCACCAGCAGATAGGGAATCCAGGCGCCCTCCGCGAACCCGTTCGGGTTGTTCGCCAGGGCATGGATGTCTGCCTCCAGATGCACATCGGCCTTGTTGGCGGGCAGCATGGTGTGCCCCATGACCGACTCCATTTCCACCGGTTGCAGGTAGACCGCGCCGATCTCCATGCCGTTGCGGTTCTGCGGCGAACCGATGGGATATTCCACCGCCTGTGCGGCGGTCGACAGGCCGGCAGCAAGCACCAGGGCGGAAAGGACGAGCGAGGGCTGCATGGACTTCTCCAATCATCAAGTAATCAGTCATTTCTGGCTGGCTACAGGGACCGTGGAGAAGTCCTTTGGCTGGCTGGGTGCGTCGCCGGGGCGACAGGTTTATTTCGTCAGGATCAACTTGCCGTTCTTGGTCAGGCGCAATTGATAACGCTCGCCGCCATGTTCGATATGCAGCACCGGCTGGCCCCGCAGCAATACCGTCGCGCTCACCACTTCCGGCAGGGCTGAATGAGGTTTCACGGCTTGGGGCGGGGTGGCTGCGTTCATGTGACGAATCTTATATGCGAACCATTCTCAAATGCAAGCGGTTCTCATTTGGGATGTTTAGTGTTTGCGCATTATTTCGCCCATCGTCAGCCGCAAGCGCATCGCGTGTCTTCTGTGACCGCATACCGAGAAGCGCTCGGAAATGCACGCCCATCCAACGGCCAGCGCGATCCATCAGCCTTGATGACAGGAACAACCTGGATTCCCGCCTGTGCGAGCGCACCAGTGAGCGCCGGTGTGAAATCAGTTCACGCTGACTCTGACAAAAACCAGTGGTCGTTCCGGCTTGCCATTCTGTCTTTCCACCACGGCATGGACCGTGTGGGTGGACAACCACTGGTGGAAGGTTTCCTTGAGCGCCCGGTTCACATAGCCAATCCGCTTGCCTTGGTGCAATACCGTCAGGGCGTCCTGATCCACGGGGTTATCCGTGTCAGATTCGAAGGTGACCGAATCGCCATCCCGTATGGTGGACACATCGCTACCGATAACGTGGCGCACCCCGGCAACCTCGATCAGGTAATCACAGGGCACGGCATTGCCCGGAAACACGGGGACCAGGGCAAACCCGTCGCTGGGCAAACGGGCGCCGGTGTAGCCCAGCAAGGCGAAGTCAGAGTTTTGGAAGGGGTGCGGCAGCCGATGTTGGGCAAGGTAGTCCGCGAAATCTTCCCGATTACGTGGAGGAAGGCGGCGCATCAGGGATTCTATGACCCCTTGCCGGGTTTCGGCCTGGTTCAGAGAAAACGCGGGGAACCCCTGGAAGCCCGCGGCCTGCGCCGACAGGAAATCCGTCGAACCCTTGAGGTAACGGAATATGAACTGCCCGTTGGCTTCCTTCACGATTTCACCCACCACCCGGCGCGTACGAACGGGCGCCTGCTCATCCAGGGGTTGCCAGGTAAGCAACAGGCGTTCCGGTTCTACGATGTGTTGCAGGGGAATCATTTCAGCAGGGCCGTAGGTTGGGCAAAGCGAAGCGTGCCCAACGAACCGTCGCGATGTTGGGCACGCTTCGCTTTGCCCAACCTACATCACTACCGGTAGTGGGTGGGTGTGTTAACCCGATAAGCACGGCTTGTTTCTTGGGGGCGAGGCGCATGGGCGGCATCACGTTCGTGTTTCATCCTGA
>JAURYL010000103.1 GCA_030653935.1 Pseudomonadota bacterium
GAGATGGTGATGCCTGGCGACAACGTTTCGATCACCGCCGCGCTGATTGCCCCGATCGCGATGGAAGAAGGTTTGCGTTTCGCCATCCGCGAGGGCGGTCGTACCGTCGGCGCCGGCGTCGTCGCGAAAGTTATCGAGTAATCAAGGCTACCAACATGCAAAATCAAAAAATACGTATTCGCCTTAAGGCATATGATTACCGACTGATCGACCAATCAGCCATGGAAATCGTTGATACCGCCAAGCGTACCGGTGCCGTGGTCAAGGGTCCCGTCCCGCTTCCGACCTCGATCGAGCGCTTCGACATCCTGCGCTCGCCGCACGTGAACAAGAGCTCGCGAGATCAGTTGGAAATCCGCACCCACAAACGCTTGATGGATATTATCGACCCTACCGATAAAACCGTTGATGCGCTGATGAAGCTCGATCTGCCCGCTGGTGTGGACGTCGAGATCAAGTTGCAGTAATTCAGGTTGCACCGATAGCGCGAGAGTGTGTATACTCTCGCGCTTTCTATTTGTAACTCGCTGGCCAATTGCAGTCGGCGCCTTGAAAAGGAAACAAAAATGAGTCTAGGCCTTGTCGGTCGGAAGATCGGCATGACCCGCATTTTTGCTGAGAATGGAGCATCCATTCCGGTGACGGTGCTGGACGTGTCGAACAACCGCGTAAGTCAAGTCAAGACGGCCGCAACGGATGGTTACACCGCTATCCAGGTCGCCTATGGCAAACGAAAGCCCAGTCGTATCACCAAGCCTGTCGCGGGTCACCTGGCTAAGGCGGGTGTTGAGGCGGCGATCGGTCTTGCTGAATTTCGTGTAAGCGCGGACGTGGCTGGCGACTGTCAGCCCGGGTCGGTCATCGCCGCCGAGATTTTTCAGTCGGGCCAGATGGTTGATGTTTCCGGTGTGACCCAGGGTAAGGGTTTTGCCGGCACCATCAAGCGTCACCACTTCAAGTCCCAGCGCGCGTCACACGGTAACTCGCGTTCGCATAATGTGCCGGGTTCCATCGGCATGGCGCAGGACCCTGGTCGAGTCTTCCCTGGTAAGCGCATGTCCGGCCATCTTGGCGCCGTGCAGCGTACCGTCCAGAACCTGGAGGTTGTGCGGGTTGATGTCGAGCGCCAGTTGCTGCTGATCAAGGGCGCGGTTCCTGGTCCCAAGGGTGGCGATGTTGTGGTCTGTCACGCTATCAAAGGAGTCGCGTGATGGACTTGAAATTGATTAATGCGCAAGGCCAGGACGCGGGTGCCATGAGCGCCTCCGATGCGGTCTTTGCCCGTGATTACAATGAAGCGCTGGTGCACCAGTTGGTCACCGCGTACATGGCGAATGCTCGTACTGGTGATCGTGCCCAGTTGACGCGCGCCGAAGTGCGTCACAGCACCAAGAAGCCGTTCAAGCAAAAAGGCACGGGCCGCGCTCGTGCTGGTATGACCTCCTCGCCGATCTGGCGTGGTGGTGGCCGTGCCTTCCCGAACAAGCCTGACGAGAACTTCAGCCAGAAGGTCAACCGCAAGATGTTCCGCGCGGGCATTGTCACCATCTTCTCGCGCCTTGTTCAGGATGGCCGCTTGACGGTGGTGGATAGTCTCGATATCGAGGCGCCCAAGACCAAGATTCTCGCGGGCAAGCTCAAGGATATGGGGATTACCGACCGGGTTCTGATCATCGCTCACGAGATTGATGAAAACCTGTGGTTGTCCTCGCGCAATCTGCCCAATGTGCTTCTGTTGGAGCCGAGGCATGCCGATCCCATTAGCTTGATTCGCTTTGATCGCGTTCTGATGACGCGTGATGCGGTCAAATCCATTGAGGAGATGTACGCATGAGCACGGTACAGATGAAAGAGGAGCGCCTGCTCCAGGTCATCCTGGCTCCGGTTATCTCCGAAAAGGCGACCATGCTTGCCGACAAGCGTGAGCAAGTGGTTTTCCGTGTTGCTACCAGCGCCACCAAGCCTGAGATCAAAGCGGCGGTCGAATTGTTGTTCAAGGTTCAGGTCAAGGAAGTGCAAGTGACCAACGTGAAGGGCAAGAGTAAGCGTTTCGGCCGCTTCAATGGCAAACGTTCTGACTGGAAGAAGGCGTATGTGTGCCTGCAACCTGGTCAGGAACTCAACTTCGCGGCAGGAGAATAAGTCATGTTGGTAAAAGTCAAACCGACCTCCCCCGGCCGTCGCGCCGTAGTCAAGGTTGTTACCCCGGGTCTGCACAAGGGTAAGCCGGTTGCCGCGCTGGTTGAAAAACAAAACAGTAAGGCTGGTCGCAACAACAATGGTCACATCACCACACGTCACCGTGGCGGTGGTCACAAGCAGCATTACCGTCTAGTCGATTTCAAGCGTGACAAGGATGGCATCGGCGGAAAGGTTGAGCGGATCGAGTACGACCCGAACCGCAGTGCCCATATCGCGCTAATCTGCTACGCCGATGGTGAGCGTCGCTACATCATTGCCCCGCGTGGGGTTGCGGTGGGTGCGGTTCTGTTCAGTGGTGCCGACTCCCCGATCAAGCCGGGTAACTGCATGCCGCTGCGCAATATCCCGGTCGGTTCCACCATCCACTGCATCGAGATGATGCCGGGCAAGGGCGCGCAAATCGCACGTTCCGCTGGTACCAGTGTGCAGCTGCTGGCTCGCGAAGGTTCCTACGCGCAGCTCCGCCTGCGCTCTGGTGAAATCCGTCGTGTGCACGTTGATTGTCGCGCAACGCTTGGTGAAGTCGGCAACGAAGAACACAACCTGCGCTCTATCGGCAAGGCTGGCGCGATGCGCTGGCGTGGTGTTCGTCCGACCGTTCGCGGTACCGTGATGAACCCGGTCGATCACCCGCATGGTGGTGGCGAAGGCCGTACCGGCGAAGGTCGTGTGCCTGTGTCTCCCTGGGGGCAGCCTACCAAAGGCTACCGCACCCGTAACAACAAGCGCACCGACAACATGATCGTTCGTCGCCGGCACAAAGCGTAAGAGGTGAGTTGAAATGGCTCGTTCTGTAAAAAAAGGCCCCTTCGTTGACGGCCACCTGCTGAAAAAAATCCTGACCGCGTTGTCGGTCGGCGACAAGAAGCCGATCAAGACCTGGTCGCGCCGCTCAACCATCCTGCCTGACTTCATTGGCTTGACGGTGGCGGTGCACAATGGCAAGCAACACATTCCCGTGTATGTCACGGAAAACATGGTTGGCCACAAACTCGGCGAATTCGCATTGACCCGCACTTTCAAGGGTCATGCCGCCGATAAGAAAGCCAAGAAGAAGTAAGGAGAGCAGCGATGCAAGTATCAGCAATTCTGCGCGGCACGCGGCTTTCCTCACAGAAGGCCCGACTGGTCGCCGACATGGTGCGCGGCAAGCGCGTCGACCTGGCCCTGAACATCCTCACCTTCTCACCCCAGAAGGCCGCCTTCACCATCAAGAAAGTGCTCGAGTCGGCTATCGCCAACGCCGAGCACAACGAAGGCGCGGATATCGACGAACTGAAGGTCAAGACTATTTTCGTCGATCAGGGTTCCAGCCTGAAGCGCTTCACCGCACGCGCCAAAGGCCGCGGCAACCGCATCATCAAACCTACTTGTCACATCACTGTGACGGTTGGCGACTGAAGGAAGGCAAATGGGACAGAAGATTCATCCAATAGGATTCCGCCTGAGTGTCAACAAAGGCTGGACATCCAAGTGGTACGCGAATAGCAAGAATTACTCGACCACCTTGATCGAGGACATTAAGGTACGTGACTTCCTCAAGAAGAAGCTTGCCCACGCCTCCTTGAGCCGCATCATCATCGAACGTCCGGCCAAGAACGCGCGCATTACGCTGTTTTCGTCGCGCCCCGGTGTGGTGATTGGCAAGAAAGGTGAGGATATCGAGTCGCTGCGGCGTCAGTTGAACGCGATGATGTCGGTACCGGTCACGTTGAACATCGAGGAAGTGCGTAAGCCTGAAACCGACGCGCAGCTGATTTCCGACTCGATCGCGAACCAGCTCGAAAAGCGCATCATGTTCCGCCGCGCCATGAAACGCGCGATGCAGAACGCCATGCGTTTCGGTGCCCAGGGCATCAAGATCATGTCGGCCGGTCGTTTGAACGGCATCGAAATCGCCCGTACCGAGTGGTACCGCGAAGGACGTGTGCCTCTGCACACGCTGCGCGCGGAAATTGACTACGGCTTCTCCGAAGCCAAGACCACCTACGGAATTATCGGTATCAAGGTTTGGGTTTACAAAGGCGATGCCTTGGCTCGCGGTGAAAAGCCGGTTGCAGCTCCCGAACCCGAGCGTCGCCCGCGCCGTCCGGCCGCTCGCGCAGGAAAGGAGTAACAAATGCTTCAGCCAGCCAGAAGGAAATACCGCAAGGAGCAGAAAGGTCGCAATACCGGCCTGGCCACTCGCGGCGCCAAAGTCAGCTTTGGTGAATTCGGACTCAAGGCCATTGCTCGCGGACGCATCACGGCGCGCCAGATTGAAGCCGCTCGCCGCGCCATGACCCGTCACATCAAGCGTGGTGGCCGCATCTGGATCCGCATCTTCCCGGACAAGCCGATCTCCATCAAACCCGCTGAAGTTCGGATGGGTAACGGTAAGGGCAACCCGGAGTTCTATGTCGCCGAAATCCAGCCCGGCAAGGTGCTGTACGAGATGGAAGGCGTTGATGAAGCCACCGCCCGCGAAGCATTCCGCCTGGCTGCCGCCAAGCTGCCGCTCGCGACGACGTTTGTGACCCGCCATTTTGGGATGTGACCGACATGAATGCGAAAGAACTTAAAGCCAAGAGCACGGTGGAATTGAAGCAGGAAATCAAAGATCTCCTGCGCGCTCAGTTCAGCCTGCGCATGCAGCTTTCCACCCAGCAGACCAACAAGAGCCATGAGCTTCGCAAGACCCGTCGTGACATCGCGCGCGTGCGTACCGTCATGTGGGAGCAGAAGCTCTCGGCCGGCAACTGACGAGCAGGATCATGAGCGAACAGCAAACCCAAAACGTCGCCCGCGCCCTTACCGGGACCGTGGTTAGTGACAAGATGAACAAAACCGTAACCGTACTGGTGGAGCGCAAGGTTAAGCACCCTCTGTATGGCAAGATCATCCGCCTGTCCAAGAAGTACCATGCGCATGACGAAAACAACGAGTACAAGCTTGGTGATACCGTCGTGATCGAGGAGTGCCGGCCACTCTCTCGTACCAAAGCCTGGCGGGTGGCGAGTCTGATCGAAAAAGGTCGGTTGATCTAAGAAAAGACTTGCGGAATTACAAGCCCGCCAATACAATGGCGGGCTTCCTAGCTCAGGAGTTCACGGGGCTGGTAGTTTAAGGTGTGATCCGGTAAGGATCGCGCAACATGAATCGCGTGAAAACGCTCAACCCGAACGGGATCCAAAACTACTGACCATCTAGGTTGGAAAGTTGGAGTGAAAACATGATCCAGATGCAATCCACGTTGGACGTGGCTGACAATACCGGTGCGCGCAGTGTCATGTGCATCAAGGTCTTGGGCGGCTCGAAACGGCGTTACGCCGGCGTAGGCGACATTATCAAGGTCAGCATTAAAGATGCTGCTCCCCGTGGTCGCGTGAAGAAGGGTGACGTCTATAACGCCGTGGTGGTGCGTACCGCCAAAGGTGTTCGTCGCCCGGATGGTTCACTCATTAAATTCGACAAGAACGCGGCTGTTTTGCTCAACGCTAAGCTTGAGCCGATCGGTACACGTATTTTTGGCCCTGTGACCCGTGAGCTGCGCACTGAGCGATTTATGAAAATCGTCTCCCTGGCGCCGGAAGTGCTGTAAGGAGTCTGATCATGCGCAAGATTCGTCAAGGCGATGAGGTCATCGTCGTAACGGGAAAAGATAAGGGCAAGCGTGGCTCGGTGCTGCGAGTGCTCGATGAGAAGCTGGTTGTTGAAGGTGTTAATCGTGTGCGTAAGGCGGTCAAGCCGAACCCGATGCGCGGAACCACTGGAGGCTTCCAGGACAAAGACATGCCTATCCATATCTCCAATGTCGCGGTTTTTAACCCCGCAACAGGCAAGGGTGATCGCGTAGGTATCAAAACATTGGAAGATGGACGCAAGGTGCGTTTCCTGAAATCCAATGGCGAAGTGCTGAACGCGTAAGGAGTGGTCATGGCACGTATGCACGATTACTACAAAGACACTGTGGCCAAGCAGATGATGGACCGCTTTGGTTATAAATCTGTCATGGAAGTGCCGCGCATCTCCAAAATCACACTCAATATGGGTGTGGGCGAGGCGGTGGGCGACAAGAAGGTCATGGACCACGCAGTTGGTGATATGAACAAGATCGCTGGCCAGAAGCCGGTGGTCACGTTGTCCAAGAAGTCTATCGCCGGTTTCAAGATTCGTGATGGCTACCCCGTTGGCTGCATGGTCACGTTACGGCGTGAGCGCATGTTCGAATTTCTTGATCGCCTGATCACGGTTGCTATTCCGCGTATCCGCGACTTCCGTGGTATTGGTGGCAAGGGATTCGATGGTCGTGGCAACTACAGTATGGGCGTCAAGGAACAGATCATCTTCCCGGAAATTGAATACGAGAAGATCGATGTGTTGCGCGGCATGAACATTACCGTGACCACGACCGCCAAGACCGATGAAGAGGCGAAAGCACTTCTTTCGGCTTTCAAGTTTCCTTTCAAGAATTGAGGTTGCGATGGCTAAGCTCGCACTGATCAACCGTGAAGACAAGCGTCGCCGCACGGTGAAAAAGTTTGCCGCCAAGCGCCTGGCGCTGAAGGCGATCATCAATGATGTCAACGCCGAAGACAGCGTCCGCATGGAAGCTCGCCTGAAAATCCAGGCGTTGCCGCGGGATGCCAGCGAGTGCCGCCTGCGCAACCGCTGCCAACTGACTGGACGTCCGCGCGGTGTATTCCGCAAGTTCGGCCTGTGCCGCAACAAGATCCGCGAGTATGCCATGAGGGGTGAAATTCCCGGCGTGGTCAAGGCTAGCTGGTAAGGGGTGCATATATGAGCATGAGTGATCCCATCGCCGACATGTTGACCAGGATTCGCAATGGTCAGATGGTCGAAAAAACGTCGGTCAAAATGCCGTCTTCCAATGTGAAGAAGGCAATTGCCCAGGTACTCAAGGACGAAGGCTACATCGAGGACTTCAAAGTCCACGCGAATGATGGCCTGCCGGAAATGGAAGTGGCTCTGCGCTACTACGCCGGTCGTCCGGTTATTGAGAAAATTGAACGCATCAGCCGTCCCGGCCTTCGCATCTACAAGGGTCGCGATAGCCTGCCGCGTGTTATGAATGGTCTTGGCGTGGCGATTGTTTCCACTTCCCAGGGCGTGATGACTGACCGCAAAGCGCGCTCCCTCGGTGTGGGTGGCGAAGTTCTCTGCGTTGTTGCGTGAGGTAAGAAATGTCGCGCGTTGCTAAAAATCCAATTCCAATCCCTGCTGGGGTCGAGGTTAGTCTCGCCAGCGGGTCCATCTCCATCAAAGGGCCACTGGGTTCATTGACTCAGTCGCTGTACAGCCATGTCAGTGTGACTCAGGCCGACGGCAGTATTCTGGTGGCTGATGCGGGTAATACAAATGAATCGCACGCAATGTCCGGTACCACTCGAGCGCTGCTGGCGAACATGGTCCTGGGTGTCACGAAGGGATTCGAGCGCAAGCTGACCCTGGTGGGCGTGGGTTACCGAGCACAGGCTCAGGGCAACAAGCTGAATCTGACACTTGGTTTTTCTCACCCTGTCGAACATATGATGCCCGAGGGCATCAAGGTCGAGACACCTACTCAGACCGAAGTGGTGATCAAGGGTATGGACAAGCAAATGGTCGGCCAGGTGGCCGCTGATGTGCGTGCATATCGCAAGCCGGAGCCTTACAAAGGTAAGGGTGTGCGCTATGCGGATGAAGTCGTGGTCCGTAAAGAGACCAAAAAGAAATAATCTGGAGCGATTGCAATGGACAAGAAATTCCGTCGCCTGCGCAGGTCGCGCAAAACCCGCGCCAAGATCGCGGAACTCGGTGCGATCCGCCTTTGCGTACATCGCAGCAACACTCACATCTATGCGCAAATCATCGATGCGACTGGTGGCAACGTGCTGGCTTCCGCATCTTCCATGGAAAAGGAACTGCGCGGCCAGCTGAAAAATGGTGGCAACGTCGATGCGGCCAAGATGATTGGTCAGCGTATCGCCGAGAAAGCCAAGGCGATCGGCGTCGAGAAAGTGTCTTTCGACCGCGCAGGCTTTGCCTTTCACGGCCGTGTCAAAGCACTGGCTGAAGCAGCCCGCGAAAGCGGCTTGCAGTTTTAAGCGAGAGAATCATGGCTAAACCCCAGCAGCAACAGCAGGAAGATCGCGGAGACGGCCTGCAGGAAAAGATGATTTCGGTCAACCGAGTCACCAAGGTGGTGAAAGGCGGCCGGATCCTCAGCTTCGCCGCGCTTACAGTGGTTGGTGATGGCGATGGTGGCGTCGGCATGGGCAAGGGTAAAGCTCGTGAAGTGCCTGTGGCCGTTACCAAGGCAATGGATGAGGCCCGCCGCAAGATGGTCAAGGTGTCTTTGAAGAATGGCACTTTTCATCACGCCGTCATCGGTCGCCATGGCGCTTCACGCGTGTTGATTCAGCCCGCGTCCGAAGGTACCGGCATTATCGCGGGTGGCGCGATGCGTGCTGTCTTCGAGGTCATGGGCGTCCACAACGTGCTGGCCAAGTGCCTGGGCTCGACCAATCCCTACAATGTCGTCCGCGCCACGCTGAATGGCTTGTCCCGGATGATGACGCCTAGCGAAATCGCGGCGAAACGCGGCAAAACAGTCGCTGAGATTCTGGAGTAAGTCATGAGCGAGGCCAAAGGTAAGGTCAAAGTTACGCTGGTCAGAAGCCCGATCGGCACGCTTCAGTCACATCGCGCCAGCGTGCGTGGTCTTGGACTCAAGCGTATGCACCAGAGCGTGGTTCTGGAAGATACCCCGGCCGTGCGCGGCATGATCAACCGGGTCAACTATCTGGTGAAATTCGAGGTTGCGTGATGAAACTCAACACAATCAAGCCCGCTGCGGGTAGCACTCATTACAGCAAGCGTCCAGGCCGAGGCATTGGTTCCGGCCTTGGCAAAACCGGCGGTCGTGGTCATAAAGGCCAGAAATCGCGTGCCGGTGGTTTCCACAAGGTTGGTTTCGAGGGCGGACAGATGCCCTTGGCTCGCCGCCTTCCCAAGCGTGGCTTCGTTTCGCTTGATCGCGCGTTCAAGGTCGAGGTACGCCTCTCCGATATCGACGCGATGCCCGTGGATACCATAGATATCCTGGTGCTCAAGCAGGCTGGTCTGGTGCCGCATCTGGCACGTAGCGTCAAGGTAATGCTGGCCGGAGAAATCACCCGTGCCGTCAACCTGGTCGGGATCGCGGTCACCAAGGGTGCCCGCGCCGCCATCGAGGCAGCCGGCGGTAGCATCGCCGAAGCCTCGGCATAAAGGAACTATCTTGGCTGGTGCCGCCAACCTCCTCCAGATGTCCGGAAAGATGGGTGACTTGAAGAGTCGCCTGTGGTTCTTGCTGGGCGCGTTGATCGTATACCGTATCGGGGCGCATATCCCGGTCCCCGGCATCGATCCGGCGACGCTTGAGCAATTGTTCCGCAGTCAGGAAGGCGGCATCCTCGGCATGTTCAACATGTTCTCGGGCGGCGCGCTGTCACGGTTTACCGTGTTCGCGCTGGGGATCATGCCGTACATCTCGGCCTCCATCATCATGCAACTGATGACCGTGGTTTCGCCGCGGTTGGAGGCCTTGAAGAAAGAAGGCGAATCTGGTCGGCGCAAGATTACGCAATACACTCGTTATGGCACGGTGGTGCTAGCCACCTTCCAGGCGATCGGTATCTCCATCGCCCTGGAAAGCCAGCCGAACCTAGTGCTTGATCCAGGCCTGATGTTCCGGCTTACGACCATGATCACTCTGGTTGCGGGCACGATGTTCCTGATGTGGTTGGGTGAACAGATTACCGAGCGCGGCTTGGGTAACGGTATCTCCATCATCATCTTCGCGGGTATCGCCGCTGGCTTGCCCTCGGCCATTGGTGGCACGCTCGAACTGACCCGTACCGGTACTTTTTCGATTCCCCTGGTCCTGGTGTTGTTCGTCGGCGCGCTGTTGGTGACCGCACTGGTGGTCTTTGTTGAACGCGGCCAACGCAAGATCCTGGTCAACTACGCGAAGCGCCAGGTAGGTAACAAGGTGTATGGCGGCCAGAGTTCGCACCTGCCGCTGAAATTGAACATGGCGGGTGTTATCCCCCCCATCTTCGCATCCAGCATCATTCTTTTCCCCGCGACGATAGCGGGCTGGTTCGGCAGCCATGAAGGACTTACCTGGCTGAAGGATCTTGGCGCGGCGTTGTCACCTGGCCAGCCTATCTACGTCCTGCTCTACGCGACGGCGATTGTGTTTTTCTGCTTCTTCTATACCGCCCTGGTGTTCAATCCCAGGGAAACTGCGGATAACCTGAAGAAGAGTGGTGCCTTTATTCCCGGCTACCGGCCTGGTGACCAGACGGCGCGGTACATCGACAAAGTCATGACGCGCCTTACCCTGGTGGGTGCCGCATACATCACTTTGGTATGTCTGCTGCCTGAGTTTTTGATTGTTAATTGGAACGTGCCATTCTATTTCGGCGGCACATCCTTGCTGATTATCGTGGTGGTGACGATGGACTTCATGGCGCAGGTTCAGGCCTATGTCATGACACACCAGTACGAGTCGCTGCTCAAGAAGGCCAACTTCAAGGGCGGTAATTTCATCTCTCGGTAGACTGAATGGCTTTTGAAGTCATTTATATGCAGGGTGAGATGTGACTTAAAACCTGCCTAGTGCGACGTTTCGCATCAAGCTGGAAAACGGGCATGTAGTGCTTGGGTATACCCCGGAAAGATGCTTATGCACCACTTAGGCATGTCATCCGGTGACATGGTCTCGGTAGCTTCGATACGTTGTGACCTGTCGCATGCCCGTATCGTCTACCGTGCGAAATGATTGTTAGATAAAGGAGCCGAACATGCGTGTTCAAGCCTCTGTAAAGAAGATTTGCCGTAAGTGCAAGATTGTCCGCCGCAAGGGTGTGGTTCGCGTAATTTGTAGCGAAGCACGCCACAAGCAGCGTCAAGGCTGATTTCAACTTGCCAATGCGCAAGTTGGTCGAATATAATTTTTTGTTTAGTTTGTTGGGGGTTAGTTGATGGCCCGTATCGCTGGGGTAAATATCCCAAATCATAAGCACACCGAGATCGCGCTCACGTCGATCTACGGTGTCGGCCGCACCCGCGCGCGGCTCATCTGTCTGGATGCTGGTGTCGATCCCGCACAGAAGATCAAGGACCTGACCGATGGTGACATCGAGAAGATCCGCGAGAGAGTGGCCAAGTTCACGGTGGAAGGTGATCTGCGTCGGGAAATCACCATGAACATCAAGCGCTTGATGGACCTGGGTTGCTATCGTGGCGTGCGTCATCGCAAAGGCCTGCCATTGCGCGGTCAGCGTACTCGCACCAACGCACGCACCCGCAAGGGCCCCCGCAAGCAGATGCAGAACAAGAAGTAATAGGTAAATACTATGGCCAAGGCTAGCGCCGCGCGTGCGCGCAAAAAAGTTAAGAAGAATGTCGCGGAAGGAATCGCGCACATTCACGCATCCTTCAACAACACCATCGTGACCATCACCGACCGCCAAGGCAATGCACTTGCCTGGGCGACGGCGGGTGGCGCCGGCTTCAAGGGCTCACGTAAGAGCACTCCGTTCGCCGCGCAGGTTGCCGCTGAAAATGCGGGAAAGATGGCGCTGGAATATGGTTTGAAAAATCTGGAAGTTCGCATCAAGGGCCCCGGCCCCGGTCGTGATTCCACTGTGCGCGCGCTGAATGGTCTTGGTTACAAGATCACCAGCATCTCCGATGTGACGCCGATGCCGCATAACGGCTGCCGTCCGCCCAAGAAGCGCCGTATCTAAGCTACAGGAGAGCACAAGTGGCCCGCAACCTCGATCCAAAATGCCGTCAGTGCCGCCGTGAAGGCGAGAAGCTCTTTATCAAGGGCGAGAAATGTTTCAGTGACAAATGCGCAATCGAGCGCCGTAATCAGGCCCCTGGCCAGCACGGCGCAAAGAATATGCGCGTGTCGGACTACGGTGGTCAGCTGCGTGAAAAGCAGAAGATCCGCCGCATTTACGGCGTGCTTGAGCACCAGTTCCGTCTGACCTACTTTGCCGCCGACCGGCGCAAGGGTGTTACGGGCGAAAACCTCCTGCAAATGCTGGAGTCACGCCTGGACAACGTGTCCTACCGCATGGGTTTTGGCGCTTCACGCACCGAAGCTCGCCAGGCGGTACGACACAACGCCATTCTGGTCAATGGCAAGCGCGTCAACATTCCGTCATACCAGGTCAAGCCGGGTGATGTGGTTGAGGTGGCCGCGAAATCGAAAGCCCAGCTCCGCCTCAAGGGCGCCGCCGAAGCCGCCGCTAGTCGTGGTTTTCCCGAGTGGGTCGAGGTTGATGCCAAGGCGCTCAAGGGTACCTACAAGGCGATGCCGCTGCGCGCTGAATTGCCGCCCACGATCAATGAGCACTTGGTGATTGAACTTTATTCCAAGTAATTGCCTGGTTCTCTGAAGGAAGCGAAATATGTCTAACAACGGTGATTTGCTGCAACCGCGCATTGTTGAGGTCAACAGCATCTCCCCCCGCCAGGCTCGGATTACTTTAGAGCCTTTTGAGCGCGGGTATGGCCACACGCTGGGCAATGCACTGCGTCGCATCCTGTTGTCGTCCATGCGTGGCTACGCGCCCACCGAAGTACGTATTGCCGGTGTCGTGCATGAGTACTCCGTGATCGAGGGTGTGCAGGAGGACGTCGTCGACATTCTTCTCAACCTGAAGGGTTTGGCCGTCAAGCTGAACAGTCGCGACGATGCGCTGCTCACCATCAACAAATCCGGTGAGGGTGTTGTCACCGCCGCCGACATTCAGGCTGGTCACGACGTTGAAATCCTCAATCCGGATCATGTGATTGCCCATCTGAACAAGGGTGGCAATCTGGAGATGGAAATCAAGGTTGAGGGTGGACGTGGCTATGTCCCCGCCAGCACTCGCGTTGTTTCCGATGAATCACGTCCGGTGGGCGTGATCATGGTTGATGCCCTGTACAGCCCGGTGAAGAAGGTCAGCTTCAGTGTCGAGAGCGCTCGTGTTGAGCAGCGTACCGACCTAGACAAACTGATCATCGAAATCGAGACCAATGGTGTCATCGAACCCGCCGAGGCGGTGCGCTACGCGGCCCGCTTGCTGATTGAGCAGTTGGCCTCGTTCGCCGATCTCAAAGGCGTCGCGACCATCGCCGAGGTGGGGGCCAAGGGTCCGTCTTCCCCGGTTGTGGACCCGATCCTGCTGCGCCCGGTCGACGAGCTGGAACTCACGGTACGTTCCGCCAACTGTCTCAAGGCGGAGAATATTTACTATATCGGCGACCTGATTCAACGCAGCGAAACCGAATTGCTCAAGACCCCGAACCTGGGCCGCAAATCCTTGAACGAAATCAAGGACGTGCTGGCTGCTCGTGGCCTCACTCTCGGCATGAAGCTTGAGAACTGGCCCCCGGTTGGTCTTGAGAAACCCTGATCTCTATTAGGTAGAACAAAATGCGCCATCGTCTCGCACACCGCAAACTGAACCGCACCAGCAGCCACCGCGCCGCGCTGTTGCGCAATCTGTCCAACGCCCTGCTCAAGCATGAGGCCATCAAGACCACGCTGCCCAAGGCCAAGGAATTGCGCAAGGTTGTCGAGCCGCTGATCACGCTCGGCAAGAAGCCCAGTCTGGCTAACCGCCGCCTTGCATTTGACCGTTTGCGTGACCGTGACATGGTGGTCAAGCTGTTCGACGATCTGGGCCCCCGTTTCCAGTCGCGTCCTGGTGGTTATGTGCGCATTCTCAAGTTCGGTTTCCGTCAGGGCGACAATGCCCCCATGGCGCTGATCGAACTGGTTGATCGCGCCGAAGAGGCAGTCGTTACCGAGTAACGAGGTCATTGCCAAACAAAAAAGCCGGCTTAGCCGGCTTTTTTGTTTGGTCAACGTTGGCGCACCTCATAACACCCGCAGGGATGACAGGATCCGTCGTACCGGTGTCGGCAACGCGGCGCTGTCGATATCGTCGAGCGCCAACCAGATGCACCCGGGTTCAGCGGCGAACGTGGGTCGGTCGACGTTGACCAGCCAGGGTTGGATATTCAGACGAAAATGGGTAAAGGCATGTCTGCTGGGCGCGCATTTTTCGACCGCCCCGACTCCGTAGCCCATGCCCGCAACCGCGCGTGCCGGGTCGATATCCAGTGGGTATTCCGGAAGGCTCCAGAGTCCACCCCAGATGCCGGGAGCGGGTCGCTTTTCCAGGAGCACCGCATCGCCATGTTTGAGGATAAGCATGGCGGTGGTTTTCTCTGGCAGAGCCTTCTTCGGTCGCGCACCCGGCAGGTCTTTCTGCCTTCCCTGTATGTTGGCAAGGCAGTCATCGCTGAACGGGCAGTCCACGCATCCAGGCTTGTTACGCGTGCAGCGTGTGGCGCCCAGGTCCATCAAGCCTTGTGTGTACGCTCGTATGTCCGCCACGGGCAATAATGATTCGGCCAGTTGCCACAGTCGATTTTCTACATCCTTGTTGCCGGGCCAGCCATCGATGCCGTACACCCTGGCCAGTACACGCTTGACGTTGCCGTCGAGGATGGCGCGCCGATGTCCGAAGGCGAATACAGCGATGGCGGCGGCGGTGGAACGGCCTATACCCGGCAAGGCCAGTATGGCGTCGAACTGTTCCGGGAAACGCGCATCGTGCTCGCTGACCACCCGCCTGGCGGCCTTGTGCAGATTACGCGCGCGGCTGTAGTAGCCGAGACCGGACCAATGCGCCATCACCTCTTCTTCGGTCGCGCCCGCAAGTGCTTCGATGTCCGGAAAGCGCGAAAGAAAACGGGTGTAATAGGGAAGCACGGTCTCCACCTGTGTCTGCTGCAACATGATTTCCGAGAGCCAGATGCGGTAAGGGTCTTCGCCACCTTGCCAGGGCAGGGTGTGGCGACCGTGGGCTTTTTGCCAGGCGATGAGTCGGGTGGCAAAGTCGCGTTTCGGGTGGGGCGGTAACATGGCGCGAGTGTGCCAGAATTCATCTATGCCCGTTCTCGACACTCGCAACCACGACCGCGCCGCCGCCGGTCTCACCTACGTCTACCCGGTGCTATCTCGGCGCGCCGGCGGAGTGTCTGTCGGCGTCAATCTGAATCCGAACAATGCCTGCAACTGGCGTTGCATCTACTGCCAGGTCCCGGAACTCACCCGGGGTGGGCCACCCAGCATCGACCTGATGCTCCTGGAATACGAACTGCGCGGCATGCTCTCCGCCATCGTTCATGGCGATTTCATGGCCAGCCAGGTTCCCGAGGCACTACGTCGGCTCAACGACGTGGCGCTATCCGGCAATGGCGAACCGACCAGCGCGCCGGAGTTTCCCGCCGTGGTCGAGTTGATAGGCCGGGTATTGGCTGATTTTGGCCTGCTTGGCGAGATCAAGATTGTGTTGATCAGCAACGGTAGCCTGGCAACAAAACCCTACGTACAGGCTGGCCTGACCACTCTTTCCGGATTGGCGGGTGAGGTCTGGTTCAAGTTCGACCGGGCCACGCGCGCCGGCCTGCGCCAGGTGAACGACACGGAATGCGATCCGGAGCGCCATTACCAACGGCTGAAAATTGTGGCGGGCCTATGTCCTACCTGGATGCAGACCTGCATGTTCGCCGTTGACGGCAATGCGCCGTCGACAGAAGAAGTGGAGGCCTGGCTGGCGCTGCTGGCGCGTTGCGTAAAGGAGGAGGTGCCGCTACGTGGCGTGCTGCTCTATGGCCTGGCGAGGGCATCAGCACAGCCGGAGGCTGCCAGGCTCACCGCCTTGCCGGAGGCTTGGCTACGGGCGCTGGCGCGGCGGGTCGAGGACATGGGCCTTGCGGTGAAAATCAGCGTTTAAGCGCGGGCAATCACGCGTCTACGATTTCTCCGGCTTCGGTGAAGGTGTTTCCACCTTCTCTTTCAGCCGTTCCGGCCAACGCTTGTCCGGCACCACCTGTTGCTTGAAGCGCGGGGTACGTACCGCTTTGGCGACAGGGTCGCGCGGGCGGCGAGGCGGGCCGGAGTCGCGTTTGCTCATCATCCCCTCTGGTAGATGTCCTCGAAGCGAACGATGTCGTCCTCGCCCAGATAGGAACCGGATTGCACCTCAATCAGGTGCAGCGGAATGCGGCCGGGATTCTCCAGTCGGTGGGTGGTGCCGAGCGGGATGTAGGTGGATTCGTTCTCGCACAACAACTCCTCGACGCCGTCGCGGGTAACGCGGGCGGTGCCGGAGACGACGATCCAGTGTTCGGCGCGGTGGTGATGCATCTGGAGTGAAAGTTTTTCGCCCGGCTTGACCATGATGCGTTTGACCTGGAAACGGTCGCCGAGGTCGATGCCCTCGTACCAGCCCCAGGGACGGAATACGCGGGTGTGGAACTCGTGCTCGCTGCGGCCGTTGCCTTTCAGGTAATCCACAATCTTCTTCACATCCTGGGCGCGCGACTTGTCCGCGACCAGCACGGCATCCGGCGTTTCCACGATGAGCAGGTTGGAGACACCGATGGCGGCGACCATGCGCGACTCGGCGCGGACCAGGGAGTCGGACACACCCTCCAGAAACACATCGCCGCGTACAACGTTGCCGTTGTCGTCCTTGTCGCCCACATGCCAGAGGGCGGACCAGGAACCGATGTCGTTCCAGCCGATGTCGGTGGCCACCACCGCCGCGTGGTGGGTGTGCTCCATCAGCGCGTAGTCGATGGAATCGGAAGGGCAGGCCGCGAACGCGACCTTGTCCAAGCGGCAAAAATCAAGGTCATGCTGACCGCCATCCAGCGCCTGTTCGCAGGCGGCGAGGATGCCCGGGCTCGATTCGCCCAGTTCTTCCAGGAACTGTTTGCAGGAGAACAGGAACATGCCGCTGTTCCAGAAATAGTCGCCGGAGGCGAGGAATCTTTCCGCGTTCTCGAGGTTCGGTTTTTCCACGAAACGCGCAACCAGGTGGGCGCCGCAGTCGGACATCGCCGCGCCCCGCTGGATATAGCCGTAGCCGGTTTCCGGCGCGTCCGGGACGATGCCGAAGGTCACCAGGTGGCCGCTCTTCACCGCCCGCATACCTTCACCAATGGCGGTGTGGAAGGCGGCAACGTCGCGGATCAAGTGGTCGGCGGGCAGCAGCAGCATGACCGCGTCGGGGTCCTGTTTCAGCAAGTGCATGGCGGCGACGGCGGCGGCCGGCGCGGTATTGCGGCCGACAGGTTCGAGGAAGATGCCCAGCGGGGAAACATTGATGTCGCGCATCTGCTCGGCGATGAGGAAACGGTGATCGTTGTTGCAGACGATCAACGGCGCCCCGGCATCGGCAAGCCCGGCCAGACGCAGCACGGTTTCCTGCAACATGGTGCGCTCACCCGCCAGCGGCAACAGTTGCTTCGGCAGCGCCGCGCGCGAGAGAGGCCACAGGCGAGTGCCCGAGCCACCGGAAAGGATGACGGGATGAAGCGACATTTCAAATTGCCCCTGGATGTTGTTGGAGGGGCTGGAGGATAGCGGCTATTTCAATGCACCGGCAATTGCGCCGGGTTGCTTTAACCGACTACCTCATAGCCGCCACCTTCGATGGCGGCGCGGATCGCCTCGATGCCGGCCTGGGCGGGATCATGCGTCACCACCACTCGGCCCGAGGCCAGATCGACTTGCACCTCGCCGATGCCGGGGAGGGCGCTCACCAGGTTTTTCACGGAATTGACGCAGCCCATGCAGGACATGCCGGATACAGTCAGGGTCAGGGTGTTCATGCGCTATCGATGCTCCGGTTGGGATTGAAAAGGTCACTGACACGGCCATCGGCGCCATAGAGCGCGCGACCGCCCGCCGCGTTGCGTAGCACCTGGACGGCGACCTGAGTACGCCGTAATTGCTCGTCGATCAGGCGGCTATTGAGGCGGTTCATGCGATCCGCATGGCGCGCGAGTTCCTCGACCTGGCGCCAGGCATCCGGCGCCACCCCAAGGCTGGATTCACGTAGCGCGTCCAGCCGGGTCGTTGCAGGCAGGCCAAGTGCTCTGGTCAGGTCTCGCCAAAGATCGGCGAGGCGCCGATTCGTGGATTCACGCTGCATGGTCAGCGGCGCCAGCGCGTCCGCCTGATTGGCGCCAAGCGCGGAGGCTTCCCGCTCCAGAAGGTCGATGAATACCTCAAGCTCACGCGCCAACGCTTCCAGATGCGCGGCCGGGTTCATGCGCGTTGCTGCTGGCGAAGTTGTTCGATGCTTTCCTGCACCATGCCCTCGGCCACCGCTTCCTCGTCCACCTTGAAGCTGCCGTCGGCGATGGCCTGGCGAATGGCCGCCACCTTGTTGGCGTCCTCCGCCGGCAGGTCGGCAAGTTGCATCTCCAATTCGCGCATGCGCGAGGAGGTGCCGGTGAGCTCGACGTTATCGCTGATCAAGGCTGAGCCACTGCTGCCCTGCTTGTCCTTGGCCGGCTTCGCTTTCACGCCCTTGGCCTGAATGCTGCTGATGTGCTGTAGCGCGCTGTCAATTTTCACGACGGTATCCTCCTCGCGGGTGCACCGAATATATCGGCAAACGGCGGCCAAGCTTTAGGTAAGCATCCAGGAAATTGTGATCGAGCATGGCTCATGGGCGAATCAGCACACTGCCATCATCCTGCGCGATGCCCTGCAGGACGCGGCCGGAGAGAAGCTTGACCCGCACCGGCTGGCCCGCCGCCGCCGTGTTGAGCGCGCTACCCACCTGGTTGACGCTGAAGCCGGCGCCGCGCGCGACTACGCGAACACGCTGGCCGGCGTTGACGGCTGGAGGTCGCGATAGCGATTCCGCCAGCAGCGGCTGGCCGGCCGCGAGCCGCTGGTTGATGTGCGCGCCGATCGCCAGTTGGGGGTCGCTCAGGTAATCGCTTTGGACCCGATCAAAGTCGATGACGCGAATTTCCAGATCGTCATCGCCCAGCAGCGCGCGCGCCGGCAGTTCACGGCGGGCGACCACGGCGGGGCCGGAGAGGCGCATCTGAAAACTCAGGTACAGACTCCATTTGACGGGCGCCAGGCATTGCGCCTTCACGCTACCGGCGCCGCCGAGACGGGCGCCAAGCGGCAGGGAAAACTGGAGGCCGCGGCAGGATGGCAGGCGCAGACGCTCGTCCACCCCGCCCGTTTCCGCGCGCGCGCGAACGTCCGGCCATTCCGCCGCCGCCCGCTGCTCCAGCCAGGCGCCAGCGGACTGGCGCAGAAGTTGCGTATCCTGATCATTCCCCGCCGCCGCCGCCGGCAAAGGTAAGAGAAACAGGAGCAGCGGAAGAATGGGAAGGGTCATTAGCGGTTCTCGGCTTGAGGAATCGTTAGAATTCTCGAACATTTTCCGGAATAGAACATGGAACGTCCAAACCAGCCCGCCGATATCGCCCGCGCCGCCATCCGTTTGTTGGGTACGCGCCGTTTGCAGCCGACGCCGGATAACTTCCGGCAAGCCTATTCCGAAGTGTCCGGAGAGAAGGCGGACAAGCCCAGGGAAACCGGATCGGAAAAAGCGGAGGCGAAACCCGAATTGCGTTGGGCGGACGCGATACGGCCCTTGATCAAACAGTGGGACGCCCATCAGATCGGCCTGGGTCAAACGAAAAAACGCGAAATGCTGGAGCGTGTGCTGATCAATTTTGGCCATGATGGCCAGCAGTTGCACGACAAACTTAGTGCCCTGGCGCGTTCCTGGGCGACTGGCGGCAACGCCGCGCAGGAAGAGCGGGTGGCGGGCGAAGTCGAAGTGACGGCGGTGCCGGCCGCCGCCGTCACCGCCGTCGCCACCGCGAGGGATGTCGCGCCGACCGTCGTGGCGCCTGATACCTGGCCATCACTGCGCCAGTCTCTGGCCGGCAATCTGCGTCTGCTGGCGGACAGTTGTGAGCCGCGCTGGCCGGATCTGGCCGCGCGCGCCGCCGCGCTGGCCACCGCCATGGTCGCCAGCGCCAGCGCCAGCGCCGACAGCCGGCATTTCGAGGAACTCGCCGCGATCTGGCGCGAACTGCTGATCCGCGCGGAAGACGATCATGAACTGTCCACCGGCCTGCGTCGCCTGGTGGGCCTGCTATTCCTCAACCTGGGAGAACTGGTGGGCGATGAATCCTGGTTTTCCGGGCAGATGGCCGCCATGCAGGCGATGATCGACGGCAACCTCAATCCCGAGGCCGTGCGTGGCGCCGAACGCGGCCTGCGCGAACTGGTGTTCAAGCAAGGCATGATCAAGGGCAATCTGGATGACGCCAAGGAAAAGCTGCGCTCCCTCATCACCACCTTCATCGACCGCATCGGCGCCATGTCCGATGACGCCGACGGTTACCACGCCCGTATCGGCGCCTATTCGGAACAGATCGGCCAGGCGCGCGACATCGGCGAACTGGGCGAAGTGATCGAAGGCCTGACCAACGACATGGATGGCATGCGCCAGGCGCTGCGCGGCAGCCACGGCGAATTGCAGGAGGCGCGCGCCCAGGCCGAGCAGGCCGAGCAACGCATCCAGGCGCTGGAAGGCGAGCTGGCGCAAGTCTCCAACCTGGTGCGCGAGGACCAACTCACCGGCACCCTCAACCGCCGTGGCCTGGAAGAAGCGTTCACCCGCGAACTGGCGCGCGCCGACCGCCTGCTGGCGCCGTTGTCGATATCCCTGCTGGATATCGACCACTTCAAAAAACTCAATGACTCACTCGGCCACCAGGCGGGCGATGAGGCGCTCAAGCACCTCACCCGCGTGGTGCGCGATCTGCTGCGGCCCACCGATTCCCTGGCCCGTTACGGCGGCGAGGAATTCCTCATCCTGTTGCCCAACACCGGCCTGGATGAAGCGGAGCGGATATTGAAGCGGCTGCAACGTGAACTCACCCGTCAATTCTTCCTGCATGACAACGACAAGGTATTGATCACCTTCAGCGCCGGCATCGCCGAACGCGATCAAGATGAAGCGCAGGCGGCCCTTATTGCCCGCGTCGACGCCGCCATGTATCGCGCCAAGGCCGCCGGCAGGAATCGGGTCGAACGCGGCTGAATTTGCCGCCGGACCGGCAAGGATTGCCGGGCAAGGGGCACCCGCCGCTCACCCACCGCACGCAGCGTGCGCCATGCGCACGATATACGCCCGCGGGGAAGGGTGGCTTGGAACACGCCAACTCGCGCGCACGGCGCACGCCAACTCGCGCGCACGGCGCACGCTACCGGGCGGTACAAAATTGCCTTGCCCCTTGCCCCTGTTGTCCTGGCACGTTCCTTGCTAAATCTCCCCCACAGGAGATCGCCATGCTGAGCAAGATCGACAAAGAACTCGCCTTCGTCCAATCCGCGCTGAACCTTCGGGCGCGTCGGCAGGAGGTGCTCGCCGCCAATATCGCCAACTCGGACACACCCAACTACAAGGCGCGTGATCTGGATTTCACCGCCGCCTTGAAGAACGCGATGGGTGCCGCTGGTGGCGCGTTGAAGCTCGCGCGCACCGAGTCGGGCCACATCGAGGCGAGCGGTGGCGTGGTCGCCGGCAATCTGAAATACCGTTCCAGCGTGCAACCCAGCCTCGACGGCAACACCGTCGACATGGACGTGGAACGCGCCCATTTCACGGAAAACTCGCTGCATTACCAATTCCTGCTCGACCGCGCCGCCTCCCAGTTCAAGACGCTGGGCATGGCCATCTCGGGTCAATAACCGCCATGTCGCTCACCAACGTCTTTCATATCGCGGCCTCGGCCCTCACCGCTCAGTCCATGCGCCTGAACGCCGTGGCCTCGAACATGGCCAACGCCGATTCCGCCCACGCCTCCACCGGCGAGGGCTACAGGGCCAAGCAGGTGGTGTTTCAGGCGGTGGCGATGAACAAGTCCTCGCCCTGGGCGCAGGGCGTGCGCATGAAGGAGGTGATCGAAGATCCGTCGCCGCCGCGCATGGTCTACGACCCCAAGCACCCCCTGGCCGACGCCAAGGGTTATGTGACCTACCCCAACGTGGACCCGGTGGAGGAGATGGTGAACATGATCTCCGCCTCCCGTTCCTATCAAACCAACGCCGAAGTGATGAGCACGACTAAGAGCCTGATGCAGCGGACTCTGGCCATCGCTCAGAGCTAATAATCATGTCTCGATGGACACCCCCGACGATGAAACAAGGTGGTAGGAGCGTCCGCTTGCGGCGCGAAATTCCATGCACGCTC
>JAURYL010000123.1 GCA_030653935.1 Pseudomonadota bacterium
AGACTCAGACTGGGAGCCGGATGGTGTAACGCACCCAGTCCGGTTCTGCGAGGAGCCGGGGACGAACCCACGCATGGCCGAGATACCGTGGCACCGCCGGGAAACCAGGCGGCAACAGAGAAAACAAACTTCGGCCTAAACAGGGGTGAGGAACCGGCTTACTCTCCGACCACGGTTTTCTGCTCGAACGCGCTAAGCACCGGTACGGGTGCGCAAGATCAGCGGGGTGACGTCAAGACCCTGACCTTCGGCATGAACCACAGCTTCTAATCCGGCCCCAAGCCAGAACTGAAATCTGTTGAAACGGGCGCGACGCAAGCCGCGCCCGTTTTGTTTTTGCTACACTGCCAGCGTTATCTGTGCGTAAGTGGCCAATATGATGCGGTTTAGATTCAATGCCGATGCCGCGCAGAGGTTGGCGGTTGAGATGCGGCGTGCCTCCTGGGGCGTGGTGGTCTTTGGCGGAGGCTTGTATGCCAAGCATGATTCCGTCTATTTGCTGTTGGTGGCCGCGCTTGGGTGGCTGGCCTTGCAAGGAGCCGCTTTTGTGTTGGACAACCTGGAGGGTGAATCATGAGCATCGAATTGGGATTTACGTTGGCCGTCTGCATTGTGGCCGGCGGTGCTTGGCTATTAACGGGGGTCATGGCTTACCTGCGTCACCGCAGTAATGAAAAACCCCCGCAAGAGGATTTGCGGCACGCGTAGCCCGGCAGGGAGGAGAAACAGGGGACGAGTGTAGAAACAGGGGACAGACCACGGTTTTCTGCTCGAACGCGCTAAGCACCGGTACGGGTGCGCAAGATCAGCGGGGTGACGTCAAGACCCTGACCATCGGCATGAACCACAGCTTCTAATCCGGCCCCAAGCCAGAACTGAACTCTGTTGAAACGGGCGCGACGCAAGCCGCGCCCGTTTTGTTTTTGCTACACTGCCGACGTGAAAACATCAGGAAACCAGCATGAGCGCAATGATCTTTGAGGTTTATGACGCACTTAAAGACGCCGGCGCCACGGAAGAAAAAGCCAAGAAAGCCGCAGAAGCACTCGCGGCCTATGAGAATCGATTCAACAAGGTTGAAAACGATCTGAATCTGTTGAAATGGATGGTCGGCTTTAATCTGGCGCTGTCGGCGGGCATCTTGCTGAAGCTGTACGGATAAGCAGGTGTAGCACGCGTTGGGCTGATCCGAAGTCTGTAAACGGGCGCGGCGCCGGCCGCGCCCGTTTTGTTTTTCTCGTATACTTTCCGCCATGAACAGTGATCGCCGTAAGGAACTTGCCAAGGTATTTTTCGATCTTGCCAAATATTTGCTGACTACCCGTGGCGGTCGGCGGATTTTTGACCGAGCGGTTGTCATGGTGGGTTGTTGGAGGGGCTGTGGTGTTTGCGCTGTCGCTCTTGGCGGTTGAAGTGGCCTATTTCACAATGCCCACAGATAAGGAGTAATCATGGAAGTCGTTGCTTTTGTTGCTTTTGCCTGCGCCTTGGTCGGCGGTATCGCGGCTTGGCATTTCCATCAACAGGATAAACGACATCGGCATCCGCGCTGACAGCCCGGAAAAACCGGGGACACTGAATGATGAAACCGGGCATCCCTGTAGCGCCGGCGTCTCGCCGGCCTCGTACTTCTGATCAGACGAACGAGCCGGCGAGACGCCGGCGCTACAGTCCGGTAGCCCGGTAGGATGGGTTGAGCGATAGCGAAACCCATCAGCGGAAACTGAAACGGGCAGGCGCCGGCCGCGCCCGTTTGTTTTTGCTAGACTCCCCGCACGCAAGGAACAAGGAGAACC
>JAURYL010000131.1 GCA_030653935.1 Pseudomonadota bacterium
GCTTGCGGCGCGAAAACGAGTGGAATTTCGCGCCGCAAGCGGACGCTCCTACGGGACGTGTTTCACGCTAAGTACAAGACAATCCACAAGGGAAGCTGTTATGAAACCGATCAAGACCATCCTCGTCGCCACCGATTTCTCCACCACCGCCAAGCGCGCGGAGGAGCGCGCCGCCTTGCTGGCGGCGGAGCACGACGCCCGCCTGTTTCTCCTGCACAACCTCCCCGGCCACACCTTGCAACGCCTGCGCGAGCGTTTGACGCCGGGCCATGCCGGTACCGAATCGCGCCTGTTGGAACATTACCGGGCCGCCTTGCAGCGCCTGGCGGAGGACCTGTCCGGGCGCTGGCAGATCGAGGTGACACCGCGCCTGGTGGCGGGCCAGGCGCATCGCGAGATCAGCGGCGTGGCCGCCGAAGTCGGCGCGGACCTGGTGGTGCTGGGCACCAGCGGCGAACACCCGGCCATCGCCTTGTTCCTGGGTTCCACCGCCGAACGGGTCGTGCGGGAATCCCCGGCGCCGGTGTTGGTGGTCAGGAATGAGGCGCGTGAACCCTATGCGCGCGTACTTGCCGCCCTCGACCTCTCGCCGCACGGCGCGGCGGTGGTGGACCTTGCCTGGCGTGTCGCGCCAGCGGCCGGCCTTACCCTGGGCCATGCCTTCGAGGTGCCGTTCGAGGGCAAGCTGCAATTCGCCGGCGCCAGCCAGGAGGAAATCGACGACTACCGCCGCGAGGAGCGCGAGCGCGCGTTGACGGCGCTGGGTGTTCTGGCCGGGGAAAAAGCGGATCAGACCGATATCCGGATCGAGCACGGCCTGGCGGATGCCGTCTTGTTGCGTCAGTTGCGGGAAACCTCGGCTGATCTGGTGGTGGTGGGCAAGCACGGCAGTTCCGAGATGGTCGACCTGTTGCTGGGCAGCATGACCAAACATCTGTTGCGGGAAGCGGGCTGCGACGTGTTGGTGGTGCCGCCCGCCCTGGAGCGCGAATCATGACGCGGCGCCCCGGGGTTCACGGCGGCGCCGGCCGCGTATGACGCCGTCCATCGCCACCGGCGACCTGATCGCCCTGCTTGCCGCCATTCCCCTGGCGGCGCTGGGCGGCGAGGCCTTTCTCAGGGGCGTGATCGGAGTATCCGACTGGCTGCGCCTGCCCAAGCTGCTGGTGGCCACCACCCTGGCCGCTTTCGCTACCTCCAGCCCCGAGCTGACGGTGTCGAGCATGGCGGCGCTGGCCGGCAAGCCTGAAATCGGCCTGGGCGACGCGCTCGGCAGCAATGTGGTGAATATCGGCCTGATCCTCGGGCTGGCGCTGCTGTTCGGGCCACTAATCGCGAATCTGGCCGAGATCCGGCGCGACTTCACCCTGGCGCTGGCCGTGCCCGTGCTGACCCTGTTACTGGCGCTCGATGGCAGCTTGTCGCGCGCGGACGGCGTCTTGCTGCTGGCGCTGTTCATCCTCTGGCTGACCCTGGCCGCGCGCCAGGCGATGCGTTGTCGCCGCGCCACCGTGGTGGCCACCGAGGTTGCAACCGAGGCCAGCGTTCCGCCCGCGCGCGCCTGGTTGTTCGCGCTGGTGGGGCTGGCCAGTCTGATTCTGGCGGGGCGCCTGTTCGTGGATGGCGCGAGCGGGATCGCCACCGCGCTGGGAGTGCATGCCTATGTGATCGGCGCCATCGTCGTGGCCATCGGCACTTCCCTGCCGGAACTGATGACCACCTTGCTCGCCCGCCTGCGCGGCCATCACGACATCGGCCTGGGCACCTTGCTCGGCAGCAACCTGTTCAACGGCTTGTCCATCGTCGGCGTCGCCGCCTTCATCCACCCCATCCGCGCCCCGTTCGAAGAAGTGGCGGTGGCGCTGGGTTTCGGCGTGTTGACGGTGCTCATGATTCTGCCGCGCCGGGATAGTATCTCCCGCTGGCGCGCCCCCTTCCTGCTGGCCGCCTACGCGGCCTTCGTGACGGTGACGCTGCTGGTGGGGCACGCTTAGCGTCGATGTCGGGTTACGGCGCTTCGCGCCTAACCCGACCTACGGAACTGATCGCCCCTTCGTCCTTTAAGTGAAAGCAACCATGATCAAGAATGAACTGCCCGCCGCGAGCTGGCACCGGCTGACCGCCCCAGAGGCCTGCGCCGAACTGGACGCCGACCCGGCGCGCGGCCTCACCGGGGCCGAGACGGAACGCCGCCTGGAGCTGCACGGGCCGAACCGCCTCGCGGAAAAACCGAAGCGGCCGGCCTGGCTGAAATTCGTCGACCAGTTCCGCAATGTGCTGACCGGGGTGCTGGTCGGCGCGGCGCTGCTGGCGGGCGTCATCGGCGAACTCAAGGACGCGGTGGTGATTTTGATCGTGGTGGTGTTCAACTCCGCGCTCGGCTTCCATCAGGAATACCGCGCCGAGAAGACCCTGGCCGCGCTCAAGGATATGCTGGCGCGGCGGGCGCGGGTGAAACGCGACGGCCGGGTGGTCGAGGTGGATGTCGATGAGCTGGTGCCCGGCGACCTGGTGTTGCTGGAGGCTGGCGACCGCATCCCCGCCGACGGGCGTTTTCTCGCCGCGCACAATGTCGAGGTGGACGAGGCGGCGCTGACCGGCGAATCCCTCGCCGTGGGCAAGCACACCGAGCCGGTGCTTCCCGAGGCGCCGGCAACCGAGGTGGCGCTGGCCGAGCGGGTGAACATGGGTTTCATGAACACCACCGTCACCCGTGGCCGCGCCGAGATGCTGGTCACCAATACCGGCATGGCGACCGAGATGGGACGGTTGGCGGCCATGCTGGACGCGGCGGAGGAGGGCGAGACGCCGTTGCAGAAGGAGCTGGACCGGGTCGGCAAGCGCCTGGCCGCGATCGCGGTGGGGGTCATCGCCATCATCCTGGCGGTCGGCATCGCCTATGGCCAGGACCTGGTGAAAGCCATACTCAACGCTGTCGCGCTAGCCGTGGCGGCGATTCCCGAGGGCCTGCCGGCGGTGGTGACGGTGACCCTGGCGGTGGGCATGTATCGCATGGCGCAGCAGCGCGCCATCGTCAAGAAGCTCGCCGCCGTCGAGACCCTGGGCAGCACCACGGTCATTTGTTCGGACAAGACCGGAACGCTGACCCTGAACCAGATGACAGCGCGCGCGCTGTATTTCCGCGGGCGGCGCTTCCAGGTGTCCGGAGAAGGCTATGAGGCGGTGGGCAAGATCAGCGCCGAGGACGCGGCGGTTCCCCCTGATTTCGCGCCGCTGCTGCTGCCCATGGCCTTGTGCAGCGAGAGCCGCGTCAGCGCCGGCAAACTCATTGGCGATCCCACCGAGGGGGCGCTGCTGGCCCTGGCCGCCAAGGGTGGCGTCGAGCCGGAAACGGCGCTGCACCACCGGCCGCGCATCGCCGAGATTCCTTTCGATTCCGCGCACAAGTTCATGGCTACCTTCCACCACGAGGGCGAGCGGGTGCTGCTACTGGTCAAGGGCGCGCCCGACGTGCTGCTGACGCATTCCAGCCGCTGGGCGGGGCCGGCGGGGGAGGCGGCGCTCGACGCCACCGCGCGTGAGGCGCTGCTGGCGGAAAACGAACGCCTCGCCGCGCGCGCCTTCCGCGTCCTGGCGGTGGCCTCGCGCAGTCTGCCGGCGCGCGACTTCGACCCTGGTGGCGACCTGTTCGCCTGGGTGACGGAACTCGAATTCCAGGGTCTGGCCGGCATCCAGGACCCGCCCCGGCCCGAGGCGAAAGAGGCCATCGCCCTCTGCCGCCAGGCCGGCATCCAGGTCAAGATGATCACCGGCGACCACAAGATCACCGCCACCGCCATCGCCCGCGAGTTGGGGCTGACCGGCGAAGGACTGAACGGCGAGGTGATGAGCGGCGCCGAACTGGACGCGGTAAGCGCCCACGAACTGGCCGCCACCATCGAGCGGGTCGCGGTGTTCGCCCGCGTCGCGCCCGAGCACAAGGTCAAGATCGTGGCGGCGCTGAAAGAGCTGGGCCATGTCGTGGCGATGACCGGCGACGGGGTGAACGACGCGCCGGCGCTGAAGACCGCCGACATCGGCATCGCCATGGGCATCACCGGCACGGAAGTGACGCGCGAGGCGGCGGCGATGGTGCTCGCCGACGACAACTTCGCCACCATCGTGCGCGCGGTGCGGGAAGGCCGCACCATCTTCGAGAACATCATCAAGTTCGTGCGCTTCCAGCTTGCCACCAACATCGGTGCCATCCTCACCGTCTCCACCGCTACCTTCATGGGCCTGCCGGCGCCGTTTACCGCCATCCAGATCCTCTGGATCAACATCATCATGGACGGCCCGCCGGCCATGTCCCTGGGGGTGGACCCGCCGCGCATAGGAGTCATGGACGCCGCCCCGCGCGCACCGGGCGAAGCCATCCTCTCCAGCCCGCGTATCGGCCGGCTGGCGCAATACGGCCTGACCATGGCGGTCGGCACCCTGGGCGTGTTCTGGTGGGCGTTGCAGGCGGGCGATGAGGCGCGCGCCATGACCCTGGCCTTCACCACCTTCGTGCTGTTCCAGTTCTTCAATGTCATGAACGCCCGCAACGAAACCGGCAGCGCCTTCAATCGCCAATTCTTCAGCAACGGCAAGCTCTGGCTCGCGCTCATCGTCGTCCTGGTGTTGCAGGCCGTGGCGGTGCACTGGGGGCCGGCCCAGGACATCTTCCATACCGTCGATCTGAGCCTGAACGACTGGGTGCTGGCCTGGCTGATTGCCGCCAGCGTGCTGGTCCTGGAAGAGGCGCGCAAGCTGGTGGCGAGCCGGCGCGGATGAGTGGTGTTGTCTCGTATGTCTCGATGGACACAGACAAGGCGGTAGGAGCGTCCGCTTGCGGCGCGAAAACGAGCGTGCGTGGAATTTCGCGCCGCAAGCGGAC
>JAURYL010000133.1 GCA_030653935.1 Pseudomonadota bacterium
GCTTGCGGCGCGAAAACGAGCGTGCGTGGAATTTCGCGCCGCAAGCGGACGCTCCTACGGGACGTGTTTCACGTTAATCAGTTCCGTAGGTCGGGTTAGGCGCGGGGCGCCGTAACCCGACAACACGACTAATTCCGCGTCGCCTCGACGCATTCCCGGATCAGTTCCGGGCCGCGATAGATGAGGCCGCTGTAGATTTGCAGCAGCTCGGCGCCGGCGGCCATTTTCTCGCGGGCGTCATTGCCTTCGAGGATGCCACCGGCGCCGATGATCGGCAGTTCGCCGGCCAGGGCATCATGGAAGGCCTGGATGACGTGGGTGGCTTTCTGCCGCAGCGGCGCGCCAGAGAGGCCGCCGGTTTCCTGTCCATGCGCCAGGTGCGCGACGCCGTCACGGGCCAGGGTGGTGTTGGTGGCGATCAGGGCATCGACGTGGTGCTTGCGCATCAGCGCGGCCATGTCGGCGATCTGCGCGGCGTCCAGGTCGGGAGCGATCTTCACCGCGACCGGCATGTACTTTCCGTGTTGCTGCGCGAGGCGGTTCTGTTCCGCCTTGATTTTGCCCAACAGGGCGTCGAGTTCATCGCCACCTTGCAGGGCGCGCAGGTTCTTTGTGTTGGGCGAGGAGATGTTGATGGTGACGAAATCAACCTTGCCGTAGAGCTTGTTCAGCAGAATCAGGTAATCGTCGGCGGCGCGCTCGATCGGCGTGTCGAGGTTCTTGCCCAGGTTGACGCCGAGGATGCCCCGGTAGTCGCGGGTTTCCAGATTGCGCAGCAGGTGATCGACCCCCAGGTTGTTGAAGCCCATGCGATTGATGATGGCCGAGGCATCAGGCAGGCGAAACAGGCGCGGCTTCGGGTTGCCGGGTTGCGGCCGCGGCGTCACCGCGCCGAGTTCGAGAAAACCGAAACCCAGCGCGGCCAGCGCGTCGATGGCCTCGCCGTTCTTGTCGAGGCCGGCGGCCATGCCCACCGGGTTGGAGAAGTCCAGGCCCATCACCCGCCGCGGCGAGGGCGCCACGCTGGGCAGGAAGGGCTTCAGCAGCCCCAGCGCGTGCAGTCGGCGCAGGCCGGACAAGGTGAGGTTGTGCGCGGTTTCCGGGTCGAGCTGGAACAACAGGGGGCGAAGCAGGGGATAGAGGTTCACGGGGCGTTTGGCGTTATGGCGAGCGGCGATTTTAGTGGTCAGCCATCATGAATCGAAAGGATGGTTTGTAGGATGTGGTGAGTGGCTGTGAAAAATTACCTGTACCCACCGTTACCGTCATTCCCGCGCAGGCGGGAATCCAGTTCGTAGTTCTGACTACCTTGAAAATCAATCAGATATGCAACCTGGATTCCCGCCTGCGCGGGAATGACAGTGGGTCTTTCCACCGGTTTCAATTAATTCACAACTTCTGAGCGCAGCGAACCGCATCAAGCACGGCCGCGATTCACGGCGCGGTTGGCCGCGCTCTGGTGAAGCCCCCACCCTTCGGTAAGCACACGCTATGCCCACATCTCGACGCGATTGCGGCCTTGCGTCTTGGCGCGAATCAGGGCCATGTCGGCGGTGGCGATGCTTTCCTCCACCGGCAGGCGCGGGTTCATCTCGGCGATGCCGAAGGAAGCGGTGGTGAAGAAACTGTCGCCGCCGGGCAAACGTATCGGCAGGCGTTCGAGGCCGGCGCGGATGCGCTCCACCACCATGCTCGCCTCCTTCATCGGGGTGCCGGGCAGGCAGATCAGAAACTCCTCACCGCCATAGCGATAGATGGAGTCGTATTTGCGCAGCACCCCGGTGGCGAATCTCATGGCCTGGCTCAGTACCGCGTCGCCCGCCGGGTGGCCGAAGTCGTCGTTGACACGCTTGAAACGATCGAAATCGAGCAGGCACAGGCAGCATGGCCGCTGAATCCGTAGCGCGCGTTCCTGTTCCTCGCGCAGGCGCCGCATCATGCCGCGGCGGGTCGCGCAGCCGGTCAGGCTGTCCGTGGTGAGGAGTTCACCGATGATGTCCAGTTGCAGACGGCGCAAGGTGGTGTTGAGGCGCAACGCCAGATCGATGCACTGGTCGTAGAGTTCGGGTGTCGGTCGGCGTTGGTCGACGATGCTCAACAGCGCCAGGCGGGCGTTCTCATGCATGGCCTGCTGGATGGCGCCCAAGCTCTGGAAATCCGGTGTGCTTTCCAGCACATAGGGCTCCTGGTTGTAGTACCACATGCCGAATGGGGAGCGCAGATGCGCGTCCGTTTCCAGGTCGGTGTGATTGACCTGGCCGCCGCATACCAGGGTGCGATTCATCTGCTTGAACCAGGCCAGATGCGCGGCGATGATGACTTCCAGTTCTTCGGTGATGCGCTGGATGACTTCGTGTTCCAGGGGGAGCGACATGGCGGCGGGCGGTTGTTGTTGTTCCCCGTATTATCGGCCACGTATTGGAAGTCTTTAGCGCGTGAGCCGCCAGCCCGGATTCCGCTACGCCGTATCCGTAGGGCTTGGGCTCGTCCGTCGACGGAAAAGATAAACGGCGCCGCCCAGCTCGGGCGGCAGCACGCCTTGCCCCAATGCCCGATCCTCTTCCAGATCAAACGCGGCCTGGGCGCGGTAATCCACCCAGTTCCCTGTCGCGAAGGTGTGGCGGCTGCCGATCACGATGTACAGGTCAACACTCGGCATCGCGAATACCAGGCGCTCAAAGGCGTTGTTGGCGGGTGGCCAGGAACAGATGACCACCGTCGCCCCGGACTGTTTGAGTGCCTGGGCGGCGCCCATCTTTGACACCGCTTCGGGATAGTTCACCGAGTGTTTCCAACTGTAATCGTCGCTGGCGGTGATGCGTACACCCTCGGCGGCGAGAAATCGGCTCAAGGTGCCGTCACCGGCCGCAATTTCCAGGCATTCCCGCTCACCGATCAAGCGTGCGAGTGACTTGATCAGCGGCTTCGAATAGAAACAATAAATGCCCTTCGCCTCGACCAAAGGCATCAACAGCGCCTTTTGACTAAGCAAGGGCCAGATCAACCGGAACCAGAACATGGAGACTGGTTTGCGCTCAAGGTCGTGCGCGAACAGCAGCTTTTGAGCAAGGAAACCGTTGAACCAGTTGAAACGGATTTTGCCGCTCTTGCCTCCGGCGGCGGCGGAGAGGACATAGCCCTTGAGCGCCAGATGCGCCATGCGATGGCGAATCGCCTTGCCCAGGGCGACGGCCTCCAGTTCCCGCTGGTTTGACCTTCGACCCGCGATCTTGGCCGGCGCGACGACCCGTGCCGCCAGGTCGGCCATGTAGCGTTGAAGCTGCTCGGGTTTGCCACTCGCGATGATGGCCGACAGTTCAGCCGACACCGCCTCCCATTCCCCCGGATAGCGCGTTTTCAGTTCCGCCAGCGGCGGGCCACCACGCAACCATTCAAGTACGGCTTCGGTATCTAATCTCATGATGCGTGAATACTCGCGCGCCCTCGCTGGTCCCTTGTTCGCACTGACAAGCCTTGCTCAGCCGGGCTCCGGTAGCACGAAAAAACGCCGGCAATGATGCCGGCGTTTTTGCGTGAGGCGGGGCGTCCGGTCTTAGTCCAGCGATGCCAGATTGGTGCCGCGCAGCAGTTCAAGATTGGCGACGAGCGGTTGCGCCTGGGCGGCGAATTGCGCCTTGGATTGCCGATCCAGGGGATAGGCGGTCGGCAACTTCAACGCCAGGGGATTCTTCTGGACGTTGTTGACCCGGAACTCGTAGTGCAGGTGCGGGCCGGAGGCAAGCCCGGTGGAGCCGACGTAGCCGATCACCTGACCCTGGCTGACCTGGGTGCCGCGCTTGATACCCTTGCCGAAACGGGACATGTGGCCGTAGGCGGTGCTGTAGCTGCCTTGGTGTTTGAGCACGACCAGGTTGCCGTAACCCCCTTGGCGACCGATGAATTCGACTTTCGCGTCGGCCACTGCGCGGATCGGGGCGCCGGTGGGGGCGGCGTAGTCGACGCCCTTGTGGGCGCGCCATCTTTGCAGAACCGGGTGGAAGCGGGCACCGGTGAAGCCTGAGGAAATCCGGCTGAACGGCATCGGCGATTTCAGGAAGGCGCGTTTCAGGCTATTGCCGTCCTGGTTGAAATAGCCTTCGCGGCCTTGTGCGTCCTTGAAGTGGATCGCCTGGTAGGGTTTGTCCTGGTTGACGAACTCGGCGGCCAGAAGGCGGCCGGTTTTGACCAATTGGCCATCCAGATAAAAGGCTTCGTAGACCACGGAGAAGTGGTCGCCGCGACGCAGATCCTTGTGGAAGTCGATGTCGCCGGAGAGCGCTTCGGCCATTTCCGAGGCGATGCGGTCGGGTACGTCGGCGGCGTCAGTGGCGCCGAATAGAGAGCCGACGATTTCACCGGAACGCATGATCTGGCGGGCTTCGAGAACCGCCGGTTGTTCGGCTGCCTGGAACTTGCCGCCGGAGCGGGTGAGGGTGACCAGGGTGCCATCGGAAATCAGGTAGCGGAACAGCATCAGTTGGCCGCCGGAGGTGACTCGGGCCAGGACGCTGCGGCCGGGGGTGAGGCGACCCAGCGACTTGTTTTCACGGGCGGCGGCGAGCGCCTGGCGAGCTTCCTCGCCTTCGACGCCGAGGCGCGCAAGCAAGCTTTGCAACGTGTCGCCGCGGGTGATACGTTCTTCCCGCCAGAAATCGAAGGCACCGCTGTCGGTAGCCTGCACTTGGGGCAGTTCGATGCTTTCCACCACGAGCTCGCGCTGGAGGTCTTGGGTGGGGGTGTTGGGGGCGATGCCGAATGCGGCAACCACACCCATGAACGGCAGCGAGGCTAGCGTCAAAAAAAGGTGCTTGCGGGTGAAGATACGATTCATTGGCTTGGTCCCGGTCTGCAAAAACAGGCCGCACAGTAACAGGATTAACCGCTCTTTCAAAGCGCTTATTCCCCATGCGTTCTCGCTAACACCTTGTGTCTAAAGAAAATCCTGATTCCGCCGATATGTAAGACCGGAGATTGCAAGCGATGCTGACCATGCCCCCAAAACCCCCTTCCACGCGCGAAGTGTTCGTCAGGATTCAGGACGAGATGGCTTCGCAACTCACCAAGAGCGGCGCGCCCGAGGAGGTGCACGACTTCCTGATGCGGGATTGGGTGCGGCTGCTGGCCAGCATTTTTGTGGCCAAGGGGAATCAACACGGCGACTGGAAAGCCGGCTGGGAAACCGCCCATGCCTTGCTTTGGAGCCTGGCGCCGAAACAGGGGCGGGAGGAAACCGGGACGTTGATTCGGATGCTGCCGAGTTTGTTGTCCCGTCTGCATGCCGGTTGTGCCGCGCTGGGGATGGAACTGAGCGAGCGGGATGCGCTGTTCGAGCGCTTGGCGATGTTGCACGCGGCCGTCGCGCGCGAAGGCCTGCAAGCCGAGCCGGACGAGGAGGGGCCGATTACCCGCCTGCGCGCGGAGGACGTGACCGAGGCCGAAGATTCCGACCTGAGAAACCTGACCGCGCCCGATCTGCCCGCGACGGATCGGCGCTATGCCTCACCGGAACTGAAACTGGGCGACCAGGTGGTGTTTCAGGGCGAGGGCAGGGAGCGCCGGCTCATCCTGACCTGGATCAGTCCGATGGGCGGCATGTACATGTTCGCCAACGCGCAGGGCCGAGACGCGTTGACACTCACTCACGCCCGCCTGCTGGCGAAATTTCAGGCCGGGGACGCCAGCCGCCTCCCAGCGCCTTGAACAGGTCGGTCGCGGCCGCCAGGCGGGCGCGCCGGGCTTCGATGCGGTTCTGTTGCGCCTGATGGAGGTTGCGTTGGGCGTCGAGCACTTCCAGATAAGCGGCGACACCGGATTGGTAGCGCAGGCCGGCCAGTTCGGCGGCGCGGGCCAGGGCCTGGGCGCGGCGCGTTTCGGCTTCCTCGGCGGCGCGCGCCTGACGGGCGGCGACGAGGGCGTCGAGCACTTCCTTGAAGGCGACGCGCAGGGTCTGTTCATAGCCGAGCAGAGCTTGCTCCTGACGCGCGGCATCGCCTTTCAACGCGGCCTCGGTGCGGCCGGCGTTATAGAGCGTCTGCGCCAGGCTGGCGCCGATGCCCCAGAGGGTCGCGGGGCCGCTGAACAGGTCCGAGAGCGCTCTGCTTTCTGAACCGAGGTTGGCGGTCAGCGATAGCGTCGGGTAGATCGCGGCCTTGGTTGCCAACACCCGCGCCTCGGCGCCGGCCAGTTTTTGCTCGGCCTGGCGGATATCGGGGCGACGCGCCAGCAGTTCTGCCGGCAGGCCCGCTGGAATGGCGGGGGGCGGTGTCAGCGCGTCCAGGGGTTTGCCGCGCGCCAGGGGGTCTTGCATCAGGCCGCGCGGCGAGCGGCCCAACAGCAGGGCCAACGCGGTTTCCCCCTGTTGCAGTTGCCGCGTCAGTTCGGCCGCTGTCGCCTCCACCGTGGCCAACTCGGCTTCCGCCTGGCGCAGGGGCAGTTCCGAGGTGACGCCGGCATCAAAACGCAGTTTGTGCAGGTCGACTGTTTCGCGCCGGTTGTTCAGGGTGTCCTGGCTGAGCAGCAGCGCCGCGTCGAGCGCCGCGAGCCGGAAGTAGGCCTGGGCGACCGCGCCGGCGAGGCTGCCGCGAATCACCTCGCGGGCATATTCGGAAGCCAGCAGCTCGGCGCGGGCGGCGGCGCTGGCCTGGCGGTAGCGATCCCAGAGATCGACTTCATAGGCGGCCTGGAGGTCGACCTTGAATTTGCTGTTGATCGGGTTGGCGGGCGGGAAGGCGCCCTTTTCCGTGACGCGCGCGCGTTCGGCGCCGGCGTCGAGCCAGGCCTCGGGACCGCGCTCGGCTTCGCGCAAACCCAGGCTGGAGCGAGCTTCCTCGATACGAGCGGCGGCGAGCATCACGTCGCTGTTGTGGGCCAGGGCCTCGTTGACCAGGGCGGTGAGGGCGGGGTCGTTGAATTGGGTCCACCACTCGGGCAGGCCTTGTTCCCGCTCCCCCGGCCCCTCCAGTTTTATAGCCGGCGATAGCCGCTCGACGCTCCCCTCTCCCGCAGGCGGGAGAGGGGCTGGGGGTGAGGGCGGGAGAGGGGCGATTTGCGGCCATGCTTGCGGCAGATCGGGGCTGGCCTTTCTCAGCGTCGGCATGGCCGCGCAGCCGGAAAGACTCACGACGAGGATGGCGATCAGGGGCTTACGCATGGTCGTCTCCGTGGTTGGCGGCGCCGTGGTAGTGGATCGGGCCGGGGAACAGCTTGCGAACGCCGAGGTAAAGAAGGGGGACGATGAACACGGCGAGCACGGTGGCGGCGATCATGCCGCCCATGACGCCGGTGCCGATGGCGTGGCGGCTGGCGGCGCCGGCGCCGCTGGAGATGGTTAGCGGCAGGACGCCGAGGATGAAGGCGATGGAGGTCATGATGATGGGGCGGAAGCGCATACGGCAGGCCTGCATCACGGCGTCCAGCGTGCTCTTGCCCTGGGCTTCCATCTGCCGCGCGAATTCCACGATCAGGATGGCGTTCTTCGCCGAGAGTCCGATGATGGCGATCAGGCCGACCTTGAAGTAGACGTCGTTGGGCAGGTCGCGCAGGGTCACCGCCAGCACCGCGCCGAACACGCCCAGCGGTACCACCAGCAACACCGCCAGCGGCACCGTCCAGCTTTCATAGAGCGCGGCCAGACACATGAACACGACGATCAGGGAGAGCGCGAACAACACCGGCGCCTGCGCGCCCGAGAGTTTTTCCTCGAACGAGGTGCCGGACCACTCGAAGCCGATGCCGGGCGGCAGTTTGCCGGCGATTTCCTGCATCGCTTCCATCGCCTCGCCGGTGCTGCGGCCGGGCGCCGGGCCGCCGGCGATCTTCATCGCCGGCACGCCGTTGTAGCGGTCCAGCTTGGGCGAACCGACCACCCAGCGTGGCGTCGCGATTTCCGAGAGCGGCACCATGTTGCCCTTCATGGTGCGCACCCGCAGCGAGAGCAGGCCTTCCGGCGTGGCGCGGGCGTGGGCGTCCAGTTGCATCACCACGCGCAGCACGCGGCCGTCGCGGATGAAGTCGTTGACGTAGGCCGAGCCCAACGCCACCGCCAGGGTCTGGTTCAACTCCGCCATGTCGATGCCCAGCGCGCTGGCTTTCAGACGGTCGATGTCGAGCAGCAGTTGCGTGGCCGGCTCTTTGCCTTCCGGGCGCACGCCGCCGAGGCGGGCGTCTTGCGAGGCCATGCCCAGGACCAGGTTGCGCGCTTCCAGCAATTTCTCGCGGCCGAGGCCGGAACGATCCTGCAAGCGGAAATCGAAGCCGCCCACCGCCGCCAATTCCGGGATCGGTGGCGGGTTGAGAGAGAAGATCATCGCCTGCTTGATGCCGAACAGCGCCATGTTGGCGCGCTGCACTACCTGCAGGGCGTGGTCGTCGGGCTCGGTGCGCTCGTCCCAGTCCTTCAGGCGGACGAAGGCGATGGCCGCGTCCTGGCCCTTGCCGAAGAAGGAGAAGCCGGCGACGCCGACCACCTTGGCCACTTCCGGCTGTTTCAGGAAGTGCTGCTCCAACTGCGACAACACGGCCACGGTGCGTTCCTGAGTGGCGCCGGACGGCAGTTGCACGATGGAGATCAGATAGCCCTGGTCTTCATCGGGGAGAAAGCCGGTGGGCAGGCGCAGTAACAGGAAGATGGTGATGCCGATCAGGCCCGCGAACAGCAGCGCCATCCGCAGCGGCCGCTTGATCGCCGCGGTCACGCCCGCCAGGTAGCCGCTGGTGGTGCGATTGAAGAAGCGGGTGAAGAGGCCGAAGAAACCCGTGTGATGTTCCATCTGTTCCTTGTTCATGCCCTTGAACAGTGTCGCGCACAGGGCCGGCGTCAAACTGATCGCCAGGAAGGCGGAGAACAGCATGGTCATCACCAGGGTGACCGCGAACTGGCGGTAGATGGCGCCCACCGAGCCGGAGAAGAACGCCATCGGGATGAATACCGCCGACAACACCAGCGTGATGCCGACGATGGCGCCGAAGATCTGGCCCATCGCCTTGGAGGTGGCCTCGCGCGCCGGCAGGCCTTCCTGGGTCATGATCCGTTCGACGTTTTCCACCACCACGATGGCGTCATCCACCACGATGCCGATGGCCAGCACCATCGCGAACAGCGACAGCACGTTGATCGAATAGCCCAGCAGATAGAGGCCGACCAGGGTGCCGACCAGCGATATCGGCACCACCAGGGTCGGAATGATGGCGGCGCGCAGGCTTTGCAGGAACAGCCACATCACCAGGAACACCAGGAAAAACGCCTCGGCCAGGGTCTTCGCCACCTCGCGGATGGAGATTTCCACGAAGCGCGAGGTGTCGTAGGGCACATCCCAGGACACGCCTTGTGGGAAGAACTTGGCCAGTTCCGCCATGCGCTCCTTGACCGCTTTGGCGGTTTCCAGCGCATTGCCCTCGGGCGCCAACTTGACGCCGATGGCGGCCGTGGGTTTGCCGTTCAGGCGTGCCTGCACGCTGTAATCCTGGGCGCCCAGTTCGATGCGGGCGACATCCTTCAAACGCACGGTGGCGCCGCTGCTGGCGGTACGCAGCAAAATCTCGCCGAATTCCTCGGGGGTTTTCAGACGCCCCTGGGTAATCACCGTGGCGGTCAGTTGCTGGCCGGGGAGGGCGGGCAGTTGCCCGAGTTCACCGGTCGCCAGTTGCACGTTCTGCGACTGCACCGCGCGCAAGGCCTCGCCCGGCGTCATGCCGAAGCTGGCCAGTTTCAACGGGTTCAGCCACAAGCGCATGGCGTATTCGGTACCGAACAGGTTGGCCTCGCCCACGCCCGGCACACGGCGCAGGTTCTCCAGCACATTGGCGGCGGTAAAGCTGCCCAGATCGATGGCGTTCAAGCTCTGATCCGGAGAAAACACGGTCACGAACATCATGTAGTTGCGTCGCGCCTTCGCCACCGTGATGCCCTGCCGCCGCACCTCGTCGGGCAGGCGCGCTTCCACCCGCTTGATGCGGTTCTGCGCCTCCACCGACGCGATATCGAGATCGACGCCGGTGGCGAAGGTCAGGGTCAAGGTGAGCACGCCGCTGGAATCCGAGTTGGACTCCATATAAAGCAGGTTATCCAGCCCGTTCATCTCCTGTTCGATCAGGCTGGTGACGGCGTCCTCCACCACCCGCGCGCTGGCGCCGGGGTAGACGGCGGTGATGGACAAGGCAGGCGGCGCGACTTCCGGATACTGCGAAACCGGCAGCTTGGGAAACACCAGCGCGCCCGCCAGCAAAATGGAAAGCGCCACAACCCAGGCGAAGATGGGACGGTCGATGAAGAAGCGGGGGAGCATTGGGGGTCAGGCGTGAGGAAAGTAGGATGTGGTGAGCGCAGCGAACCGCATCATGCGGTACGAGTCTGGCTGATGCGGTTCGCTGCGCTCACCACATCCTACGGCCCTGGCACAACCCGTGGAAAAATCCCCCTCATTCCCCCTTTGAAAAAGGGGGAGGCCGACTTCCCCCCGGCTTTCGCGCGGACCGCCCGCTAACGAGAACAGGGCCTTTGAAAAAGCGTGAGGGAGGGAGGCCCACGGCTTGCTCATGGCTTCGCCGCCACCGCGTTGACCTGGCTGCCCGGACGCGCTTTCTGCACGCCGTCGACGATGACTTGTTCGCCGCCGGAGAGGCCTTCGCTGATGATCCAGTCGCCGCCGGTGAGGCCGGCGGTTTTCACCGGCCGCGATTCGACCTTGCCGTCGCCGCCGACCAACAGGACCGCCTGGCCTTGCGGCGTCACCTGGAGCGCCCGTTGCGGCACGACGATGGCGTTTTCCGCTTGTGCCACCGGCAGTCGCACGGTGACGAACTGGCCGGGGAGCAGGCTGCGATCAGGGTTGGGGAATTCGGCGCGCAGGCCGACCGAGCCGGTGGCCGGGTCCACCGCCAGGTCGCTGAACAATAATTTCCCAGGGAGCGGATAGACGCGGCCGTTTTCCAGCACCAGGTTGACCGGCGCGGCGGCGGGCTTGCCTTGCGCCTCGCGCAGGTTGAGGAACTCGGCGCTGGACTGCGAGAAATTCACCCAGATCGGGTCGTACTGCTCGATGCTGGCCAGGGGCGTCGCCTCGCCCTTGCCCACCAGCGCGCCTTCGCTGACCAGGGCGCGGCCGATCCTGCCGGAAATGGGCGCGATGACCGTGGCGTGGGAGAGATCAATTTCAGCGCGCGTCACGGCCGCCTTCGCCGCCGCCACTTCGGCATCCGCCTGCGCGCCGCTGGCCACCGCCTGGTCAAGTTCCTGTTTGCTGATCGCCTTGCTACCCGCCAGGGAACGCATGCGCTCCAGATTCTGCGCGGCGATCAGGGCCTGTGCCCGCGCCTTGTCCAGGTTGGCGCGGACACTGGCCAGGTTGGCGGCGAGACTGCGGTCGTCGATGCGGAACAGCACGGCGCCTGCTTTGACCTCGCTGCCCTCGCGATAGGTTCGCCGTTCCAGGATGCCTTCGACCCGCGCGCGCACTTCCGCTGTGCGCACCGCTTGTAGCCGTCCCGGCGCTTCGAGGGTGATCGGCACCTGGCGCGGTGTCACGCTGACCACGCCGACTTCGGCGGGCGGCATGCCGGCCATGCCGCCCGGGGGCGCTGCGGACTGGGGTTTGCAGGCGGCGAGCGAGGCAAGCATGAGTGCCGGCAACAGCCAGGCGACAGGGGAATGACGCTGCAAGATGGGCTCCAAGTACTTCGGCAAGACTTTCGGCATGCGCGTGGGCGGACAACATAGGCCGTTAACAGGCGCCCAGCGTAAACCAATGGCTATAATTCCGCACCGCATCAATTATTACAGACAGCCATGACCGACTTCGCCATCGCCCGTCTCGACGCCGCCGCCGTCGATTTCCGCGCTCGACTCGCCGACCTGCTTGCCTTCAATGACGCAACTGATAGCGCGGTCAGTGGCGCCGTCTCGGAAATTCTCGCAGCCGTCAAAGCCCGTGGCGACGCGGCGGTGATCGAATACACCACGCGCTTCGATCGGCTGGAGGCGGCGGACATGGCGGCGCTGGAAATATCACAGGAAGAACTCCATGCGGCGCTGGGCAAGTTGCCGTTGCGGCTGGAACAGGCGCTACGCAAAGCCGCCGAGCGGGTGCGCGTCTATCACGAGAAACAGCGCATGGAGTCCTGGACCTACACCGAGGAAGACGGCACGGTGCTGGGCCAGCAGGTCACCGCGCTGGACCGCGTCGGCCTCTATGTGCCGGGCGGCAAGGCGGCCTACCCGTCTTCCGTGCTGATGAACGCCATCCCGGCCAAGGTGGCGGGTGTCAAGGAACTGATCATGGTGGTGCCGACGCCGGATGGCGTGAGGAACGACCTGGTGCTCGCCGCCGCCGCCGTCGCCGGCGTTGACCGCGTGTTCTGTATCGGCGGCGCCCAGGCCGTCGCCGCTCTGGCCTACGGCACCGAAACCATTCCCCAGGTGGACAAGATCGTCGGCCCCGGCAACGCCTATGTGGCCGAAGCCAAGCGCCGGGTATTCGGCATCGTCGGCATCGACATGATCGCCGGCCCCTCGGAAATTCTGGTGATCTGCGACGGCAAGACCGATCCCGACTGGATCGCGATGGACCTGTTCTCGCAGGCCGAGCATGACGAACTCGCGCAATCCATCCTGGTCTGCCCCGATGCCGCCTACCTCGACGCGGTCGAGGCCAGCATCCGCAAGCTGTTGCCGACCCTGCCGCGCCAGGAGGTGATTAGCGCCTCCATCGCCAATCGCGCCGGCCTGATCCTCTGCCGCGACCTCGCCGAGGCGGCGGAAATCGCCAACTTCATCGCCCCGGAACACCTGGAACTGTCGGTGGAAGACCCCGATGCCATGCTGCCGCTGATCCGCCACGCAGGTGCCATCTTCATGGGCCGCAACACCTGCGAAGCCATCGGCGACTACTGCGCCGGCCCCAACCACGTGCTGCCCACCTCGCGCACCGCGCGCTTCTCCTCACCGCTGGGCGTCTACGATTTCCAGAAACGCTCCAGTCTGATCCACGTCTCCGCTCAAGGCGCCCATACCCTGGGCGAAATCGCCGCCGCCCTGGCTTACGGTGAAGGCCTCCAGGCGCACGGCCGCTCGGCCGAATACCGGATTGGGCACTGAACGGTTGTAAAAAGTAGCAGCGCCCACCACGACCGAGTGACTCGAAAAACCCGCCATTCCCGCGTATGCGGGAATTCAGAGTGTTGATTCCATTGGGTTCCCGCTGCAACCTGCCCTCGAACGGGATCGTCGGGGGCGGGAACGACGAATAAGCGAAGTAATCGGCCCTCCGCCAAAAAAATCGCGCCGAAGAAGACGCCTGATGGCGTAGTCATAACAGATGCGTGAACCCTGTCTGGGTAGTAGCATGGTGTTAACGTAACTGTTAGTGCCATACCGCCGTGAACGCCCTGCTCAATACCATCATCCAGGCTGGTCAAGCCAAAGGGCTGAACCAGGCCGATATTGCCCGGCTGGCCGGTATCCATCCCGGCAGCCTCTCACGGGCACTGTCCAGCGGCCGCTGCCAGCTTGCGACTGCTGAAGCCCTGGCCCGCGCGGTGGGCCTGCGCCTCGTGTGTGTGGCGGATAACGACCTGGCCGAACAGTTAATCAAAGGGAGCGTGTTCTAGTGGACCGCTACGGGGTTATCTGGACGCGGGCCACGGGCACGCCCGTCAAGATCGCCGACATGACCTTGACGCCGCGAGAACTGCGCATCACAAAAACGCAGGCCGCCACGGACGGGAACGTGCCGGGCGTGAGCCTGCTGCATGATGTGTCGCGCATCCCCCAGATCGAATACCTGCGCACCGAGCATCATCAGCTTCCGCCCCAGTTGGCGGCACTGTTGCCGCCGAACGATGTCCACAACCCGCAGCGCCGGATACTGGCCGCGTTGCTTGAGCGAATCGTCAATGTGCGCGGCATGCCCTTGCTGGAGAAAGACTGGCACATGCTCATGTTCGCCGGCCGCAATGGCGCCGGCCACCTGGACGTGTTCGAGAATGACGAAGCCGCCGGTCGTCACTACCAGGGCAATGCCATCGCACAAACCAAGCCGCTATCTGGTTCGTCCCTTTGGTTCGCGTTCAGCCGGTTTGTGGCGGATACCGCCGATGAGGAGGAACAGGAATATGTGTTGGAGACGGTAGGCCCGACGCCCGGTGTCTCCGGCTTCATGCCCAAGCTGGCCGTGCCCATTCCCATCACCGAAGAAGGGCGGTGGAATGGCGGCTTGTTCGGCGCGAACGCCGTGCCGGCCATCGTGAAACTGGAACGGGACAGCTACCCAGGACTGCTTGCCCTGGAGGAACTGAGCTACCACTATCACCGCGAAGCGGGTTTCCCGGTGCCGAAGACCTGGCTGAAAACGCTGGAACATCACGGCGAGGCGGTGACACTGCTGGCGGTGGAACGATTCGACCGGAAGGGCAACGTACCGGTGCCGCTGGAGAGCTTCTTCAGCCTGCTCAAGACCGGTAGCCCCACCAAGTATTTCAGCAATACCGATGGCGCGATGGAAGACGCCGCCAAGGTCTGCACCGTCCTGAACCTGCCCGCTGCCATGCGGGATGATTGGTATCGCCGTTTCGTCATGTCGTTCCTGACCGGCAACGGCGACTTGCACCTGGAGAACATGGCGATCCTGGGGGGAGCCGGCGCCTGTGGGCTATCCCCGGTGTTCGACCCGGCCCCGATGCGGGCTTACCGAGGTGGACGCAACAGCCATGATCTCTTGTCCGCGCTCCCGTTCACCGGGATCGGCGGGGATGAGCGCGATGGTTATTTACCGTTTTCGGCTTCCGGTGAGACGCCAACGAATCTCGGGAAACTGCTGGTGGATTTCGGCAAGTCCATCGGCATTGATCCCAGGCGTTCCAGGGGCTACATCGCCGACCTGTTGGTGAAGACCGAAGGCTTCCGGGAAGAAGCGTTGGCGATGCTGGAGTCGCTGCCGGCGTCCCGCAAACGATTCCGTGCTCCAGACGTGGATGGGTTCGCAAAGACGCTGGCTGAAGTCAGGCAGGCGATTGCAGCGACCTTCGCCAAAACACGGGGACGAGGCGAAGGCCGGTAGGCTGCACAACCACCCGCCGAGAACATTCTGCTTGTCGCCACGGGCACCTACGCCTGCACGGTGGTTGCCGTGACTGGGGACCGGGTGATCCAGCACGTCGGCCAGGGCAAGCAGGTTGCACATGCCCGAGGATTGTTCCAGGCATTACCCGAGGTCGGGGCGAAAATCGAAGTCTGTTATCGGGATGGGGTGCTTAAGGTTGTTGAACCCGGCGTGTCGGGGAAAGGCAAGGAGCGGTAGGCGTGGGGATGCCTACGCTCCGCGCGCAAGTCATTGATTATGCGTGGGTGCGTTTGCTACATAATGCCGGGAAAACGAGGTCTGTGTGCGCCAGTACAAACTGGCGAGAGGTAGTCGGTGCAAGTCCGACACGAGAAAGAAGTAGCGAATCATCTTGGCCCCGAGTCATGCGTTGGTCGTCGCGAGGCGGGTAGCGAAGCGTTGACAGGGGAAACGACAGGCCAGCCATTGAGCCGCGAAATCAGGAAATCCGGGATGCCGACGTTGTACAGACAAGCGGAAGGCAAAACTACGCACACCGTTACACGCGAGGTGTGCGGCGATCCCGCGCGGTCGAAGGCCCTGAGCATGTCGGGACGCCTCTCGCACAGGAACTGGGAGATCTCATCGGCGCCCGGCGGAACACGGCCGGGCGGGGCGGAGAAGGGAAACCGCAATGCCGCCCGCGACGCCGGTGAGAAGTCGGACACTTCCGTAGTACCGAAGAAACCGCCAAACAACGGGCGCAGCCCGGCGGAGGGGGTGGAGGGAAGGGAAGTGGCCAAGGAGAACGCTGGAGAGGCCACCGCGCCCCGGACTCAGAGCCGGACCCGCGCGTCGAAGGGTCTCGAAGGCGTACGCGAAGCCGCCCGCCGCAACCGGCGGGCGAAGTTCACGGCACTGCTGCACCACCTCACCCCCGCCCCGCTGGAAGAGGGCTGCCAAGCCCTCAACCGGACGGCGGCGGTGGGCGTGGACGGCGTGACGTGGCGGGAATACGGGGAAGGCCTGGCGGCCCGGCTGTCGGAACTGCACCGCAAAGTGCATACCGGCGCCTACCGAACCCAACCGTCGCGGCGCAGTTACATCCCCAAGGCCGATGGAAAACGTCGGCCCCTCGGGATTGCCGCTTTGGAAGACAAGATCGTGCAACAGGCGGTGGTCATTGTCCTGAACGCGATCTATGAGGTGGATTTCCTCGGCTTCTCGTATGGATTCAGAACCGGACGAGGGCAGCACGACGCCCTGGACGCGCTCTGGGTCGGGCTGACCCGGCGGCAAGTGGGCTGGGTACTGGATGCCGACATCAAAGCGTACTTCGACAGCATCGACCACGACTGGCTGATGCGATTCCTCGCCCACCGGATTGCTGATCCCCGCCTGCTGCGCTTGATTCACAAGTGGCTGAAAGCGGGCGTCATCGAAGACGGGCGCAGGATCGAAGCGGAACGAGGCACCCCGCAAGGGGCGGTCATCTCGCCGCTGCTGGCGAACATCTACCTGCACTACGTGCACGACCTCTGGGCGCACCAGTGGCGCCGGCGTGAAGCGCGGGGCGATGTGATTCTGATGCGCTACGCCGACGACAGTGTGGCGGGGTTCCAGCACGAAGCCGAGGCGAGCAGGTTTCTCGAAGCCCTGAAGACCCGCCTGGCGCAATTCGGGCTGGAACTTCACCCCGAGAAGACCCGGCTGATCGAGTTCGGACGCACGGCCGAGATCAATCGGCGCAAGCGCGGACTGAGCAGGCCGGAGACGTTCGACTTCCTGGGGTTCACCCATTGTTGCAGTCGGACCCGGCGCGGTGCATTCACGATATTGCGGTTGACGATCAAGAAGCGCATGCGGGCCACGCTCGCCAAGCTTCGCGAGACCCTCTACCGGTGCCGGCATGAGCCGGTGGCGGAGGTGGGGCGATGGTTGAACCGGGCGGTGCGGGGGTATTTCAACTACCACGCCGTACCGGGCAACCTGACCCGCCTGGAGGGATTCCGGGCGGAAGTTACTCGCGCCTGGCGACAGGCCTTACTGCGCCGCAGTCAAAAGCGCCGTTTGCCGTGGGAGCGTTTCGCGTCATGATCCAAGGCAGGAGCCGTATGCGGCAATTCCGCACGTACGGATCTGTGCGGGGGGCAGCGGGTAACCGCTGGCCCTATCGCGACCATCTATTGCCTTTTGAGCATGGCCGCGGACAGCCATACCTCCAAGCTGCCTGGTCGTACTTTGTATCTCGTTACCCTTTTGGCAACAGCGTCAGTCACACCATTTTGCTTCAAAGTGCTCGCGATTGAATCGGCTGCGGCACTATCTTCTTCGTTGAAATAGCGAACGCTGGTTACGTTGGGAACTGCTGCGACTTTTTCGACCCCTTGAACAGCAAAGCCCTGTCGCTTTAGGGCTTCACCAAGCGTTGTAGCCGCTACACGTTGACCTTCATCCCCTACGTGGATGAAGACCCGCGCCGGAATGGACGCGAGAACAGCGCCCGCCTCTGCTTTGTCTGCACTGCTACCGCTCTCTTTGATGCCTTCGGCCACGGCCCGCCCTGCAGGATCCTGTTTTGTCTGAATGATCTTTAAGGCCAGGCTCTCGTATCCAAGGGCTGCAAATGACGCGTACGCGAATTCTCGATCCGCGTTGCTTTCGGAGACAAGCAGCGGCCTAAACTTGTCGAGAGCCGTAATCTCAGACTTCCTGATCCCCCGCGCATTGGCAATGGCACTGTACCGTAGCCCGGTACAGGCGTGCGGCGCGCTGACTCCCCCCTTTGGAAAAGGGGGGCTGGGGGGGATTTAGCGGGCGTTCAGTGGCGGCTCGACCTTGGG
>JAURYL010000134.1 GCA_030653935.1 Pseudomonadota bacterium
GGCTACCCGCTGCCGCCGCGATGAAGAACGGTAGGACGTAGGGTGTGGTGAGCGCAGCGAACCGCACCATGGATTGTGAAGGTTCTACCTGGAGAACCACCTGGGCTGGTTCCGCGCGATGGACCGTGAACCACCTGGTAGTACGAAACCCGCTCGGTGGTTCGCCATGGCCCTCGGTCAGGTGGATTAACAACATGGTTTGCGAAAACAGCCTTTGAAAATCACAACAGATTTCCGCCGCGCTGCCGTTAACCGACCATTCACGGAGGAGCGTCATGATGAAAACCGATGAAACCCTGCGCCACGATCTGGTCGGCATGGTCGAAGAACTGCGCGCCGCGTTGAATGAAATCGGCGACCAGGGGGCTCCACAGACCAATGTGGTCAGCAATGCGCGCGACCGCTTGCGCTATATCTCGGCGTTGACCGAGCAGGCGGCGGGCCAGACCTTGAACGCGGCGGAGGCCGTCGGCGACCGTCTGCGCGCCCAGAAGGTGCTGGCGGCGGCGCTGGCGGGCAAGTCACGTTCTCCCGAGATTCGCGCATTTCTGCTCGGCCTGGTGGCGGAACACGAAATGAGCGGGGGCAACCTCAGCGAAATCATTCAAGCCCAGGCTTTCCAGGATCTGGTGGGTCAGGTGATCAACAAGCTGATGCTGGTGATTCAGCATATGGAAGACAACCTGGTCCACCTGCTGGTCGAAGAAGCGCCTGACCCGGGGCTGCTCGCGGGGCCGGCGGTGACACCGGCCAGCGCCGTGTCGCAGGACGAGGTGGACGATCTGTTCGGCTGATGTCGCCCCTTCCCGGCGCGCGGCCGGCGGCGGCGTCACGGAGGTGGAAACGGTGACCTTGTAGAATTGCGGCATCACAGCGGTTGTGAATGAAGCGAACCCATCTGTCAGACGCCGGCTTACTCGACGCCTCTCCGGTCACGCTAACCAGCCGCGCGCCAGGATGGCATAACCAAGAGACCGCTCATGTACGAACAAGCTTCCCACTCCCTGCTCAACGAGATCCTGATCGAGCTGAAACCCGATATCGGCAATCTGCGCCTGCGCCATTTTTATACCCGCCTCGGCGCGAATTTCTATGCCATCCATTCCCTGTTCAAACTGTTATATGGAGATCGCGCCGATTTCAAGGAACAGATGGTCAGCCTGGTCGAGACGCTCGCCACCCGTTACATCGAACGCTCCCCGGCGTTGCGTAAATCCGATCTGGCGCGGGAGAAGGATTACAACTGGTTCCTCAGCCAGAAGTGGGTCGGCATGGCGCTGTACTGCGACCGTTTCGCGGACGACTTGAAAGGCCTGCGCGCGAACCTGTCTTACCTCCAGGAACTGGGTGTCAACCTGCTGCACGTCATGCCCATGCTCGACTGCCCGCCCGATAACAACGACGGCGGCTACGCGGTGCGCGACTTCTTCCGCATCGACCCTCGCTACGGCACCACCGAGGAGGTCGCGGAACTCGCCGCCACGCTGAAGAAGCGCGACATGCTGCTGGCCCTCGACATCGTGGTCAATCACACCTCGGACGAACACGAATGGGCGCGGCTGGCGCGCCAGGGCGACAAGAAGCACCAGGATTACTACTTCGTCTTCGACGACCGCGAGATTCCCGACATCTACGAGGAAACCATGCCGGAGATCTTTCCGGCCACCGCCCCAGGCAACTTTACCTGGGACGAGGCGATGGGCAAGTGGGTGATGACCGTGTTCAACACCTACCAGTGGGATCTGAACTACCGCAACCCGGCGGTGCTGATCGAGATGATCGACATCATCCTGTTCTGGGCCAACCGGGGTGCCGACATCCTGCGCCTGGACGCGGTGGCCTTCCTCTGGAAAAAAATGGGCAGCGTCTGCCAGAACGAGCGCGAGGCGCACCTGCTGCTGCAACTGATGAAGGACTGCTGCCAGGTGACGGCGCCGGGCGTGCTGTTCATCGCCGAGGCCATTGTCGCGCCGAGTGAAATCTCGAAGTATTTCGGCGAGGACGCGATCAATGCCAAGGAATGCGAGATCGCCTACAACGCCACGCTCATGGCCTTACTCTGGGATGCGGTGGCGACGAAGAACGCGGCGGTGCTCAGCCAGGGGGTCAAGAACCTGCCGAGCAAGCTGGAGCGGGCGACTTGGCTCAACTACGTGCGCTGCCACGACGACATCGGTCTCGGTTTCGACGATAACGACATCCGTCTGGCCGGCTTCGACCCGGGCCAACATCGGCGCTTCCTGATCGATTACTTCACCGGCCGCTTCTCCGGTTCGCCGGCGCGCGGCCTGCCGTTCGGCGAGAACCCGAAGACCGGCGACGCGCGTATTTCCGGCTCGCTCGCTTCCCTGGTCGGGCTGGAATCCGCGCTCGATAACGGAGATGAAGCCGCCATCGACGCAGCGATCAAGACCATCGCGCTGCTGCACAGTGTCATCCTCGCCTTCGGCGGCATCCCGCTGCTGTATTACGGCGACGCGATCGGCACCCTGAACAGCCTGGAATATCTCGCCGACCCCGCCAAGGCCGACGACAACCGCTGGATGCATCGCTCCACCTTCAACTGGAGCAAGGCGCGGATGCGCCATGAAACCGGCACGGTGGAACAGCGCATCTTCAGCGCGCTGAAGAAGATGATCGCGTTACGCAAGGAAATCACCGCGTTCGCGGATTTCGACAACCGCCAGTTGCTGGCCGTGGACAACCCCAACCTGCTGGTTTTCTCCCGCAGCGACCCGCAAAACAGCCGCAATCGGGTGCTGGTGATCGTCAATTTCAACGACGCGGCGCAGTGGCTACCGGTCGCCGCCTTGCGTGCCCACGGCTATTTCCAGCAGGCCGGGATGAAGGATTTATGCAGTGGCGAGCGGCTTGAAGTGGTCAACGACTGTGTCGTCCTGCCTTCGCTGTCTTGCTACTGGCTGACGGATTGACCCTGGAAACACCGGTCGACCACACGCCCGACAAGTCGCCAGGCGCGGTTCGCGCTGGTTTCAGGCACAGAGCCTGTGAAATGTTCCAGAACTTCAGCCGAAGTGGCCGTCATTCCCGTACCCGACTACCCCACTCGAGGGCAGGCCGCGGCGGGAATCCAGGTTGTATATCTGATTGATTTTCAAAGCAGTCAGCCCGATGAACTGGATTCCCGCCTGCGCGGGAATGACGGTCATTCAGGGTGCCGGCTTTTTTTCACGGACTCTCAGTGTTCGCCCTTGGTCTTGCGAACGCCGGCGACGCGGTTGCCCTGTTTTTGCGGGCCGCCCATCGGGAAGATGTCGTGTAGGTAACGGCTGTTGCCTTTTTCCGTGCCCCAGATATCGCGAAAGTGCTTGATCATGTCGCGCACCTGCGCCTGGACGTTGTGTTCATCGTAGAACTCGCGGATGAAGTGAATCACCTGCCAGTGTTCGTCGGTGAGTTCCAGCCCTTCATTTTCAGCTTGAGCGCGTGCGAAGCCCTCGCTCCAGGCTTCCATGTCGAGGATGTAGCCCTCCTGGTCGGTCAGCACTTCCTGGCCATCCACCAGCACCTTGCGGGTGTAGATGGCGTAGGGGCTGGTGCTGTCGAGGGCGTCTTCTCGGTAGTTGATCTTGGGCATGCGAAAGGTGGATTGCATGATGGCTCCTGCGATTCGATACGGTGGGTCAGATTCAGTACTTGAGCGAAAAGCTCTGATATGCATGATCGGTTCCCGCCGTCCGCCCGGCATTGATGTTAATCAATTGCCGGGCGGCGGCGGGCGCGGCGGAAGCGTGGCCGCCGCCGGAATCAGACCGGACGCTTGGAGCGGACGATCTGGTAGGCGCGGAACAGGTAGCCGAAAGGCGCGCTCCAGATGTGCACCAGACGGGTGAACGGGAAGAACAGGAACACGCTCATGCCCAGGAAGATGTGCATCTTGAACACGGTGTCGACGCCGCGCAGCAGTTCCGGGTTGGGTTGTAGTGTCACCACGCTTTGTACCCAATCAGCCAGGCGCAACATCACGGTGGCATCGCCGTGTTCGGCGTGGCCGATGGAGAACGGCAGCGTCGCCATGCCCATCACCAGCGTCAGCAGAATCCAGCCCAGGATGTTGATGTCCATCCAGCGGCTGGCTGCCCGCACCCGCTTGTTGAACAGGCGACGCAGCCAGAGGCCGAGTCCGCCGACCAGCGCCAGGGTGCCGAAGAGGCCGCCGGCCAGGATGGCGATGCCCTGGTGCGCCATGTCGGACACACCCAGCGCCAGGAAGACGCTGTGCGGGGTCAACAGGCCAACGAAATGACCGAAGAAGATGGCGATGATGCCGATGTGGAAGAAGTTGCTGAACATGCGCAGGCCGCTCTTCGAGAGCAGTTGGCTGGAGTCGCTCTTCCACGTGTATTGCTCGTGGTCGAAACGGATCCAGCTTCCCAATACGAAGGTGACCAGGCAGATGTAGGGGTAAACCCCAAAGACGAGTTGATGCAGGTCCATGATTTGCTCCTAAAGAAGTTGGCAGTTGGCAGTTGGCAGCGATCAGTCTTGTCAGTGGCGAGCAATTGCCAACCGCAAACTGCCGCCTGCCAACTTGTTTTTCATGCCGCGGCCTTGACCAGCAAGGCGCGCTGTTCGACGAGGCGGATAAGCGGTGCGTAGGGGCTTTGCGCTTCTTCCAGGTTGCTGGCGAGCTGATTGAGTATCTTGGCCCACTGCGACATGAAGATGCGCGCTTCCTCTTCCGAGAGCATTTCCGAGAACTCCAGCATCAGCGGCAGATAGTCCGGAATCTCGTTGCTGGCCCCTTCATTCGCAGCCATATCCTTCGACACCATCTCCAGGCCGTATTCCTTGTAGAACACGGACAGGTCGATCAGCGCCGGGCCCCGATTCTTGTCGTCACCGAACAAGTGGTGGGTGAGATTCAGGGCATGTTCCGGCGTCAGGTCGAAGGTCTGCACATAGGACCCTTGCAGATCAGTCAGATTGAGGCTTTCCAGATGATTGAGGAAGCGATCCAGCACCAGCCATTCGGCGGCCTCGAAACCGCGCTTGATTTCAACGCGCAGTTCCGGGACGGCCGCCATCAGGGCCTCGTCCGGGTAATCGAGCAATTTGGATAAGACTTTGTAGAACATGGTGTTCTCCTTATCGCTCGTCCGCGGACGGAGCCGGGTCGCGGGATTCCACGGTTTCCTTGCGCCGTTCCGGGAACAGGGAATTCGGGGAAATGCCGGGGGAGGAATCGTTGCCGAAGGTGAAGCCGTTCTGGCCCTGGAAGGCGTAGAAATCTTCCAGTCGCACTTCCTCGTGGCCGGAGGGGATCACGAAGCGGTCTTCGTAGTTGGCGATGGCCAGGTAGCGATACATCTCCAGGGCCATTTCCTCGCTCATGCCGATCTCGTCCAGGGCGCGGGTGTCCGCCTTGCCTTCGACGTGGATGGAACGCTGGTAGGCGCGCATCGCGATCATCCGTTTCAGGGCGGAGACGATGGGTGCTTCCTTGCCGGCGGTGAGCAGGTTGGCCAGGTATTTGACCGGCAGGCGCAGGTTTTCCACCGGCGGGATGACGCTGCCCGGATCGGAGGACAGGCCACCTTGGTCGATGTGCGATTGCACCGGCGACAGCGGCGGCACGTACCAGACCATGGGCAGGGTGCGGAACTCGGGGTGCATCGGGAAAGCGATCTTCCAGTCCACCGCCATCTTGTAGATGGGCGATTTCTGCGCGGCGATGATCCAGTCTTCCTGGATACCGTCGAGACGTGCCTGCTTGATGACCTCGGGATCATTCGGGTCGAGGAAGATGTCGAGCTGGGCCTGATACAGATCCTGCTCATCGGGCACCGATGCCAGCGCTTCGATCTTGTCGGCGTCGTACAGCATGATGCCGTTGTAGCGGATGCGGCCGACGCAGGACTCGGAACACACCGTCGGCATGCCGGATTCGACGCGCGGGTAGCAGCCGATGCACTTCTCGGCCTTGCCCGATTCCCAGTTGTAATACACCTTCTTGTACGGGCAGGAGGAAACGCACATGCGCCACCCGCGGCACTTGTCCTGGTCCACCAGCACGATGCCGTCTTCCTCGCGCTTGTACATCGAGCCGGACGGGCAGGAAGCCACGCAAGCCGGGTTGATGCAGTGGTTACAGATGCGTGGCAGATACATGTGGAAGGTGTTCTCGAACTGCTTGTAGATCTCCTTCTCCAGGTTGTGCATGTTGCTGTCCTTGGAGCGCTTCTCGAACTCGCCGGCAAGGTCATCTTCCCAGTTCGGGCCCCAGGTGATCTTTTCCATCTTCTCGCCGGTGATCTGCGATACCGGACGGGCGGTGGGCGCGGCCTCGGACAGCGGCGCGTTCTGCAGATGCGCGTAGTCGAAGGTGAACGGCTCGTAGTAGTCGTCAATCTCCGGCATGTCCGGGTTGCCGAAGATGTTGAGCAGGCGATCCAGCTTGCTGCCGGATTTCAGTTGCAGCTTGCCGTCCTTGAGTTCCCAGCCGCCGCGCCAGACTTCCTGGTTCTCCCACTGCTTGGGATAACCGATACCGGGCTTGGACTCGACGTTGTTGAACCAGGCGTATTCCACGCCCTTGCGGTTGGTCCACACGTTCTTGCAGGTCACTGAGCAGGTGTGACAGCCGATGCATTTGTCGAGGTTGAACACGAATGCGAATTGCGCTCTGACTTTCATTTCAATCTCCTTCGTAGGGCGGATGCCTGAAAGGCGATCCGCCGATCCATGCGGCGGAACCGCTTCGCGTTCCGCCCTACGTATCTTGTTAACCACCAAGGCCCTCGGGAAGCGACGACCCAGCCATGAGACCCGTAACCTCTGAACCTTGGCGGTTAAACCCTTTGAATCCCCTCCCCACCGGGGGAGGGAGAAAAATTACTTCTGCCCGATTCCAGGCGGGTTCAACTGCGCTTCCCGCTCCGGGGTCAGCGGCCGCTCCAGCCAGTCGATGTTCTGATCCTCGACCTTGTGCAGCACCACCACCTCGTCACGTTGGCAGCCCACGGTGCCGTAGTAGTTGAAGCCGTAGGCGAGTTGCACATAGCCGCCGACCATGTTGGTGGGCTTGACGATGACCCGGGTAACCGAGTTGAGAATGCCGCCGCGCTTGCCGGTTGAGGGGCTGCCGGGCACGTTCACGTTCTTTTCCTGGGCGTGGTACATCATCGCCATGCCGCGGGGAACTCGCTGTGAGACCACGGCGCGAGCCATGGTGGCGCCGTTGGCGTTGATCGCTTCGACCCAGTCGTTGTCGGCGATACCCACCGACTTCGCGTCGTCCTCGGAGATCCACACATAAGGACCGCCGCGGAACAGGTTCAGCATGCGCAGGTTGTCCTGATAGGTGGAGTGGATACCCCACTTGGAGTGCGGGGTGATCCAGGACAGGGTCAGGTGCGGCTTCTTCAGCACGCTGGCCGGTACCTTTTCCTTGGCTTTCATGTCCACCGGCGGGCGGAAGGTGCAGAAGCCTTCGCCGAAGTCGAGGAACCACTCGTGATCCTGATAGAAGTGGGCACGACCGGTCAGGGTACGGAAGGGAATGTGCTCGTGGATGTTGGTGTAGCCCGCCGTGTAGGACACGTGCTCCGACTCGATCCCGGACCAGGTCGGCGCGGTAATGATCTTGCGCGGCTGCGCCTGGATGTCGCGGAAGGTGATCTTGTCCTCGTGGCGACCGGCGTAGAGGTGGTGATGGTCGATGCCGGTTTTCTTCGACAGGGCGGTCCACGACTTGTGGGCCACTTCGCCGTTGGTTTCCGGCGCCATGCGCATCACCGAATCACACACCGCGATGTCTTCTTCCAGGCTGGGCATGCCGAAGGAGACGCCGGCCTCTTTCACCGTGTAGTTGAGCTTCTTCAGTTCCTCGTATTCCTGATCGGTGTTCCAGTCGATGCCCTTGATGTTGTTGCCGAGCTTGACCATGAGCGGGCCGAGGCCGATGAACTTGCTGTAAGTACTGGCGTAGTCGCGCTCCACCAGCTTGATCAGCGGCATGGTCTTGCCGGGGATCGGCTCGCAATCGCCACGCTTCCAATCTTTGACCTGACCCAGCGGCTGCGCCATTTCAAACGGCGAGTCGTGCTGCATCGGCAAGGCGACCAGATCCTTTTTGACGCCCAGATGCTTGCCCGCCAATTTGGAGAAGGACTTGGCGAGGGCCTTGAAAATCTGCCAGTCGGACTTCGATTCCCAGCCCGGGCTCACCGCTTCACTCAGCGGGTGGATGAACGGGTGCATGTCCGTGGTGTTCAGGTCGTGCTTCTCGTACCAAGTCGCGGTTGGCAGGATGATGTCGGAGTAGGCGCCGGTGGAATTGAGACGGAAGTTGATGTCCACCATCAGGTCCAGCTTGGCGGTCGGGCCTTTCTCGTGCCACTTCACTTCCTTGCAGTTGTTGCCGTCGCCACCCTCCTGCAGGACGCCGTTCTGCGCGCCCAGCAGGTGCTTGAGGAAGTACTCGTGGCCCTTGGCGGAAGTGCCGATCAGGTTGGCGCGCCAGACGATCAGGTTACGCGGCCAGTTGACCGGGTTGTCCGGGTCGGCGAAGGACACATCCAGGGCGCCGGACTTGAGTTGCTCGGCGATGTACTTGGCGGCGCCGGCCTCGTCGGTGGCTCCGGCTTTTTCAGCCTCGGCAGCCAGTTCCAGCGGGTTGCGGTTGAAGTGCGGCGCCGACGGCAACCAGCCCATGCGGGTGGCGGCAACGTTGTAGTCGGCCAGGCTGTAGCCCTTGTTGCGGTTCTTGCCGGCGGGGGAAAGCAGGTCGTCGGCCTTGACCGCCTCGTAGCGCCACTGGTCGGTGTGGAAATACCAGTAGGAGGTGGAGTTCATGTGACGCGGCGGACGGTGCCAGTCGAGGCCGAAGGCGATCGGCGCCCAGCCGGCTTGGGGACGCAGCTTTTCCTGGCCCACGTAGTGCGCCCAGCCGCCGCCGCTCTGACCGACACAACCGCACATGTGCAGCAGGTTCATGATCGAACGGTAGGACAGGTCGTTGTGATACCAGTGGTTGATCGCCGCACCCATGATGATCATGGACTTGCCCTTGGTCTTGGCTGCGTTGTCGGCGAACTCGCGACCGGTGCGGATCAGGTCGGCGCGCTTCACGCCGGTGACCTTCTCGGCCCAGGCGGGGGTGTAGGCGACATCGGCCTGCTCGTAGGAGCTGGCGACGTTGCCGCCACCCAGACCACGATCAATACCGTACTGGGCGATTTGCAGATCGAACACGGAAGTGACCAGCGCTTCCGTGCCGTCGGCCAGTTTCACCCGGCGTGCCGGGACGTTGCGCGAAAGCAGATCAGGCTCATCCTCGGTGAAGTGGGGGAAGGCGACCGAGACGATTTCCACCCCGTCCTTGCCCTGGCAGGTGAGTTCGGCCTTCATTTCGGCCTGGCTGGACTGTTTCTCCAGCAGGTTCCACTTACCTTCTTCGCCCCAGCGGAAACCGACCGAGCCGTTAGGCACCACGAAAGCGCCGGACATCTCGTCCCAGACGATGGTTTTCCACTCGGGGTTGTTGGTTTCATTCATGCCGCCGAGGTCGGAGGCGCGCAGGTTGCGGTCGGTCACGTAACCACCTTCATGCTCGCGCAGAACCACCTGCATCGGCAGGTCGGTGTACTTGCGGGCGTATTCCTGGAAATAAGGAATCTGCTTGTCGATATAGAACTCGCGCAGGGCGACGTGGCCCATGGCCAGGAAGGCGGCGGAGTCGGTACCCTGCTTCACCGGCATCCAGAGGTCCGCGAACTTGACGTATTCGGCGTAGTCCGGCGCCATCGACACGATCTTGGTGCCTTTGTAGCGGGTCTCGATGGCGAAGTGCGCGTCCGGCGTGCGGGTCATCGGCAGGTTGGCGCCGGTGATGATCAGGTAGGTCGAGTTGTACCAGTCGGCCGCTTCCGGCACGTCGGTCTGCTCGCCCCAGGTCTGCGGGCTGGCGGCCGGCAGGTCGCAGTACCAGTCGTAGAAGGAGCCGCAGGCGGCGCCGATCAGGCTGAGGTAACGGCTGCCTGCAGCGTAGGAAATCATCGACATGGCGGGAATCGGCGAGAAACCGTAGATCCGGTCCGGGCCCCACTTGTTGATGGTGTGCACGTTGGCGGCGGCGACGATTTCGGTGATCTCGTCCCAGTTGGTGCGCACGAAGCCGCCGAGGCCGCGCACGCTGGTGTATTTCAGACGCTTGGCCGGGTCGGCCTGAATCGCTGCCCAGGCTTCCACCGGGTCTTTTCCGGTCTTGCGCTCGGCGCGATAGAGGTCGAGCAGACGACCACGAATCATCGGATGCTTGATCCGGTGCGGGCTGTACAGATACCAGGAGAACGAGGCACCACGCTGGCAGCCACGCGGCTCATGGTTGGGCAGATCGTCGCGGGTGCGCGGGTAGTCGGTCTGCTGCATCTCGAACGACACCAGGCCGTTCTTGACGAAAATTTTCCAGGAACAGCCGCCGGTGCAGTTCACGCCGTGGGTGGAACGCACCACCTTGTCGTGGCGCCAGCGGTTGCGATAAGCGTCTTCCCACTTGCGGTCTTCGATGGTCATCACACCGTGGCCGCCGGAGAACGGCTCGCGTGGTTGGGTGAAGTAGGTCAGGCGATCGAGAAAGTGACTCATTTATTTTCTCCTGTAGGGTGCGCCGTGCGCGCCGGTTGGAAAGTGGAGCGGTGCGGGGTGCGCATGGCGCACACCCCACGGTTTGTTACGGATTGCGAATTTCGGAGTTCTTGCGCAGATAGAACCACCAGTTAATGACCACGCAGACAGCGTAGAAGATGGCGAAGCCGTACATGGCCATCTCCGGGGTGCCGGCCTTGATCTGGCCACCGATCACCACCGGGGCGATGAAGGCGCCGTAGGCGGCGACCGCGGAGGTCCAGCCGAGTACCGGGCCGGCCTGCTGACGGTCAAAGATGATGCCGACGGACCGGAAGGTGGAGCCGTTGCCGATGCCGGAGGCCGCGAACAGGATCACGAAGGTGACCATGAACTGCATGAAGTAGATTTCCGGCGTGGCCGACTGGTAGGCCTGCATCATGATGTAGCCGGCGTAGGCGGAAGCCGCGACCATGACCACGGAGATGACCTGGGTGACGATGGCGCCGCCCACCTTGTCGGAGATCCAGCCGCCCAGGGGACGGATCAGAGCGCCAACGAAGGGGCCGATCCAGGCGTAGGTCAGCGCGGAAGGACCGTTGGGGTTCTTCATATGCTCCCAGATACCGGCGTCATTGAGGATGTGCATGTCGCCGAAAATCACCTTGATCGACAGCGGCACGGCCATGGAGAAGCCGATGAAGGAGCCGAAGGTAACGATGTACAGCGCGGTCATCGACCAGGTGTGCTTGTTCTTGAAGATGGCGAACTGCTTGTCGATGTTGGCCTTCATCTCACCGAAGGCGGCGAGCTTCATCACCAGCAGGGTCGCCGCGATGATCAGCGGCAGTGCCACCCACATGTTGAGCAGACCCAGGCCGGCGGGCGCGGGCAGGTAGAGATAGAGGCCGACGGCGGCGGTGAAGAAGGCCAGACCGTAAAGCCGGAGCACCTTGATGAAAGCGGCGATAGTGCCGCCGATCTTCGGCGAGATGACCAGCAGGTTGTTCATGCCGAAGAAGCCGAGGAAGGCCAGGGGAATCAGGAACACCAGCCAGATGAAGCCGGCATTCTGGATCCAGGTCATGGTGCCGGCGGTGATCTTGCCGAAGATCCAGCCTGAGTCCTTGGCCAGGGCCATCGGGTCGCCGGCGATCGCGCCGAAGACACCCATGGTCATCACCAGGGGAATCAGCACCTGCATGGTGGTGACACCGAAGTTGCCCAGACCCGCGTTCATACCCAGCGCCGTGCCCTGCAAGCGCTTCGGGAAGAAGGTGCTGATGTTGGACATGGAGCAGGCAAAGTTACCGCCGCCGATACCGGACAGCAGCGCCAGCAACTGGAAGGTGAACAAGGGTGTGTTCTGATCCATCAGCGCGTAGCCGGTGCCGATGGCCGGAATCATCAGCAATGCGGTGGTCAGAAAGATGGTGTTGCGACCACCCGCAAGACGAATCATGAACGAGGCGGGAATCCGCAGGGTTGCGCCGGAGAGGCCTGCGATGGCGGTGAGGGTGAACAGTTCTTCCTGTTTGAACGGGAAGCCGAGGTTGCCCATCTGCACCGTGATGATGCCCCACATCAACCAGATGGCGAAGCCCATCAACAGGCTGGGAATGGAAATCCACAGGTTGCGATAGGCAATACGCTTGCCAGTGGATTCCCAGAACTTCTGGTCCTCCACGTCCCAGTCTTTGATGTCTGTACTCATCTCGGTTCTCCGTTGCGTGCGTTGAAGTTGGGGGTTATTCCAGAGTGTCGGCGAGAGCCGGCTGTGGTTTCTTGACCAAGTGATCCATCTTGCGGACCTCGGTGGTGTACATCCAGATCAGTGAGACCCAGACCACGCCATACATGAGCATGAAGGCCGAGGAACGGATCCCGGTGAGGTCGACCAGGGCGCCAAACATGATCGGCAGAAAGAAACCACCGAGGCCACCCATGAGACCGACGATGCCGGAGATGACGCCGATGTTGTTCGGGTACTCGTCGGAGATGTACTTGAACACCGAGGCCTTGCCGAAGGCGAAAGCGACACCGACGGTGAACAACAGGGCGGTGAACACTTCCGCGCTGAGATGGATGTTGTAGGTGATCGGGCCGGTCACGGTCTTTACGGTGAACTCGGTCTGCGGATAGGACATGATGAACAGGCAGATCCAGGACACCCACAGCACCCACCAGGTCACCCGGTGCGCGCCCCACTTGTCCGACATCCAGCCGCCCACGGCGCGCAGAATGCCGCCCGGCAGGGAGAAGGCCGCAGCCAGCAGCGCCGCCGTCTTCAGATCGAAGCCGTATTCGGTGACGTAGTACTTGGTCATCCACAGCGCCAGGGCCACATAGCCGCCGAAGACGATGGAGTAGTACTGGCAGTACTTCCACACCACCGGGTCCTTCAGGGCCTTGAGCTGGTCCGCCACGGTGACATGGGACGGCACCTTGTGGGCAGGATCATCATAGGTGAACAACCAGAACAGGATGGCGGTGACCAGCATGGCGGCGGCGTAGACCTGGGGCACCATGGTCCAGCCGTAGGCCACGACGATGCTGGGCGCCACCAGCTTGGTCAGCGCCGCGCCGACGTTGCCGGCACCGAACACGCCCATCGCCATGCCCTGACGCTCCTTTTCGTACCAACGCGCGCAGTAGGCGATGCCGACCGAAAAGGAACCGCCACACAAACCGACGAACAGACCGACGACCAGAAAATGCCAGAACTCGGTGGCGTATTCGATCATCCAGATCGGCACCACGGTGGACAGCATCAGGGCGAAGAAGACGACGCGGCCGCCGAATTTGTCGGTCCACATGCCCAGCGGCAGGCGAATCAACGAGCCGGTGAGCACCGGCGTGGCGATCAGGATGCCGAACTGAGTCTCGTTGAGACCGAGTTGCGCCTTGATGGGAATGCCGATGACGGCAAACATCATCCAGACGGCAAAACAGACCGTGAAGGCCAGCGTACTCATAACAAGTACGGAAAGCTGTTGTTGCGAGCGTGGCGTCATTGCGTCCCCCATCAGATCAAAAAACCGTGATGTCCGAAATTGCTAGGACACAGTTTCCGCGCATGAAAACCGTCTTGAAAGAGGGGGTAGCGCTGCGCGAGGTACGTCATATACCTCTTTTTGGGTAGGGTGGTAACCGAATAAACCGTTGTTATTTATATACTTCGCGCAGTTCAAATTGCTTATTTGATAAGCCCTGGCGCAGTGGTGGTATTTCCTCAACCTGGGTGAAAGACTAAAAGGAGTAGCAGGTCTCCTATTCAAAACCTGCTGAAATCCGCCTCTCGATACAAACCCTTACTCGCCTATGCGCAAAGCCCGCCCCAAGCTCCTTTCCTGGAAGACGCTACAAAACTCCCTGCTTCTGCGCATAGGTGGCGCCATCGCGGCGATCGCCCTGTTGGCGATCATGGGTATGTCGGTATCCGGCCTGGTGGCGGAATCCACCCAGGGCAGCGGCGAGGCGATCAACCGGGCCGGCAGCCTGCGCATGCAGAGCTGGCGCATGGCTGGCTTCTATCTTGCGACACCCTTGCAGGATGGGCGCGACGAAACCGCGCGCATGTCCGAGGCGATCACCACCTTCGAGGCCACCCTGGCCGACCCAGCCATCCTCGCCATGCTGCCGCGCATCGGCGACAACCAGTTGACCACGACCTGGCGGGAGGTGAGCCGGGAATGGCGCAACCACATCCGTCCGCGCTTCCTGGCCGTGACTGAGGGATGGGCGGTGCACCCGGATGTGGAAGATCGCGCCGCCCTGATCGAAGACATGACTCACTTCGTCGACCAACTCAACCGCCTGGTCAAACAGATGGAAAACACCACCGAGGCCAAGATCCGCGTCATGCGTCTGGTGCTGGGTGTCGCGCTGCTACTCACCGTGATGGTGGTACTACTCACCGTCTGGCTGATCCACATGCATCTGGTACAGCCGCTAAAACGCCTGCTGGCGCTGTCCAGCAGCGTCGGCCAGGGGGATCTATCGGCGCGTACCCCGTACACGGGGGAGGACGAACTGGGCAAGCTCGGCCGCGCCTTCAACCTGATGGCTGAAGACCTGTCCAAGCTTTACCAGGACATGGAACAGCGAGTGTTGGAGAAGACAGGTGAACTGACCCGCAGCAACCAATCGCTGGAACTGCTCTACCACTCCATCGCCCGCCTGCACGGCGCGCCGCCCGGGCGCGAAGCCTATCTCGCGGTATTGCGCGACATCGAGAATCTGCTCGGGCTCGGCCACGGTGTCGTCTGCCTGGGTGAACATGGTGGCGAAAGTGGCCGCGCCGTGGCCAGCACCATGATGGACGGCGACGCCAACCCCTGCTCCAAGGAGGAATGCCGCTGGTGCCACGCCAGCGATCAGACCCGCATCAGCATCAAGGACAATTTCCACCACCAACTCACGCTGCCGCTGTCCGACGCCGAGCTCCAGTACGGCGTGCTGATCCTGGAAATCCCCGAGGGCAAGCAACTGGACGCCTGGCAGGTGCAGTTGCTGGAAGCCCTGTCGCGCCATATCGGCGTCGCCATCGGCGCCGAACGGCGCATTGAGCAGAACCGCCGCGTCGCACTACTGGAAGAACGCGCGGTCATCGCCCGCGAACTACACGACTCCCTGGCGCAATCGCTGGCCTACATGAAAATCCAGGTCAGCCGCCTGCGCGCCGCCATGACCGCCGGCCCCGAATCCGCCACGCTCACCGACGAGGTGCTGGAAGAACTGCGTGAAGGTCTCAACGCCGCCTATCGGCAACTGCGCGAACTCCTCGCCACCTTCCGCCTGCGGATGGAAGGCCAGAACCTGAATTCCGCCCTGGAGCAGACTGTGGCTGAATTCGCCCAGCGCGGCGACCTGATGATAGCCCTGGAGACGGCGCCGGGCGCCTTCTCGCTCTCGCCCAACGAGGAAATCCACATCCTGCAAATCGCCCGCGAAGCCCTCGCCAACGTGCTGCACCACGCCAACGCCACCCAGGCGCGCGTCACCCTCTCCCGGCTGCCGGAAGGCGCGCTGCGACTGCTGGTGGAAGACAATGGCGAGGGCATTGTCAAACCCTCGGACCCGCACCACTACGGCATGACCATCATGGAAGAACGCGCCCGCAGCCTCAACGGCCAGCTAAGCTTCGAGGAAGGACAGGAAGGCGGCACTCGCGTCACGCTCGAATTCACGCCCAGCCAACGCGCGCCACGTGGTTCGGGCGTGGTGGTGGCGGCGCCCGTGAAACTTCACGACCAAGGCCCTGGATTGCACCAAGCCGCATCCGGGCCAGCACCCAAAGAGGCTCACACATGAGTGAAACCACACAACGCCTGCTCATCATCGACGACCACCCCCTGTTCCGCCGCGGCGTCATGCAACTGGTGCAGATGGCTGGCCAGTTCGAAGTCGTGGGCGAGGCCTCCAGCGGCCAGGAAGGCATCGACATGGCCAAACGCCTGGCGCCGGACATGGTCCTGCTCGACCTCAACATGAAAGACATGAGCGGCCTGGACGTGCTCAAGGAATTGAAATCCTGGGACAACGACCCGCGCGTGGTCATGCTCACCGTCTCCGATCAGGCGGAAGATCTTATCGGCGCCTTGCGCCTCGGCGCCGACGGCTACCTGCTGAAGGAAATGGACCCGGAAGAACTGGTCGGAAAACTCAAGGAAGCTGCCGCCGGCCAGGTCACCCTGACCGAACGCCTCACCCGCCTGCTCGCCCATTCGCTACGCGAGGACAATCGCCCGAAAGACCCCGACCAGGCCGGCCTCACCGAACAGGAAGGCCGCATCCTGGAGCAGATTTCCCTGGGCAAGAGCAACAAGCTGATCGCCCGCGAACTCAACATCGCCGAGGGCACGGTGAAGGTCCACGTCAAACACCTGCTGCGCAAACTCAACCTGCGCTCAAGAGTGGAAGCGGCGGTGTGGGCGGTGGAGAAGAAGCGCGGGGCATAGTCACCCAACCCCAATAACGTAGGGCGGAAAAGCAGCCTTATCGCGCCTTCCGCCGAATGGGAAAAGCGGTAGCGCCTCCCGGCACAATCCCCCCATGCCCGACTACCGCCGCAACCGGGTTCCCGGCGGAACCTACTTCTTCACGGTCAACCTGCTCGAACGCAGCAGCACCTTGTTGGTCAGCCAGGTTGATGCGTTGCGCGAAGCCGTCAGAAAAGTGCGCGCCGCGCGCCCCTTTCACATCGACGCATGGGTCGTGTTGCCCGACCACATGCATGCCATCTGGACGCTGCCGCCCGGTGACGCCGACTACTCGGCTCGCTGGAAGGCGATCAAGATAGCCTTCGCCAAGACCGTACCGAAGATCGAACACCGCTCCCCGGTGCGCGCGGACAAGGGTGAACGCGGCATCTGGCAACGGCGTTTTTGGGAACATACGATCCGCAACGAACAGGACTACGCGGCGCACGTGGATTACGTCCTCAACCCCATAAAACACGGGCTCGTCGCCTGCGTGCGGGATTGGCCGTATTCCTCGTTCCACCGCTACGTAGCGCGGGGTGTTTATGCCCCGGATTGGGCCGGGCAGGGAGTTGACGATCTACCCGCCGGCGAGCGGGGTGTGCGATGAACATTCGTCGGAAGGCGCGATAAGGCCGCTTTTCCGCCCTACGGGCTGACTCGGACGCCTATGCCCCGCGCTTCTTCTCCACCGCCCACACCGCCGCTTCCACCCTTGAGCGCGTAGGTCGGAAAAGCCGGCGTCTTCATGCCGGCGCCTTCCGACAAATCCCGGCGGCCCCCCTCCGCACAATCAAGCTTGTTTTTCTTCCCCCCTCTCCACCATGATGCGCCCAGGTGAATGAAGGCATTCGCCACCCGCAGCGCCACGGAAAACAAGCCATGAAATCCAAACACCCCGCCGCCACCCGTTGCCTGAACATCGGGCTATTCGATGACCTGACCACCTTCTCGGACATCGAGGCGCGCATCTCCGCGCTGCCGACCACCAAGGAAATCGGCGATGCCTTTGAGGTATTCGCCGAAGCCTATCTCGCCACCCAGAAAATCGCCCAGGCGCAGGAAGTGTGGCCGTTCGACGCGATACCGCTGGATCAGCGCAAGACACTCTCGCTCGATACCGGCCGCGACATGGGCGTGGATGGTATCTATCAGACCGGCGCTGGCGAATTGCGCGCCTATCAGGTGAAGTTCCGCAGCCGCAGGCCCTCACTCACCTGGGAAGAACTCTCCACCTTCATGGGCCTCACCGACCAGGTCAGCCAGCGCGTGTTGTTCACCAACTGCGAAGCCCTGCCGGACCTGATGCGCGACCGCAGCGGCTTCGTCGCCATCCGGGGCAGCGATCTTGACCGCCTCGCCCCGGAAGACTTCGCCGCCATGCGGCAATGGCTGTCCAGCGGGCAAGTCACGCTGCCCCGCAAGCAGCCCCGCCCCCACCAACAGGAAGCCCTGGACGCCATCGCCAGCACCTTCGACCACAACGACCGCGCCACCGTCGTCATGGCCTGCGGCACCGGCAAATCGCTGGTGGCGCTCTGGGCGGCGGAACAACGCGAATGCCGCACCCTGCTGGTGCTGGTGCCCTCGCTCGCCCTCCTGCGCCAGTTGTTGCATGAGTGGTTGCGGGAAACCCGCTGGGACAAGCTCGCCTATCTCTGCGTCTGCTCCGACCCCACCGTGGCCAAGGGCGTGGATGACTTCTTCGTCCATCAGGCCGACCTGGATTTCCCTGTCTCCACAGACAGCGCCGCCGTACAACGCTTTCTCGCCCAGCCCTTCGGCGGCATCAAGGTCGTGTTCTCCACCTACCAATCCGCCCATGTCGTCGCCGAAGGCATGCCCACCGGGGCCGATGGCAAGAAAGCGGCCTTCGATCTCGGCATCTTCGACGAAGCCCACAAAACCGCCAGCCGCATCGGCACGCAATTCAGCTTCGCCCTCGACGACGCCAACCTGCCCATCGGCAAACGCCTGTTTTTCACCGCCACCCCGCGCCATTACGACATCCGCAAGAAAGACCAGGAAGGCGACACCGAACTGGTCTACTCGATGGACAAGCCGGAAATCTACGGCCCGGTCGCCCACACCCTCAGCTTCGCCGAAGCCGCCCGGCGCGAAATCATCTGCGACTACAAAGTGGTCATCTCCGTAGTCACTTCGGAAATGGTCAACGACCAGTTACTCAAACACGGCGAAGTCCTCGTCGCGGGCGACACGGTCAAGGCCCGCCAGGTCGCCCTGCAGATCGCCCTGCAAAAAGCCGTCGAGAAATACGGCGTCAGCCGCATCTTCACCTTCCACGGCACGGTCGCGGCGGCGCGCTCCTTCACCTCCGACGACAGCGACGGCATCCGCCAGCACCTCACCGACTTCCGCACCCTCCACGTCAGCGGCGCCATGCCCACCGCCGCGCGGGAAGATCAGATGAAAGCCTTCCGCCAGGCGGACAAGGCCGTCATCTCCAACGCCCGCTGCCTCACCGAAGGCGTGGACGTCCCCGCCGTGGACATGGTCGCCTTCATCTCCCCGCGCAAAAGCAAGGTGGACATCGTGCAAGCCACCGGCCGCGCCATGCGCAAATCCCCCGGCAAGGAATTCGGCTATGTCATGGTGCCCCTGTTCCTGGAACAGGCCGCCAACGAAACCATCGAGGAAGCCCTGCACCGCACCGGCTTCGACGACATCTGGGAACTCCTCGCCGCCATGCGGGAACAGGATGACGTACTCACCGACATCATCCGCGAGATGCGAGTGGAGAAAGGCAAGACCGGGGGATATGACGAAAGCCGGTTCAGCGAACGGGTTGAAGTGTTGGGGCCGAGTTTGTCGCTGGAGGTGATACGGGAGGCGATTACGGCGGAGTGCCTGGAATATCTGGGGGCTACATGGGATGAGTGGTTTGGGATGTTGCTGGCGTTTATAGAACGCGAGGGGGATTGCCGAGTTCCTAACAATTATCAAACCAGCGATGGGTACCGTTTGGGGGCATGGGCGAATAACCAGCGTGTACGCAAAGGGTTGATGTCAGCCCAGCGTAGAGAACGACTTGAAGCAGTTCCTGGTTGGCTGTGGGATATCCTCGCCGACCAATGGGAATCAGGTTTACGAAACCTCAAAAAATTCGCAGATCACGAGGGGCATTGCAGAGTCCCCAGAAGGTATCGAACGAGCGATGGATACCGTTTGGGTTTGTGGGTGGGAAATCAGCGAACAGCCAAAGATGATTTAACCTCCGATCGAAAAGAACAACTTGAAGCTGTCCCAGGTTGGGTTTGGGATGCCGTTGCCGAGCAATGGGAGGCAGGTTTCCGCTATCTTTCTGGATTCGCAGATCACGAGGGGCATTGCCGAGTCCCAGCAAATTATCAAACGAGCGATGGATACCTTTTGGGTGCATGGGTAGCGAACCAGCGAAGAGTTGCGGATAGCATTCCTGCCGAGAAATATACCCGGCTTGAAGCGATTCCAGGATGGATATGGGATGCAAATATCGAAAAGTGGAAACTAGGGATTTATCATCTTACAAAATTTGTAACAAAAGAGGGGCATTGCAAGGTTTTGCAAAACTATCGTACAACAGATGGGTATCGTTTGGGACTTTGGGTGAGCAAGCAGCGAAAAGCGAAAGATGACTTAGCTGCTGCGAGAAGAGAACAGCTTGAAGCTTTATCAGGGTGGACGTGGGATGTAAATAGCGAGAAGTGGGAGCTAGGATTCCGCTATCTCACAGAATTTGTGGAACGCGAAGGGCAATGCCTAGTTCCTCATGCCTTCCAAACGGATGATGGTTACCGTTTGGGGCACTGGGTGAGTGCGCAGCGAAAGGCCAAGGAAGATTTATCCCCTGAACACATAGAGCAACTTGAGTCGGTAATGGGTTGGGTATGGGATGCAATCGCTGAAAAGTGGGAGTTAGGATTCTCCCATCTTGTAGAATATTTCAATTACGAAGGACATTGCCAAGTCCAAAAGGCTTACATAGCGGCCGATGGATATAGCTTGGGCCAATGGATGCAAACACAGCGAAGAACTAAGGATAGTTTGCCCGAAGAACGCAAAAAACGGCTTGAAACCATACCTGGCTGGGCATGGGATATTCATGCCGATAAGTGGGAGCTTGGATTTCGCCATCTCACTGAATTCGCAACACGTGAAGGGCATTGCCGAGTTAAGAATAATGAGCCTCTTGCAAAACTCTCCGCCGCCGAATACCCGACTGCGTAACTCGCCTATTTTGAGGCGATTTTTTGATGCCGCCGGGCCGAATTCGGCGGATTTCTTATCCTGACGGTCTGTAATTCATTATTTGGCGCAAGG
>JAURYL010000023.1 GCA_030653935.1 Pseudomonadota bacterium
GTCCGCTTGCGGCGCGAAAACGAGCGTGCGTGGAATTTCGCGCCGCAAGCGGACGCTCCTACGGGACGTGTTGCGCGTTCACTTTCCCTTCGCCAACGACACGCCGGGTAGTGAGCACTTCGCCTATTTAGGGGCACACCAAGGACGCATAGCATGTATGAAAACCTGATGCCATTCCTGCTCCATTGGGGCGTCACATCGCTATCGCTGTGGGTGGTGAGCCATGTGTTCAGCGGCATCCGCTTCACGGATACGCCTTCGTTGCTCGTTTCAGCGTTGCTGTTGGGTATTGCCAACACCATCGTCAAGCCGTTGCTAATCCTTCTGACCTTGCCCTTGACCTTGTTGACGCTGGGTTTCTTTTTGTTGGTGATCAACGCGTTGATGCTGCTGCTGGTTTCGTCACTGGTGCGCGGTTTCTCGGTCTCGGGCTTCTGGGCCGCTTTTTTCGCGAGCATATTCATCGCGGTGCTGAATTTTCTCTTCGGTGTGTTTCTCGACGGGGGCGGCGGACCGGAGTGGCAACTGACGGGAAGCGGTCGCTGGGTGTGAAAGTAGCCGTCGGCTATGTTTCAAGGCCGGCCGGATCGACGTTCCGTTGCAGCCAGTACTCCAGCAGCGCCAGGTGCCAGAGCTTGCTGCCCTGGATGCGGGTGTGGTGCTGTTCCGGTTCGGCCAGCAGGCGTTCCACATAGGGCCGCTGATACAGACCGCGTTCACGGCAGGCGCGTGAATCGAGGATGTCGCGCATGAATTCGAGGAAGTCGCCGCGCACGTATTTCAGCGCCGGCATCGGGAAATAGCCTTTCTTGCGGTCGATCACGCTGTCCGGCAACAGGCCGCGCGCGATCTGCTTGAGCACGTGCTTGCCGCCCGAGGCGAGCTTGAGCGCCGCCGGCATGGTGGCGGCCAGTTCCACCAGTTCGTGGTCGAGGAAGGGCACCCGTGCTTCCAGGCCCCAGGCCATGGTCATGTTGTCCACGCGCTTCACCGGGTCGTCGGTAATCAGCATGGTGACGTCCATACGCAGCACCTGATCGAGGAAATCGTCGGCGCCGGGTTCGTTCAGGCGCGCTTCGATCATGGCCGCGCTGTGGTCCGGGCCATGCCAGGCGGGCTCCAGCATGCTCAGCATTTCGTCGTGGTCGCGGTCGAAGTAGTGGCGGCGGAAGCGTTGCACGGCGCTGCCTTCGGCATCGGCCTGCATCCGCTCGTACCAGTAATAGCCGCCGAAGACTTCATCGGCACCCTGGCCGCTCTGTACCACTTTGACGGTCTTGGAAACCTGTTCGGAGAGCAGGTAGAAGGCGACCGCGTCCTGTCCAACCATGGGTTCGGCCATGGCGTCGACGGCTTCCGGCAGGCGTTTCAGCACTTCGCTGTTGGCGATGCGGTATTGGTGATGGCGGGTGCCGTAGTGGGCGGCGACGGCGTCGGAATATTCGAATTCATGGCCGGATTCTTCCGGCTGGTCCTCGAAGCCGACCGAGAAAGTCATCAGGTCGCTCACCCCCTGTTCCGCCAGCAGCGCCACCAGCAGGCTGGAATCGAGGCCGCCGGAGAGCAGTACGCCGACTTTTACGTCGGCGATGGCCAGGCGTTTCTTCACCGCGCTTTTCAGGCTGGCGTGGATGGCTTCGGTCCATTCGGCCTCGCTCCTGGGATGGGCTGGGCGTTGCGCGGTCAAGCGCCAATAGGGGATTTCCAGGGCGCCGCCACGCGCATCCACACGCAGTCCGCTGGCCGGCGCCAGTTTGCGGATGCCGGAGAGCACGGTGCGCGGCGCCGGCACCACCGCGTGCAAGGTGAAATGGTGGTGCAGCGCCACCGCGTCGAGTTGGCTGTCGATGTCACCCGCCGCCAGCAGCGACTGGACGCTGGAGGCGAAGCGCAGGCGCTTGCCGCTGAGACTGTAGTAGAGCGGCTTGATACCGAGACGGTCACGCGCCAGAAATACGCTGCCCCGGCGCGCGTCATGGATGGCGAAGGCGAACATGCCGTGCAGTCGCGCAAGGCAGTCCTCGCCCCATTCGGCATAGGCGCGCAGGAGAACTTCGGTGTCACCGTCGGAATGGAAAGGGTGGCCGCGGGCGAGCAGTTCGGCGCGCAGTTCCGGGTAGTTGTAGAGGGTGCCGTTGAACACCAGGGTGAGGCCGATCTCGGCATCGCGCATCGGCTGCGCCGAACGCTCCGAGAGGTCGATGATGGCCAGGCGGCGATGCGCGAAGGCGACCGGGCCGTCTTGCCAATAACCCGCCGCGTCCGGCCCGCGTCGCGCCAGGCGGTCGGACATGCGCTGGATGGTTTTGCGCGCGGGCGTATCGCCATCGAAACGGAATTCACCGGCTATGCCACACATGAGAGGCCTCGAAAGCAGGTTTGGAACCCCCCTTTGCCAAAGGGGGGCAGGGGGGATTTACCCACGCCGGCATGGTGCGGACGTCTCAGAAATTCCCCCCCGCCCCCCTTTGAAAAAGGGGGGAGATAGGCGCTACACATACAGAGGCTCCTCCTCCATCAGCGCGATCTGCTCGCGCAGTTCGAGGATGCGCTCCTGCCAGTAGTGCGCGGTATCGAACCAGGGGAAGGCGGCGGGAAAAGCGGGGTCGCCCCAGCGCCGCGCCAGCCAGGCGGAATGATGGATCAGACGCAAGGTGCGCAAGGCTTCGACCAGATGCAGTTCGCGGCGGTCGAATTCGGCGAAGTCCTCATAGCCGGCCAGCACGTCGGAGAGTTGCCGGGTCATGGCGGCGCGGTCGCCGGAGAGCAGCATCCAGAGATCCTGTGCCGCCGGCCCCATGCGGCTGTCGTCGAAATCGACAAAATGTGGACCTTCGTCAGTCCATAAAACATTGCCGGCGTGGCAGTCGCCATGCAGGCGCAGGTGGGCGACCTGGCCGGCGCGCGCGTAACAATGGCGCACGCCAACCAGCGCCTGTTCCACCACGCTTTGCCAAGCCGGCAACAGGTCAGCCGGCAGCCAATCGCCCGCCAGAATGAAGTCGCGCGCTTGCTCGCCGAAGCTGGCGATATCCAGGGTGGGACGGTGGCGGTAAGGTTGCAGCGCGCCGACCGCATGGATGCGGCCGATGAAGCGACCCATCCATTCCAGGGTATCCGGATTATCGAACTCCGGCATGCGGCCGCCCCGGCGCGGGTAGGCGGCAAACAAAAAGCCCGCGTGTTCATGCAGGGTGACACCGTCGCCCAGTTTGAGTGGCGCCACGACCGGCAGCTCGCGCCCGGCCAGATCCAGGGTGAAATCATGTTCCTCCTGAATCGCGGCGGCGCTCCAGCGACCCGGCCGATAGAACTTCACCACCAGTGGCGGTCCTTCTTCCATGCCGACTTGATAGACGCGGTTCTCGAAACTGTTGAGCGCGAGCAGGCGCCCATCCGGCTCAAGCGCGACGCTTTCGAGCGCGTCGAGCACGCAATCGGGCGTCAACGTGGCGTAGGGGGTGGGATTGCTTGAAAAAGCGGGTGACATGCCGCCATTGTAGGCGCTCAAGCGCGCTCGCCGCGCCTCGCGTAATGGCCGATCAGGTGGAAAAGGGCAACGAAGATCAGGCTGAATTTCAGCGTCGCCATCAGACTGACCAGGAAGGCGAAGCGGAGATCGATAAGGTCCTGGATGAAGCCCAGAATAAACACGTTTTCCAGCACATCCAGCCCACCCGCCAGCAACGCCGCCCAGACCAGCCAACGCGGTTGCCGCCAGGCGCGCAGCAGTTGCAGCAACAGGGCGGTGTAGCCGATCAGAAACAGAAAATCGGCATAAAGCCCGTAACTCACCCGCGCGCTCCCCGTATCCCCCCAGTGCTCCAACACGGCACGGGCCTGCTCCGCCGTCCAGGCGAACTGGAGTTGCAGTTGGCTGCTCCGGACCTCGGCGCCGGCGTTCTCGAAACCCACCATGAGCAGAAACCCCAGCAGGGTCAAAGCCATGGCGGCAAGGAGGGGGAGTTTACGGGGCATGTCGGATCGCACGACGGCACCCACGCCGGAGCATGGGCGCGAAGGTACGGACCTATTCCGCCACTTTCGCCACGGTACCCTTGAGCGCGACTCCGGCCACAACGTTACCTACCCCGCACATGAACTCCGTGGCGCTGGCGGTCTCGATATTGCGGTAGTTGCTCTTGATGTCGATGACCGCGTTGCCGCCTTCTTTCCGGGCGCGCTCCTGCAAGGTCAGAACAGCGGAGAGGAAGGCCCAGTTGCACGCTTCCACATCGGATTTTCCGAAGGCATTGGTCTTCTTGTTGGTGGGCCAGGTACCCAGGTTTTTTATGGTTTTGGGGTGAGGCTGGCCGGCAAAGTAGAGTTTGATCGACTTGTCGAGTTTCTCCTGGGCGGCGGGTGCTTCGAGGGCGTCCTTGAGCGGGAACATCTTGTGATCGTCGCGCGCGGCGGCATTCAGGGAAACCGCCAGGAGGGCAGCGGTGAGAGGGAGAAATTTGTTCATGTTCAAGACTCCGGTGAAATGACTTCGAAAGTGACGCAGGTTGGGTAGTTGGGTAGCCCGGATGCAGCGCAGCGGAATCCGGGAATTCGGCGCGTGAAATCCCCGGATTCCGCTGCGCTGCATCCGGCTACGAGTCATGCGTATTTGCCGCCAAGTAAGCTTCATTCCACCCGCCTGAACACCAGGCAGGCATTGGTACCCCCGAAGCCGAAGCTGTTCGACATGGCCAGCTCGATCCGGTGTGGTGTGGTGGCGCGCAGCAGGGGCAGCGCGTCCAGGGTTGGGTCGGCTTGATCCAGATTGGCACAGCCGGCGGCGAAGCCGTCGCGCAGCATCAGCAAGGTATAGATCGCCTCATGGGCGCCCGCCGCGCCGATCGGGTGGCCGGTCAGGCCCTTGGTCGAGGAGAAGGCCGGCAGATCGGCGCCGAATACGCTTTTCATGGCCTCTACCTCGACCAGATCGCCGGCTCGGGTCGAGGTGGCATGGGTGTTGATGTAGTCCGGCCGCGCCTCAATTCCAGATAGCGCCAGGCGCATGGCGCGAGCGGCCCCCTCGCGCGAGGGGGCCAGCATGTCCTGGCCGTCAGAGGTGGCGCCGTAACCGGCCAGCTCGCCGTAGATACGGGCGCCACGGCGGCGAGCGTGTTCCATCTCCTCCAACACCAGCATGCCGGCTCCACCGGCGATGATGAAGCCGTCGCGCGCCTGGTCGTAGGGGCGCGAGGCGCGTTGTGGCGTGGCGTTGAACGCCGAGGAGAGGGCGCCCATCGCATCGAACATGAGGGTCGTGGTCCAGGTCAGCTCTTCCGCGCCACCGGCGAAGACGATGTCCTGTTTACCCAACTGGATCAGTTCCATGCCGTGGCCCAGGCAATGCGCCGAGGTGGCGCACGCCGAGGTGATGGAATAACTGGCGCCGGTAATGCCGAAGGCGGTGGAGAGCACGGCGGATACCGTGCTGCCCATGATTTTCGGCACCGCGAACGGCGAGACCTTGTGCGCCCCTTCCAGGCGGGCGATTTCCATTTCCAGGTGGTGCTGATACACGGAGCCGACCCCGGACCCCGCGATCAGGCCGCTACGAGGATGCCGCACCTGTGCCGCGTCGAGGCCGGCGTCTTCGATTGCGGCGCGCAGGGCGGCATAGGCGTGTTGCGCGACCTCGCCCATGAAGCGGCGGTGGCGCCGCTCGATGGGCGGCAGTCCCGCGACGATGGGCACGCCGGCGACCTGGGTCTTGAGGCCACGCTCGGCATACTCCGGCACGGCCTGGATGCCGGAGCGCCCCTCGCGCAGGGCGTCGGCGACGTCATCCAGGCGATTGCCCAGGCAACTGACGATACCCATGCCGGTGACGGCGACCCGGCGGAGTTCCGCCATCAGGCCGCCCTCTCGAAGCGCAGCAGCGAATGGCTGAGGCCGAGATCGTCCACCGTTTCCATCAGGCGCAAGCCATTGGCTTCGGCACAAGCGACGATGACGCCGGATTCATACATCTTGCTGTTGCCGCTGGCGATGGCGGTGAAATAGGGCGAGGTGTTGATCAGGCAATAGCTGGCGATGTCGTGCCGCTGGCGATCCCAGAAGGTGTCCAGCACCCAGACCGAACCGCCCTCCGCCAGACATTCGGCGGCGCGGCGGAAGATATGGCCAATGGCTTCGAGGCTGAAACAGGTGAGGAACTGGCTCATCCACACCGCATCCATGCCCGCCGGGAAGGGCGCCGCGAAATCCAGGATGTCGATGGGATGCAGGTTGGCGCGCGCCAGCAGGCCGGCGTGTTCCAGGGTGGTTCGTGCCTGCGCCAACTGGATCGGCAGATCGAGCAGGGTCAGGCGCACCTCCGGATCATGGCGCAGACAATGCAGCGACCACTTGCCGGTATTGGCGCCGATGTCCATCAACTGGCGAGGTTTGCGCGCGAACACATGGGGCAAAGCCTGGGCAAAGGCGGAATCCGAGTAGTAGTGATCGAAGTTGAACCAGCTCGTTCGGGCCGGCTCGGGCAATTCGGACAAGCCCTCATAGACCGTCGGCCAATCGCCCAGCGTTTTCAGGCCCAGGGGCTTTTCCTCGCGCAGACAGGCGTCAAGCGCGAACAGACCCTGGTAGCAGACATCGTGCACGTAGTCGATATTGATCTGGGTCATCTCATCATGCAGCACGTTGTCGCCAATGCGGGTCAGGCTGTAGCGGCAGTCCACCCGGCGCACCACACCGGCCGACAACGCCGTTTCCAGGACGACCGAAATGGCATAAGCGGAGAGGCTGTTGGCCGCCGCCAGGGCGTCGATGTCGGCGCCGGCCTTGCCCGCCTCATCCAGTTGCGCCAGCAGGCCGCTCTTCCAGGCCACCCGCACGCACTGAAACACCACCGGCCCGAAGGCGATCTTCTGCGCTTCGAACCGCGCCGGCAGGCCGCGCAGGCGGGCGGGGGCGAATTCAGTCGACGTTGCCACCGGTTTTGCCACCGAAGCAGGCGCGGGCATCAAAACCGACCCGCTTCGGCACGTACATCACTCAGCAGGTTCTGTACCCACTTGATATAGAACGGGTGGATGACCGGCCGGCCCTCGTCGTCCTTGCCGTATTTCATGTTGACGCTGTCCTTGTAGATGAAAGAGATGGCCTTCTCCGAGTAACCGATCTCCACCTTGATGGTGTGCTTGCCGCGCACCTCCAGCGTGGCAACGGCCTTGCCGGGCGCGATTTCGGTGATAGTCCAGCCACGCTGGGGCGCGGCCCTGCGCAATGCCGTGGCGACATCGTCCAGGGTCAGCGGCTTGCCACTGGCCGCCGCGAGCGGCTGATTTTCCAGGTTGACGATGGGGATGGGGGAGCGGGCGTGGGCCGTTCCGGCCAGAAAAAACAGGCACAGCAGGGGTAACAGCAAATCCCGAATGCGCTTCATGAAAACCTCCATATTTTGTGATGTGCTGGTAGCAGTGGGCATGCGCGGCATGCCCACTGATTACACCTGATCCAGGTCGGATTATCGCCAGATTTTAATTTCTGGCGCCTCAATAACCCCGACATTCCTGCCTCCGTGGGAATGACGAAACAGGGGCTTTTCGAGGCACACTTCCATTGCTTAGTTGATGCTGAAGTCGTAGTAACTATTGGCGGCCTGGGCAAAGAATCCCGCTGTGCGAACCTCGCTTGTATACAGCACCAAAGCGTACTCGCCGCTGGGCATGCTCTGTTCCGGTTTGACCCGATACAGCACAAAGCCATCCTTGGCGCGTGACTGGTTTTCATCTTGTACAAATGCAACCGGAATGACTCGGTCTTTATTGATACCTGAGGAATAACTCATGTAACCGCCGCCAGTCATGACCTCGCGCGTGGAGTTCTTCCGAACCGCAAATGACGCCAGGGTGAGATAGTTGATCGGCTGCGCGTTCTTGGGCACGGATACGATAAATTCTGGCGTGGTCGTATCCAGTCGGCGCGCCGCTTTATCGCCCTGCAGAACGGCATAGGAGGCCATTCCACCCAGCCCGAATGCACGAGCAGCGGTTCGAGTGCCTGGAATCATGTATTGCATGTTCGACTCTTTGCCATCGATGACGATGGTTACTTCTTCCGGGTTCATTTTTCCGGCGTCACTTTGTTTCGCTGATGAGGTTTCGTTGCTTGCCCGGGTGCTTTCTTTTCCAAGCATCGCGCTGAGAACGGCTGGCGTAGCGCCTTTTTCCTTGAGTTTGATCAGCGCGCCGGCGGAAGTGTCGAATTTTTTCTCGCCACTTCTGATGGCTTGCACGATGATGTCTTCCGGCATGCCGGATTCAATCAGACTGAGGACGTCCTTGTTGGTAATCGAGGCCGCCATTGCGCTGCCGGAGAAAATTGTGGCGAGGCCAAGAAAAAACCATTTACGAGAGGTGTTCATGTTTTATCTCCATTGGTTCCGGTATTGTTTGATTGACTATATGACCCATACCGGGTTGGAATCATAAGGACAGGCTGTATTGCATTTGAATATTCCAATCACTCTTGTTGCGATTTCATTGTTTTATTGCAATTTGAGCTATTTCTTCCAGGCCCTGCTTGATGTTCTTTCGGGCGGCGCCTTCAAGTGCGAGTCTGAATCTGGTTACGGCAACAACACTGTCGCCAAATGATGCCGTGTGAGTCGATGTAATGTTTTTACGCATCACGGCTTCACGTGTGGTTGTGTTGGTTAACGACCATGCGGTTTCCAGAGTAATGGTAAAACTTCCGCCGAACATCGGTTTGTTGAAATTTAGAATAGTGACGCCGAGTTCATAGTCCGAAGCTTTGCCATGAACCACGCTGGTAAAAATGCGGCCATTGATGATGGACTCCTCAATAGCTTTCGCAAAATCCGTATCTGAAATCATGGAAGGGTCCATCGCGCCAGTTTCGCTTCCGCCCTGTGTTCTGATGCCTACCGAAAATGGATGGGTGGTGCTCGTGTTTACTTGTGCAACCATTCCCTTGGTCTCCGCCGGGCTTGCACACCCATAAAGGCCCTGAATAGTGACAAGCAAGATGGCCCAGGCTAAAAATGGCTTAATTAGTTGTTTGCTTTGCATTCTGTTACTTTCCCTTGAATATGTTGGTGATGACTTCGTCTACCATTTCGGCCGGAGACTTTCTGGTAAGAGATGTGTGATATGAATTCCCAACTGCAAGTGTGAAATTATCTTTAGGGTCTCGCACCTGAATGGTAAGTTCGATCATATACATGGTGATATCCCACATCCACTTGTCGATATAAGTGATCACCGCGTCAGAATTGGCTGCCGGTATTTCGCCTGTCGTGGCGGTCAATCCCATACTTCTGATCTTGTCCGCGATCAGACTGTCAATCGATTTATTGTCTGGCCCGAATTTTATGACATGGATTGCTTTTATGCTTCCCAGGTTTGCTGACGGGTCAACAGTGGCCGTGGCTCTGTTGACCGCGCAGCCCGAAAGTAAGGAGATTATAGCCAATAACGTTGCTACTGTGATATTCCGCGCTAATTGAGTGAGCATTTGTTACCTCCGTTGTGGATTGCTGCTAAATAATTCGATGTGTAACTGGTGTGGTTTGCTAGTGGCAAATGGGTGTTTCACCTCCTGTTTTCAGGTTGCTTTTCTGATTTGTTTATCAAGCCTTAAGTAAGCGCTCAACCATTGTGTAACAAACCGTCTTTACATGGTGCTGTTCCATCTCCACTACGGTCAGTGTCTTTCGGAGCGTTTCGGCCGGAACCCGGCCATGTCTGAGGTTTCCATCTGCTCCGCCCTGACCACATGCGCAAGATCGTCCAGTACCAGGACATTACCCGTATTGCCCAGCCACGGGATATCGACCGGTAGATTGAGAATGACCTTGCCGGCATCGCAGTAGTATGGGCGGGCCATGCCCAGTTCGACCTTGGCGGCAACGCGAAAACGGTTATCCATGAGTACCAGGTAATTAATCCCCCGTGGACTTGGCCCACCTCTGACCAGTTCACGCATTTCCAGCACTCTGTATGTTTTGTGGCCTTTTTTCAAGCTACAGGTATGTGCCAGATGCACGAGTATTCTGTCTTTGTCGGCAATGCCCTGCGCTTGTAGCGCCGCATAGGCTTTCCCCTGGATATTGCTCCAGGCGTCCCAGTCGGCATCGCGTGAAAAAACCGGCTGTGCGGCGAGCGACAACAAAACGAACAGGGTGATACCTGGCAGCCTGCCAGACTTTGGAAGCGCCGGCTGCACGCATTGGCAATGAGCGACCGTAGCGGCCCATTTTTTGCCGGCTTCTTGCCCCATGGTTCGACCATGCAACTGCGCATCCGGCCAAAACGGGTCTCGCTGGGGCCACTTTTGGCTGCGTCGAAGCTTCGTAGGCTCATTTTCGCTACCGACGACCAAAGTCCGGCAGGCTGCCAAGGGGTCAGCGAACCAGTTTTGGAAACAGCGTCGCATGGACATATTCGAGTTTCTCCGCATAAGCAGGATCGCCGCCACCATTGTAGCGAGCCGCAATGTTCTGATAGTCCCAGGTTCGCCAACTTTTTATGACACGTTGTAATGTTGCTTTCCGGTATTGCAGTTTCTCTCCGGGTTGGAGTGTTTTGGATTTTCCAAGTTTACGCAATGATGCAAGGACATCCACGGTGGTTCCGACACGTTTTCCGATTTTCTCCAGGCTGTCACCCTGTTGCACGACTTCGAGATAAACTTTGGCGTCATCAGGGTCGAAAACCGTGTCTGTGTCGAAATACGCCATTCGTGTGAATAGATAAGCAATCCCGGTACGAATGTTCAATTCTGGTTGATCTATGGATTGTGTTTTGATGGTTGAAAGCAGGTCACTGGCCATAATGATGGAACTGTCGTCCGCGCCACGTTTTAGTACGTCATAGGCGGGATCACCCTTGTTCCCTATCTGCATCGGCCGGGTCGTCCAGGCGGAGTTCCTGGGGCCACCACTCTCTACCCAGAGTATTGCCTTCATTAGTTTCCAGTCGACACCCGTATATTTTGTATGGTACGCATTCTCGATGAAGCGCGCGTTGTAATGCTGATCGGCGGAACAAATCATATCGCCGACTTCGTTATGGATGATCGTGTCATAAGCATCCCATGCGGCGTTGTTGATGCCGTCGTCGACCGTGTTCTTCCAGTTCTGGTTAATGGTCATGGTCTTTTGGGCAGTATTGTAGGAATGTCACAAATAGAGTGATGTGGTCAAGGGTTTTTCCTGAATATCAACGAAGTATTGATCCCCCCAAACGCAAAGTTATTGCTCATCAGGTAGTCCACCCGCATTTCCCGCCCCGCACCCATCAGGTAATCCAGTTTGCCGCAATTCGGATCGATGTTTTCCAGATTCGCGGTCGGCGCGAACCAGTTGTGGCGCAGCATTTCGATGGACAGCCAGGCTTCGATGGCGCCGCAGGCGCCCAGGGTGTGGCCGAAGTGGCCTTTCAGTGAGGCGATGGGCACCCGGCCGAGGACTTCGGCGGTGGCCTGGGTTTCCGCGAGGTCGCCGCGGTCGGTGGCGGTGCCGTGGGCGTTGACGTAGCCGATGGCGGTCGCCGGCAGGCCGGCGTCATTCAGGGCCAGGCGCATCGCGGTGGCCATGGTCGCCGCCTCGGGTTGCGTGATGTGGGCGCCATCCGAGTTGCAGGCAAAGCCGACGATTTCCGCGTAGATCGTGGCGCCGCGCGCCAGGGCGTGTTCCCGTTCTTCCAGGATCAGGGTGGCCGCGCCCTCGCCCACCACCAGGCCGTCGCGGGCGGCGTCGAAGGGGCGCGGGGTGAGTGCCGGGGTGTCGTTTTGGGTGCTGGTGGCAAACAGGGTGTCGAACACGGCGGCGTCGAGGGCGGAGAGTTCTTCCGCGCCGCCGGCGACCATCAGGTCCTGGCGGCCGAAGCGGATGGCTTCAAAGGCATAGCCGATGGCCTGGCTGCCCGAGGTGCAGGCGCTGCTGGTGGGGATGACGCGGCCCTTGAGGCCGAAGAACAGGCCGATGTTGACCGCGCTGGTGTGGCTCATCATCTGGATGTAGCTGGTCGAGGTGACGCCCGACATGCTGCCGGTCTCCAGCATCCGGCCGAAGGCGCGCAGCGGTTCCATGCTGCCCGCCGAGGAGCCGTAGGCGATGCCCATTTTTCCATCACGGATCGTGGGGTCGTCGATCAGTCCGGCGTCAGTCAGGGCCATTTCCGTGGCGCGCACCGACATCAGGGCGACCCGGCCCATCGAGCGCACCATGCGGCGCGGGTAATGCGCGGGGAGGGTGAAGTGCTCGACCGGGGCGCCCAGCCGGGTATTGAGGTCGGCGAAGCGCTCCCAGTCCGCCATGTATCGGATGCCGGTGCGGCCGGCGCGCAGGTGGGTTTCGATCTCGGCCCAGGTATCGCCCAGCGCGGTGATGCCGGCCATGCCGGTGACGACGACGCGGCGCATCAGACGATCCCTCCATTGACGCCGATGACCTGGCGGGTGATGTAGGCCGCGCCCGGTGACAGGAGAAAGGCGACCACGGCGGCCACTTCTTCCGGTTTGCCCAGGCGGTTCAACGGCACCATCTTGAGTGCCTCGTCGAGCGGCAAGTCTTTCACCATGTCGGTGTCGATCAGGCCGGGGGCCACCGCGTTGACGGTGATGCCGCGACTGCCCAGTTCCACCGCCAGCGCCTTGGCCGCACCGATCAGGCCGGCCTTGGCGGCGCTGTAGTTGACCTGGCCGCGATTGCCGATGACGCCGGAAACCGAGGTCATGACCACGATGCGGCCCCCTTGCTTCATGCGCACCAGGGGCATGACCAGGGGCTGGGTGATGTTGAAGAAGCCGTTCAGGCCAGTGTCGATCACGGTGTCCCAGTCTTCCTCGCTCAAAGCCGGAAAGGCGCCGTCGCGGGCGATGCCGGCATTGACCACCACGCCCCAGAAGGCGCCATGCGCCGCAACGGCGTCTTCCAGCGCCTGGCGCGCGCTGGCGCGGTCGGTGACATCGAAAGTCAGCAGGTCGGCCTGGCCACCGTCGGCCTTGATCTCATTGACGACCGCCTCGCCTTCCGCGCGACTCTTGCGGCAATGCACCGTCACGGTGAAACCGTCACGCGCCAGTTGCAGCGCGATTTCCCGGCCGATGCCCCGGCTGGAGCCGGTTACCAGTACGCGTTTGTTATCCGTCACTTTTCCTGCTCCACGATTGCTTTGAAATCAGCCGGCTCGAACACTTTCAGCGTGGCCTCCGCCACTGTTCTTCCCGCCAGCTCGATGCGGGCGTCGAAGGCGGCCAGGCCGTTGTCTTCCTGAAACACTTCGCTGGCTGCCACCAACAGGGTTGCATGTTGGGCAAACGCCGGCACGCTCGTGGTGAAGCTGCGCGTGCCCAGGAGCAGCCCCTGTCTGGGGGGTAAACGCTGTTCACGGGCCTTGAGGCCGACCAGCGCGGCGATGGCTTGCGCCATCAATTCGATGCCGATCCACGCCGGCATCGCACCCTCCGTGTCGGCATACCAGGCATTTCCATCCACCTTCGCCTCGACCCGGATACCTTCCGGACCACTGTCGAGCACACGCTCGATCAGCAGCATGTCGCCGCGATGCGTCAATAATTCTTCGATGGGGGGATACATCTACCGCTCTCCAATGATCAGGCTGACATTGCTGCCGCCGAAGGCATAACCATTGCTCATCACGATGCGCTTTTTATTTGGCTGCATGCGCTCTCCCGTCCGCGCCAGATGCAGGGATGGCAGCGCCGGGTCGGCGGCGCCATCCCAGACATGTGGCGGCAGGCGTGCATTATCGTCTGTAAGGCTCAGCCAGCAGAAGGCAATTTCTGTTGCGCCGGCCGCGCCCAGGGTGTGGCCGCTGAGCGGCTTGGTGGAACTGGCCGGGGTGTTCGGGGGGAAAACCCGGTGCATGGCGCGGCTTTCCATCTCGTCATTCTTCGGCGTCGCGGTACCGTGCAGATTGACGTAGGCGATGTCGGACGGGGTGAGGCAGGCGTCCTGAAGCGCGGCGCGCATCGCCTGTTCAGCGCCCAGCCCTTCGGGATGGGGGGCCGAGATATGGTGCGCGTCGCTGGATTCGCCAGAGCCGAGCAGGGCAATGGGGCGCGCGCCCGGCACAGGTTCGCGGGTCATCAGGAACAGGGCTGCCGCCTCGCCGATGTTGATGCCACGCCGGTTGACGCTCATCGGGTTGCAGCGTTCCGGGCTGACCGATTCCAGCGCGGTGAAACCGCTCACGGTGAGCCGGCAGAGGCTGTCGACGCCGCCGGCCAGTACCGCGTCGCAGACTCCGGCCGCCAGTAATAGACGGGCCGAGACCAGCGCCTTGGCGCTGGAGGTGCAGGCGGTGGAGACGGTGTAGGCCGGCCCCAACAGGCCGAGATGGCGGGCGAGGAAGGGGGCGGCGGTGCCGATCTCCTGGCTGGCGTAGTCGAAGTCGGGCGGCATGGCGCCGTCATGGTCGAGTACTGCGATGGCGGCCTCACCCTCGGCGATGCCGGAGGTGCTAGTTCCGAGCACGACACCAATCCGGGTGCGCCCAAATTCGGCGATGGCCCGCTCGATGGGTTCGCTGATCTGCGCCAGAGCGGCCAGCAGCAGTCGGTTGTTGCGGCAGTTGTAACGGCGCAAATGCACGGGCACTTCAGGCAGCTCGCCGCGTACCTTGCCGACCAGGGCTGCGTGGGTCAGCCCCGCGCCGCCGGCCAGCCAGCCGGCTTCCCGCACCATGCCGGAGGTGTCGCCCGCCAATAGGCGTTCGCGTACCGCATCGCGGCTGTTGCCCAAGGCGTTGACCAGGCCGAGGGCGGAGAGATGGGCGGGGATCATCGCGCCCCCTGTAGCGCCGGCGTCTCGCCGGCGTCGTGGACCTGATTGCCGTTGGTTAGCAGCCTGTCGGACTTTGGAAGCGCCGGCTGCGAAACCACCGCGACGGCCCATTTTTCACCAGCTTCTTGCCCCATAGTTCGACTATGCGGCGGCGAATCTGGCAAAAACTGCACTCGTCGGGGCGGCTTCTCGCTATCGACGACCAAAGTCCGACAGACTGCTAGCCGGCGAGACTCCGGCGCTACAGGTCGGATGGTGTGCGCGGCGCGCCCCATTTTCTGATTCATTCTTCCTCCTTGATCGTCCGCACGGTCAGCAACAGGCCGGCGTCGGGCATCCGGATGTCCAAGCGGTCGTAACGCGGCGGCTCGCCGCTGCGCGTCACTTCCAGAACCGAAACGTCGTCGCGCAGCAAGCGGCGCAGGCCGGGGGTTTCGTCGATGTGCCAGTCGTCGCCCAGGCCGGCCGCCACGCTGGCAGCCGGCCAGGCCGCGATCTGCACCAGTGAGAGCAGCGCGCGCGCGTCGATGCGGTCGCCGGCCAGGCTGCTGGCGGTGGCCTCCCGGTTGTCGAAATGTGCTTCCAGCACCTTCTGCCCCATCGGCGTCAGGCCGGCCAGATTCATGCCGGCGGCGTCCACTTCCAATTGCGCAATCAGGCGTTCGTCAAGATCGCCACGGCGGATGCGGATGTCCTGCAAGGCGGTATAAGGCGGCACTGCCGAGGTGGCTTGCAGGCAATAGCGGGGGCCGCCTGGAATGTCCGGGCAGCGCGGATTGCCGGCACAGCCGGCGAGCAGGCCGATCAAGGCCAGAATCAGAAATTCAGAAACGCGGACAGACACGGCAGGCCTCGGGTGGGTTGTCGCTCAGCATGCGCCGGCGCTGTTCGATCATGCCCGGCCCGTTCCACCAGTGCGACAGGGTGGTGTTGTGGATATTTCCGAGCACGGTGCCGGGCTGGCAATCGCAGATCGTCAGGTAGCCATCGACATTGACCGGAATGGTTTGCCACGGAGACAGGCAGTTGGCGCGCAGCCGCGAGCGGTGGGCAAGCTGTTCGCCACGCAACAGCAGGTAGTCCAGGTAGCGTTGATCGAGCGCGAATTCTTCCAGGCCCCACACCGAAAGCACGGGCAGCCGCCGCGACAGTGCGTGCCTTATGGCATGCCGCAATCGCGTTGAGAAATCATGAGCCTGATCCGGCGTGAAGGCGTGATGCAAGGAGCGGGTCTGGTTGGAAGGGAAATTGAGGTCGGTCACCATGACGGCGTCGATTTCGTGATCGGCGGCAAAATCAATGATCGCTTCCAATTCGCCGATGGTTTCCATGCTCAGCGCGGTGAATACGGCGGTGCCCAGCTTTACGTCCCGGCGCCGCTTCTCCTCGATGAAGCCGCGGATGTTGGCGCTTATCAAAGCCATGTCGCTGCCCTGGCGTACCCGCGCCGCCGTCGCCTGATCCACCGCGTCAAGACTGAAGGTGATGCTGGCCAGGCCGGAGGTGCACAGTGCGCGCGCCATTTCGCCATCGAGGTTCATGGCATTGGTGACCAGACTGACGCGGCGCCCCGTGGCGACGGCGATTTTGATGAATGGGACGGCTTCGGGATGCAGCAATGGCTCGCCGAGGCCGACCAGATTGATGCGCCAGGCGTGCGGCAATTGCGCCAGCACGCGGCGGAAATCGGCGAGGCTCATGAAGCGCGATTGCAGTTTGAGCCGGGTTCGCGCGCAGGACACGCAGCCCAGCGTACAGCGGGTGGTGATCTCGATATTGGCCAGGGTGGGCTCGCACTCGGCCAGGGCTTCGGGTTCAAATGTCCGCCCCATCGCCTGCAATCCCGCCGGGCTGTTCTCGATCCGGCTCAGGCTGTCCGGCCAGTTCGCATGGAACACCTCCAGGCCAGGCTCCAGGTCGAACAGCGGGGAGGGGGGGAAGGCGCGCCGCCGGGCGTCGTCGATGGCGCGACAAAGGGCGTCGATGGCCAGGTTCGCGCCTTTCCCGGTGAACAAGTGGTGCCTGGCACCGGCGACGCGCACATGGCGTTGCGCACTGGTAAGGCGACCATCGCGCCACTGTTCGATATCAGTGACCGGGACCAGTTCATCGGCCTCGCCGTGGATGATCAATACCGGCGCCGTCACGGCCAATGGGCCGCGCCGGGCCAGGCCATTGACCAGGGCAACGAGTCCGCCGACATCATGCAGGGCTAGCAGCCTGTCGGACTTTGGAATCGTCGGCTGCAAATCGACTGCGGCGGTCCATTTTTCACCGGCTTCTTGCCCCATAGCCGGGCTATGCGGCTGCGAATCCGGTAAAAACTGGCCTCGCCGGAGTCGATTCTCGCTATCGACGACCAAAGTCCGACAGGCTCCCAGCGCCCGATCAGACGTATGCGCGCGCCAGCGTTGCGTATAGCCGAGGTCGATACGTGGTGGCGTGGCGCAGAGCACCAGCAGCAGCATGTGTTCCAGGCTGGCCGGGGCATGGGCCAGGCGCCGGGCGATCTCCGCCAACAGCAGGCTGCCGCCGGTCGAGTGCCCAACCAGGATCAGATGGCGTCCCTGGGCGCGTTGTTCGTCGATGGCCCGCGCCAGTTCGGCGAGAAAAATTTCCTGATCGAAAGCCGGTGACACGTTGTAGTCATGCCCCGGCAGGCGGATGTTGCTGACGGCGTCCGCCCCGTAGCGCAACGCGAGACCGGCCGCCAGCGGGGCAAGGTCTGCGGGCGAGCCGAGAAAGCCATGCACCAGGACCACGCCGATGGGGGTGGTGCCGCCATCAATCCGGGTCATGGGGTTGTCTCCAGCAGTTCCGCCAGGGTAGCCGTGCCTCGATAGCGCCCAATTTGTTCGGATGCCCGTTCGAGACAAGCGGCTGTGTTTTGGTCAGCCAGAATCGCCGCGATCTCCTGAGCGATCTCATCCACTGGCCGTGCCAGAAATGCGATCTCGATAGCATCGGCTTGACCATTGAAAACCATGCCGCGCAACAGGCGGCGACCACACCCCATGCGTTCGACGCAGATGCCGTTTTGTGCCTGCTCGGGCTGCAAGGGCAACACGAAAACCGGAATGCGTTGCCGCATCGCTTCAAATACCAGTAACTGGCCGCCGTGGCAGACCACCAGCGCGGCGCGCGCGAGTGCTTGTTCAACGGCGAGAAATTCGAATACCGCCAGCCTTGCGGGTGATACCGGCAAGTCAGTCGCGGTGGCCTGGCCGCCCAGGGCCAGCGCGACCGCGTAGCCCAGCCGCCAGAGTGCCTCGACCAGATGCCGGAGCAGGCGTGGCGGTGCCTGGCCGGTGCCGAACGCGACGTAGGCGATGGGGTCTTCGAGCCGGTCGAGCGCATCGTTATCGGCTTCACGGCGTGGCCATCCCGACCAACGCGGCGGACCGACATGGTGGTAGCCGGGGGCTGCCGGCAATGGCTGGAACTCGGGGAAATCCCAGAGCAGGGTGCGGCGGCCGGCCAGTAGTCGCCAGGCGTCATCCACCGCTTCGAGGCCCAGCGCGGAAAATGCCGGGCGCATGCGCTGGGCGCAGGTTTTTCGGAAGAAATGCAGGGCTGCCGCCTGTTCCTCCGCCCCCGCTTCACCTTCGGCGAAGCCCAGGACATCGGGACAGGCTGGTGTCATCGAACCGCAGATCAGTGAATCGTAAGGCACGCCGGCGAGTTGGGCCGAGAGTGGGCCCGTGAAGCGGAATACGCCCAGCACCGCGTCGGGCTTCAGCTTGTTCAGTAGGTTCAACTCGGCGCGCACACAGAATTCGACCCGCTCCGGGCGGAACCAGGCGAAAGTCGGCGCCGGCCTGGCATCGGCTTCCTGAATATCCGGCAGTACAAAATAATCGTTCTGGCCGAGCCGCTGCAGAAAGCCCGCGCGGGCTTGCGATACCGCCAGGAAAACCTCGTGGCCACGCGCTTCAAGCACTTCGCGCAGCGCCAGGCACTTCGCAATGTGCGAGAGGGTGTTGTTGCAGGGTTCGAGCAGAAAGCGGCTCATCGCGGATTTTCCGGATGGCCGGGAGCATGCTTCGTCAGCACCAGCACCGCCGGCGCCAGCAGTACCGCGATGCCCACGCCCAGCGCCAGGGTGATGCCGAAGCCGGACAATGCCGGCATGGAGGAAAGGCTGAGCAGGCCGAAGGAGAGCAGGGTGGTGGCGGCTGACAGGGTGACGCCGACCAGGGTGGCGGCCTCCCGCGAGGCCGGTTGTGGCCCCAACGCGCGCGTGCCCTCGAACAGGAAAATGGCGTAATTGATGCCTACCCCCAGCACCAGCAGCAGCGCCAGCAGGTTGAACAGATTCAGCACCACGCCGGCATAGCCCAGCAGCGCCAGCGCCAGTGCCTGCGCCAGCAGCACCGGTGCGAGCACCGCTGCGGCGCCGCGCGGGCCATAGCGCCAGGCCAGAACGGTGAAGATCAGCAGGGTGGCGGCGGCCAGCACGTAGATGCCGAGGCGACGGTATTCCGCGAACAGGCGCGATACCGCGCCGGGTTTGTCGACCAGGGTGACACCGGGCAGGCTGCGGCTTGCTGCGGTCAGCATCGCGACTTCGCGGTAGCCGGAAGGCAGCGCGAGTGAAGCAACGCCTTGCGCGGTGCGCCCCAGCCAGAGGTGGCGGAAAGGGGTCGAAAGCGGTGATTCCAGCCAGGCTTGAGGGGCGAGGCAGTCGCCGGGGCGGCTGACCTGTCCGCTCCAGTCGGCGATCGCTTCCGCGCGGAATCCCGCGTCCTCCAGTGTCTGGCGGGCGGTGGGAAGGGCGTCGCGCAGGCGCTGCCGATCCTGTTTCTGCTTCCGGCAGGAGGGTATGAAGCGCGAGACGCCCTGCATTTTCACGCCTTGGCGCGCCAGCTTTTCCGCCAGGGCTTCCTCGCGCTGCAAGACCTGTTCCGGGCTGTCGCCTTCGATCAGGAAAAACTGGCTGCCCGCTTCCAGGCCGGTGAGGGTGCGCAACTGGCGTTCCTGCGCGGTCAGGTCGGCCGGTGACTGGATCAGTTGGCGAATGTCGTCATCGGCGGTCAACCGCAGCCAACCCGGCGCGGCCACGAGCAGCGCCACCGCAGCGAAAATCAGGAAAGCGCGCTGTCCGACCCGCGTTCGCCAGAGATGCAGCCAGCGCCCCGGCATCTCCAGCAGCCGGCCCGGCGTCCAGGTCTGCGCGCGCCGCAGCCACCAGGGCAGTACCAGGAGCACGGTGAGCCAGGCCGCTGCCAGGCCACTGATGGCAAACACTGCGATCTGGCGCATGGCGGGGAAGGGGGTGAGGGCGAGCGCGGCATAACCCACCACGCTGGTCGCCAGCGCCACGGCCAATGCCGGGAACACTGTCGCCAGGCCGCGCCGCGCATCCCACTCCGAGCCGGCGCCCAGGCGCGCGGAGAAATACTGGATGGCATAGTCGATGGCTTCGCCGATCAGGCTGGCGCCGAAGACCAGGGTCATCAAGTGCAGGCGCCCGAAGACCCAGGTGGTAGTCAATACCGCCACGCACACGCCGACGCCCACCGACAGCAGTCCCAGCGCCAGCGGCCCGGGTGAGCGGTACACCAGCAACAACAACAGGATGATGCCGAGCAGCGAGCCGACGCCGATCACGTGCATTTCCCGTTCCGCGCTCGCGCGCGCCGCCGTCGCATGAAACACCGCGCCGGCGCGCAGTACCTGGATGCCTGGCCAGCGCCGCTTCAGTTCTTCTTCCGCCGCCGGCAGACTGGCCTGCAAACCTTGCTGCACAACCGGGTCGAAGGCCGACCCGGCCAGTTCGCCGCTGACCAGCACCCAGGTCATTTCGCCGCTTTTTCCACCGCTGTTGCCACCGCTGTTGCCACCCTCGCGCAGTGACAGCCAACCGTCTTCCACGGTCAGGCGGAATTGTTGATAGGGCAGGGATTGCAACCAGGCATCGAACAGGCCGAAGGGGTCGGCCGCCAGCGGCAACGCGCCGCCGCCGAAGGGGCTGGCCAGGCGGGCGTCCAGCCGCGCCGACAGATTGTCCGGTGAGAACGTCTCGTCGCGGAGTTCCGGGGCGATCAGGCCGCCGCGATACGGGGTGTACAGATCCAGCAGGGCAGACGGGTCGGGAGTCGGGATGCGTGTGACGATTTTCTTGAACACCTGGCCGTTATCGAGACGTGTCGCCAGCAGGCTGGCGGCGGCGCGCGCATCCGCGCCATTCGTTTTAGTGTCTGGCAGGCCGATGAGAAATACCGCCCGCTCGCCGGTCAGCCGCCCCAGTCGCGTGGCGGCCTGTTCCGCCAGAGGATTGCGTTCGGTGGGCGGCAGCAAGGCCAGCAAGTCGGTCTCGATGGGCGGTTCGGGCACGAAACGCGCCACTGTCGCCGCCAACAGCAGCGCGGCGCAAGCCAGCCAGATCCAGGCACGTAGGCGCATCAATCGTTCCGCAGCAGGCGCGCTTCCGCTTCCGACAATGGCGCATCCAGGCGCGAATTGCGGAATTCGATGCGGGTGCGGTCGCCCTGGGTTTCCTCGACCTCGATGAGGTCGAGAAAGCGTCCGCCGCGCGCGCTGATGCCTTTCATGAAGCGCGCCAGGGCCGGTTTCGGCGCCAGATCGACGCGCCAGCGCTCGGCGTCGCCGCTCACCGTGACCTCGAAATGTTCTTCCAGGCTATTGATGTCACCCTGAAAAATCGCCTGGAATACCCGCCCCACCTGCGCCAGCGCCGGCACCTCGCGCGCCGCGCGCACCCGGCGGGCGCCATCCGGGCCGATCTCGGTGACGCGCTCAGCGCTCAGCGCGTAGCTTGCCTGATACGGTTTCTCGATTCGCCACAACACGCCCTGGCCGCGCGCGAACACCAACTGGCCCGTGGTCCGCAATGGCCGCTTCAGAGCCTGGAGGGTCTTGGTCTGAGTGAATTCCGCGTGGATCACTTCCGCCTTGTCCAGGCGGGCGGAGAGCTGAGCCAGGACCGGGGCGGCGTGTGTGGGTGGCAAGTACGTCAGGCTGAGCAGGAGCAGCAGACATCCCGACAACAGGCTGTAGCGGGGGGGTGAATCCGTCTTGGGAATCGAGCGAGCCAGCTTCATTTGTCCCGCCGATTGTGTTCGCTTTCCCAACCCTTGATCGCCAGCCGCACAACCTTGGGAACTGGGCGCGCTCCTGTTCCGTAGGCGCTGACTGTGCGGGGCGTGATGCCCAGCGCGTTTCCGGCGGCGGACAGTGACAGCGCATGGCGGACGCGCCAGCGCAGGAATTCCCGTTGCGCTTCATCGTGGCTGTTTTGCTCGATCGCATCCAGCCACAAGGTGTCGGCACCGATCTGGATGTCCAGGTCGGGCCACTCCACTGTCCAGCCATCATCCGCCACCACGATTTGCGCGAAGGCGGTGGCGTCCTGAAGGGGGCGCAAGCCAGGCAGGCGCTCGATGTCCGGGGCGAGGCCGACTGTGTAGCGGCTGCCGTCGATGAATTCCAGCCGCAACCGCTGTTCCGGCAGGGCGGTCGCGGATTTGAGCCGGGGGCGTTTCATGGATGCCATTTTTTCCATTCCTGTATCAGTTCATCACGATGCTCCGCGACCCATGCCAGCACCTCTTCCGCCAAACCGACCGGGCATTCGCCTTCACTGATCGTCACGGTCACGAGATTGATCTTGATATTGACGTCACCACCGACCAGATGCACATGCATGGGCAGGTGATCCTTCTCGCGTATTTGCAGCCGGTACTTGTTGCGGAAGCGATGCTTCGTAGTCACGGCCTCACCTTATGGAAATATTTTCTATATATCAAGCTTCAGGTCTTTCCACTCGCTCCAGCAACGCCCGCGGCGACACGAATTGCAGTTCCTCACTGGCGGCCTCCACCGCGACCTGGAGGGTGTAACCGCGGGTGAGACGTTCGCCGCTGGTTGCATCGAATATTTCGTAGGCGATCTTCAGGCGGTTTTCGTATTCCAGCAGGCGGGCGGTGACGCGCAGTTTCTGGCCGTAGCGGGCGGGGCGGACGTACTTCAACTGGCATTCCACCACTGGCCAGAGGTAGCCGGAATCGCGCATCTGCGGGTAGTCGTAATCGAGGGCGCGCAACAGGGCTCCGCGCGCGGCCTCGAAGTACTTCACATAGTGGCCGTGCCAGGCCACGCCCATGACGTCGACGTCGTGGAAGGGAACTTCGAGGTGGACTTCAGCTTGCCATTCGTGAGGCATCAGTACAACTCCCAACGCTGTGCGCGAATTTGCGCCAGTGTCGCGCGCAGGTCGGCTTCCAGGGGGCGGTCTTCTTCCAGGAAAGGGAAGCCGGCGCTGACCTGGTTACGGAATTCGCGTAGCGCATCGGTCAGGCGTTGCTCCGGCAGGTCACCCTGGCGGGTGCGCAGGATGACGCCCTGGGTGACGGCCAGCGCCATGGCGGCGGCGACTTGTTCGGCCAGTTCGATCACGCGCAGGCAGTCGCGCGCGGCGATGGTGCCCATGCTGACCTTGTCCTGGTTGTGGCATTCGGTGGAGCGGGAGAAGCTGGTCGCCGGCATGGTCAGCTTGAGGGCTTCCGCCGTCCACGCCGAAGCGCCGATCTGTACCGCCTTGAAGCCGTGGTTGATGGCGGCGCGTGGGCCTTCGGCGCCGGAGAGGTTCTGCGGCAGACCGTGGTTGTAGCGGGTGTCGACCAGCAGGGCGAGCTGGCGGTCGAGCAGGTCGGCGATGCTGGCGACGGCGGTTTTCATGGCGTCCATGACGAAGGCGATATGGCCGCCGTAGAAGTGGCCGCCATGCAGCACGCGCTCGCTGTCCGGGTCGATGATGGGGTTGTCGTTGGCGCTGTTGAGTTCGTTTTCGATGTCGCGCCGCATCCACGGCAGGGCATCACGCAGCACGCCGATGACATGCGGTGCGCAGCGGATGGAATAGCGGTCCTGCAGGCGCATCGGCGGGCCGTCGTGCAGTTGGCCGAGGTCACTCCAGATCCAGGCGGCGACTTCGTTCTGTCCGGCATGCGGCTTGACCGCGAACAGGGCGGGGTCGAAGTGCTCAGGGTTGCCGCGGGTGGCGATGGAAGCCAGCGCCGTGATGCGTGTGGCCAGGCGCGACAGGTAGTCGGCTCGCGTCCACGCGAGACAGGCGAGGCCGGTCATGACGGCGGTGCCATTCATGATCGCCAGGGCTTCCTTGGGCGCCAGCAGGATGGGTTCGATGCCGGCGGCGGCCAGCGCGCTGGCCGCATCGACAGGTTGGCCGTCGCGCCAGACCTCACGCTCGCCCATGAGCACAGCGGCCAGATACGACAGCGGGGTGAGGTCGCCGCTGGCGCCGACCGAGCCTTCCGAGGGCATCAGCGGCGGCAGGTCGTGGTTGATCAGCGCGGCGATGCGTTCCAGCAACAGCCAGCGCACGCCGGAATAGCCTTGCGCCAGTGAGGCCAGGCGGGCGGCCAGGACGGCGCGGGTCTGTTCCGGGCTGAAATGCTCGCCCAGACCGCAGCCGTGATAGCGCATCAGATGGACCGGCAGTTGACGGGCCAGATCGAGCGGGACGCCGACACAGCAGGAATCGCCGTAGCCGGTGGTGATGCCATAGATTTCACCTTCCTCCGCCAACAGTCGGTCGACGAAGGCGGCGCCGCGCTCGATGCGGTCGTGAAAGGCGGGGTCGTCGTGCAAACGGACCTCGGCGCCGTGGGCGATGGCGACCACTTCCTCCAGGGTCAATGGACGGCCTCCCAGGACCGGATTTGCTTGTTTTTCGGTATTCATGGATGCCAGAAATTGTAGAAGTTGAACCATTGCAGGGGCGCCGCGCGGCAGTAGTGCGCGAGACGGTCGGCATAGCGTTGCGCCAGGGCTTGCAGTGCTTCGCCGCGAGCGTTGCGCGGTAGCACAACGTGCTCGGCGAATTGCTCGAAGTGGATGTGGAAACGCCCGTTTTCGCTGAGGCAGAAGAACAGGTAGACCGGGCATTTGAGCAAACTGGCCAGGATGAAAGGGCCTTGCGCGAAAGGCGCCGGGGCGCCGAGAAATTCGGCCTGGCTGACGCGGCCGCCATCACGTTCGCTCTCTGCGGGCGGCGTGCGGTCGCCGACGATGAACAGCAGTTCGCCGCGTTCGATTTTTTCCGAGAGTGAAAGGGCGGTGTCCGGGCCAAGCTGGGAGACCTGGATCAGGTTCACGGCGAAGCCGGGGTTGGCGCGCGCCAAAATGGCGTTGAAGCGGATGGCGTGGTCGGTGTAGACGATGGCGTTGATCTTGCGCGACTGGCCCAGATGCGCGGCGAGCGCGCGCGCGGTTTCCAGGCTGCCCAGATGCGAGCCGATGATGACCGCGCCGCGCCCGGAGTCGCGCAGGGCGTAGAGATCGGCCTGTTTCTCGAAGACGATGCGCTTGAGGTCGATGCGGCCCATCCAGGCGGCCACTTTGTCGAGGGCGGCACTGGCGAAGGCATATAGATGGCGGTAGCTGTCGCGCCAGGTGGGGGAATGATCGAAGCCGCCGACACTGTGCAGGCGGGTCAGATAATCGTTCGAAGCGCGGCGCGCGCGCGGCGCGAACAGGAAGAACCAGAACACGATGGGATGCAGCAGCAGGCGCGCGGCGCGTTCGCCGAGCAGGCGATACAGGGCGAAGGTGAGCTCCAGGCCCCATCCGGTGCCGACTTCGGCGATTTTCGACCAGTGCGTCATGGCTTTGGCCTTTGTCGCGCAGGCTTCCAGCCTGCGAATAACAAAAATGCAGGCTGGAAGCCTGCGCTACAGGGGGTTTCAGCCATGTTGAGCCAGCCTCCGCGTCAGCAGCAGCGGCAGGCGCACGAGCATGCCGAAGAACAACCGGGTGTGCAGCCAGGAGATGCGCAGGTTGTCGCGCCAGGCCTGGAAATGCGAGATGCCGCCTTCCGGGTAGATCACCCGGGTCGGCCGGTTGACGATGCGCACACCGCGCCAGAGCAGGCGCACCAGCACTTCGATGTCGAAATCCATTCGCCGCCCCAGGCGCACCTCGTCGATCAGGCGTTGGGTGGGAGCCAGCGGGTAGACCCGGAAGCCGCACATGGAATCCTTGATGGCGAACGAGAGGGTTTCGATCCAGACCCAGATGTGGGTGGCGTAGCGGCCATAGAGCCGGCCCTTCGGCACGCTGGCGTCGTATTGCGGCACGCCGCAGATCAGCGCTTCGGGTTGCGCGCGGGCGGCGGCGAGAAAGCCGGGAATGTCGGCCAGATCGTGCTGGCCGTCGGCGTCGACTTGTAGGGCATGGCTCATGCCATCGGCGAAAGCCGCCCGCATCCCGCTCATCACCGCCGCGCCCTTGCCGCCGTTGGCCGGCCGTCGGACCAGACACACCAGGGTGACGCTCGCGGCCAGGCGATCCAGCACGGTTGCGGTGATGGCCTCGCTGCCATCGTCGACCAGATAGATAGGCAGACCATGTCTGGCCAGGGCCGTTACCGTGGCGCCGACCGTGGCGCCGTGGTTGTAGACCGGGACGATGAAGCAGGGGGAGAAGTTCATGCGTCCACGCGGTTGTTTACATTCGCCGCGAACTCGATCTTGCCGGAGGCGTGGCAGCCGGCTGCCGAGGTGTAGGTGAAAGTCAGTTGTCGGCGCGCGCTGTCCCAGTGCAATGCGAGGTCCATCTCGCTATCCGGCAACACCGGTTTCTGGAACTTGATGTTGAGCAGGCGGCTGAATCCACCGTTGATCGGGAAATGTGCCGCGCCCAGTTGTGCCGCCCAGTGAATCTGGGCAACGCCCGGAAGCAGGGGGAAGCCCGGGAAATGGCCGGCGAACAGGCTCAACTCGGCCGGTACGAATAGATGCAGGGTGATGCCGGCGTCGCCGCGAGTCTCGGCGCGAATGATGGGCAAGGCTTCATTCATGGCGGAATTCCGTGGTTTCGAATTGCCGAACCAAGTCCGCGGCGGCCAGTTTTCCGCGTTCGTTGTAGGGCAAGGCATCGGGATAGCGCCAGTGGCGCGGCAGCAGAACGGCGTCGAACCAGCGCGCGAGGTAGCCGCGCAGGGTCTGGGCGCAGGCGGCGCGGCCAGAGTTTTCCAGGGCTCGGCGTCCTGCATCGTCGAGTACCAGCACCGCGCCCAGTCTTTGCCGTCGGTTGTTCAGTACAACCAATGCCGCTTCGCGCACCCAGGGGTGGCCGCTGAGGCGTGCTTCCATTTCGGCCAGGGAAAGGCGTTTTTCCTCGATCTTGACAATGCGATCAAGGCGTCCGAGCAGGTGGAAGCGGCCATCTTCAAGTAACTCGGCGGCGTCGCCGGTGGTCAGCGGGGTAGTGTCGGGAAGGAAGGGCGAGACCAGGGTCAGCGCGGCGCTGTTGGTAACATCATCGGCAACACTTACCGCGACTTCAGGGAAGGGCGTCCAGGCATCATCGTGGTCCTGAATGCGCCAGGCGATGCCGCCGGTTTCCGTGCTGCCGAGAATTTCCAGAGGTGCCTCGCCGAGCGCCGCCTGGAAGCGTGCCGCCGTGGCCGCGTCGAGCGGGCCGCCCGAGGAAATGATTTGCGTGGTACGCCCGGCCAGGCTGTCCAGCGGGATCAGTTCGTGCATGCGTGCCAGTTGCGAGGGGCTGGAGACCACCCGGCCCGGCCCCAGTTGTTCCAAGCGGGCGAGAAGAAATTCCGGCGCGGTACAGGTCTGGTTGTCGAACGGTCGTCCGGACGCGAGTGGCCAGAGCAGGCGAAACAGCAGGCCGTAGATATGGTGATGCGGCACCGTCGCCAGCACCGGGCCGGCATCCCTTCCACCCCACAGTCGCTCCAGAGCGGCGACCTCGGCTTCAAACTGGGCCAGATGCTTGGATACCCGTTTGGGTTTGCCGCTGCTGCCGGAGGTGAAAAGATCGAGGCCACATCGAACGGGATCGAGCGGCGCCAGTGCGAGGTTTTCCGGCGCGTACTCGGGCCAAGTGCCGGGATCGGCGAGGACGCCATCGGCCTGCCGCCGCGCTTCGGTGATCGCCCCTTCCCGCAGCGATGGTGGCAGCAGGGCGCGGCGCCCGGCATGCCAGACGGCAAACAGGGCGACGGCAAAGTCGAACGGTTCCGTACACGCCAGCAGCCACTCTTGTTCCGGGCGTGTCGCCAGGGCGTGGCTCAGTTTCGCGACACGTGCGTGGAATTCGGCCCATTCGATCAGGCGTCCCTCCAGCCAGGCCACTGGATACTCCGGTGGCCGCCCGACGGTCATGAGTTCAGCCAGCTTCATCGCGTCGCTTCAGAACCGAAATGCCAGCGCCGAAACAGCCACTCGCCGGCGAACAGCGCGCCCATCAGCAGGTAGGAAATCAGGCCGTTGTAGAGCACCCATATTTCCCGCGAGGCGGCGAATGCGGTCCAGGCGGCGATGCCGCCGTTGGCGATAAAGAAGCCACACCAGACCTGGGTGACGCGACGGGTATAGGCAACGCCTTCGGGCGGCAGATCGGGATGGCGCAGTCGCGCGAGGCGCTCGATGGCGCTGGGCGGATGCAGCAGAGAGGCGGCGAACAGGCTGAACATCAGAGCATTCATGAAAACCGGATAGCTCAATACCCAAACCGGGTCGTTGCTGCGCCAGAGCAATGCCACCATGACCAAAAGCGCCGCCGCGGCCAGGAGGGCGCGTGGCCCTTGTCGGCGAAGAAACGCGAGTGTTTTTCCCGGTGCGCGCAGTAGCAACAAGGCGAGCAGCAACAGCGCCACTTCACGCGGTTGCAGGTGTTGCAGCGCGAAGTAGACGAGAAAAGGCAGCGCCGCGAACAACAAGCCGCGCAGCAGGAGCAGGAGCAATTTCAAGGTTGCGTTCAGGCGGCGAGAAGTTGCCGGGCGGTGGTTACCACGTCGCCCACGGTGCGCACATGCTTGAAATCTTCCGGCTTGATTCGCTTGCCGGTGAGTTGTTGCACCTTGATCGCCAGATCGACCGCGTCGATGCTGTCCAGGCCCAGTTCTTCGTAGAGATGGGCTTCAAGGGTCACGGCTTCCGGGGCGATCTCGAAGTTCTCGACCAGGATTTCGCGCAGGCGAATGAGGATGTCGTCGTCGGTCATGGGGATTCAGGCCTGGTTGGCGCGTTGGTTGGCAATGAGTTGGGCGAGGCTTCCGACACTGCGGAAATGCTCCTTGATGGCGGGGTCGTTGCTGGCCAGGGTGAGGCCGAAGTGTTTCTTTAGCGCGACACCCAGTTCCAGCGCGTCGATGGAATCCAGGCCCAATCCCTCGCCGAACAGGGGGGCGTCGGTGTCGATATCCTCGGGCTGGATGTCCTCCAGTTGCAGGGCGTCGATGATCAGCACCTTGATGGCGGCTTCGAGTTTGTGGCTTGCTTCATTCATGGTGGTGCGTCTCCCTTGTGAAATAGTTTTCCAGATAGGCGGTCAGTTTGCGCGAGGCCAGGCTGGCCGGCTCATCGATGTTGATACAGTCGGCGACCTTGAGCGGCGGCCGAACTTCCAGTCGGAAGGTGAAAGCGCGGTGCGGGATGCGATACCAGGGCATGCCTTTGGTCAGCGTCGGCGGGTCGCAGCTAAGCACCACCGGCAGTATGTCGCGACCGCTTCTCAGCGCGATGTGGGCGGCGCCGCGCGACATGCGCAGGGGACGTCCCGGCACGCTGCGGGTGCCTTCGGGGAAAATGATCAGCGGTTCGCCGCTCTCCATGGCCGCGACGCAGTCGTCCACCAGTGTTTCCGGGGCGTCATTGCGGATGTAGCCGGCGGCGCGCACCACACCGCTCCAGAAAGGGCTGCGCCAGAGGCGGCTGTTGACCACGCAGGAAGCGCGCGGCATCAACGACAACATCACCACGACATCCAGGTAGCTGGGGTGGTTGGCGAACACCAGCATGTTGCCGCATGAGCGCAGCGCCTCGGCGTTGTGGAACTCCAGACGCATGACGCCGAGGGCGCGCAGAAGGCTGATCAACAGCGCGAAAAAACGTTGAATCAGGGCCTGGGTACGCCGGTTGCGCCCTGCTTCGCCGCCCGGCAACAGGCGCAGGGGTGGGAATACCAGTGCGGTGAGCAGTGAACCGCCGACGCTGAACAACGCGAAGCAGATTCCGGTTACGCCCAGTCGCCAGAGGTAATTCGCCTGCTCAAGCATGGATGTCCACGGATAGACGCTCGCCATGCCAGGTGAGCTTTTCTCGTTGTCCCAGAAGATGTGTCAGCAGGGTCAAAGAAAGCGGCTCCGGCGTCGGCGCGCGCACCCGGTTTTCTGTCCACTCCAGATGGATTCCTTCCCCTGGGCGCAGCAGTAGGGCAAGTGCGTGGGCCGATGCCGAAGCCGAGGAGTACGACTGGTATTCAGTGGCCAAGGGCTCGTCGGCATAGACCAGCAGGATCGCGGAATCAGGATCGTCGGTCAGCCGGGCGGTTGCATCCAGCAGTGCCCAGAGTAGGGTTTCATCACCGGCGGCAAGCGCCGTGGAGGGGGCGTGATCGCCACGGACGATGGAGAAGATGCCAGCGGCGGAATTGTGAACCGAGAGGCTGAACGCGGCTGGAGAGGGGGAGGTTTCGGCTGCCAGCGCGTGCAGCATGCTCACGGTCCTGCTCAATTCACCATGGCGTGAGGCAAAAACAGTGGGGAGGGAAATCCATTCCGCCGCAACCCGGTTCGCGACGTGCAGGGCCATGCGCGAGAGCCGGCCCAGACGACGACGTAGTAGCGCATCGATAAAGCGAATGTCGGGAGCCGAACCATCGTCCAGAGGCAAGGTTTTCCCCGGCCAGGCTCGCCACGCGGCGGCATCATCCAGGCCTGGAGCCCACGCCGCGCTGGCAGAAATGTTTATATTGAAACCGTTCATGGGTTTTGGCCTCCCGTTTCCTTGGGTTATTTCCAAGCAACAGGTTTTTATGCGGAGAATTACGGGGGATTTTATCTTAAATGGTTTGAATTGAATGGACCGCGCGCCATGGATGTGAGCGTTTTTTCGGCGGATATACGAGACCATGACTGTGAATTGATGGCCGCTTCGTTGTCTGCGGATTGCCGGCTTCGTCTGGTGGGGATCACCCATCCGCGTCGCCGCGCGCAGTTCATTCTCGGTCGTGTTTTGCTTCGCCATGCCCTGCGTGGCAGGTTTGGCGCCGCAGCGGATGGATGGCGACTCGACGCGAGTCGCGGCAAGCCGCGTCTGGTCGGCGTGGACGCTCCTGAAATCAGCCTGTCCCATGCTCGGCATCTGGTTGTCTGCGCCACGGCACGATTTGATATCGGGCTTGACGTGGAGGAATGCCGAACGCGCGATTTCGTCGCTTTGGCGGCACAGATATGCCCCCCCCTTGAATTGGCTCGCTTTCTATCCCTGCCGATTGATGAGCGATGCGTTGCGTTTTATCGGATGTGGACGCTCAAGGAGGCGATATACAAGCTCCATGGGGGAGTCGTGGCACCACCGGAACAAATCGGATTGTCGTCACCTGAAGAGGCAGCGTTGCGGCACGTGTATTTCCAGCCGGAGGCGGGGTTTCTCGGTGCCGTGGTGGCTTGTTCCAGCTGCCCGCCGCGGCTCATTCTGCATCCCCTGATGCCGACTGAACTCGGGCTCAAGCGTTGAACGCGCGCAACCTCTGGCAGTCGAGGACCGTGATGGTGCGGCCCTTGACCTTGATCAGGCCGGCTTCGGAGAGGTGGCCGAGGACACGTGACAATGTTTCCGGAGCCAGATTGAGTTGCGAGGCGATGGTCTGTTTGCTGGCGGAAAGATGGATGTCGAAAGGCCCCTCGTCGAAGGCTGGCAGCGATTGGCTGAGAAAGCACGCCACCCGCTGCGCGCTGCTGCGCAGGGTGCAGCTTTCCATGTCATCGAGCAGTTCATGCAGGCGAACAGAGAGACCCGCGAGCATCTTGCGAGAGAGCAGGGGGCTGGTGTCCATGGCGTCCAGCAAGGTTTGCTTGGCGATCAGCAAAACGATGCTGTCCACCGTGGCTTGCGCCATCACCGGGTAGGGGCGTTCGAGGAACAGCACCGCTTCGCCGAAGGTGCTGCCGGGGCCGCACATGTGCACGACTTTTTCCGTGCCGTTCGCGGAGGGGATGGCCAGTTTGACCTGCCCCATCACCAGCACGTGCATCCCTTCCGGGGTGTCGTTTTTCTGGAACAGCACTTCGTGCTTCCTGGCGCGGAATTCCCGGCTGCCTGAAGCGATCAACTGTAACTCTTCCTGGCTCAGACCACGAAACAACGGTTGGCGGGAAAGAATCTCAGCGACTGAGTGACGGGTTTCCTGGATCAACGGGCGGTTCCTTGCGAAGGAGGGTAAGCGATTTATACATTTAAAGCGTGTAGCAAACTTGATCATTGTCAAAGTAAAAAAAGGATGGCGAGGTCAGGATTTGCTCCGCGTCTAACCCGAAGGAGGAAGACCGTGAATTTTTCAGGCATTTTGGTGATGGCCAAGCCGGAGAGTCAGGAGCAGGTGGTCGTGGCTCTTAACGCGCTGGAAGGGGTGGAAGTTCATCAGGTGGATGCCGCGAATGGTCGCATCGTCGCGGTGCAGGAGGCGGAAGACATCCATGCCGAGATCGAGGGCGTCAAGCGCATCAAGGCATTGCCTGACGTCATCATGGCGGAGATGGTCTATCACTATCTTGCTGAAGACGAACGTATTTACGAAGCCATGCCGCCGGAGTTGATGGAGCAGCAGGATGGGTTCGAAACCTGTGCCGTACCGGCATATTTGAATAGTTGATCGAGCTAGGAGGCTGAGATGGGACTTTCGCGTCGTGATTTTCTGAAGAACAGTGTTGCCGGTGCCACCGCTGCCACGGTGGGGATGCCGCTTTCCCAACAAGCCGAGGCCGCCGTCAAGGCGGGTGAATCGGGTTGGCAGTGGGATAAGAGCGTTTGTCGTTTCTGCGGCACCGGTTGCGGCATTATGGTGGCCACCAAGGACGGCCGCATCGTCGCCACCAAGGGGGATCCGGATGCACCGGTGAACAGGGGCCTGAACTGCATCAAAGGTTATTTCAACGGCAAGATCAACTACGGCAAGGACCGCCTGACCCAGCCGCTGCTGCGCATGACCGATGGCAAGTTCGACAAGAAGGGCAAGTTCGTGCCCATCTCCTGGGAACAGGCCATCGACATCATGGAAGAAAAGATGCGCTGGGCCATGAAGGAAAAAGGCCCGCACGGCATTTCCATCTTCGGTTCCGGCCAGTACACCATCCATGAGGGCTACGCCGCCGCCAAGCTGATGAAGGCCGGCTTCCGCTCCAATAACATCGACCCCAATGCCCGCCACTGCATGGCCTCCGCCGTGGCGGCATTCATGCGCACCTTCGGTATCGACGAGCCGCCCGGCAACTATGACGACATCGAGCACACCGATACCGCCGTGCTGTGGGGCGCCAACATGGCCGAGATGCATCCCATCCTGTGGTCGCGTATCACCGACCGACGCCTGACGCATAAGCCGATGAAAGTGGTGAATCTTTCGGTCTACGGCAACATGTCCTCAGACATCGCTGACATGGAGATCATCTTTTCGCCCAGTGGCGACCTGGCGATCCAGAACTACATCGCGCGTGAAATCGTCAAGCGCAATGTGGTCGACTGGGACTTCGTCAAGAAACACACCGTCTTCACCACCGGCGTCACCGACATCGGCTATGGCTTCCGTCCGGCCAACGCCGAGAAGTTCGCCTCCGCGGCCGAGATGGAAATCGTCAAGAACGAGAAGGTCCACGTCATCGACAAGTGGGAAGCCGTCGCTCAGCGCAAGAAGGAAGGCGAGGCGGTGGAGCAGAAGAGCGCGGCCAACCCGGTACGCCACTGGCATATCAGCTTCGAGGACTTCAAAACCGCTCTGGAGCCCTACACGCTGGATTTCGTCGCCGAAGTCGCCAAGGGTGATCCGGACGAATCGCTGGCGGATTTCAAGGCCAAACTCCAGCAACTGGCCGACCTTTATTGCGACAAAAACCGCAAGATCGTGTCCTACTGGACCATGGGTTTCAACCAGCATCAGCGTGGCACCTGGGTCAACGAGCAGTGCTACATGAATCATCTGCTCATGGGCCGCATGTCCAAGCCCGGCGATGGCGCTTTCTCCCTGACCGGCCAGCCTTCTGCCTGTGGTACGGCGCGCGAGGTAGGCACCTTCGCCCACCGCCTGCCGGCCGACATGGTGGTTGACATCAAAAAGCACCGTGACCTGACCGAGAAGCTCTGGAAACTGCCTGCCAACACGCTTAACCCCCGGGTGGGCAGTCACTATTTGAAGATCATGCGCGATCTCGAGGATGGCTCGGTTTTGTTCTCCTGGACTCAGGTGAACAATCCGTGGCAGAACACCTCCAACCTCAATCACTGGATCAAGGCCGCGCGGGAGATGGACAACTTCATCGTCGTCGCCGATGCCTATCCCAGCGTTTCCGCCAAGGTGGCCGACCTGATCCTGCCCGCCGCCATGATCAACGAGAAGTGGGGTGCTTACGGCAATGCCGAGCGTCGTACCCAGGTCTGGCGCCAGCAGATTCTGCCCCCCGGCCAGGCGCGCGGCGACCTGTGGATGACGCTGGAATTGTCCAAGCGCTTCAAGCTCAAGGACGTTTGGGGCGAGCAGAAGATACCCGGCCTCAAGACGGAAGGCTTCGAGGATGGCAAGTTGCCCAACGTGCTGCCCGCCGCCGAGGCAATGGGCTACAACCCCGAGATGACGCTTTACGAGGTGTTGTTCGCCACGCCGGAGAACAAGAAGGTGAAGTGGCCTGATCCCATCGCCAAGGGGCACGGCAACCACATCGCCGATTTGCTCAAGGATGGCTGGTTCCCGGAAAAGGCGCTGTTCGAGGAATATCGCCAGTTTGGTGTCGGCAAGGCCCACGATCTGGCTCCCTTCGACGTCTACCACGATGACAATGTGCGCGGTCTGAAGTGGCCCGTGGTGCAAAAGGATGGCAAATGGGTCGAGACCCAATGGCGCTTCAACGAGAAATACGATCCTTACGTTTCCAAGGGCGCGGGCTTCGAGTTTTACGGCGATTTCGCCAAGGCCATCCCGACCGGCAATCTGGATGCTGTGACGGATCCCAAACCCGTGTCATTGGCCGGCAAGGCGAAGATATTCTTCTGGCCTTATGTTTCGCCGGTCGAAAAGCCGGACGCGAACTACGACCTCTGGCTGTGCACCGGCCGTGTGCTGGAGCACTGGCACTCCGGCACCATGACCCGCCGCGTGCCGGAACTGCACCGCGCCGTACCCAATGCCGTGTGCTGGATCCATCCCAAGGATGCCGAGGCCAAGGGCCTCAAGCGCAACGACCTGGTCTGGGTCGAATCGCGCCGCGGCAAGATCAAGGTGCGTCTGGAAACCGGCGGCCGCAACAAGATGCCGCGCGGCATGATCTACGTGCCCTGGTTCGACGAGGGTGTGCTGATCAACAAGGTCGTTTTGGATGCCACTTGTCCGATCTCGAAAGAGACCGACTTCAAGAAGTGCTCGGTGAAGGTCTACAAGGCTTGATGTAACCATCCCCCCTCTCCTTCATGGAGAGGGTCGGGGTGAGGGCGCAACACTGTTGCTTCCTCACCCCGGCCTGAACAATGCCCTTATTCGATAGGTGTAAGAAATGTCTGAGCAAGGCCCAGGAGGCCTGAACCCAACCCGCCGTGATTTTCTGGTGAAGCTGGCGCAAGGCGCCGCCATCGCCGGGACCGGTGGCCTTTTGTGGGACTACATCCTGCGCAACGAGGCGCGCGCCGCGCCCTATGCCTTGCGTCCGCCCGGCGCTTTGGCGGAGAACGATTTCAATGCCGCCTGCATCAAGTGCGGGCAATGCGTGGTGGACTGCCCGCCGCTGATCCTCAAGTTGCAGCCGGCCGGCGGTAACCTGCCCATTGGCATGCCCTATTACGAGCCGCGTACCGGCGCCTGCATCATGTGTCCGGACATTCCCTGCATGAAGGCTTGTCCAACCGGCGCACTGTCGCCCAAGTTGAAGCGCATCGAGGATGCGCGCATGGGCCTGGCGGTGATCGACATCGAAAACTGCTTGTCATACAAAGGGTTGCGTTGCGAAATCTGCCATCGCGAATGTCCGATCAAGGGCAAGGCCATTACTCTGGAAACGCATCCACGGCAGACCTCCAGGCACGCCATGTTCATCCCGCTGGTGCATTCCGACGCCTGCACCGGTTGTGGCATCTGTGAAAAGGCCTGTCCCACCACGATTGCCGCCATCCGCATCCTGCCGCACAAACTGGTGCAGGGAAAAATCGGCGACCACTACCGGCTCGGTTGGACCTTCGATACCGAGATTACCCAGGACTTCGTGCCAGAGGCGGCATCGCCCGCCGCCGCTAAAAATGCGCCCGTACCCAAGACGGCGCCGGGTATGGATTATTTGAATGAGGGGGGCATATGAGCGCGCTGCCCTCCTTCAGCAAGGCCGATGCCCTGGCCTCCACGGAAAAAGTCCACAACTTGTCCGGCGGTGCCCGTGTTTGGTCCTGGCGTTACATCGTGTTGCGGCGGTTCACACAGGTCGGATTCCTGTTGTTGTTCTTCGGAACGGCACATTGGGGCTGGGAGGTGGCGAAGGATGTGCCGCTGCTGGCGGGGAACCTCTCCGCATCGAAATTTATCGGCTTGATCCCGCTGACCGATCCCTTCGCCGCCTTGCAGATATTTCTGACCGGCCATGTCCTGCAACAGGAAAGTCTGATCGGTGTCGCCGTCGTGCTGGGTATCTACCTGTTGATCGGTGGTCGCGTGTTCTGCGCCTGGGTCTGCCCGGTGAACGTGGTGACCGACGCGGCCGGCTGGTTGCGTAACAGACTGGGTATTCTGGCCATCTTCCATCTGCCGCGTATGCTCAGGTACTTCGTTCTTGCGGCCTCCTTGCTGATCACCATGATCAGCGGGCTGGCGGCGTTCGAGTGGGTGAGCCCGGTTGGCATGGCGCATCGCGAGATCATCTTCGGCTTAGGTCTGGGCTTTACCGCGCTGCTGGCTATTTTTCTGTTCGATCTGTTGATCCTGAAACATGGCTGGTGCGGCCACCTTTGCCCACTGGGCGCTTTCTACAGCCTACTGGGCAAGACCGCGTTGATCAGGGTGCGTTTCGACAAGAACACCTGTACCCATTGCGGTGAATGCGCCAAAGTCTGTCCCGAGCCGCAGGTGCTCAATCTCAAGAAGTTGGAAGAACGCGGTGTTGTGTTTTCTGGTGAATGCAGCAACTGTGGTCGTTGTACGCCGATTTGCCCCGAAGGAAGTCTGAAGTTCGATTTCAAACCCCTGATCCGCAGCCACAATGTGCAGGCGGACGCCATTGCCGTTCAAAGGAGGACGAAATGAGGAAGACCTTGCTATTGAGTGCTGTGCTGGCCTCTCTCTTGTCCCTGCCCGCTATCGCGGTACAGGACCAGGCCATTCCCGATGATGCTCTCGGTCTGTCAAAGACCAGTGTCTATGATGTTCCAGACCCCTATGTAGTCAACTACGCTGGTGGAGATCCAGGTACCAACAAGCGTCTGGCCAAGTCGTATCACACGGCACCGCCCATGATCACGCATACGATCAACGACATGGTGCCGATCACGCGTGATTTCAACCTGTGCAAGGACTGTCATGTGCAGCCCGATCTGATCGGTAAGAAGCTCAGTGCCGGTATGCCGATCCCGGCGCCAGCCAGCCACTACACCAATGTGAAGAAGGGCGAGTTGTATATGGGACGCTGGAACTGCATGCAGTGCCACACGCCACAGGCCAAGGTGGATGTGCTGGTGCAAAGCACCTTCAAGAAACCCAAGTAGGCAGTTTCGCCGCACTCGCTCAAGCGAAGCGGGTGTGGCGTCAGCGGGCAGAATGGCCGGTCCAGAAATGGCCGGCCTTTTTCATGTCCCCGGAACTGATCATCCGTATTCTGTTACCCGCCCCGTGGAATCTCGGGCCGGGAAAGTTTCGTCTGCTGGAAGCCATACACCAGGCGGGTTCCCTGTCCGGCGCGGCAAGGCAACTGCATATTTCCTACAGGCGAGCCTTGGACAGGCTTGATTCAATCAATCGAAATTGTTGCCATCCTCTGGTGGAATCCGCCTTTGGCGGCGTCAGGGGTGGCGGCGCCAAACTGACTGTTCGTGGGGTCGCGCTCCTGGCAAGTTATCGCGAACTTGAGGCCAACACCCAACGCAATGTTCAGCCGGAGGCCGGCGAACTGTTCAGGTTGCTGGAGGCCTGATTACCTTGCGGGTGGCCGAGGACGGCGCCGGTTCAGGATCGTAACCGAATCATTCCTCGTCCGACTTCTCCGCCGGCTTGCTGCTCGGGAGGTCGATCTGCTTGGCCGGAGAAACGGTCGAGATGGCGTGCTTGAAAATCGCCTGCACCGCTTGATCGTTGCCGCGCAACAAAACCATGTACTGGTCGAAGGACTCGATCTTGCCAACCAATTTGATGCCATTGACCAGAAACACGGAACAATGCACGTGTTCCTTGCGCAGGGTGTTGAGGAAAACGTCCTGAAGATTCTGGCGCTCGCTCATGGTAATTTCGCTTGGGTAAATTTTGACGGCGCATCATAGCATGCGCGCGTGAAAGCTCTTCGCGTCGGCATGTGATGCCGGCCTTGTTTATGATGAAAAGTGTCAGGAAATTAACGTCATCCCCCCATGAAATACAAAGACTATTACCAGGTCCTTGGTGTGTCGCGTGACGCCAGCAAGGAAGACATCAAGAAGGCTTATCGGCGCCAGGCGCGGAAATATCACCCCGATGTGTCCAAAGAGGCGAGCGCGGAGGAGCGGTTCAAGGAGGTCAACGAAGCCAACGATGTCCTGAGCGACCCGGACAAGCGCGCCGCTTATGACCAGTTGGGTAGTTCGTATCGGCCTGGACAGGATTTTCGGCCACCACCTGGGTGGGGTGGCATGGGCGGCGACGCCTCCGGGGCGGATTTCTCCGATCTTTTCTCGCAACTGTTTGGCGGCCGCGGGCAGGCGGGGGGAGGGCGTCGTCCGGGCTTTCGCGGTGCCGAGGCGATGCCCGGCCAGGATGTTGAGGCCAGCCTCACACTGAGTCTGGAAGAGGCTTTTCATGGTGTGGAAAAACATCTGAGCCTGTCTTCACAACATGGCGCGCGAGATGTGAAATTACGTGTGCCGGCGGGCGCCTTGCCGGGCAAGCGCCTGCGCGTGGCTGGCAAGGGGCGGCATTCGTCCCACGGTGGGCCGGCCGGTGATCTCTACCTGCTGATCCAGATCGCGCCACATCCGCGTTACCGTCTGGAGGGCCAGGATATTTTCCTGGATACGCCGATTTCCCCTTGGGAGGCCGCCTTGGGTACGGCCATCACCGTGCCGACGTTGAGCGGCAATGTGCGGGTGAAAGTGCCGGCGGGTTCTCGCGGCGGTCAGAAACTGCGTTTGTCCGGGCGCGGCATGCCGGCGGCGTCGGGAGCCGGCAGCTTTTATGTGCAATTGCAGGTGGTGCTGCCCGCTACCTTGAGCGAAGCGGAGCGGGCGCTCTACGAACAGTTGGCGAAACAGTCGGAGTTCGATCCGAGGCCGGATTTTCCGAAGGAGTGAGCTGAGCTTGAGTCGGTTGCGGGAGAGATGGGTCTCGCGTTGCTCGACTCATCCCGCCGCTTGTTAGTCCGGCGGTCTCCGCTAAATCTTGAAAAGGGCTGTTGACCGAGCCGTAGGAGCGGGCTAGCCCGCGAAAACCACCGCCAATTTCTGGCAAGCCTGCTCCTACATCGGCCGCGCTAATCCACCCACATGGTGGTAGCCATCAAAGTATCCAATGCCTGTAGCCACGCGGCTTACCGCGTTTCACAGGCTTATTCCACCTTGGCGCTGGCGGCCAATTCCTTCACCAGTTTGAGGATGGCTTGTTGTTGGATCTGGCTGGCGATACGGGGCTTGACCTCTTCATAGGCGGGGAAGTCGAATTTGCGGGCCTCCTCCAACTTGATGATGTGCCAGCCGAATCGAGTCTGAACCGGCGTCCTGGTGATTTCACCCTTCTTCAGCGCAACCATGGCCTGAGCGAATTCGGGCACCAGGTTGGCGGGTACTACCCAGCCGAGGTCGCCGCCGTTGCCGGCTGAGGTGTCCTTGGAGTACTTCTTCGCAAGATCCTCGAATTTCGTCTTCCTGCTGGCGTTGAGTTTGGCGATGAAATTCTTGGCTTCTTTTTCGCTGTTGACCAGGATGTGGCGCGCGCGGTACTCGTTTTCACCCGCCTTGGACTTGGCGCCCTCATATTCCGCCTTGATCGTTTCCTCGCTGATCGGGTGCGCGCGCAAGTAGTCTTCCAGGGTCGCGCGGCCGAGTAGTTCCATTTTCTGGAATTCCAGGGCGGCGGCCACGGTAGGCTCCTTGTCCAGGCCCCGTTTTACCGCTTCCTGGGCGAGCAGGGTGGCGGTGACCGCGCCTTCCTTAACGGCGTCATCGGTCAGCGCTTCGGGCGGCATGTTGCGTTTGATCCGGTTCTGGCGGATGAAATTGCCGAAGATGGCGGGCACGTTTTCACCGTTGACGATGGCCATCGGCTTGTTGGCTGAGGGGGCGTCGGCGGCCTGGGCAGGCAGCGCGAAGCAGGCGATCAATAAAGGCAGCAGTCGAACGGATTTCATGGGTTCCCCCGAGGTTGGTGTGGTCGTGTCTGAGTGGCTGGCACGGGTCGAGTTCCGTGCCGACAGGCTGCTAGAGCTCGCCGGGCGCCAGCGCGGTAATGGCGAGCGCGTGTATTCGTGTGTTCATCAGGTCGCCCAAAGCCTGGTAGATGGCGCGATGGCGGGCGACGCTGTTTTGTCCGCTGAAGGCGGCGGCGATCAGGATGAGCTGGTAATGACCGCCCCCCGACTTGGCGCCGGCATGGCCGGCATGCAGCGCGGATTCATCAATGACTTCCAGATGCTCGGGCGCGAGCACCGCCAGACGCTGTTTCATTTCATCGATGGTGTCGGTCATGGCAATACCTTTTTGAACGGTTTGACGCTAACCCGCGCATAGACGCCGGCGGCGACGTAGGGATCGGCCTCCGCCCAGGCGCGGGCAGCCTCCAGGCTCTCGAAGTCGGCGACGATCAGGCTGCCGGAGAATCCGGCGGGCCCGGGGTCCGGGCTGTCGATGGCGGGGAAGGGGCCCGCCAGCAACAGACGGCCCGCGTCCTTGAGGCTGACGAGGCGGGCGAGGTGTTCCGGGCGCGCGGCGAGGCGTTTTTCCAGGCTCTCCGGCACGTCTTCGCCAACGATGGCATAGAACAGATTCATTCTTCTTCCTTGATGTGGCGCGACAGATAGAGGGTCTGGCCGACGATGAATACCAGCATCAGCCCAAGCGAGCCGAACATCTTGAAGTTCACCCAGGCATCGGTGGAATAGTGCATCGCCACCCACAGGTTGGCGACGCCCATCAGGGCGAAGAAACCTGCCCAGGCGAGGTTGAGCCGGGTCCACACCGTGTCGGGCAGCGCCACATTCTTTTCCATCATCAGGCGGATCAGATTGCGTTCGAACAGCAGCGGCGCCAGACCCAGCGACAGGGCGAACAACCAGTACAACACGGTCGGCTTCCACTTGATGAAGGTCTCATCGTGCAGAAACAGGGTGGCGCCGCCGAATACCACGATCAGTGCCAGCGATATCCACAGCATGGTTTCCACCTTGCGGTGGCGCAGCCACACCCAGCCGATCTGACCAAAACTGGCAACGATGGCCACCAGCGTGGCCAGAAATACGCCGGGTTTGGTGCCGCTATCCAGAGCGATACCCACCGCGGCCAGCCAGGCGGTGGCGTTTTCGGGGTTTTTTTCGCCCACTTGATAGGCGGCGAAAAACAGGATGATGGGGAACAGATCGAACAGAATCTTCACGGTCGTGAGGGCGGGCGGGGAGGGCGGCGGGCATTTTGCTATGATTGTCGGCCGCGTCACAAGTCAGAGTGTTCCAGTTCAGCATGCCGGTCTACGATCTCCACTGTCATTCCACCGCCTCCGATGGCGTACTTACGCCCAGCGAGCTGGTGCAACGCGCCGTTGCACAAGGCGTCGATTTCCTGGCGCTGACCGATCACGACGATACGCGTGGCTTGGTCGAGGCGCGCGCCACGGCGGCGGCGCATGACATTGAAGTAGTGGCCGGCGTGGAAGTTTCGATCACCTGGCGTAACTCCACGGTGCACATCGTCGGCTTGCGGGTTGATCCCGCCGCCGAAGACCTGGCCGACGGCCTCCACCAGAACCGTTCCGGCCGCGCCATGCGCGCCGAACGCATGGCGGATGACCTGGCCCGCCTGGGGATAGTCGGCGCCCTGGAAGGGGCTTATGCCTTCGCCGGTAACAAGGAGCTCATAGGCCGCACTCACTTCGCGCGATTTCTGGTGGAGCGCGGCGTGGTGAAAGATGTGAAAACCGTGTTCAAGAAATATCTGGTCAAGGGCAAGCCCGGCTATGTGCACCACGAATGGGCCAGTCTCGCCGATGCCGTCGCCTGGATCCGCGCGGCCGGCGGCCAGTCCGTGCTGGCGCATCCCGGCCGTTATTACTTCGGACGCGAACGCATGCGCGACTTCCTGAAGGAATTCAGGGAGCTTGGGGGCGATGCCATCGAGGTCGTCACCGGCAGCCACACCGCCGATCAGGTGCCGGTTTATGCCGACCTGGCGGTGGAGTTCGATTTCCGCGCCTCGGTCGGGTCCGACTTCCACGCACCGGGGGAAGGCGGCCGCGAGTTGGGTCGGCTGATGCCGCTGCCGCTGCGTTGCCGGCCGGTATGGGAGGTTTGGTAAGCATGGCGCGTGTCTTCGATGTTCACCCCGACAATCCTCAACCACGCGCGCTGAGCGAGGCGGTGAGACTGCTGCGCCAGGGCGGCGTGATGGTGTATCCCACCGATTCCTGCTACGCCATCGGCTGCATGATCGGCAACAAGGACGGCATGGCTTCGATCCGGCGGATTCACGGTGTCGACGAGAAACACCACTTCACCCTGATTTGCCGCGACCTCTCGGAAATCGCCCGCTACGCGCGGGTGGACAACAGCCAGTACCGCTTCCTCAAGTCCGCCACGCCGGGCGGCTACACCTTCATTCTCGAAGCCACCCGCGAAGTGCCGCGGCGTCTGCTGCATCCGAAACGCAGCACCATTGGCTTGCGGGTGCCGGACAACAAGGTCATCGCCGCGTTGCTGGAAGAGTTGAACGAACCGATTCTCTCCATGACCCTGCAACTGCCGGGGCACGAATACCCGCTGAACGATCCGGACGACATCCTCGACTGCCTGGACAACCAGGTGGAGGTGATTCTGACTTGCGGCTACTGTGGCATCGAGCCCACGACGGTGATCGACTTGACCGGCCCGGTGCCGGAAGTGATTCGCCAGGGAACCGGCGATGTGGCGCGTCTCGGGCTTCAATAGGAATTCACTTGGAACTCAACCTCATCCAGAAAATTTCCATCTTCGCGCTGCCGGTGTTATTCGCCATCACCCTGCACGAAGCGGCGCACGGTTACGCGGCGCTGAAGTTCGGCGACCGCACCGCGAAAATGCTCGGCCGCATCACGTTGAACCCGATCCGCCACATCGATCTGGTCGGCACCATCCTGGTGCCGATTGCCATCCTGATACTCTCCAAGCTTTCGGGTGGGGCCGGCATTCTGTTCGGCTGGGCCAAGCCGGTGCCGGTGAATTTCAATCAACTGAACCGACCCAAGCAGGACATGCTCTGGGTGGCGGCCGCCGGGCCGGGGGCCAACCTGCTGATGGCTTTGATCTGGGCGGGCATGATCAAGATAGCGCTGGCCATGCCGGGCTCGCCGATCGCCATGCCGCTGGCCTTGATGGGCGCGGCCGGCATCTTCATCAACGCCGTGCTGATGGCGTTGAACCTGATTCCCCTGCCGCCCCTGGATGGCGGCCGCATCGCCGTCAGCCTGTTGCCGACCCGCCTCGCGATCCAGGTGGCGCGGATTGAACCCTATGGCCTGTTCATCCTGCTCGGCCTGATGTTCATGGGTATCCTCGGCATGCTGATGTGGCCGCTGATCCAGGCCATCATCTCGCTAGCCGCTTTCCTGTTCGGCCTGAATCCGATCAAACTCCTGGCCCTCATTCAAATCGTCCTCAACTAGAGCTCCTATGTACGCAGACCGCGTTCTCTCCGGCATGCGCCCCACCGGCAGCCTGCACCTCGGCCACTACCATGGCGTCCTGAAAAACTGGATTCAGCTCCAGCACGAATACGAATGCCTGTTCTTCGTCGCCGACTGGCATGCGCTCACCACCCAGTACGACAATCCGCGCGGCATCGAGGAGGCGACTTGGCAGATGGTGATCGACTGGCTCGCCGCCGGCGTCGACCCGTCCAAGGCCACGCTGTTCATCCAGTCGCAGGTAATCGAACATGCCGAACTGCATCTGCTGCTGTCCATGATGACGCCGCTGGGCTGGCTGGAACGGGTGCCGACCTACAAGGACCAGCAGGAAAAACTTGTCGAGAAAGACCTCTCCACCTATGGTTTTCTCGGCTACCCGCTGCTGCAATCGGCCGACATCCTGATCTACCGCGCTAATCAGATACCAGTGGGTGAGGACCAGGTGCCGCACATCGAGTTCTCCCGCGAGATCGCGCGCCGCTTCAACCACCTCTATGGCAAGGAGCCGGGCTACGAGGAGAAAGCCGAGATGGCGGTGAAGAAGCTCGGTGGCAAGAAGGCCAAGCTATATCAGGAATTGCGCACCCGTTATCAGCAGGAAGGCGACGATGCCGCGCTCGATTCCGCGCGCGCATTGTTGGGCGAAACCCAGAATCTGTCGCTGGGCGACAAGGAACGCCTCTATGGCTTCCTCGAAGGCGGCGGCAAGATGATCCTCACCGAGCCGGAAGCCCTGCTCACGGTGGCCTCCAAGATGCCCGGCCTGGACGGCCAGAAGATGTCCAAGTCGTACCACAACACCATCTCCCTGCGCGAAGACCCGGAGCAGGTGGGCAAGAAGATTCGCACCATGCCGACCGATCCCGCGCGCGGCCGCCGCACCGACGCGGGCGATCCGGAAAAATGCCCGGTGTGGCAGTTGCACGAGGTCTACAGTGGCGACGATGTGCGTGCCTGGGTGCGCCAGGGGTGTACCAGCGCCGGTATCGGCTGCCTGGAATGCAAGCAGCCGGTGATCGACGCCATGCTCAAGGAACTGGCGCCGATCCAGGAACGCGCCCGCGCCTACATGGAAGAACCGGATGTGGTGAAGAACATCATCGCCGACGGTTGCGAGAAAGCGCGCGACCTGGCGCGTGAAACCATGCGCGATGTGCGCGAGGCGATGGGTCTCAACTACGGCTGAGCTGCGTCTACCTGGTGCATGCGCCAGGTGCCGCGACCTTCCTGCTTGGCCCGGTACATGGCGGCATCGGCCAGGCGCATCAAGGTCTCGCACTCGACCGCGTCGCGCGGCGACAGCGCGACACCGATGCTGGTGGCGGTGGTCAGTGTGACCTCCTCAAGATGGAAGGGGAGGGCCAACGCGGCAACCGCTTTTTCCGCCACGGCGATGGCGTCCGCCTCCCGCTCGATCTCCGGCAGCAGAATGGTGAACTCATCTCCGGAGAGGCGCGCCACTGTGTCGCTTTCCCGCACGCAAGCCCGCAATCTAGCGGCGACCGCCTGAAGCAAGAGGTCGCCGATATGGTGGCCATGCTTGTCATTGACCAGCTTGAACTTGTCCAGATCAAGGAAAAGCAAGGCGGCCAAATGGTTTTTTCTGGTGGCCAGCGAGACAGTCTGGCGCAGACGATCCTGGAACAGCATGCGGTTACCGTGAAAGCCAACACCACAAAATTAACACCCCTCCCACTCGCCCCGAGACGAGAACTCAAATGAAACAACTGTGCGGATCAAGCAGCGGCAGCGGAAAGCTTCACGACGAAGCCGTGGGTTTCCAATGCCTTGATCCAGCGGGGAGCATTCTTTTTCACGTTCGCAGCGGCGTAATCAAACCCCGTGTCGTGATACGTCTCGCGGCGGGTGAGCATGAACCAAATCGTGCGAATCATTTTATGGGCGATGGCGACAATGGCTTTCTTGTGACCACGCCGGACTACGAGGCCCCGGTATTTCTCCCGAAATACCGACACCGTGCGAATTGCCCCGTTCGCGGCCTCGCACAGCAAATACCGGACCATCGAATTGCCCTTGCGCGTCTTTCCGCTTTTTCGCTTGCCCGCGCTCTCGTTGTTGCCAGGGCACAAGGCGCCCCAGGACGCGAAGCGGTCGGCGTTGCCGAAATGGGAAAGGTCGTCGCCGATCTCGATCAGGATCAGCGCTGCGGCCATCTCGCCGATGCCGGGGATCGTTTGCAGCAGCGTCCAGGCCCAGGCGTAGGGCACCATCGCGTCGCGCAAATAGGCGTCGAGGGTTTCCAGGTGGCGTTCCAATTGCCGCATGTGTTCCCGAATTTCCTCCAACACCAGGCGATGCCGGGCGGACAGGTCGCCGTCCAGCGCGGCCAGCAACGTTTCCCTGGGCGCCTTGAGGCGACCGCTGAGCTTGATCAATTCGCTGGGTGCGAGACCGTCGATCAGGCCATCGACCATCGCGCGGGCGGCTTGGCCGTTGATGTCGGCGACCAAGCCGCCGAGTTTGATGCCGGCGTCGTCGAGAATCTTGTGCAGCCGGTTGGTCTCAGCCGCCAGATTGGCTTGCAGCTTGCGCCGGTAGCGGCTGACCAGGCGCAGTTCGCGCAGGTCCTTGGGCGGAATGAAGCTGGGGCGAACCAGGCCGTAGCGGCCCAGTTGGGCCAGCCATTCGGAATCGGCCACGTCGGTCTTGCGGCCGGGGACGTTCTTGGCGTGGTGGGCGTTGACCACCCAGATGCGCAGGCCGACTTCTTCCAGGCGCGCGTAGACGCTTTTCCAGTAGATGCCGGTGCTTTCCAAAATGACGAGTTCCACCCGCGATTCGCGCAGCCACGCGGCCAGCGCCTTGAGGTCACGCTTGAAGCCGCCGAATTCGCGGGTCTCGCGGGTGAGGTTTCCGGCTTCGTCCTCGATGAGGACGCTGACGACGTGTTTCATCCGATGCACGTCGATGCCAGCAACGCGTTTGTGCAGCGTTTCCAGTTGCGATTTCATGTGCCTTCTCCCATGTTGACAGGGGGGGTGGGGAGTTGGCGGACAGCCCGATCAGGGGTGCCTTGCGTCGGAAATCGGCGCATGCCTCTTTACCGTGCGTCCTACGCACACTGTGCGCGGTACATTCGGGGGTGCGGACTGTTCGGGCCGGGTCCGGTTAGGCGACGGGGTACAACCACCAAACGTTTTTCGACCTCGCGTCCGCCAACTCCCTCTTTTTATTTATGGACCATCCCAGCACCGCTTTCATGTTCGGGGGCGAGCCGGGGGATCATGACTGGTTAGGGCCATCAATCATGGATTCACCATTAAAGCCAGAATCTTACTTGCCAGGATTGCCAGCCAAAGTGACGCTGTTCCTATCATTAAGCCTCTCAGGGTTGCTTTACGCTCTGCTTCCGTGGCTGCTTTCAGAAACGACCATCGAGCCAGCATTAGCACAGAAATTATCAATATTGCTATTGGCGCTACTACCACTATTGCCTGGATCATTACTTGTCCTTTTCTTTGTAATCAGACATTACCGTAGTAAGCATAAAGTGTCTTTTCCAGCTGGGGTATTCAGACGTGCTAATTAGCACCAATAAAAGCCCTAACAATCGGTTCAACCGGAGCGCGCGAAACGCCGGTTCACTTCGTAGTTGGCGCCTCGAGCGCGCGCCCGGTTAACCTAAACGTTACCGTGAAAGCCAACACCACAAAATCAACACCCCTCCCACTCGCCCCGAGACGAGAACTCAAATGAAACAACTGTGCGGATCAAGCAGCGGCAGCGGAAAGCTTCACGACGAAGCCGTGGGTTTCCAATGCCTTGA
>JAURYL010000135.1 GCA_030653935.1 Pseudomonadota bacterium
GAGATGGTGATGCCTGGCGACAACGTTTCGATCACCGCCGCGCTGATTGCCCCGATCGCGATGGAAGAAGGTTTGCGTTTCGCCATCCGCGAGGGCGGTCGTACCGTCGGCGCCGGCGTCGTCGCGAAAGTTATCGAGTAAGAGCAAGAACCGACGGGGAAGGGTGGTCGCGCAAGCGCCACCCTTTGTCGTCGGAAAGTACAGGCCAGTAGCTCAATTGGCAGAGCGTCGGTCTCCAAAACCGAAGGTTGGGGGTTCGACACCCTCCTGGCCTGCCACAATTAAAACAGTCCGACATACGCGTACATTGCGTATATGCCGGTCGGAGTTGATTCGCACCTCATGGCTGACAATCTCAAACTACTGGCTGCGGGCCTGCTGATAGCGGCCGGCATCGCTGGTTTTTATTTTTTTGCGGACAGCCCAACCGTGGTGCGTGTTCTTTCCGTGATGGGCGGGATGGGCGCGGCGGTTGGCGTTGCCTGGTTCACCACCGTTGGGCAGCGTTTTTTCGCCTTCAGCCAGGAATCGATCACCGAAGCGCGCAAGGTAGTCTGGCCAACGCGCAAGGAGACCATGCAAATGACTGGCGTGGTCGTCGCCTTCGTTTTTGTCATGGCGTTATTCCTGTGGCTGGTTGATGGCGCCTTGTTGACGTTCACGAAGTATCTAATGGGCAGGGGCGAATAATGGCGATGCAGTGGTATGTAGTCCATGCCTATTCGGGATTCGAAAAAAGTGTGATGCGCGCGCTCAAAGAGCGGGTGGAACGCTCGGGCATGCAGGACAAGTTCGGCGAGATCATGGTGCCGGTGGAAGAAGTCGTCGAAATGAAAGGCGGCAAGAAGATGACCACCGAGCGCAAGTTCTTCCCGGGCTACGTGCTGGTGCAAATGGAAATGGACGACGACTCCTGGCACTTGGTGAAGAGCACGGCCAAGGTGACCGGATTCGTCGGCGGCACGGCCAACAAGCCGGCGCCGATCAGCGAGAAGGAAGTCCAGGCCATCCTGCAGCAGATGCAGGAGGGCGTGGAGAAGCCCAAGCACAAGATCACCTTCGAGATCGGTGAGGTGGTGCGTGTGGTGGATGGTCCGTTCAATGATTTCAACGGCGCCGTCGAGGAAGTCAATTACGAGAAGAACAAGCTGCGCGTTTCGGTCACCATCTTTGGTCGCGCGACGCCGGTGGAACTCGATTTTTCCCAGATCGAGAAAGCCTGAGGCTTTCACGGTGTGCGCCGGGAGGGCCCGGCAAGAGGAGCGTCCCAGGCATTCGATGATGCGCGGGGCGCGATGGGACTCACATTCAGGAGTAGTAAATGGCCAAGAAAATTGTCGGCTACGTCAAGCTGCAAGTGCCTGCGGGCAAAGCCAATCCCTCGCCGCCGATCGGCCCAGCCCTGGGTCAGCGCGGTTTGAATATCATGGAATTCTGCAAGTCCTTCAATGCCCAGACTCAGGGCATGGAGCCGGGCCTGCCGATACCCGTGGTGATCACCGCCTACGCGGACAAGTCCTTCACCTTCATCATGAAGACACCGCCGGCGACCATTCTGATCAAGAAGGCCGCGGGCATCACCAAGGGTAGCGCCAAGCCACACAGCGACAAGGTGGGCGTGATAACGCGCGCACAGCTCGAGGAAATCGCCAAGACCAAATCTCCCGATCTGACCGCGTCCGACATGGATGCCGCCGTGCGTACCATCGCCGGCAGCGCGCGCAGCATGGGTCTCAATGTGGAGGGGGTGTGAAATGGCTTCCAAACGTGTACTGGCTCTGAAGGCCAAGATCGAACGCACCAAGAACTATCCCGTCGACGAAGCGCTGGTTCTGGTGAAAGAAGCCGCCACCGCGAAATTCAACGAATCCATTGACGCTTCCATCAATCTGGGCGTCGATCCGCGTAAATCCGACCAGGTGGTTCGTGGTTCCGTGGTGATGCCGCGTGGTATCGGCAAGTCGGTGCGGGTCGCGGTATTCGCGCAAGGCGCGAACGTCGAGATTGCCAAGGCGGCCGGCGCCGACATCGTCGGTTTCGAAGACCTCGCGGCGGAAGTGAAAGCCGGCAAGATGGACTTCGATGTCGTGATCGCCACCCCCGACGCGATGCGCGTGGTCGGCCAGTTGGGCCAGATCCTCGGCCCGCGCGGCCTGATGCCCAACCCCAAGGTGGGAACCGTGACCCCGAACGTCGCCGAGGCCGTGAAGAACGCCAAGGCCGGTCAGGTTCAGTACCGCACCGACAAGGCCGGCATCATCCACGCCACCATCGGTCGCGCTTCTTTCGAGCCGGAGGCCCTGCGCGAGAACCTCACCGCCTTGATCGAGGCACTGAACAAGGCCAAGCCCGCCGCCAGCAAGGGTGTTTACATGAAGAAAGTGTCGGTCTCCAGCACCATGGGAATCGGCGTTCGTGTCGACCAGTCCAGTCTGGTTGCCGCGTAAGTCGGGTTTAACCCGGCACGGTTTCCCCGCCTCGGGCGGGAAAAAAACTTTGGGCCGCCGCCCGACCCGAGAGGGAAGGTCGGTGGATCGTCAAAGACCGCAGGCGCCAACGAGTTGTACTCGTCGGCTTAATCGTGGGGCTTGCCTCACAGCCTGCGCAGACGGTGCTCCCGAACAGGATAAATGGCTGACTCCGGTCGGTATGACTCCTGGTCAGGTCGCCGTGGGTGCGGCGGACTATCCGCCGCGTGTTGACTTGAAAGGAGACAAGACCTTATGAGTCTAAATCTTGATGAAAAAAAGGCTGTAGTGGCTGAGGTTACGGCGCAGGTTGCCAATGCCGAATCCATCGTCGTGGCCGAGTACCGTGGTGTACAGGTGGTGAATCTGACGGTGTTGCGCAAGAAGGCCCGGGAATCCGGCGTCTATTTGCGTGTGCTGAAGAACACCCTGGTTCGTCGCGCCGTGGCGGGCACACCGTTCGCCGAGCTTTCCTCGCACATGGTCGGGCCGCTGATTTACGGTATCTCCAGCGATCCGGTTGCCGCCGCGAAGGTTCTGAACGATTTCGCCAAGACCAACGACAAGCTGATTCTGAAAGCGGGTTGCTATGCCGGCATGGTGCTCGACACCGCAGGCGTACAGGCACTGGCCAGCATCCCCAGTCGCGAAGAGTTGCTCGGCAAGTTGTTGGGCGTCATGCAGGCACCGGTGTCCGGTTTTGCCGCTGTCATGGCCGCACTCGCCATGAAACGCGAAGAAGAAGCGGGCGTCGTCGCCTGACCGGCAACGTGCCACGACCACATTCTGTAAAGATTATCGATTTAGGAGTTTGAAACATGGCCATTAGTAAAGAAGACATTCTGGAAGCCGTCGGCGCCATGACGGTGATGGAACTGAACGACCTGGTTAAGGCGTTCGAAGAGAAGTTCGGCGTTTCCGCCGCATCGTTCGGTGGTGGCGGTGGTGGCGGCGGTGCCGCCGCGGCCGTGGTGGAAGAGCAGACCGAGTTCAACGTGATCCTGACCGCCTGCGGCGCTCAGAAGGTCAACGTGATCAAGGTCGTGCGCGCACTGACCGGTCTTGGCCTGAAAGAAGCCAAGGACCTGGTCGATAGCGCCCCCAAGGCTGTCAAGGAAGGCATTGCCAAGGCCGAGGCCGACGACATCCTGAAGCAACTGACCGAAGCGGGTGCTACCGCCGAGATCAAGTAATTCAGTGTCGTTTCGGGTGTTACCCGAGAACGGGCTGGTGGCATTTTGCCACCAGCCTTTTCGCGTTTCCCACCTACTGTTTCAGGAATCAGCTGCCAGAAATTGAGTCGCACGATTTCGATTTCTGATACCTGATCCCTGTCCCCTGGAGACGGAGTCCAAATGAGCTATACATTCGCCGAGAAAAAGCGCCTTCGCAAGAGCTTCGCAAAACGCGTGAGCGTGCAGGCGGTGCCCTATCTGTTGACCACCCAGATCGAATCCTTCCGCGCCTTCATACAAGAAGGCGTGCCGATGGAAGCGCGTCAGAACGTGGGCCTGGAAGCGGCCTTCACATCGATTTTCCCGATCGTCGCGCATTCCGGCCATGCCCGCCTGGAATATGTCAGCTACAACCTCGGCACTCCGGTGTTCGACATTGTCGAGTGCCAGCAACGCGGTCTGACTTATGCGGCCAGTGTGCGCGCCCGTGTTCGCCTGGTCATCCTGGATCGCGAGAGCACCAAGGAAAAAATCAAGGAAGTGAAGGAGCAGGAAGTCTACATGGGCGAAATGCCCCTGATGACGCCGAACGGTTCCTTCGTCATCAATGGCACCGAGCGTGTCATCGTGTCCCAGTTGCACCGTTCCCCCGGCGTGTTCTTCGAGCACGACCGCGGCAAGACGCATTCGTCCGGCAAGCTGCTGTTCTCCGCGCGGATCATTCCCTACCGTGGTTCCTGGCTGGACTTCGAGTTCGACCCCAAGGACTTCGTCTACTTCCGTGTCGACCGTCGTCGCAAGATGCCGGTCACCATTCTGTTGAAATCGCTGGGCTACAACAGCGAGCAGATCCTGGACATGTTCTTTGATCGGGACACCTTCCACGTCACCAAGAAAGGCCTGGAAATGGCCTTGGTGCCGGAGCGTCTCAAGGGTGAAACCGCCAAGTTCGACATCGTGGCCAAGGATGGCACGGTCATCATCGCCAAGGACAAGCGCGTCACCGCGCGTCATATCAAGCAGCTCGAAGAAGCCAACATCAAGAAAGTGGTGGTCGACAACGACTTCATTCTCGGCCGTGTACTGGCGAGAAACCTGGTCGAGGAAGAAACCGGAGAGTTGCTGGCCCGCGCCAACGACGAAATTACCGAAGAGCTGATGGCCCGTCTTTCGGAAGCCAAGCTGACCCATTTCGAAACCCTGTTCACCAACGAACTCGATCACGGCGCCTTCATTTCGCAAACGCTGCAAGCCGACGAGACGGTGGATCAGTGGACCGCGCGCGTCGCCATCTACCGCATGATGCGTCCGGGCGAGCCGCCGACCGAGGACGCGGTGGAAACCCTGTTCAACCGTCTCTGCTTCAGCGACGACACCTACGACATGTCGAAGGTCGGCCGCATGAAGTTCAACCGCCGTATCGGCGCGCCCGGTAAGAGCGCCTGGCAGATCATGTTCCCGACGCATCATCGCGAGAACAAACTGGCCGCCGCCCTGCGCGCATATTTCAAGATTTGCCCGGAAGCCAGCCTGTCCAAGGCCAGTCTCGACGACATTGCGACGCGTGAGGAGGCCGAGGCCCGCCTCGCCGACCTCAACAAGCACCTGAAGGCCTCCGGTCTCGACCCCAAAGCGCTCAACGCCCGTGTCGAGGAGCGCTTCACGATATCGTCCAAGGACATCGTCGCGGTCATCAAGATCCTGGTTGAGCTGCGCAACGGCCGGGGCGAAATCGACGATATCGACCACCTCGGCAACCGTCGTGTGCGTTCCGTCGGCGAACTCGCGGAGAACCAGTTCCGCGCCGGCCTCGTCCGCGTTGAACGCGCGGTCAAGGAGCGTCTGAACCAGGCGGAAAGCGACAACCTGATGCCGCACGACCTGATCAACGCCAAGCCGATCTCGGCGGCGATCAAGGAGTTCTTCGGCTCCAGCCAGCTGTCGCAGTTCATGGACCAGACCAACCCGTTGTCCGAGATCACCCACAAGCGACGCATCTCCGCCCTCGGCCCCGGCGGCCTGACTCGCGAGCGCGCCGGCTTCGAGGTGCGCGACGTGCACCCGACCCACTACGGCCGCGTTTGCCCGATTGAGACGCCGGAAGGCCCAAACATCGGCCTGATCAACTCGCTGGCGCTGTATGCCCGCACCAACGAATACGGCTTCATCGAAACCCCGTATCGCAAGGTGGTGGACCACAAGGTCAGCGACCAGATCGAATATCTGTCCGCGATCGAGGAAAGCCAGTACGTAATCGCCCAGGCCAACGCGGAACTGGATGCCAAAGGCGCCTTCAGCGGCGACCTGGTGTCCTGCCGAGGCCGTAACGAATTTACCCTGGCGACGCCTGACCGTATTCAATACATGGACATCGCGCCGTCGCAGATTGTCTCCGTCGCCGCCTCGTTGATTCCCTTCCTTGAGCACGACGACGCCAACCGCGCGCTGATGGGTTCCAACATGCAGCGCCAGGCCGTGCCCTGTCTGCGTCCGGACAAGCCTCTGGTCGGAACCGGCATCGAGCGGACCGCCGCAATCGACTCGGGTACCGTGGTGACGGCTCGTCGTGGTGGCATGGTCGACTATGTCGATGCCAGCCGTGTAGTGGTTCGCGTCAATGATGATGAAACAGCAGCCGGCGAGGTGGGTGTCGATATCTACACCCTGACCAAATATCAGCGTTCCAACCAGAACACCAACATCAACCAGCGGCCGCTGGTACGTCCCGGCGATGTGATCGCGCGTGGCGACGTCATCGCCGATGGTGCTTCCACCGACAAGGGTGAGCTGGCGTTGGGGCAGAATATGTTGGTCGCCTTCATGCCCTGGAACGGCTACAACTTCGAGGACTCCATCCTCATTTCCGAGCGCGTGGTCGCGGAAGACCGCTACACCTCGATCCACATCGAGGAACTCAATGTGGTGGCGCGTGACACCAAGCTCGGCGCCGAGGAAATCACCCGCGACATCTCCAGCTTGTCGCAGCTTCAACTCGGTCGTCTCGATGAAGCCGGCATCGTCTACGTCGGCGCCGAAGTCACGGCCGGTGACGTGCTGGTCGGCAAGGTCACGCCCAAGGGCGAGACCCAGCTCACCCCGGAAGAGAAGCTGCTGCGCGCCATCTTCGGCGAGAAGGCTTCCGACGTGAAGGACACCAGCTTGCGCGTGCCCACCGGCATGAGCGGCACGGTCATTGACGTGCAGGTGTTCACCCGCGAAGGCATCGAGCGCGATCCTCGCGCCAATCAGATCATCGAAGAGATGCTGCGCAAGTATCAGAAGGACTTGGCCGACCAGATGCGCATCGTCGAGGAGGACGCCTTCGCCCGGATGCGTCGTCTGCTGATCGGCAAGAGCGCCAAGGGTGGCCCGATGAAACTGGCCAAGGGCGCCGAAATCGGCGCCGCCTATCTGGATGGCATGAGCCCGCACGACTGGTTCGATATCCGCGTGGTCGACGAGGAAGTCTCGCGCCAGATGGAAGGCATCAAGGATGGTCTCGACAAGCAGCGTGTCGAGTTCGCGCAGATGCTGGAAACCAAGAAGCGCAAGCTCACCCAGGGCGATGAACTCGCTCCCGGTGTGATCAAGATGGTCAAGGTCTACCTGGCGGTGAAGCGCCGCCTGCAACCCGGCGACAAGATGGCCGGCCGTCACGGTAACAAGGGTGTGATTTCCAAGATCGTTCCGGTTGAGGACATGCCGTTCATGGCCGATGGCACGCCGGTGGATATCGTCCTGAACCCGCTCGGCGTTCCCTCGCGGATGAACGTCGGCCAGATCCTGGAAGTGCATCTGGGTTGGGCCTCGCGCGGCCTTGGCCTACGCATCGACGAGATGCTGCAAGCCCAGGCAAAGGCCGGAGAGGTGCGCAAGTTCCTCGACAAGGTCTACAACGTCTCCGGCAAGTCCGAGGACATCAAGGGCTTGTCCGACAAGGAAATCCTGGAAATGGCGGGCAACCTGACCAAGGGCGTGCCTTTCGCGACCCCGGTATTCGACGGCGCATCCGAGGTAGATATTCAGTCCATGCTCGATCTCGCCTACAGCGAAGCCGACCCGCGCACCAATCTGCTGGGCTTTACCCCCGCCAAGACGCAGGTTCAGCTCTATGACGGCCGCTCCGGCGAAGCCTTCGACCGCACCGTTACCGTCGGCATCATGCATGTGCTGAAGTTGCATCACCTGGTCGACGACAAGATGCATGCGCGTTCCACCGGCCCCTACTCGCTCGTTACCCAGCAGCCGCTGGGCGGCAAGGCGCAGTTCGGTGGTCAGCGTTTCGGCGAGATGGAGGTCTGGGCGCTGGAAGCCTATGGCGCCGCATACACTTTGCAGGAAATGCTCACGGTCAAGTCGGACGACGTGGTTGGCCGCACCAAGGTGTACGAAAACATCGTCAAAGGCGAGCACAAGATCGATGCCGGCATGCCGGAGTCGTTCAACGTGCTGGTGAAGGAAATTCGGTCGCTGGCTATCGACATCGACCTGGAAAGGCACTGAGTAGGATGCGGTAAGCGCAACGCATCGCATCAAACCGGGGACGACGCCTGAAACGGCTCGTCCCTAACCGCATCCTACCGCTCTCACGGAGACGCAAATGAAAGCTCTACTCGATCTCTTCAAACAGGTCACCCAGGAAGAGGAATTCGACACGATCAAGATCGGTCTCGCCTCGCCTGACAAAATTCGCTCCTGGTCGTTCGGCGAGGTGAAGAAGCCGGAGACCATCAACTACCGCACCTTCAAGCCTGAACGCGACGGCTTGTTCTGCGCCAAGATCTTCGGCCCGATCAAGGACTACGAGTGCCTGTGCGGCAAGTACAAGCGCCTCAAGCATCGCGGCGTGATTTGCGAGAAATGCGGCGTCGAGGTGACTCAGGCCAAGGTTCGTCGCGAGCGCATGGGCCACATCGAACTGGCCAGCCCGGTCGCTCACATCTGGTTCCTCAAGTCACTGCCCAGCCGCCTCGGCATGGTGCTGGACATGACCCTGCGCGACATTGAACGGGTGTTGTACTTCGAAGCTTATGTGGTGACCGATCCCGGCATGACCCCGCTGAACAAGGGCCAGTTGCTGACCGAGGACGACTATCTGGCGAAGCTGGAAGAGTACGGCGACGAGTTCAAGGCCGGCATGGGCGCCGAGGGCGTGCGTGACCTGCTCAGGGGAATCGACCTGCCCGCCGAAGTTGAGAAGCTGCATGGCGACTTGGAAAAAACTAGTTCCGATACCAAGATCAAGAAGCTGGCAAAGCGTCTGAAGGTGCTGGAAGCGTTCCAGAAATCCAAGATCCAGCCGGACTGGATGATCCTCGCCGTGCTGCCGGTACTGCCGCCGGAGCTGCGTCCGCTGGTGCCGCTGGATGGTGGCCGTTTCGCGACTTCCGATCTGAACGATCTCTACCGTCGCGTCATCAACCGCAACAACCGTCTCAAGCGCCTGCTGGAACTGAAGGCGCCGGACATCATCGTGCGCAACGAGAAGCGCATGTTGCAGGAATCCGTCGATTCCCTGCTCGACAACGGTCGTCGCGGCAAGGCCATGACCGGCGCCAACAAGCGCCCGCTGAAGTCCCTGGCCGACATGATCAAGGGCAAGGGCGGCCGCTTCCGTCAGAACCTGCTGGGCAAGCGCGTCGACTATTCCGGCCGTTCCGTCATCGTCGTGGGCCCCACCCTCAAGCTGCACCAGTGCGGTCTGCCCAAGCTGATGGCACTGGAGTTGTTCAAGCCTTTCATTTTCCATCGTCTCGAAGTCATGGGCCTGGCGACCACGATCAAGGCCGCCAAGCGCATGGTGGAAGACGAGGAACCGGTGGTCTGGGACATCCTCGAAGACGTCATTCGCGAACACCCGGTCATGCTCAACCGGGCGCCGACCCTGCACCGCCTGGGTATCCAGGCGTTCGAGCCGGTGCTGATCGAAGGCAAGGCCATCCAGCTGCACCCGCTGGTGTGTACCGCCTTCAACGCCGACTTCGACGGCGACCAGATGGCCGTGCACGTGCCGCTTTCCCTGGAAGCCCAGATGGAGTGCCGCACGCTGATGCTGGCCTCCAACAACGTGCTGTCACCCGCCAACGGCGAACCGATCATCGTGCCGTCGCAGGATATCGTGCTCGGCCTCTATTACATGAGCCGCGAGCGCATCAACGCCAAGGGCGAGGGCATGCTGTTCACCGATACCGATGAACTACGCGGTGCCTGGCAGTCCGGTCTGGTTGATATCAACGCGCGCGTCACCGTGCGTCTGCGTGAGCGCTCCTATGATGAAGCCGGCCAGGTTGTGGAAGTGGTCAAACGCGCTTCGACCGTGGTCGGCCGCGCCTTCCTCTCGGAAATCCTGCCTCCCGGCCTCGACTTCGCGCACATCGACAAGGCGTTGAAGAAGAAGGAAATCTCCAAGCTGATCAACGCTTCCTTCCGCAAATGCGGCCTCAAAGACACCGTCGTGTTCGCCGACAAGCTGATGTACACCGGCTTCTCCATGGCGGCCAAGGGCGGCATCTCCATCTGCATGCAGGACATGCTGATGCCGCCGCAGAAGGCGACCATCCTTGCCGCGGCCGAGAGCGAGGTGAAGGAGATCGAGGCGCAGTACACCTCCGGTCTGGTGACCCAGGGCGAACGCTACAACAAGGTGGTGGACATCTGGGGCCAGGCCGGCGACAAGGTCGCCAAGGCGATGATGGAGCAGCTGTCGCACGAGACCGTGGTGGACCGCGACGGCAATACCGTGCGTCAGGAATCGTTCAACTCCATCTACATGATGGCCGACTCCGGCGCTCGCGGTTCCGCCGCGCAGATTCGCCAGCTGGCCGGCATGCGTGGCCTGATGGCGAAGCCGGACGGTTCCATCATCGAGACCCCGATCACGGCGAACTTCCGTGAAGGCCTCAATGTGTTGCAGTACTTCATTTCGACGCACGGCGCGCGTAAGGGCCTGGCCGACACCGCGCTGAAGACCGCGAACTCCGGCTACCTGACGCGGCGACTGGTCGACGTGACCCAGGATCTGGTCATCACCGAGCTTGATTGCGGCACCCGCAACGGCATGGTGATGAAGGCGCTGGTCGAAGGCGGCGATGTGGTCGAGCCCTTGCGTGATCGTATCCTGGGTCGTGTCGCCGCCAGCGACGCGATCCACCCGGATACCGGCGAGACCGTGATCGACGCCGGGACCCTGCTTGACGAAGACATGGTTGAACTGATCGACGACCTCGGCATCGACGAGGTCAAGGTCCGCACGCCGCTGACCTGCGATACGCGCTGGGGACTTTGCGCCAAGTGCTATGGCCGCGATCTCGGCCGCGGCAACCTGGTTAATTCCGGCGAAGCGGTGGGCGTGATCGCCGCGCAATCGATCGGCGAGCCGGGCACGCAGCTGACCATGCGTACCTTCCACATCGGTGGCGCTGCCTCGCGCGCCGCCTCCGCGTCGCAGCTTGAAGGCAAGTCGGCCGGTAGCATTCGATTCCAGCCGAACCTGCGCTATGTCACCAACGCCAAAAACGAACAAGTGGTCATTTCCCGAAACGGCGAACTGCTGATCGTGGACGACAACCAGCGCGAACGCGAACGCCACAAACTGCCCTACGGCGCAACCCTGGCGATAGTCGATGGCCAGGTCATCAAGGCTGGCACGACGCTGGCGAACTGGGACCCGCATACCCGTCCGATCATTACCGAGTACGCCGGTCGAGTGAAATATGAGAACGTCGAGGATGGCGTCACGGTCGCTAAACAGATCGACGATGTGACCGGCCTGTCCACTCTGATCGTCATCGACGGCAAACGCCGCGGTTCGACCCAGACCAAGGGCGTGCGGCCGCAGGTTCGTCTGATCGGCACTGATGGCCAGGATGTTAAAGTGACCGGCACCGAGATCAGCGTCAGCATCACCTTCCAGGTGGGCTCGCTGATCACCGTCAAGGATGGTCAGGACGTCAACGTCGGCGACGTGCTGGCACGTATCCCGCAGGAAACCTCGAAGACGCGCGACATTACCGGTGGTCTGCCCCGGGTCGCCGAATTGTTCGAGGCGCGTACCCCCAAGGATGCCGGCGTGCTGGCGGAACTTACCGGTACAGTCTCCTTCGGCAAGGACACCAAGGGTAAGCAGCGTCTGGTCATTACCGACATGGATGGCGTGCCGCACGAGTATCTGATCTCCAAGGACAAGCACGTCACCGTTCACGACGGCCAGATCGTGCAGAAGGGCGAGACCATCGTCGACGGCCCGCCCGACCCGCACGATATCCTGCGCTTGCAGGGTATCGAAGCCTTGGCCCGGTACATCATCGATGAGGTGCAGGACGTCTATCGCCTCCAGGGCGTGAAGATCAACGACAAGCACATCGAGGTGGTGGTGCGCCAGATGCTGCGACGGGTCAACGTCGCGGATCCGGGCGATGCCGGCTTCATCCTCGGCGAGCAGGTGGAGCGTTCGGAGTTCCTGCATGAGAATGATCGCGTCATGGCCGATGGCAAGTTGCCCGCTGTCCACGACAACATCCTGCTGGGTATCACCAAGGCTTCGCTGTCGACCGACTCCTTTATCTCCGCCGCTTCCTTCCAGGAGACCACGCGCGTCCTCACCGAGGCCGCGATCATGGCCAAGAAGGACGATCTGCGCGGCCTCAAGGAGAACGTCATCGTCGGCCGCCTCATCCCCGCTGGTACCGGTCTTGCTTACCACCGTAGCCGCAAGGGCCTGGCCCATAACATCGACTTCCAGCCGGTGCAGCAAGGCGAGGAAATCGTAGTGGTGCTGGAGGGCGACGGCGACGACGCCTGATGGGTAGTTCGATTACGGGCTTGACAGCGCTCGTAATCACCCCTACCATTTGCAGTCTTTTTTTCGGCCAGCCTGGCTCGCGGCATGTATTGCCGACGCCAGGCTGATTTGTGCAGGTTTCATGATTTAGTTGGGAACGCGTTAGATGCCGACCATCAACCAGTTAGTACGGAAGCCACGTAAGGCTCCGATAGAGAAAAGCAAGGTACCGGCCATGGAGGCCTGCCCGCAGAAGCGGGGTGTGTGTACCCGTGTCTATACCACCACGCCTAAGAAGCCTAACTCCGCGTTGCGGAAGGTTGCCAAGGTGCGTCTGTCCAATGGCTTCGAAGTCATTGGCTACATTGGTGGCGAGGGTCACAACCTTCAGGAGCACTCGGTGGTATTGGTGCGTGGCGGCCGGGTCAAGGATTTGCCGGGTGTGCGTTACCACATCGTCCGCGGCAGTCTGGATACCGCCGGTGTCAAGGATCGTAAGCAGAGCCGTTCCAAGTACGGCGCCAAGCGCGCCAAGACCGGCAAGTAAGAGACAAGGAGTAAAGCATGCCCCGTCGCCGTGAGGTTCCCAAACGTATCATCCTGCCGGACCCGAAGTTCGGTAGCCAGGAAGTTGCCAAGTTCATGAACGTTGTCATGAATAGCGGTAAGAAAGCGGTCGCCGAGCGCATCGTGTACGGTGCTTTCGAGCAGATCGGCAAGAAGAGCGGCAAAGACCCAGTTGAGGTTTTTGGTCTGGCCATGACCAACGTGCGTCCCGTTGTCGAGGTGAAATCGCGCCGCGTCGGTGGCGCCAACTACCAGGTTCCGGTCGAGGTTCGTCCTTCACGCCGTAATGCCCTGGCGATGCGCTGGATCAAGGACGCCGCGCGCAAGCGTGGCGAGAAGTCCATGGGCCAACGTCTGGCGGGTGAGCTGCTGGATGCCTCCGAGGGTCGTGGCGGCGCCATGAAAAAGCGTGAAGAAATTCACCGCATGGCCGAAGCCAACAAGGCTTTCTCGCACTTCCGCTTCTGATAAGGAAACAGCACTGTGGCACGCAAGACTCCTATCGAGCGCTATCGCAACATCGGCATCTCGGCGCATATCGACGCCGGAAAAACCACCACGACCGAACGCGTCCTGTTCTACACCGGCGTCAATCACAAGATTGGCGAAGTGCATGACGGCGCGGCGACCATGGACTGGATGGAGCAGGAGCAAGAGCGCGGTATCACCATTACCTCCGCCGCGACAACCTGTTTCTGGAAGGGCATGGATCTATCGCTGCCTGAGTACCGTGTAAACATTATCGACACGCCCGGTCACGTGGACTTCACCATTGAGGTGGAGCGCTCAATGCGCGTGCTGGACGGCGCTTGTATGGTGTATTGCGCGGTGGGTGGTGTGCAGCCTCAGTCCGAGACTGTGTGGCGTCAGGCCAACAAATACGGCGTGCCGCGTCTGGCCTTCGTCAACAAGATGGACCGCCAGGGTGCCAACTTTTTCCGCGTCTATGAGCAGATGAAGAGCCGCCTCAAGGCAAACCCGGTACTGATCCAGGTGCCTATCGGCGCCGAGGAGAAGTTTGAGGGGGTTGTCGACCTGGTCAAGATGAAGGCGGTCTACTGGGATGAAGCCTCTCAGGGCATGAAGTTTGAGTATCGAGACATCCCCGCCGACCTCGTCGATGTCTGTAACGAGTGGCGTGAAAAGCTGGTTGAGGTCGCCGCCGAAGTCAACGAAGAGATGATGAACAAGTACTTGGAAGAGGGTGATCTCTCCGAGGCTGAAATCAAGTTGGCTCTGCGTACCCGTACCATCGCCAGCGAAATCGTCCCCATGCTGTGCGGCTCCGCCTTTAAGAACAAAGGTGTGCAGGCCATGCTGGATGCGGTGATCGACTACATGCCGTCGCCGATTGATATTCCCCCGGTCAAGTGCGAAACCGAAAACGGCGAACCTACCGAGCGTCCTGCCAGCGATGATGCGCCTTTCGCAGCCCTGGCTTTCAAGATCATGACCGACCCCTTCGTTGGTCAACTTACCTTCTTCCGGGTCTATTCCGGTAAGGTGAGCGCGGGTGACACAATCTACAACTCGGTCAAGGGCAAGAAAGATCGCCTGGGTCGAATCTTGCAGATGCACGCCAACAATCGCGAAGAGATCAAGGAAGTGCACGCGGGTGATATCGCCGCTGCAGTCGGTCTGAAAGACGCAATAACGGGTGATACCATTTGCTCATTGGACAAACCTGTCATTCTTGAGCGCATGATTTTCCCCGAGCCGGTGATTCACGTCGCTGTGGAACCCAAGACCAAGGCTGACCAGGAAAAGATGGGTCTTGCCCTGAATCGTTTGGCGCAAGAAGATCCTTCATTCCGGGTTCGTACCGATGAAGAAACGGGTCAGACCATCATCTCCGGTATGGGTGAGCTGCACCTGGAGATCCTGGTTGACCGCATGCGCCGCGAATTCAGCGTCGAGGCCAACGTGGGCGCGCCGCAAGTGGCCTATCGCGAAGCCATCCGCAAAGCGGTTGAGCAGGAAGGTAAGTTCGTCAAGCAATCTGGTGGTAAGGGTCAGTACGGCCACGTTTGGCTCAAGATGGAGCCGAACGAAGCCGGTAAGGGCTTTGAATTTGTCGATGCCATCAAGGGTGGCTCGGTGCCGCGTGAGTACATTCCGGCGGTCGAGAAAGGCCTGAGAGAAGCGCTGAACAACGGCGTGATGGCTGGCTTCCCGGTGGTTGATGTGAAAGTCACGCTGTTTGATGGCTCCTACCACGAGGTCGACTCTTCCGAGCAGGCGTTCAAGATGGCCGCGATCCTGGGCTTCAAGGAAGGGATGCGCAAAGCCAGCCCGGTGCTTCTTGAGCCGATGATGGCGGTTGAGGTCGAGACGCCAGAGGACTATATGGGCGATGTCATGGGCGACCTGAATCGTCGTCGCGGCATCATCCAGGGTATGGATGATCTGGCGGCTGGCAAGTCAATCAAGGCCGAAGTGCCGTTGGCGGAAATGTTCGGTTACTCGACCGATGTGCGCTCGATGTCACAAGGCCGCGCCACTTACACGATGGAATTCAAGCACTATTCCGACGCACCCAAGTCAGTCGCGGAAGCGGTGATCAACAGTAAGAAGTGATAGAGGTTTATAGATATGGCCAAGGAAAAATTTGCGCGTACGAAGCCGCACGTGAACGTTGGGACGATTGGACACGTTGACCACGGCAAGACGACGCTGACCGCAGCGATTACCACGATTCTGTCGAAGAAGTTTGG
>JAURYL010000025.1 GCA_030653935.1 Pseudomonadota bacterium
AGCGTCCGCTTGCGGCGCGAAAACGAGCGTGCGTGGAATTTCGCGCCGCAAGCGGACGCTCCTACCGCCTTGTTTCATCGTCGGGGGTGTCCATCGAGACATGATTGTTAGGTCGGCAGTTCGTAGCATCAAGCCGCCGCAAATGGTGCGGTTCGTACCTCACCACACCCTACGTTTTGCGTGTTGCCGGCGCGGTACTCCGCCAGAGCCTCATCAGCGTATCCGTCCAGCCCACCCGCGCGCGCGTCGCTTTTGATACGCGCATCCCAGGCGGCGCCATCAAACTCGGCAAACCAGCGCCGGAATTCGGCCAGATCGGCCGGAGGTAAATTGGCAACCGCCACTTCGATGGATTCCACTGCGCTCATATTCAGTCCCCCTTGCACTCACTCAGAACGGCATCTTGAATCCGGGCGGCAGGGGCAGGCCGGCGGTGGCGGAGGCCATTTTTTCCTGCACGGTTTCCTCGATCTTGCGCACCGCGTCGTTCATCGCGGCGGCGATCAGGTCTTCCAGCATTTCCTTGTCGTCGGCCTCGGCGCTGCCGAGCAGGCTGGGGTCGATGACGACACGGCGGACGTCGTGCTTGCCGGTCATGACCACTTTGACCAGGCCGGCGCCGGAGACGCCTTCGACTTCCAGCTCGGCCAGTTTGGCCTGCATCTTCTGCATGTTTTCCTGCATCGCCTGGGCCTGTTTCATCAGGTTGCCGATGCCACCCATTCCACCTTTGAGCATGTCGTGCCTTTCAAAGTAGCGCCGGCATCCTTGCCGGCATTTTTAAAGACGCCGGCAAGGATGCCGGCGCTACACATTCAGCCTGTCGCGCGGATGTTGGCGACCATCGCGTCGCATTCGCGGACCAGGGTCTGGACGAAGGGGTCGCTGTGGATCGCGGCTTCCGCCTCGGCTTGCCGCGCGGCCTGTTCGCGGGCGCGGGCGGCGGCGGGCGATTGGTCGGTGGCGGCGGCAAGTTCGAATTCGACTTGCAGGCCGGCGCCGAGTTTCTCCGCGAGCGCCACTTTGAGCTTGTCACCGAAGTTGTCGAGCAGGGTTTTCTGGTTCTCCGGCAGGCGCAGCCACAGCTTGTTGCCGTTGTGTCCCAGGCGTTCACACTGCATCGCAAGCTGGCGGGTGGCGCCGGGCAGGCTCTCGGCGAGCGCGCGCCAGTCGGCATTCTCGCGACCTTCGGGTGCGGGCGCCGCTACGGAGGCGATGGCCTCGTTGGCCGCCTGATCCCAGGGCGGTGGCGGTGCGGCCGGGCGTGTCGCCACCGGCGCGGGGCGCGGTTCCGGCCGAGGCGCAGGCCGGGTTTCCGGCGGCATCGCCCGCGCCTGTGGCGGGCTATCCGAGGGCGCGAAGGCGAGCATGCGCAACAGGGTCATGCTGAAGCCGGCGTATTCGTCCGGCGCCCATTCCAGGTCGCGGCGGCCGAGGGTGGCGATCTGGTAGAGCACCTGCACCCGTTCCGGGTCGAGCCGCGCCGCCAGTTCGAACAGGCGTTCGCGCTCCGGCGCGTCTTCGCTCACCGCTTCCGGGATGGCCAGCGCGAGGGCGACCTGGTGCAGCAGGCCGGCCAGATCCTGCAAAGCGGCGTCGAAGGAGAAACCGCGCGCGGCCAGTTCCGCCGCTTCATTCATCAGGCACGGGCCGTCGCCGTCGGCCAGGGCTTCGAGCACCGGCATCAGGTAGGCCTGGTCGATCACGCCGAGCATGGCGCGGGTGTCGTCTTCCTTGATCTGGCCGCTGCCGTAGGCGATGGCCTGGTCGGTGAGCGAGAGGGCGTCGCGCATGCTGCCGGCGGCGGCGCGCGCGAGCAAATTGATCGCGCCGGTCTCGAACGGCACGTTCTCGGCTTCCAGCACGTTCTTCAAATGGCCGGCGACATGGCCGGGCGGCATCTGCTTGAGGTTGAACTGGAGACAGCGCGAGAGCACCGTGACCGGCACTTTCTGCGGGTCGGTGGTGGCGAGGATGAAGATGACGTGGCCGGGCGGCTCTTCCAGCGTCTTCAACATGGCGTTGAAGGCGTTCTTCGAGAGCATGTGCACTTCGTCGATGATGTAGACCTTGTAGCGACCGGCGGTGGGCGCGTACTGGGCGTTGTCGATCACCTCGCGCATGTTGTCGATGCCGGTGTTGGAGGCGGCGTCGATTTCGATCAGGTCGACGAAACGGCCGCTGTCGATCTCGCGGCAGGCGGCGCATTCGCCGCAGGGCTCCGGGGTGACACCGGGGATGCAGTTGAGGCACTTCGCCAGAATCCGCGCTAGGGTGGTCTTGCCGACGCCGCGGGTGCCGGTGAACAGGTAGGCGTGATGCAGGCGCCCCGTGGCGAGGGCATTGGAGAGCGCGCGCACCACATGTTCCTGGCCGACCAGTTGGTCAAAGCGCTTGGGGCGCCATTTGCGGGCGAGAACTTGGTGGCTCATGGGCGTGGCTGCGACTCGTAGGATGTGGTGAGCGTAGCGAACCGCATCGATCAAGGATGCGCTCATGATGCGGTTCGTTCCTCACCGCATCCTACCCGCTGACCAGAATAAGGTGGCGAGCCTGGTCCCCGGCACTGGCATCGGCTGCTGTGGCTGCTTCCTTCCGGATCTGACCAGGTTCACGGCTTAGCCATGCGGGGGGGCCCGCCGAGCGGCATTCTAACGTAGGAGGCCCGCTTGCGGGCCGAATAACGCCAGCGTTTGTTCGGGCCGCAAGCGGCCCTCCTACTGTTCGTCGCTGGGTTGCGCCAGGCGGCGGTTACGCACGGCTTCGGCGAGTTCGCGCAGCAGCGGCTCGGTATCGTCCCAGCTGATGCAGGCGTCGGTGATGGACTGGCCGTAGGTGAGGGTCACGCCGGGTTTCAAATCCTGGCGGCCGGCGACCAGGTGGCTTTCGACCATCACCCCCATGATGCGTTTGTCGCCATTGCCGATCTGGTTGGCGACAACGTGGCCCACTTCCACCTGACGTTGATATTGCTTGCTGGAGTTGGCGTGCGAGAAGTCGATCATCACCTGCTGGTGCAGACCGGAGGAGGCCAGTTCGCCGCAGGCGGCGTTGACACTCGGGGCGTCGTAATTAGGCTGCTTGCCGCCACGCAGGATGACATGGCAATCCTCGTTGCCCTTGGTCTTGAATACCGCGACATGGCCGGATTTGGTGATGGAAACGAAGTGGTGATGCGAGGCGGCGGCATTGATCGCGTCCACGGCGATGCGCAGGTTGCCATCGGTGCCGTTCTTGAAGCCCACCGGGCAGGACAGGCCGGAAGCCAGTTGCCGATGCGATTGTGATTCCGTGGTGCGCGCGCCGATGGCGCCCCAGGCGACCAGGTCGGCGATGTACTGCGGCGAGATCAGGTCGAGGAATTCGGTGCCGCAGGGCAGGCCCATCTCGTTGATTTCCAGCAACAACTTGCGCGCCAGGCGCAGCCCCTCGTTGATGTCGAAGCTCTCGTCCATGTGCGGGTCATTGATCAAGCCTTTCCAGCCCACCGTGGTGCGCGGCTTCTCGAAATAGACCCGCATGACCACGACCAGATCGTGGGCCAGTTCCTCCGCCAGGGGCTTCAGCTTCTTCGCGTATTCCAGCGCCGCGCCGGTATCGTGAATGGAACAGGGACCGACCACCACCACCAGGCGATCATCGGCGCCGCGCAGCACATCGTGGATGCGGGTGCGTGCCTGGTAGGTGGTGCGCAATGCGGCTTCGCTGGCCTTCAGCTCGCGCATGATCTGCATGGGTGCGAGCAATTCATCGCCCTGTTCGATGCGGGTGTCGTCGGTACGGTATCCGGTCATTGCAAAACTCCTGTGGGGCCAGCCTGAAACGAAAAAACCGCCAGGACCTGGCGGTTTCTCGGGTGGATTAAGCGGTTTACTGTTGCTCGCGCATCAATCGTCCCCGGCCGCCAGCGCGGTCGGAAACGTAAAGTGTGCGTAACAGGTTTTCATGGCGCGCGATGCTAACAGAGCCGCCCCACCGCCCACAACCCACATTTGCTGCGACGCATCATCCGACCTTGGGCAGGTGGTGCAGGGCTTCGTCGATGGCCGCCGCCGGATACTCGAAGTCCTCCAGCTGGCCGGAGAAGTACTTGTCGTAGGAGGCCATGTCGAAATGGCCGTGGCCGGACAGGTTGAAGAACAGCACCTTGGGCTCGCCGGTCTCCTTGCACTTCAGGGCTTCGTCGATACAGGCGCGGATGGCGTGGCAGGACTCCGGCGCCGGGATGATGCCTTCGGCGCGGGAGAACGCGACGCCAGCCTCGAAGGTGGCCAGTTGCGGCACCGCCACCGCCTCGATCAGCTTCTCGTGGTAGAGCTGCGACACCAGCGGCGAGTCGCCGTGATAGCGCAGGCCACCGGCGTGGATGCTGGGCGGCATGAAGTCGTGGCCGAGGGTGTACATCAGCATCAGCGGGGTGAGGCCGACGCTGTCGCCGAAGTCGTAGGCATAGTGGCCGCGCGTCAGGGTCGGGCAGGAGGTCGGTTCCACCGCCAGCAGGCGCGTGTTCTTCGCCCTCGGGTCGCCCGCCGCCTTGTCCGCGAGGAATGGGAAGGCGGCGCCGGCGAAGTTGGAACCGCCGCCACAGCAGGCGATCACCACATCCGGGTATTCGCCCACTTTCTCGAATTGCTTCTTGGCTTCCAGGCCGATGATGGTCTGGTGATGGCAAACATGATTGAGCACCGAGCCGAGGGCGTAATTGGTGTCCGGGCGGCTGGCCGCTTCTTCCACGGCCTCGGAAATGGCCATGCCCAGCGAGCCGGGCGAATCCGGGTCGACCTCAAGCGCCTTGCGGCCGGTGACGGTGTGCGGCGAGGGGCTGGCGAACACTTCGGCGCCCCAGGTGTGCATCATCGAGCGGCGGAACGGTTTCTGGTCGTAACTCACCTTCACCATGAACACGCGCACATCGATGCCGAACATCTGCCCGGCCAGGGCCAGGGAGCAGCCCCACTGGCCGGCGCCGGTTTCCGTGGCGAGTCGGTGGATGCCGGCCTGGGCGTTGTAATAGGCCTGCGGGATGGAAGTGTTGACCTTGTGCGAGCCGGCCGGGGAGACCCCCTCATATTTGTAATAAATGTGCGCCGGGGTGCCCAGCATCTGTTCCAGGCGATGCGCGCGGAACATCGGCGTCGGACGATACAGGCGATAGGCCTCGCGCACCGGCTCGGGAATGGGAATCCAGCGTTCCCCGGAAACTTCCTGTTCGATCAGCGCCATCGGGAAAATCGGCGCCAGCGCCTCCGGTCCCACCGGTTTGCCGTCCGGCCCCAGCGGCGGCGCCGGCTTGTTGGGCATGTCGGCGACGACGTTGTACCAGTGGGTGGGAATATCACTCTCGTCGAGCAGGATCTTGGTTTGCGGCATGGCTGTCTCCTGGGGGTTGTTGCGGTGCGGCAAGCATCCTAACCGAGCCCAGGCGCGCGCGAAAGACGGAACACTCGGGCGCTCACGGTAAATATGTTCTCGCCATCCACCATCATTCCCGCGCGGACGGGAACCAGCGCGGTCATCAAATCAGCTGTTGTTACTGTGAAACAACCAACCCATCCGCGCGGGTAGGAGCGTCCGCTGTTTCATCTTGCGGGGCGGCTGATCCAGCCATGACCAGTTAGTGCCTGAGCAGAGGGTGGAATCTGGATTCCCGCCTACGCGGGAATGACGGTAAGGGTGGGCGCCGGCGCTGTTTCACGGTCGCTCACTTCCGGTAGAGCGGCAGGGCGGCGATGCGGGCCTCGATCTCGCGCACCTGTTTGACGTAGGCGGGCTGGCCGACACCGCCGAAGCGGCGCTCGAACTGGGCCGAGTTCATGAACTCCGGCAGATCCTTCACCTCCGGGAAGAACAGCCGCTCATCCCGCGTGCCGGCCAGCCGTTCCTGCACCCGCCGCGCGCTTTCCGGCGAGCGCGTGGCCACTTCGCCCAGGCGGCTGCCGGCCTTGTCGGCGGCCAGGTCGTTGAAGGAAAAGCCGCTGCCGTCGCGCTCGTCGCGCAACTCCTTGTAGAGGCCGGCAAGATCGGAAATACCCTCGCCGCCCATGATCGAAATGAACGCGGACAAGCCGAAATGCTGCGCGAAATCGCCGCGCCCGCCCAGGCGGGTGCCGCCCTTGCGACGATGTTTCCGATCATTGGCGCCGACGATCAAACGGCCACCCACCGCCACCTCGGCCAGGGCGGTGAGCGCGGCGCGGTTCTCCGCCACCGGGTCATTCTGGCGCGACCGCTCTTTGGCCAGGGCGAAGGCGGCGCCGAGCAGCGGCGCCATGTCCTTGCCCGAGGTCGCGGCCAGGCGTTCGCGGTACGCCTCCAGCGCGGCATCATCGACGCCGGAGGGGTTCCAGCCGGCATCCTTCATGGCCTGGCGCAGGGCGGCGCCGCGCCAGACCAGGGTGAGCTCCAGTTGACCCGGTCGCAGCGTGGCCTGGCGCAACATGTCGCGCACCACCTGGTATTGCCCGGCCGCCGGTGAGATCGTCAGCAGAAAGCCGAGCAGCTTGCCGGTGTAGCTGGCGGGCAGCGGCACCTTGCCCAAACGCAGCTGGGTGGGCGCCAGGAGCTCGCCTTGCGGCTGGAAGGCGACGCTGAGATTGAGATAACGCGGCAGTTTGTACAGGCGCACGCTGGCCCGTACCCGCAGCTGTTCGGGCGTGATCTCCACTTCGGCGCCACCGCGCCCCAGGCTGCCCACCAGCCAGTTGAGGGCCAGCGCGAGATCTTGCTGAGCGAAACGCAGACGACGCTCCTCGCCCTCCTTCAGGCGTTTCAGGTCGAGCGTTTCGACGATGGCGCGGCCGCGATCAAGATCGGCCAGCGTGAGGGTGGCCGGCCGTTCGATGGCGGGGGCCGGCGCGGTGGCGAGCGCGAGCAGGAAGGCGAGGCCGGCGAGAACCAGCGTCAGCAGGAGAAACAGGCGCATCAGTCGCGCGCCCCGTAGTCCTTGAACTTCTCCAGCACCTCGGCCATCTCGGCCGCGTTCAACAGCACCGGCGCGCCCAGCTGGCTGGCGCGCAGGTATTGGCCGCACAGCGCCTCCACCTCCAGCGCCAGGGCGAGGGCGGCGTCGAGGCTGCCGCCCCAAGCGAGCAGGCCGTGGTTGGCCATGAGGCAGGCGCGGCGGCCGTCGAGGGCTTTGATCACGGCATCCGACAGCGCCTGGGTGCCGAAGGTGGCGTAGTCGGCGCAGCGGATATCGACGCCGCCGGCCATCGCCACCATGTAATGAAATGGCGGCAGGTCGCGGCGCAGGCAGGCGAGCGCCACGGCGAACGGCGAATGCGCGTGCGCCACGGCTTGCGCCTCGGGAAAGGCGGCGTAGATGTCGCGGTGAAAACGCCACTCGCTGGACGGCCGCATGCCGTCCGGAAAGGTCCCGTCCATGCCCACCGGCACGATCTCGCTGGCTTCGATGGCGGTCATGTCGCGGCCGGAGGGGGTGATCAGCAGGCCATCCGGCGCGCGCGCGCTGATGTTGCCGGAAGTGCCCTGGTTGAGGCCGAGCGCGACGCTGCGGCGCGCGGTCGCGGCGACTTGTTCAGGAAGGTTGCTCATGTTGACTCCAGTGGCGCCGGCTTCCAGCCGGGGCCACACACGATTACCCGCACTCCGGATACAGGCCCGCAAGCCCCTCACGGCTGGCGGCGCAGACGCCGCGCTCGGTGATGATCCCGGTCACCAGTCGCGCCGGGGTGACGTCGAAAGCGGGGTTGGCGGCGCGGCTGCCGCTCGGGGTGAGCCGCACGCTGGCCAGTCGGCCCTGGGCATCGAGGCCGGCGATGTGGGTGACCTCCTCGGCGCCACGCTCCTCGATGGGAATCTCGCGCCCGCTCGCCAGCTCGAAGTCGATGCTGGGGCCGGGCGCCGCGACGTAGAACGGCACGCCGTTGTCGTGCGCCGCCAGCGCCTTGAGGTAAGTGCCGATTTTGTTGCAGACATCGCCATTGGCGGCGGTACGGTCGGTGCCGACGATGCACAGGTCGACCTGACCGTGTTGCATCAGATGGCCGCCGGCATTGTCGGCGATCACCGTGTGCGCCACACCGTGCTTCGCCAGTTCCCAGGCGGTGAGGCTGGCGCCCTGATTGCGCGGCCGCGTCTCGTCCACCCAGACGTGCAGCGGAACCCCCGCCGCCACGGCGGCGTAGACCGGTGCCAGCGCCGTGCCCCAGTCCACCGTCGCCAGCCAGCCGGCGTTGCAGTGGGTGAGCAGGTTGACCGGCCCGGCCTTGCGCGCCGCGATGGCTTCGATGCGCGCCGCGCCATGGCGGCCAATGGCCTGGTTGCGCACCACGTCCTCGTCGGCGATCAGCGCCGCCTCGGCCCAGGCCGCCGCCGCGCGCTGCGCGGCGGGCAGCGGCAACAACCGCGCCAGCATCCGCCGCACCGCCCATTGCAGGTTGACAGCGGTGGGCCGGGTGGCGATCAAGCTGTCTCCGGCCGCGCACAACGCCGCGTCGCTCACGTCGCGGGCGGCGGCCAGCGCCAGGCCATAAGCGGCGGTGGCGCCGATCAGCGGCGCGCCGCGCACCCGCATGACGCTGATCGCCTCGGCGGCGTCGTCAAGACTGCGCAGCCGCTTGACCACGAATTCATGCGGCAGGCGGGTCTGGTCGATGATCTCGACCACGTCGCCAGCGGGCCAGATGGTGCGGGTGGGATTGCCGTCGATGTTCATGGGAGTGGGATGAAGTAATGACCGCGCGGATTATCCTGGAAACCTCAGTTGAACGCGCCCGAGTGTGCGGTTTTCGAGTCGGCTGGCAAGGCGCGACGACGCAGCGGGCCGAGGCCCGCAAGGAGGAGCAACGCAGCCAGACGGCTCGAAAACCGCGCAATCGGGCGCGTAGCGACGTCGCCCAACCGGTGAACGTCATCGAAGGCACTGAACGTAGATCGCATGCGGGCTCTCAGAGGCTGATGAGCGGTCAACTGAGGTTTCCAGGATTATCCTGGAAACGGCGGTTGAACGCGGCCGCCACCCATCACGTGCAAGCCCGCTCCCACGACACGGCGAATCGGCCCTAAGCGAACCCGGAAAAGCCGCTGTACATATCGGCTGACTTGTCCATCGCCAGGCCGACCGAATCCTTGCCGTTGAAGCTGAAATTGATATGGGAGGGGTCGAGGGTGCCGTCGGCGGTGGCGTTCTGGTGAACCTTGAACAGCACGGTGGCGGTCTGATCACTCTGGTTGTAATAAACGGCCAGTGGCGTAGTGGGCAGGGTAACTTCCGTGGCGGGTAACGTCATGTCGTAGTTGTAGCCATCGGCGCGGCCGGTGCCGCTGGCGCGAGCGATGTTCCAGTTGAAGACGTTTTGCACCGAGCTTTGATTCATCGCCTTGTCGAACTGGAACACCATCGCGAAAGTGTGTTCGTCACCGGCGTTGGTCAAGTAGTTGCTCATGGTGCTCAGCTGGGTGCGCGGCCCCTGGTTGGAAAGGAAGGGGGTGAAGAGGTTGCTGACGTAAGCCGCCGTCATTTTCGGCTGGGTCTTTTCGTAAAGGTACTGACTGAGACTGCCGGCCAGCGTGGTATCGGTGGGTGAGAGGGTGTTGAGGGTGGTGACGACGTCATTTGCCTGATCGACATTGCCGTTTTCGCTATAGGCGTAGCCCATTTCCGAATAGGCATCGAGATAATCCTGCTTGATGCCCACGGCATTCTTGAAGGCCGCGATAGCCTCTTCATAACGCCCCTGCTTGGCATAAGTCTGGCCGAGGCCGAAGTAACCATAGGGCTCTTTCGGCCCCTGCTGGCGGACCAGTTCGAACTGCTGAGTCGCATCGCTATATTGCCCGGTGCCGAGAAAGCCCTGGCCCAGGGCATAGCGATTGGCGGAAGTGGGGTTATATTTCACCGCGAGCTGGTACTGGTCACGCGCTTCGTCCACACGGCCTTCCGTGGTGTAGATCTTGCCTAACTGCACATGCATGTCGTCGCGATTCGGCGCGATCTTCAGCGCCTTGCTATAGGTGTCGATCGCGGCCTGGACATTGCCCTGGGTGAGTTGCGCGCGCGCCATGTAGTCATAGGCATCAAGCGCGGAGTCGGCGGTTGGCGCCATGCTGATTGAACGCTGGAAACTGGTGATGGCAAGCTCGTATTGCTTGGCACTGAACTGTTCCAGGCCGGTATTCAACGCACGCAGGGCGATATTTTCCTTCTGCGCGGTTTTCTGCGAAGACAAGGAAAATAAGCTGTCGCTGGTGACGCTGAAGATGTCCATGTTGCCGGCTCCATTCGGGGGAACGCCCACCTTGTCGATAATAGCGGCATGTTCTGGAAAAACATGAGGTTCCGCTGGTTCTGACGCACCTTCCGCCGCTATCGAACGGGAAACACCCCGCCCATCACCCGCTCATGGCCAGCCAGGTCGGTGGCGCTGAACACCTCATGGAAGCCGGCGGCTCGCAGTAGCGCGCGTACCGGCGCGGCTTGATCCCAACCGTGTTCCAGCAACAGCCAGCCGCCCGGCTCCAGATGAGCGGCCGCGCCCGTGATCAGACGGCGGATCAGGTCGAGACCGTCGTCGCCGGAGGCCAGTGCCTGGGGCGGCTCGAAGCGGAGGTCGCCTTGTTGCAGGTGCGGGTCGGCGGCGGCGATGTAGGGGGGGTTGCTGGCGATGAGGTGGAAGCGGCGCTTTCCCAGCGTCTCGTAACCATCGCTGCGGAGGAATTCGACGTCGGCATGCAGCGCTGCGGCGTTGGCCACGGCCACGCGCAGGGCGGCGACGCTGATGTCGACTCCGGTGACCCGGCAACCGGGACGTTCCAGGGCGAGGCTGACCGCCACTGCGCCGCTGCCGACGCCGATGTCGAGCACGTTCAAGGTGGCATCTTGCGGCAGGCGTTGCAGGGCGAGTTCGACCAGCAATTCGGTATCGGGCCGGGGAATCAGCACATCGGGCGTGACCCGGAACGGGTGGCCGTAGAACTCGCGTTCGCCGAGAAGATAGGCCACCGGCTCGCCCGCCAGGCGGCGTTTGAGCAGCGCTTCGATGGCCGCGGTTTGTTCGGGTGTGAGCAGGTCGCGGTCGTGTCCGATCAACCAGGCGCGGTTCACGCCGAGGGCGTGGGCGAACAGCACTTGCGCTTCCAGGCGGGCTTCACGGGGGGGGAGTTCGAGCGACTCCGCGAGTTGGCGGGTAGCGCGGGAGAGTTGGTCGGTCAGCATCCTGTAGCGCCGCGAGCAGTTCGGCCTGGTGTTCGGCGGTGAGGGCGGCGATGAGGTCGTCGAGGTCGCCTTCCATGACCTGGCCGAGCTTGTAGAGGGTGAGGTTGATGCGGTGGTCGGTGATCCGCCCTTGCGGGAAGTTGTAGGTGCGGATGCGGTCGGAACGGTCGCCGCTGCCGATCAGGTTTTTGCGGGTGCTGGCTTCCTGGGCGTGGGCGGCGCGGTCCTGCATGTCCTTCAGGCGCGCGGCGAGGACGGCCAGCGCCTGCGCCTTGTTGCGGTGCTGCGAGCGGTCGTCCTGGCATTCCACCACCAGGCCGCTGGGCAGGTGGGTGACGCGCACGGCGGAATCGGTCTTGTTGATGTGCTGGCCGCCGGCGCCGCTGGCGCGGAAGGTGTCGATCCGCAGATCGGCCGGGTTGATGTCGATGGCTTCCGCTTCATCGGCTTCCGGCATCACCGCGACGGTGCAGGCAGAGGTGTGGATGCGCCCCTGGGTCTCGGTTTCCGGCACCCGTTGCACGCGGTGGCCACCGGATTCGAACTTGAGCCGGGAATAGGCGCCCTGGCCGACCACGCGGCAGATGACTTCCTTGTAGCCGCCGACTTCGCCCGTGCTTTCCGAGACGATTTCGACTTTCCAGCGCTGCCGTTCGGCGTAGCGGCTGTACATGCGCAGCAGGTCGCCGGCGAACAGGGCGGATTCATTGCCGCCGGTGCCGGCGCGGATTTCCAGGAACAGGTTGCGCTCGTCATTGGGGTCGCGCGGCAGCAGTAGCAACTGCAATTCCTGGTCGAGTTCGGCAATGCGGGCTTTGCCGGCCTCCACTTCTTCCTGGGCGAATGCCTTCATCTCCGGGTCGCTCAGCAACGCTTCGGCGGTATCCAGGTCGGCTTGCGCCAACTGCCAGGCGTGGTAATGCTCGACCACGGGCGTGATTTCCGAATGTTCCTGGTTCAGCTTGCGGTACTGCGCCATATCCGCCGTGGCCCGCTCGTCGGTGAGCAGGCCGTTGATTTCTTCCAGGCGGAAGGCGAGTTGTTCGAGCTTGGCTTGGAGGGAGGGTTTCATGGGGTGTTGATAGGGGTAGGGAAGGACTAACGCCCTCCCCTCCCTCCGAACCGTACGTGCGGTTCTCCCGCATACGGCTCTCCAGTTGGTGGTTTCAGCATCGTGATTGGCTCGCTTTGGCATGGGCTCCAACCAAGGTGAAGAGCCC
>JAURYL010000007.1 GCA_030653935.1 Pseudomonadota bacterium
ACAAAATTGTTTCACGGAATTGTTCCACGGCCTTTTTTTGCTTCTGATAATTCAAATCGTGGACACCCTTCGTCCGCTCTAAAGCCTTGCCGTTACTGGCTTTACAGCCGACTCGATAACATTTAACCGGACACTAGTGGGTTTGCGCAAATAAAAATGCCCCGGTCGAGGCCGGGGCAAGTGTACTACCTGTCGTGGTATTAAACGCAGCCGGTCGGCTTCGGTGTGCCGGCGTAACGACCCGCCTGTTTGGCCGGACCGTAGGGGAACAGGTCGAACAGAAATTTCTTGTCGCCCCATTCACTACCGAATTCTTCCTTCAGACCTTTCTGCAGCATGCGCAGGTTCGGCGCGGTGCCGTACTCGTTGAAGTAGTCACGCATGTAAGTGATGATCTTCCAGTGGTTTTCTTCCAACGTCAGCTTGTCCTGTCCCGCCAGAAACTCGGCCACATCCTCAGCCCAGTCACCCAGGTTGGCCAAATAGCCCTCGGGGTCGGTTTCCACCATCCTTCCATTGATTTCCAGATCCATGTTGTTTCCTCTCTTCACCGGGTTATTACCGCAACTGCGGGATGCACGAACTCTACAATACCCGACCTAATAGGTCAAGTATCCATTTAGACCAGTTCTGAATTGGCGATGGCCATCTGGAGCAGGTTTTCCCTGTCGCTATCCGTCAGAAAGGGCAGCCCGCGCGCGACGATGGCGAGTGGGGCATGGCAGAGTTTTGCGGCGGCGATGAGGTCATGGGGGAGGGCGGGGTCATCCGGCCCGTAGCTCAGGTGGCGGCCGGTATCGACCGCGAGGCGGGCCAGGCGCGCGCGCAGGCCTTCGTCGCCACGGATGAGTTGCTTGATCAATGGCGGCAAGCCGCCGCGTTCAATCAATTCCAGGCTGAGATCGCGGAAGGTGAAGCCCACCGTCTGCCGTTGCGCCTGCTCGCTGCGGCTGGCGAGTCCGGCGCGGCGTTGGTCGAGCGCTTTTTGTGGGATTTCGGGCACGAAGGCCCAGAGTTCGATTTCGCCCGCCTCGGCAAGTAGCGCGGCGAGCGCGAGTTCGCCCTGATCGAGATCGTGGTGGAGCGCACCCCAGGCAAAGGCGATGCGAGCGCCCAGGGTGGCGCGCCGCTCGGCCGTGATGAAGCCCTGGTTGCCATCCACCGCTTCCGGGGCAGCGCGGATCTGTCGCTTGAAGTTCGAGGTGCCGAGGGCCAGGAGGATGCCTAGCGGCGTCGTGATGTCGCGCGCCAGGTGTCGCGGCAGGTGGCGGTTGGCTTCACGCAGCAGTCGCAGCGCCAGCAGGGGATCGTCGAGCAGCAGGGTGGCATAGTCATGGCCGGAGCGGTTTTCCTCGCCTTCTTCCTCAAGTCGCGCGAGCGCGACCTTGCTCGCCGCCTTGATCGGCAACTCCTTGTATTCGAGATAGGCCGCCCATTGCGGTGCGCCCCACCACGCTTGTCCCGCCATTGCGTGCTCCAGTGTGGTTGCAAACTGAATATCGAACCATTTGGCGTAATTCTTTAATGCGCTGACCAGGTAATTGCATCGGTGCCAGAATGGCGCATTGATTCGGGTCGGGAGTGATCATGAACAAGCTGGCTTTTCTCCTCGCCATCTGGTCCGGTATCGTTACCGCCGCCAGCCTGGAAAACTTCACGCCGCAGGGTGAACAAGGCGAGGTACGCCAGGCTCAGGCGCGGTTTTCAGCGGCGATGGCGCCGCTGGGGCGGAGTGATGCGGCCGCGCCATTCCAGGTGGAATGCGAGGCGCCGGGCAACGGCCACTGGGTGGACGAGCGAACCTGGGTCTACGACTTTGAACGTGAGCCGCAAGCCGGCGCGTCCTGCCGTTTCCTGCCGCGCGCGGCGCTTGCGGCGTTGAACGGCGAGGCGGTGACCCTGGCCGCCGAATACGGTTTCAGTATCGCCGGGCCGCGGGTGCGCTGGAGTCTGCCGCATGACTCGCAAACGGTGGACGAGGACCAGGTATTCCTCCTGTTGCTCAATGGCGCGGCGATGCCGGAAAGCGTGCTCGCCCACGCGCGCTGCGAAATCCAGGGTATTCATGAACAGGTGCCGGTCATGCGCTTGACCGGGGGCGAGCGAACCCGGCTTCTGGCGCAACTCAAGCCGCAACTGGACGACATGAACGTCGCCTGGGAAGGCGGATCGGCCGCCACCGACCCGCGTCTGGAAGTGCTGCGCTGCGCGCGCACCCTGCCGGCCAACGCCAGGCTCGCTCTGGTCTGGGGGCAGGGGGTGAGCATGGCCTCCGGCCAGCGTAATCCCGCCGATCAGCGGTTCGTGTACAGCGTGCGTGACCATTTCAGCGCGCGCATGCGCTGCCAGCGTGAAAACGCCAGAGCGGGTTGCATGCCGCTCACCGCCATCAATCTCGATTTCACCGCGCCGGTCGCGCGCGCGCTACTGAACCGGGTCACGTTGAAGGATGCCAAGGGCACAAGCTACCGTCAGGCCAGGTCTGAGCCAGCGGTCGCCAGCGATGACGGGCTGCTATTCCCCGGGCCATTCGCGGCCAACAGTGAATTGACCCTGGAGCTTCCGGTCGATCTGGTCGATGACAAGGGCCGCGAACTGGTCAACGCGGCGCGCTACCCTCTGCGATTCAAGGTTGCCGAGCATCCGCCGCTGCTCAAGTTCTCCGGCGATTTCGGCATCCTCGAACGCGCCGCCGGCGGCCTCCTGCCCCTCACCGCGCGCAACCTGGAAGCGGGCGCCGGTGAAAACACGGCGGCGAAAGTGCGCTGGGTTCGGGTGCTGGACGACGCCGCCATCCTCGATTGGCGGGCGCGGGTGAAGAAGATCGACAACCCGCCCTATGACCCGCAAACGAATCGGCGCCCGGAAACCCGCCACGCGCAACTGCTGGGGAGTTGGGAGGCGGGCGTGGTTGAACGCGCCCTGCCGAAGCCGAATGGCGCCCGGGCGTTCGAGGTGGTCGCGGTTCCCCTGGAGCAACCGGGCTTCTACGTGGTGGAGGCGGAAAGCCGACGCCTGGGCAATTCCCTGCTCGGCCAGAACGTGCCCATGTATGTGCGCACCACCGCCCTGGTCACCAATCTCGGTGTCCATTTCAAGTGGGGCGCGGGTTCGTCCCTGGTCTGGGTGACGCGTCTGGATCAGGGAACGCCGGTGGCGGATGCCCAAGTGGCCGTGCGCGATTGCAAGGGCCGCGAGCTGGCCCGCGCGACCAGCGACAGCCAGGGCATGGCGCTGATTCCACGTGGCTTGCCGGACCCCCGGAATTCCGAGTGGGGCTGCCCGCTGATGGTCAGCGCCCGCGCCGGCGACGACCTGAGTTTCGCCTTTTCCGATTGGGATGAAGGCATCGAAATCTGGCGCTTCGGGCTGCCGGAGTCCTGGGATACGGACAAGCGACTGGCCCACAGCGTGCTCGACCGGGTGTTGTTCCGCCCCGGCGATACGGTGCACATGAAGCATTTCCTGCGCGACCGGCAGGCTTTCGGCCTTTCCTATGCTTCGCAAGCGCCGCGCACCCTGATGATCGAACATGGCGGTAGCGGCCAGCGCTGGTTTCTGCCGCTGGCCTGGAAGAACGGCGCGGCGGAATCGACCTGGCAAGTGCCGGTGGCCGCGAAGCGCGGCGATTACCGCCTGCGCCTGCTCGACAAGGCGATCAAGCCGGAGACGGACCCCGCCGAGTTGCAAGCGCTGGGGGGGCCGAGTTCCGGCGCCTTCAGTGTCGCCGACTTCCGGGTACCGCTGATGCGCGCCAGTGTCGACCCGGCGCGACCGGACTGGTTGGCCAGCGAGACAGCCGAGTACGACCTTGCCGTGGGATATCTCAATGGTGGCGGCGCGAAAGGCCAGGCCGTGAAATTGCGCGCGCAACTGGAGCCGCGATACCGCATTGCTTTTCCCGGCTATGACAACTTCGATTTCGCACTCCGCCGCGACACCGATCAAGGCGGCGAGGAGGGTGAAGTCGTGGCATTGGCCGCGCATGGCCTCAAGCTGGATGCCGGTGGCGCCGCGCGCGCCGGGGTGAACGATATTCCCAAGCTGGCGATGCCGCACAACCTGCGCGTGGAACTGGAATATGCCGACCCGAACGGCGAAATCCAGACCGTCAGCCGTGTCACGCCCTGGTGGCCGGCCAAGGTGGTGCTGGGCCTCAAAAACGACACCTGGGCACGGGTCGGAAAAAGCCACACCCTGGTATTTCAGGCGCTCGACCCGCGGGGGAGAGTGGCCGCCAAGGCGCCGGTGGAAATCCGTCTCAGCCTGCGCCAGACCTTCGCCTACCGGGAACGCCTGGCCGGCGGCTTCTACGGTTATCGTAGCGAGACGCGGGTGACGCCGCTGGCCGAGTCCTGCGCGGGCATGACCGACGCGAAGGGGCGTTTCTCCTGCACCGTCCGGGCCGAACAGAGCGGCGAAATCATGGTCAGCGCGACCGCGCGCGACGCCGAGGGGCGCCTCGCCAGTACCCATCACAGTTACTGGGTGGCGGGAAAGGACGAATGGGTGTTCGCGCAACAGAATCACGACCGCATCGACCTCATTCCGGAACGCAAACATTACGAGCCGGGGCAGATCGCCCGCTTTCAGGTACGCATGCCCTTCCGCACGGCTACCGCGCTGGTCACCGTGGAACGCGAGGGCGTGCTCGACGCGCGCGTGGTGACGCTCAGTGGCAAGACGCCGGTGCTGGAGATTCCGGTGAAGTCCACCTGGGCGCCGAACATCTTCGTGTCCGCCCTGGTGCTGCGTGGTCGCAATGACGACCTCAAGCCCACAGCCCTGCTCGATCTCGGCCGTCCGGCGTTCAAGCTCGGCATTGCCGGCATCGAAGTCGGGCGGCGCGAGCATCAGTTGAAGGTGGAGGTTCAGACCGACCGCGCCAGCTACCAGGTTCGCGAGAAAGCCAGGGTCAAGGTCAAGGTGCGCACGCCCGACGGCAAGGCGCCGCCGGCCGGCACCGAAGTGACCCTGGCCGCCGTCGACGAGGGCTTGCTGGAGCTCGCGCCCAATGAAAGCTGGAAGTTGCTGGAAGCCATGATGGCCGAACGCGGTTACGCCGTGCACACCTTCACCGCGCAAATGCAGATCACCGGCAAACGCCATTACGGCAAGAAAGCCCTGCCGGCGGGGGGCGGCGGCGGCAAGCTGCCGACCCGCGAATTGTTCGACACCCTGCTGTTCTGGCGGGGCGGCCTGGCGCTGGACGCGAATGGCGAAGCCAGCATCGAGGTGCCGCTGAACGACAGCCTGACGGCGTTCCGTATCGTCGCCATCGCCGCCGCCGAGACCCGCTTTGGAACCGGCCATACCGCGATCCGTTCCACCCAGGACTTGCAGCTCATTTCCGGATTGCCGCCGGTGCTGCGCGCGGGGGATCGTCTGCAAGCCCATGTCACGGTGCGCAACGGCGGCGAACGCTGGATGCAGGTCGAGGTGAGCGGCGCGGTCCACGGAGATTCGGCGGATCGCGCTTCGGGCATCCGCCCCACGCCGCAAACGGTGCGTCTCGCTGCCGGCGAAAGCCGCGAACTGGCCTGGCCGATGCAGGTGCCCGAGCGGGTCAATCGCCTCGACTGGACCTTCACCGCGTCGGAAGTAGGTGGCAAAGCGCGCGACGCGCTCAAGCTGAGTCAAAGCGTGGAGGCGGCGGTGCCGGTGCGGGTGCAGTCTTCGGCGCTGTACCGCGTCGAAAACAAGCTGGAATTGCCGGTCGCGGCGCCCGTCGACGCGCTCCCCGGGAGCGGCGAACTCCGCGCCACCCTCGCCGCCAGCCTGCTCGACGGCCAGACGCAACTGCGCACCTACATGCGTGGCTACCCCTATACCTGCCTGGAGCAGAAGGTCTCGAAAGCCGTCGCCACCCGTGACAACGCCGCCTGGCGGGCGCTGCTGGCGGACCTACCCACCTATCAGGCGCAGGATGGCCAAATGAGCGGCCTGCTCAACTTCTTCCCCGGCGCCGGCGAGGGCAGCGTCGCGCTCACCGCCTACGTGCTGTCCATCGCCGACGAGGCGGGCTGGCAACTGCCGGTTGAGGCGCGCGCGCGTATGGAAAACGCCCTCGCGGATTACCTTGCCGGCAAGCTGGAAATCCGCCGCGCGGACTGGGAAGACGCAAGCGCCGGCCCGGTGTCGCGGCTTGCCGCGCTGGAGGCCCTGTCGCGTTATGGCCGCGCCACCCCGGCGCTGATTGCCACCATCAAGCCGGAACCCAGGCTCTGGGCCAGTTCAGCGGTGATCGACTGGATCGGCGTGTTGAAGCGAACGCCCGCCCTGGCGCGGCGCGATGACCTGCTGAAAGACGCCTACGCCGCGCTCGACAGCCGCTTCACCTGGACCGGCCGCCGCCTCGATTTCAACAGCGAAGCGCGTGACGGCCTCTGGTGGATGATGAGCACGGCCGACGGCAATGCCGTGCGCGCCCTGCTGGCCGTGGTCGATGAACCGGCCTGGAAGGCGCGCCTGCCTCGATTCGTCGCCGGCGTCCTGGCGCGGCAACGCGATGGCCGCTGGAACAGCACCCCCGCCAACGCCTGGGGCAGCCTCGCCCTGGAGCGCTACCGGGACCGCTTCGAGACGGTGAAACCGACCGGCAAAACCCACGCCGCGCTCGGCAAGGAAGGTCGCCTGATCGACTGGGCCGCCTTGCCCCGGGGCGCGACCGCTTTTCTGCCCTTGAGCACGAGTAGCGAAACCTTGTATCTCAAGCACGAAGGTCAGGGCGAGCCCTATGCCAGCGTCACGACGCTGGCCGCCGTGCCGCTGCGTGAACCGCTGGCGCGCGGTTACGGCATCAGCCGCGAACTGCTGGCGATCGAGCGCAAGATTCCGGATAAATGGAGCCGGGGTGATGTCGTGCGCGTGCGCCTGACCATCGACGCCCGTGACGATATGGGCTGGGTGGTGCTGGAAGACCCGATTCCCGCCGGCGCCAGCATCCTTTCCGCCAGCGGCCGGCGCGGCTCCACCCTGCTGACGCAAGCGGAGGGTGGCAATGCCACACCGGCCTGGCGGGAGCGCCTGTTCGACCGCTATCGCGCCTACTACGACTGGCTGCCGCGCGGCCGCCACCTCACCGAATACACCCTGCGCCTGAACAGCGAGGGCGCCTTCAACCTGCCGCCGACACGGGTCGAGGCGATGTATGCGCCGGAACTGTACGGGGAAGCGCCGAACGGGATGTTCGAGATCGGGAAGTAAGCCCCCCCCGACAAGGGCGGCTGCCCCGCATGATGTGGCCCACGGTAGGGGCGGGTTTGAAACCCGCCCGTACACGGGTGTGAAACCCACCCCTACCGCGGTGTTTCACGGCTATGCACACAAAGCGTTGCCAATCGCGGGCAAGCCCGCTCCCACGGCGGATGTTTCACGATCACCACGCCATGCCAGCCATGACTTTGAACCGCCCCCCCGCAAGGGGCCGGGAACCACTTGGAGCGGCCCGGCGTGTTTCTTGAGTGTCGGGGCGCGACCTTGGTAGGGCGGGGGGCTTCCGGTATCATTCGCCATCCCTGTATCTGCCAATTCCATGACTCGTTATATCTTCGTCACCGGCGGTGTGGTTTCCTCTCTGGGCAAAGGCATCGCCGCCGCGTCCCTGGGTGCCATCCTCGAATCACGTGGCCTCACCGTCACGCATCTCAAGCTCGACCCCTATATCAACGTTGATCCGGGCACCATGAGCCCGTTTCAGCATGGCGAGGTGTTCGTTACCGAGGACGGTGCCGAAACCGACCTCGATCTCGGCCATTACGAACGCTTCACCCGCGCCAAGATGGGCCGGCGCAACAACTTCACCACCGGCCAGATTTACGAGTCGGTGATCAAGAAAGAGCGGCGCGGCGAATACCTGGGCAAGACCGTCCAGGTCATCCCGCACATCACCGACGAGATCAAGACCTACATCAAGCGCGGCGCCGAGGGCGCGGAAATCGCGATCATCGAGGTCGGAGGTACGGTGGGCGACATCGAATCGCTGCCGTTCCTGGAAGCCATCCGCCAGATGGGCATCGAGGAAGGCCGCAGCAGCACCTGTTTCATTCACCTGACCTTGCTGCCCTACATCCCGACCGCCGGCGAACTGAAGACCAAGCCGACCCAGCATTCGGTGAAGGAATTGCGCGAGATCGGCATCCAGCCGGACGTGCTGTTGTGCCGCGCCGACCGCTCCATTCCGGTGGAAGAACGGCGCAAGATCGCGCTGTTCTGCAATGTCATGCCGGAAGCGGTGATCGAGGCGCTGGACGCCACTTCCATCTACAAGATTCCCGGCATGCTGCATGACCAGATGCTGGACGAGATCGTCTGCCACAAGCTCGGCATCCTGGCAAAAGCCGCCGATCTGACCGTGTGGAAGCACTTGGTCGAGGCGCTGGAAAACCCGCAACACCAAGTCGACGTCGCCTTCGTCGGCAAATATGTGGACCTGACCGAATCCTACAAATCGCTGTCCGAGTCGTTGATCCACGCCGGCATCCATACCCGTAGCAAGGTCAACATCCACTACATCGATTCCGAGGCGCTGGAGCGCGACGGCTGCGATGCCCTGGCGAAGATGGATGCCATCCTGGTACCCGGTGGTTTCGGCAAGCGCGGCACCGAGGGCAAGATCTCCGCGATCCGTTATGCGCGCGAACACAAGGTGCCTTATCTCGGCATCTGCCTGGGCATGCAGCTCGCCGTGGTCGAATACGCCCGCGACGTCGCCGGCATGCAGGGTGCCCATTCCACCGAATTCGAGCCGGAAACGCCGTACCCGGTGATCGGCCTGATCACCGAATGGAAGACCGCGGACGGCCGTTTCGAGCAGCGCTCCGCGCAATCCGATCTGGGCGGCAGCATGCGTCTGGGCGGGCAGGTCTGCCATCTGGAGGCCGATTCGCTGGCGCGCGAGATTTACGGCAAGGATCAGATCATCGAACGCCACCGCCACCGCTACGAAGTCAACAATGCCCTGCGCGGCAAGCTGGAAGCCGCCGGCCTGAAAGTGTCCGGACGAGCGCCCGGCACCGACTTGTGCGAAATGGTGGAGCTGCCGCGCGAGACGCACCCCTGGTTCGTCGCCTGCCAGTTCCATCCGGAATTCACTTCCAACCCACGCGATGGACATCCGCTGTTCACGTCGTTTGTCCAGGCGGCGCTGCTGGCACAGGAGGTGCGGGCGTGAGGGTGGTGGGCAAACGCCATGAACGGGAAATCACCTTTCACGCTTCGGGTGAGCTGTTGCGCGAGGGCGCCGTATTCAACACGGAAATGCAGAAATTCCAGTCTTGCCTGCGCATCCCGAGAGGGCTCTACCGCTACAAGACGCACGAGGAGGCCAATCAGCATTGGAACGACTGTGTGGTCGCTACAATGGCCGCCTTGCAAATTTCCCGTCATGGCTGACGCGGATCGGGACGAGCCGCGCTATGCGCGCCCCGCGAACCTGGATGACCTGAAGACCGTGTTGCGATCCCTCCACGAAAACCAGGTGCCCTATCTGCTGATCGGTGGCTACGCGCTTTATACGCACGGCTATTATCGGGCGACCACGGACATCGACTTGCTGCTGCCGACCACGCGCGACGCGGCAATGAAACTCAAGTGTGCGTTGCTGGTATTACCCGAGCAGGCATGCGCGGAAATTGACCCGGCCTGGTTCGAGGAAGGTGACACCATCCGTGTGGCTGACGAGTTTGTGGTGGATGTGATGTTCAATGCCTGCGGCGAAACTTATGAGACGCTTGACCGCTTTCGGGAGGTCATCTATCTGGATGGCATCCCGGTCAATACCGTCTCCTTGGAAGGTTTGTTGCGGACCAAACAGACGGTGCGCGACAAGGATGTGATGGACCGCTTGCTGCTCCAGCGAGCGCTGGACCAATTACAGGACAAACAATGAAACTCTGCGGCTTCGAAGTCGGGCTCGACCACCCGTTATTCCTGATCGCCGGCCCCTGCGTGATCGAATCGGAACAGATGGCGCTGGATACCGCCGGCGCACTGAAGGAAATCTGTGCCGAGGTCGGCATCAACTTCATCTACAAGTCGTCGTTCGACAAGGCCAACCGCTCCTCCGGTAGCTCGTTTCGCGGCCTGGGCATGGACGAAGGCCTGCGTATCCTGTCCGAGGTAAAGAAACAACTGGGCCTGCCGGTCATCACCGACATTCACAGTGAGGACGAAATCGCGCCGGTGGCGGCGGTGGTGGACGTGTTGCAGACACCCGCCTTCCTCTGCCGGCAGACTGATTTCATCCAGGCCTGCGCGGCTTCCGGCCGCCCGGTGAACATCAAGAAAGGCCAGTTCCTGGCGCCCGGTGACATGAAGAATGTGGTTGCCAAGGCCAAGGACGCCAATGGCGGCGCCGACAGCATCATGGTCTGCGAGCGTGGCGTCTCCTTCGGCTACAACACCCTGATTTCCGACATGCGTGGCCTCGCCACCATGCGTGAGACCGGCTGTCCGGTGGTGTTCGACGCGACCCACTCGGTGCAGCAGCCGGGCGGGCAGGGCGACCGTTCCGGTGGCCAGCGCGAGTTCGTGCCGGTACTGGCGCGGGCGGCGGTGGCGGTGGGGGTGAGCGGCCTGTTCGCGGAAACCCATCCGGACCCGGCCAAGGCACTTTCTGACGGCCCAAACGCCTGGCCGCTGCATTTGATGAAAGAATTGCTGCATACCCTTAAGGAAATTGACGCTTTGGTGAAACAACAGGGCTTTATCGAAGCCCGCCTGTGATTGACAGCCATCCGCTGTCTTATTGAGTGAAAAGAGGAAAAAAATTGAGCGCTATCGTTGATGTCATCGCCCGCGAAATTCTGGATTCACGCGGCAACCCTACTGTCGAAGCCGACGTGCTTCTCGAATCCGGCGTGCTGGGTCGCGCCGCTGTGCCCTCCGGCGCCTCCACCGGCAGCCGCGAAGCCATCGAATTGCGCGATGGCGACAAGTCCCGCTACGGCGGCAAGGGCGTGTTGCGCGCCGTCGAGAACGTGAATACCGAAATCGCCGAGGCCATCCTGGGCCTGGACGCTGAAGAACAACACCTCATCGACCAGACCCTGATCGATCTGGACGGTACCGAGAACAAATCCCGCCTCGGCGCCAACGCCATGCTGGCGGTGTCGATGGCCTGCGCCCGCGCCGCCGCTGAAGACGCCGGCTTGCCGCTGTATCGCTATCTGGGTGGTGCCGGCCCGATGCAACTGCCGGTGCCGATGATGAACATCGTCAACGGTGGCGCCCACGCGAATAACAGCGTGGACATCCAGGAATTCATGATCATCCCGGCCGGCATGAAGAGCTTCCGCGAAGCACTGCGTTGCGGCGCCGAGGTGTTCCACAGCCTCAAGAAGATCCTCGACAAGGCCGGCCACCCGACCACCGTCGGTGATGAAGGCGGCTTCGCGCCCAACTTCAAATCCAACGAGGAAGCCCTCAAGTTCATCATGGAAGCCATCTCGGCCGCCGGCTACACGCCTGGTTCCGATGTTCTGATCGGCCTCGACTGTGCCGCTTCCGAGTTCTACAAGGATGGTCGCTATGTGCTGGAGTCCGAGGGCCTGAAACTCACCGCCGCCGAGTTCACCGACTACCTGGCCGCCTGGGTCGACAAGTACCCGATCATCAGCATCGAGGACGGCATGGCGGAAAACGACTGGGAAGGCTGGGCGCTGCTGACCCAGCGTCTGGGCAAATCCATCCAGATCGTCGGCGACGACCTGTTCGTCACCAACGCCAAGATCCTGCGTGAAGGCATCGCCAAGAACATCGCCAACTCCATCCTGATCAAGGTCAACCAGATCGGCACCCTTTCGGAAACCTTCGACGCCATCGAAACCGCCAAGCGCGCCGGCTATACCTCGGTGATCTCGCACCGTTCCGGTGAAACCGAAGATGCCTTCATCGCCGACCTGGCCGTGGCCAGCAACGCCTTGCAGATCAAGACCGGCTCGCTTTCACGCGCCGACCGCATCGCCAAGTACAACCAGCTTCTGCGTATCGAGGAAGAACTCGCCGAACTCGCGCGTTATCCCGGCCGCGAAGCCTTCTACCAACTGAGATGAAATGCGTGGGCTGTCCTGGGCACTGGCGGTGCTGATTCTCCTGTTGCAATACCCGCTCTGGCTGGGCAAGGGAAGCTGGCTGCGGGTATGGGACCTGGAGCGGGACGTTCACGCCCAGAAGACGGCGAATCTTGCCCTGGAGGCGCGCAACGTCCAGTTGGGCGCCGAGGCGCAGGATCTGCATGGCGGTTATGATGCCCTGGAAGGCCGCGCCCGCTTTGAGTTGGGCATGGTCCGGGCTGACGAAGTTTTCATCCATGTAATCGAGCCGGAAGCCGGTAAGGTTGCCGCTGGCGACAGTGGCGTTCCGCCCCGCGAGGAGAACAGAAACCCATGATGACCACGCTCCAGATCGTTCTGGCCATCGTCGGCATTGGCATGATCGCCGCCATCGTCATCTTCAACCTGGTGCAGGAACGACGCTTCCGCAAAGAGGCGGATCGCCTGTTTTCGCACAAGCGCGACGACATCATCCTGGGCGAGGCGGTTCGCACCGATCCCAGCCGCCGCCAGGGAGAGACCCGTATCCAATTGACCGGCCAGGAGGCGCACTCGCCCGAGGCCAGGCAGGCGGTCGAGGAGGCCGACGCGCCCGAGCAACAAGTGGGACATCGGGCGGTGGACTTTACCTTCCCCGAGCCTTTCGAAACCAAACCGACACAGCCGGAAGCGCCGTTGCCGCCGCCGCTGGCGGCATATCCGCGTGGCGAGGCGTCGCAGGCGCGCGCGACCGAGCCCCTTCGCGAGCCCCTTCGCGAGCCCCTGGGCGAACTGAAGCCCGAACCGGAACTCGCCGAGGAGGATCTCGGCTATCTGGCACCGCCCGCCGCCGCCTTCGTCAATCCGGCGCAGCCCGAGACGGTCGTCGCGCAAGGGCCGCTGACTGGTAATGAACTGGATGCGCAAACCGAATTCATCGCCCGTCTCAAGTTCGCCTCACCCGCCTTCACCAGCTACACCGGCCTGCTCAACGGCCTGCGTCGTATCGGCAAACCGGTGCGCGCCTTCGGATTGCGCGCCGACGGCGCCTGGGAAGTCCTGACCGGCAATCCACGCAATGCCTACAACCAGATGGAGCTGGGTCTGCAACTGGCGGACCGTGGTGGCGCCGTCGCCCAGGATCAACTCGACGCCTTCTGTCGCGCCCTCTATACCTTCGCCGCCGATGCCGGCGGCGCGGTGACCTGCCCGGACAAGGAAGAAGCGCTGGCGCGCGCCCGTGACCTCGACCTGTTCTGCATGAATGTGGACGTCTTGATGGGCCTGAACGTGGTCGCCAGCGATTCGCACCCCTTTACCAGCGAGGCCATTCACACCCAGGCCGGCGCCGCTGGTCTCACCCTGGAACGTGACGGCGTCTATCACGCGCGCGACACGATCGGCCACAGTTTGTTCACCCTGACCAACCAGGAGGAAAGCCCATTTCCCCAGGATGGCCGCGGCCTCACCACCCAGGGTGTGACCCTGCTGTTCGACGTGCCGCGAGTGGCGGATGGCGTGAACATCTTCGACCGCATGACCGAGTTCGGCTTCAGCCTGGCGGATCGCCTCTCCGGGCGCATGGTGGATGACAACGGCCGCGCCGTCAGCAGCGACAGCCTCAACCGCGACCGCGCCCGCCTCCAGGAGTTCTATGCCCGCATGGAACAGCGCGACATTCCCGCCGGCGGCGAACGCGCGCTCAGGCTGTTTGCCTGAGGTCTGAGGGGTGATGGATGGGGCTGCGGAGCGCGCCCGCGACCTGCGCCGCCTGATCGAAGACGCCAATTACCGCTATTACGTCCTCGACGATCCGGCCATTCCGGATGCCGAATACGACCGCCTCCTGCGCGAACTGCAAGACCTGGAAACCGCCCATCCCGAGTTGCTCACGCCGGATTCACCGACGCAACGGGTTGGCGCCGGGCCGCTCAAGGATTTCCCGCAGGTCGCCCACGAAGTGCCCATGCTGTCGCTCAACAACGCCTTTTCCGAAGGCGAAGTGGCCGCCTTTGATCGGCGAGTACGCGAGGGACTGGAACGGGAGGGGGAAGCCGAATACGCCGTGGAACCCAAGTACGATGGCCTCGCCATCACCTTGCGCTATGAACAGGGTGTGTTCGTACGCGGCGCCACACGCGGCGACGGCTACACCGGTGAGGACGTCAGCGCCAATCTGCGCACCATCCGCGCCATTCCCATGCGCCTGGAAACACCGACACCGCCGGCGCTGCTGGAGGTGCGCGGTGAGGTGCTGATGCTGCGACGCGATTTCGACAAACTCAATCAGGATGCGCGCGACAAGGGCGAGAAGCCCTTCGTCAACCCGCGCAATGCCGCCGCCGGCAGCCTGCGCCAGCTCGACCCGCGCATTACCGCGAAGCGGCGCCTGCACTTTTTCGCCTACGGTGTCGGCGCGGTCCGGGATGCCGAGTTGCCCGCGACGCAGGGCGCCGTCATAGACTGGCTCGCCGCCTTGCGACTGCCGGTGGCGGCGCAGCGCCGGGTGGTCTCGGGCGTGGCCGGCTTGCTGGCGTACTACAACGAACTCGGCGAACAGCGCGGCAGCCTGTCTTTCGATATCGACGGCGCCGTCTACAAGGTCAACCGCCTGGCCGACCAGGAGCGACTCGGCTTCGTCTCTCGGGCACCGCGCTTCGCCATCGCCCACAAATACCCCGCCCAGGAAGAACTGACCGTGGTCGAAGCCATCGACGTCCAGGTCGGCCGCACCGGCGCACTGACCCCGGTAGCTCGACTCAAGCCGGTGTTCGTCGGTGGCGTCACCGTCACCAACGCCACGCTGCACAACGAGGACGAGGCGCGACGCAAGGATGTGCGCGTAGGAGATACCGTCATTGTGCGGCGCGCCGGCGATGTGATTCCTGAAGTTGTCAAAGTCGTCTTGAAAAGTCGACCTTGGCCGTCTTTGGTGAAGCCCTGGCAGTCTCGTTTTGAGTTACCCAAGGTTTGCCCGGTTTGTGAATCGCCGGTAGTGCGCCTACAAGGTGAAACGGCTTCACGTTGTATCAACACAATGGAATGCCCGGCACAACGCAAGCAGGCCATCCTCCACTTCGTCTCGCGCCGCGCCATGGATATCGAGGGCTTGGGCGACAAGCTGGTGGAACAACTGGTTGATCGCGGCCTGGTGCAAACGCCCGCTGACCTCTATTCGCTCGATATGGAGCGCATCGCCGGTCTGGATCGCATGGCGGAGAAGTCGGCGGAGAATCTGCTGGCCGCCATCGCCGCCAGCCGCAATCGTCCCCTGGCGCGTTTTATTTTCGCCCTCGGCATCCGCCAGGTGGGCGAACAGACCGCCAAGGACCTGGCGCGCCACTTCGGCCAACTGGATGCCTTGCGCGCGGCGGATGCGGAAACGCTGATGCGGGTGCCGGACGTGGGGCCCGTGGTCGCCGCCGCCATCGCCGCTTTCTTCCAGGAAAGCCACAACCAGGTGGTGATCGAAGCCCTACGTGATGCGCGAGCCTGGGTGGACGGCGAGGCGCAAGCGCCGAGTTCGGGGCGCTACGCCGGCAAGACTTTCGTCCTCACCGGCACACTACCCAATCTCGGACGCGACGCCGCCAAGGCCATGATCGAAGCGGCCGGAGGCAAGGCGGCGGGTAGTGTCTCGAAAAAGACCGATTACGTGGTGGCCGGCGATGAAGCGGGCAGCAAGCTGACCAAGGCCCAGGAACTGGGCGTGCCCATTCTGGATGAGGCGGCGTTTCTGAACATGTTCTAAAGGGCGTGGCACCTCCCCTGGTTCCCACGCTCCAGCGTCCAGCGAGATCAGCGCGAAGCGAGGCGGGGGAATACGATTGCCAAGTCTGAAAATGCATAACTAAAACCGCCTGCGGTATCCTGTTCGTCTTGTCTTCAGCTGATACATACCTACAGAGGAGCTTCCAAAAATGAAACGCGTCACCAAGGCCGTTTTCCCCGCCGCCGGCATGGGCACCCGCTTCCTGCCCGCCACCAAGGCCAATCCCAAGGAAATGTTGCCCATCGTCGACAAGCCGCTGATCCAGTACGCGGCTGAGGAAGCGGCGGCGGCGGGCATTACCGATCTGATATTCATCATCGGGCGCACCAAGCGCGCCATCGCCGACCATTTCGACAAGGCCTACGAGCTGGAAGTGGAGCTGGAAACCCGGGGCAAGCTGCGCTCGCTGGAAGCCCTGCGCGGCATGTTGCCGGTCAACCTCAGCTACATCTACATCCGCCAGGCCGAGGCGCTGGGCCTGGGGCATGCCGTCCTCTGCGCGCAACCAGCGGTGAACGATGAACCCTTCGCCGTGCTCCTGGCCGATGACCTGATCGATGGCGCGCCGGGCGTGACCAAGCAGATGTGCGACCTCTACAACTACTACCAGTGTTCGCTGGTGGGGGTGCAGAACATCGCGCCGGAGGAAACCGCTTCCTACGGCATCGTCGCCACCGAGCCCTTGGCCGAGCGCATCTCGCGCATCACCCAGATCGTCGAGAAGCCGGCGCCGGATAAGGCGCCTTCCACCCTCGGCGTGGTTGGCCGCTATGTGCTCACCCCGCGTATCTTCCATCACCTCAATCATATTGAACGTGGCTCCGGCAACGAGTTGCAACTGACCGACGCGATCGCCTCGCTGCTCAAGGAACAGCAGGTACTGGCCTACGAGTTCGAGGGCAAGCGTTACGACTGCGGCAGCAAACTGGGCTACCTGGAAGCCACCGTGGAATACGCGCTCCAGCATCCGGAAGTCCGCGACGACTTCGAGGCCTACCTGAAGCAACGCTTCTGCGCGCCCTACAAGCAGGATTGAACGGGGGCTGAGCGGCGAACCGCATCAAGCATGACGGTCGCGTTGGATGGTGCGGTTCGCCGCGCTCACCACACCCTACGTTCAGACTTCCTGATCCCCCGCGCATTGGCAATGGCACTGTACCGTAGCCCGGTACAGGCGTGCGGCGCGCTGACTCCCCCCTTTG